>NZ_JBXAKW010000009.1:319298-329909 GCF_058798815.1 Janthinobacterium sp. GW822-FHT07A03 | reverse complement strand
CATGCGCACGGCCCGGAATCGGTGCGTTTCTATACGAAGCAGAAGGCGGTGACGCAGCGCTGGCCGGCCTCGACGGCAGCCGGTGCGGAGTTTGCCATGCCGACCTTGAAGTAAAGCGCGCTGGCGGCGCGCACTATCAGCGCGTCAGCGCGCCGCCACGTGTCCGTAGCAGGTTTTCAGTTTCGCATAGTCGTAAAAGACGCTGCCCGGCGCGATGCGGGCGCCGTCGCAAGCGGCCTGGAAGTCCGTTTCCTTTTCGTTGTACAGCAGGCGCACGATGAGCTGTCCTGCGTCGTTGCGGTACACATCCCACTGCATATTGGCCGCCAGCGGCGAGACGTTCTGGCCGCGCCATGGATTGTTTTCATAACTGTAGCTGAGCGATGCCGGCAAGGGGGCCAGCGCCTGCTTCAAGCCCATGGCCGACGCGAGCGGAATGATCATCTCGGCGTGCGTGAAGCGCAGCTTCGCCGCGTGGCGCACATTTCCCCTGGCCAGCGCATCGACCTCATTGAAAAAATCATCACGCAAGGCCAGCGCAAAGCGCCACGTCACGCCGCTGCTTTCCGTGGTGGCCGGTCCCTTCTGGTAAAAATCCTCGTGGTCGGCGATATACGCGTAGTAGCGCGCGTCCTCGGCAGGCATGTAGCGGCTGAAATCGGCCGGCACTTCATGTCGCATGCCGGCGGCGATCGCATACAGCTCGTACAGTTTTGTCGCGGCGGCATTCAGGCTGCGGATGACGGTCTTGCCGCTGCCCGTCATGGTGCGCGTGAACTTGCCGTCGGCGCTGGTGAAGGTATAGCTGCCCGTGTCCGCATAGCTGGCGCGGCCGCGTTCAAACTGGTCGAGGAAGGCGGGAGAAAACAGCCGTTCGAGCACGTGGCGCGCATGCGCTGTCGCCGCGGGCAGCCTGGCCGGAGTGCCCATCAGCACATCCAGCTGCTTGCTTCGTTCATAGTATTGGTAGGCCTGGCTGGCGGCATAGGTGGCGTAATAGGGATTGGCCGGATCGGTGACGCGGTCCGTCTGCGGCGCCAGCTTGTGCGCGTACAGCAGGAAGCGGTTGACGCCATCGGGCTGCAATATCGGCTGTACCGTGGGCTTGCGTCCCCGCGGATACGGCGCCGGCGCGGGCGGCAGATATACCAAGGGTGTCAGCGCTGGCGCGTGCTCGAGCAGCGACTGCGTGAAGAAGCGCGAACTGTCGCGCGCGCGGTCCACGCCGGAATGGATGGTGACGAGCTGGCGCGGCGCCATCGCGGCGTCCTGCCCCACTTGCGCAAACAGGGTGGGCAGGCGCGCCAGCATGCGCACGGCCAGCTGCCGGTGCTCGTCGATACCCGTCTGCGACAGATTGCCGTAGCCGGGCCGCTCGATACCCGCCACGCCATAACCGAGCAAGGCATTGGCCTTCATCAGCGCCAGGATGTCGGGGCCGAGTTCGCGGCCCAGGGGCGTGAGCGCATCCTGCGCGGCGGCCTGCTGCCACATCGCATACAGGGCCGCGTCGTTCTTCATGCTGGTGAGCCCGCGCGAACCGTGGCGCGCCACCAGTTGCGTGAAGATGGGCTGGAAGCCGGCCGGCGGCGCGGCATAGGTGGCCGGGTCCTGCTGCGGCGCATACGGCGTCTTGGTCTGGTAATAGCCTTCGACGGCCAGCGCGGGACCGGCGCACATGGCGAGGGCCAGGGCCAGCGGGATGCTGGCCAGGGGAAGCGATGGAGGCATGGGAGTCCGTGACGTGATTATCTAGGCGCAAGCCTAGCATCAAACGTCAATCAGGCGGGCACGGCTGGGAGCCGGCCCGCCCACGCTTCCCGCTTACTGCGCCACGTGGCCGTAGCAGGTCTTCAGCTTCGCATACACATAGAAATGGCTGCCGGCAGCAAAGCGCGCGCCATCGCAGGCGGCCTGGAAGTCGGTTTCCTTTTCGTTGTACAGCAGCTTGACCAGCACATTGCCGCTGGCGTCGCGGTACACGTCCCACTGCATGTTGGCCGCCATCGGTGCCACGTACAGGCCGTGCCAGCTGCTGTTGTCATAGCTGTAGGTCTGCGCCGCTGGCAGCGCGCCGACGACGGTCTTCAGACCCATGGCCGTGGCCAGCGGGATGATGGCTTCCGCATGCGTGAAGCGCAGCTTGGCGCCGTGTGACAGGTCGCCGCGCGCGATGGCGTCCACTTCCGTGAAGAAGTCGTCGCGCAGCGCGCGCACGTAGTTCCAGGTGACGCCGGCGCTTTCCGTGGTGCCGGGACCCTTGTTGTAGAAATCCTGGTAATCCTGCACGAAGGCCTGGTACTTGGCCGCGTCCGACGGCATGTACTGCACGAAGTCGGCTTTGACCTCGTTCGTCATGCCGGCCATGATTGCGTACAGGTTGTACAGCACCGATGCGGCGTCGGCCAGTCCCTTGATGGTGGTGCCGCCGTCGCCGGTGACGGTGTTGGTGAATTTGCCGTCGTCGCTGGTGAAACTGTAGGTGCCCGTGTTGGCGAAGCGGTAGGTGCCGTTGTCGATCTTGTCGACGAAGGCTTTGGTAAACAGCCGCTCCAGCACTTCGCGCCCCAGGGTGCGCGCCGTGGCATCCGTGTCGATGGCCGAGTACTTGGCCAGGAAAGCCGGGCTTTCCAGGTAGGCCTGGTAAGCCTGGCTGTCCTGGTAGGTCTGGTAGTAGCGGTCGAGGGTATCGGTGACCAGGTCCGTCTTGGGCACCAGCTTGTGCGCATACAGCAGGAAGCGGTTGGTGCCAGCTGGCTGCGCCACGGGCTTGCCGGCCGGGTAGCCGATGGGCGCGGGCGGCAGGGTGATCAGCGGTGCGACGTTTGGTGCCGTGGCGGCCAGCGACTGCGCAAAATATGCGGCGCTGTCCTTGGCCCGGTCCACGCCAGAACTGACGGTGACGATCTGGCGCGGCGCGCTGGCGGCGTTCGCGCCCAGTTGCGTGAACAGGGCGGGCAGGCGCGCCAGCATGCGCACGGCCAGCTGCTTGTGCTCATTGATGCCCGTCTGCGACAGGTTGCCGTAGCCGGGCGCCGTGATGCCGTCCACGCCGTAGCCGAGCAGCGCGTTGGCCTTCATCAGTTTCAGGATGTCGGCGCCCAGCTTTTGCCCCAGCGGCGTGAGCGCATCGTCGGCGGCGGCCCTTTGCCAGACGTTGTAGAAGGCGGCGTCGTACTTCATGCTCGACAGGCCGCGTGAGCCGTGGCGCGCCACCAGTTCGGTGAACACGGGCGCGTAGCCGGCCGGCGCCGCTTCATACGTGGCCGCATCCTGCTGCGGCGTGTACGGCGTCTTGGTCTGGTAGTAGGTGGCTGGCGGCGGCGTCACAGGTGGCGTCACCGGCGGCGTCACCGGCGGCGTGACAGGGACGGGCGGCGTATCGTCGCCGCCGCCACAGGCGGCCAGGGAGAGCATCAGGAGGGACAGGGGAAGATGGCGTGCGTGCAGCATGGCGTTTCCTTTGGATGTGAGTTGCCCGGGTGCGCCGCGCAGGACGGCGCACCCAGGGTAGACAGGCAAGAGGGGGCATTACAGCTTGAGGGCCTTGGCCAGGCTGTTGGCGCGCGCATCGCGCTCGCTCAATGGCGCCAGGCCATGGCGTTCCTCGATGAACTTCAGGATCGACACGGTTTCATACTCGGTATGGTCGATATGGCCGCCTTCGCTGAAGGGCGAGATGACAAGGGCGGGAATGCGCGTGGCCGGGCCGAAGCGGTCGCCTTTGGGCGGCGCCACGTGGTCCCAGAAACCGCCGTTTTCATCGGTGGTGACGATGATGACGGTATCCTTCCATTGCGGGCCTTCCATGATGGCGTTGATGATGGCCACGCCCTCGTCGTCGCCTGCCGCCACGCTCGATTTGTCCATCCCCGGATGCATGTTCTTCTTGCCCATGGGCTTGTAGAACGAGACGGGCGGCAGCTTGCCCGCCTGGACATCGGCGATCATGTCGGAGCGGTCCTTCAGGTGCGTGGCGCGCTGCTGCGGGCTGTCGATGAAGCGCTTGAAGTAGGTGAACGGCTGGTGGTGATACGAGAAATCGTCGGCCTTCTTGCCCGACTTGGTCGAGGCGACGGCGATGTCGTAGCCGTCCGCATAATAGACCCACGCGATACCCTTGTCCGTCAGGCGGTCACCGATGGTGGGCATGGTTTGTGGCGGCAGGAAGGTCTGCTTCTTGGTCGGGTCGAACAGCAGCGGGCCCTGCATGGTGTTGACGGCGTAGCCGTCCTGCGTCACTTCCGCTTCCTCGCCCTTCTTGTGGCCCGTGCCGCGCTCATCCTGGGCGACGATGGACTTGGGCGCGTTCGGGAATACGGGGGTGCAGGCGCAGGTCAGCCACATGTGGTTGAGGAAGGAGCCGCCGTAGGCGGACTGGAAGAAGCGGTCGGCCAGGGTGTAGCGCTGCGCCAGGGCCCACAGTTTGAGCTTGCTGCCGTCGAAGTAGCCCATGGGCAGGGCGCCCGTATTGCCCTCGACGACGAAGCGGTCGTTCTTGCCGTCGTTGATCTGGCGCTTGTGCGTCCAGAACGCGTGCACGGGACTGGCCGTCTTGTCGCCCAGCGACACGCTCGGCTCCATGTGGAAAGGCGCGTTGGCGATGTCGCCCTTGAAGCGCTGGTCCAGGCCGCCCTTGTCGAGCGCCACGGCGGGCAGCATCGCATACGGCTTGCCATCGGGGCCGGTCTGCGTGGTGGTGTCGGGCGAGCGGCCATTGGCGATGCCGTCGGCGCCGGGGAAGGTGCCGAACAGGTGGTCGAAGCTGCGGTTTTCCATGTACACGACGACGATCTGGCCGATCTTCGCCAGCTTCGGATCGGCGGCACTGGCAGCGGTATCGTGCTGCATGCCGGCGGGGGTGGTGCAGGCCGCCAGGCCGATGGCCCCGGCGCCGAACAGGGCGATTCTTAGAACGTGGTTCAACATAACGGTCTCCTTGATACGCCTCCGTGGACGGGGCGCTTTTTTTAGTGGTGTGCCCAGAACAGGCTTCTTGAAGAAATTGCACACGTGTGCAGCACGCGTGTGCAAACAGTAACCCGGATTTTTTTCGATGTCAACAAGTACAGGCGGAGGATGGAAAAGTGTGGAAAACGGGGAACGGCGGGCGGTGCGGGGCGGTGGCGGGCGGCAGACGACGGCGTTGCGCCATCTGCCATGTCGAAGCGCTTAGCGCGTCGTGCCGCGCCGCACCAGGGTGACGGGGACTTCCTTCAGGCGGCCCGGCATGGCGAATTTTTCCATGCGCTCGACCAGGCTCTTGACGGCGCGGCGCGCCAGTTCGCCCGCATCCTGGCGGATGGTGGTCAGCTGGTAGGCGTCGAGCGCCGCCATGGGAATGTCGTCGAAGCCGATCACCTGCAATTGCGCCGGCACGTCGATGCCGTACTTGCTGCGCGCCGCGTCGATAAAGCCGCAGGCGATCAGGTCGGTGGCGCAAAACACGCCGTCGGGCAGCTTGCCCGAGGCGAGCAGGGCCTCGGCCGCTTCCTGGCCCGCCTGGTAGCCGATGGCGTCGGCCAGGTATTCGCCGGCCGTGCAGCGCTTCTTCGCCACGGCCGGCGCCAGGTGGTCGAGGAAGGCCTTGCCGCGCGCGATGCCGCTGAAGCTGCTGGCGCGCGTATTGACGAAAGCCAGCCGTTTGGCGCCGCTGTCGAGCAGGGTGCTGGCCGCCAGTTCGCCGCCATGGCGGTTGTCGCTGTTGACCACGTCCACGCCTTTCAGGTCGCGCGCGCGGTTGATCATGGCCACGGGCACTTGCCGCTGCAGGTATTCCGTCGCCACGGCGGACGGCGGCGAGCCGGACGTCATGATGACGCCGGAAATCTTGTAGCTGAGGAGGATGCGCAGCAATTCGCTGAGGCGTTCTGGATCTTCCGCATTCATCAGCAGCGGCACCAGTGCATGTTCGCTCAGGCTGCGCGTGACTTCGCCCAGCAGGGCCACGCGGAACGGATCCGTGAAGCCCGTGATGACGACGCCCACCAGGTTGCTCTGGCCCTGGTTCATGCTGCGCGCCAGGATGTTGACCTGGTAGCCCAGCGACTGCGCCGCTTCCATCACGCGGGCCCGCGTTTCGGGCGCCACGCTGGCGCCGGGCGTGAACGTGCGCGAGACGGCGGAGCGCGAGACGCCGGCCCGTTTGGCGACGTCCACCGAAGTGACCCAAGACTTGTCTTTTTGTTCCATTGACGGTGTAGATGAATGAGAGGCCGATGCACGATGCGGTGCGGCGCAACGCCGCGCCATCATCTTAGCCGAAAATCCCGGCCGCGGCGCGAACTGAATGCCGGTGGCACTGTCAGTCACGCGGCGCGGCCGGCGTGCCGGTCCTCAGCTTTTCAATCGTCCTACCACTTCGGCGTGTACTTCAGGGTGAACTGCACGTTGCGCGGGTCGCCATAATAGTTGTTCGACCCGGTGGTGTTGTAGGCCGGGATGATGTAGCGCTTGTCGAACAGATTGTTGACGTTGACCGACAGGGCCACTTGCGGCGTGGCTTGCCAGCCCAGGCGTGCATTCCAGATCGAGAAGCCGGCAACCTTGAACGTGCGTTCGGTATCGACCGTATGGCTTTGCAGGCTGGTGCCGGCGCCCACGCTGAACTTGTCCCACGCGCCGGGCAGGGTATAGCTGGACCAAAGGCGCAGCATGTGCTTCGGCGTCCACGTGGAAAAGACCTGGCCCTTGTTGTCCGGATCATCGAGGTAGGTCGTCGTCGTGTAGGCATAGCCGGCCGACAGCTGCAGGCCGCGCGCCACTTCGCCCGACACTTCCGCTTCCAGGCCCTGGCTGCGCACCTTGCCCGAGGCGCGCGAGCAGTACCAGCCGTCGCAGGCGAAACCGGCAGCGTAGTCGGTGATGGCGCGGTCCTTGTGGTCATAGCGGAACACGGCCAGCGCGGTGTTCACCTTGCCGTCCACCAGTTCCCCCTTGATGCCGCCTTCGTAGCTGCTGCCCGTGATCGGCTTGAGGGTGCGGCCTGCCACGTCGTGGTTTGTCTGCGGCTGGAACACGTCCGCATAGCTGGCATAGGCCGACCATTGCGGCGTCAAAGCATAGATCAGCCCTACCGATGGCGTGAACTTGGCCGTGGCGCGGGTGGCGTCGCGGTAGCCGTCCGGCGTGGCATACAAGAAGTCGTACCAGCTGAAGCGCCCGCCCAGCAGGGCTTTCAGCTTGCCCGTCAGCTGGCCGTTCCAGGTGGCGTACAGCCCTTTCTGCCGCATGTCGTAGGTGCTGTAGCTGCTCACGCCGCGCGCGGCGATGCTGTCGAAGTCCTGCCACGGGCGATGGTGCTTGATGTTGAAGATATCCGCGCCCGTTTCCCACGCGCGCGCATAGCGGTCGTTCGACGTCATGCTGACATAGCTGGCGCCGGCGACGACTTCCTGCGCGATGCCCAGGCCGTCGAATTTGCCGCGCACGAAGGCGTCGATGCCGCGCTTGCGGTTGTCGAAATCGGTGGAAAAGTCGCCATAGCGCGCGCCGCTGCCGTCGGGATTGATGGCGAAGGCCGTGCGCTGGTGGGTGGAACTGGTGCTTTCATTCATGCCCAGCGCCGAGGCTTTCAGGCTCCATTGCGTATTGAAGTGGTGTTCCAGGTCCAGGTAGACGGTGTTCTGTTCCACCAGGCTGCGGTTCCAGTCGGCACCCGTGAAGGTGGAGCGCGGCAGCGGCAGTTCGCTGCCGTCCGCGTAGCGGGGCAGGCCGATGAACGTGGGGCGGCCGTGGGCCTTGACGTGGCTGGCGGCCAGGCCCACGGTGGTGGCGGGCGCCAGGTCGTAGTCGAGCGCTGCATACAGAGTGCGGTTCTTGCTCCATACCTGGTCGATGAAGGAGTGGTTGTCGTCCTCGTCGATGATGGCGCGTCCGCGTAGGGTGCCTGCTGCATTCAGGGGGCTGCTGATGTCGACCTGGGCGCCGTAGTGGTCCCAGGACCCGGCGCGCCCCGTCAGCGTGATTGCGCGCGTGGCCAGCGGGCGCTTGCGCACCAGGTTGACGGAGCCGCCGGGGCTGCCCGTGCCGACCAGCATGCCGGAGGCGCCGCGAAGCACTTCCAGGCGGTCGTAGATGACCATGTTTTCCTGTCCCCAGTTGCCCAGCGCATAGGTGTTGCGATCGATGGGCACGCCGTCGTACTGCCACTGGTCGATCTGGAAGCCGCGCGCCGTGATGACCACGCCCGGGCCCACGCCATGCACGCCGACCACGCCGGTGACGTTGTTGACAGCTTCGCGCAAGTCCGTGATGCCCTGGTCGTCCAGGCGCTGGCGCGTCAGCACGCTCACCGATTGGGGAATCTCCTTCATCGATTGCTCACCCTTGCCGATGGTGAGCTTGCGCGCCGTGTAGGAACCGCTGCCTTCCGTGGTGGCGCCTTGCTCGGCCTGGCCGACGATGGTAATCGAGGGCATGGTACGCTCGGCCGCCGAGGCGGCACTGGCCGCCGCCGTGGGGGCGGACGCTGGCGCGGCCACCAGCACATAGCCGGTGGACGTCTTGCCGATGGCGTAGCCGCTGCCGCGCAGCAGCGCGGCGAAACCGTCGTCGATGGCGTAGCTGCCTTGCAGGCCGGCCGTCTGCAGCCCCTGCACCTTGGCCGCGTCGATGACGATGGACACGCCAGCCTGCTGGGCATAGCGGTTCAGGGCGCCGGCCAGCGGACCGGCGGGAATGCTGTAGCTGGCGGTGGCGGGCGCCGTTTGCGCCAGCGCCTGGGCGTGCAGGCCAGCGCTGGCCAGCAGCAGGGCGGCCAGGGCCAGCGGGCGCAAGCGCGTGCGCAGGGCGCGCGGGGAGGAAACGGTCAGGACTTGGACGGACATGGTGACAGCCTTTTTTGAATGATCTCAGCTGCCTTGACGCGCGAGATGCGCCAACACGAACCTGCGTGGCAAATTATTTTTTTGCGGTGCCAGTGCTTGGCGCGTCGACCATCACCAGGTAGCGCGTCAGCATGCGGATGCGCAGCTGCGGGAAATTGTCGATCAACAGCTGCAGCGCCTTGTCCGTGTCGTCCAGCGGCAGTACGGCCGCTACGCGGATGCCGGCGATCTGCGCGCGGTCGTAATGCAGCTGGCCGGGACGGTGGCGCGCCAGCTCGTCGAGCACTTCGGCCAGTGGCTGGTCGTCGACCACCAGCTGGTGCGCGCGCCACGCTTGCTGCACGCTGACCGCATCGATGGTCGTGATGGGCCCCACGCCATCGTCCGTGATGCGCGTGCGCTGGCCCGCCTGCACCACGACGGCCGGGTGTTGCGGCACTTGCGCCAGTACTTTTGACTCCAGCATGTTCAGAATGGTGGCGCCGTCTTCCCTGCGCACGCTAAAGCGCGTGCCCAGCGCGCGGATCGCCGCCTGCTTGCTGTCGACGATGAAGGGGCGCTGCGCATCCTTGGCCACGTCGATGAGGATGTCGCCACGCACCAGTTCCACGTGCCGCTCGCCCGCAGTAAAGCGCACGTTGACGGCGCTGCCGCCGGCCAGGGTGAGGCGGCTGCCGTCGGCCAGGGTATGCGTCTGCCATTGCCCCGTGGGGCTGCGCAGGTCGGCCAGCAGGTAGGCGGGATGTTCGCCGAGGGCCAGTGCGCCGGTCAGCAGTAGCGTGACCATGGCACTGGCGGCGGCCAGCTGGCGCAGGCGCTGGCGGGGACGATCGGGGGCGATGGCGGCCAGGGCGGCCCGCGCGGGGCGGTGGTCGCCGCCGGCCGGCTCGCGCACGGCGTGCAACTGGCGCAGCAGGTTTTCCATGCCGGCCGCTGCGTTCGCGTGCAGCGGATCGGCCGCCTTCCATGCGGCGAAGCCGGACCGCGCCTGTTCGCGCTCGGCCGGGTCGTCGGCGCTCAGGCGCACGATCCACTGCGCGGCCTGTTCGGCTGCCGCGTCGGTGCGCGCGCCCTTCATGCCGCCATGGCCGGGCAGGCGTGGCGGCAGGCCAGCAAGGCTTGCACCAGGTATTTTTGCACCATGCGCGTGGAGACGTTCAGCTGCGCGGCGACGGCGGCCTGCGGCTGTTCTTCCAGATAATGCAGCAAGAAGGCGTCGCGCGCCCTGGCGGACAAGCCGGCCAGCGCCGTGGCGATCTGCCCGAGCGCCTGCACGGCCATCAGGATCTCGTCCGGCGACGGCGCGCCGGGCAGGCTGTCGGCCAGCAGGGCCAGTTCCGCCAGGTAGCTGCGCTCGAGTACTTGCCGGCGCGCGCGGTCGAGCAGCAAGCGCTTCGCCGTGGTGGACAGATAGGCGCGCGGTTCGCGCATGCCGAACAGGGCGTCGCGCGAAGCGATGATGCGCACGAAGGTGTCTTGCGCCACGTCGGCCGCGCCATGCGGGCAGCTGAGTTTCTTGCGCAGCCAGCCCACCAGCCAGCCATGATGCTCGCTGTAGAGCGACTGCACTTGCTGTTGCAGGCTGGACTGGATGGCGGACATGGGGAATGAATAATATAAATGAGAATTATTCTCATTGTAAGCGCCAGCGGCGTCTCGCCACAATCCCCGATTGCATGCGGAGGGGGCGGGTGTTGCGCGCAGGCCGCATGCGCGGCAGCCGGAAATGAAAAAACCCGCCGCTGCGCAAGGCAAGGGCGGGTTTTTCGGTACTGCTAATTCT
>NZ_JBXAKW010000009.1:58806-319198 GCF_058798815.1 Janthinobacterium sp. GW822-FHT07A03 | reverse complement strand
TGGTGGTGATAGGTGGACTTGAACCACCGACCCCAGCATTATGAATGCTGTGCTCTAACCAACTGAGCTATATCACCAAACAGACCGGTCAGACCGGATGCTGGTTTTGACCAGGGGAAACCTGATCGATGTTCTTTGGTGGTGATAGGTGGACTTGAACCACCGACCCCAGCATTATGAATGCTGTGCTCTAACCAACTGAGCTATATCACCCAACAGCCGAGCATTATCCAGTCTTCCCATTTCCTTGTCAATGCCGGCGCAAAAAAATGTGCGGATTTTTCACGCGCCAGCACAGGCATGATTATTTTTGCAATGGTGTCAGCAACGGCTGGATCTGCGCCAGCATGGCACCGGCCGGATCAGCACCCAGGCAATCGACGACGATGCGCTCCGGCATCGCGCGCAGCCTAAGTCGAGGCTAGCGCTTGGCCAGTTGTTGTGTGGCGACGCTTATGTCAGCAAAGGGATGATTTGTGCCAGCATGGTGCTGGCCGGATCAGCGCCCAGGCAATCGATGACGATGCGTTCCGGCATCGAGCGCAGCCAGGTCAGCTGGCGCTTGGCCAGCTGGCGCGTGGCGATGATGCCCGTCTCGCGCAGGGCGGCGCGGTCGATACGGCCATCGAGGTACTCCCAGGCCTGGCGGTAGCCCACGCAGCGCATCGAGGGCAGGCCCGGATGCAGGTCGCCGCGTCGGCGAAGCTGCTCCACTTCATCGAGCAGGGCGTCGTCTTTCAGCATGAGGTCGAAGCGCGTGGCGATGCGCGCATGCAGCACGGCGCGGTCGGACGGTTCCAGCGCAAACGATTGCAGCTGGAACGGCAGCACGGTTTTTTCGCGGCGGTCCAGCAGGGCCGACATGGGTTGGCCGGACAGGGCGATGATTTCCAGCGCGCGGCCGATGCGTTGCGCATCTTGCGGCGCCAGGCGCGCCGCCGTGACGGGGTCTTGTTGCGCCAGGCGCGCATGCATGGCGGGCCAGCCGATGGCGGCCGCGTCCTCTTCCAGCCGGGCGCGCAGCACGGGATCGGCGCCAGGCAAGTCGTCAAGGCCATCGGCCAGGCCCTTGAAGTACAGCATGGTGCCGCCGACGAGCAGCGGCAGCTTGCCGCGCGCGGAAATTTCCGCCACCAGGCGCAGGGTATCGTTGCGGAACTGCGCCACCGAATACGCATCGAGCGGGTCGATGATGTCGATCAAATGATGCGGTACCTGGGCCAGTTCTTCTTGCGACGGCTTGGCCGTGCCGATATCCATGCCCCGGTAGACGAGGGCGGAATCGACGGAAATGATCTCGGCCGGGATCGCTTGCGCGATGGCCAGCGCACTGGCCGTCTTGCCGCTGGCCGTGGGGCCCATGATGGCGACGGCCAGGGGGAGGTGAGGGGTGTTTTGCATGTTGGTTTTGTATGATGTGGTGCAAAAGAGACTGGCAAAACGTTCAGGGCAAGGCGCATTGCCGAAGACAGTACGGCTAGTACGGCGAGGCAGTGCAACGCCGCCATGGACGTTTTTCAGGCTCTTTTACTGGCCGCGCAGGAACAGCTTGTCTAGCGCGTTGATCTCGACCTGCACCCACGTGGGCCGGCCATGGTTGCACTGATCGGCGCGTTCCGTGCTCTCCATCTGACGCAGCAGGGCATTCATTTCCTGTACCGATAAAATCCGGTTGGCGCGCACGGCCGTGTGGCAGGCCAGGGTGCCCAGCAATTCGTTCTGGCGTTCGATCAGCACGCGCGAGCCGCCGTATTCGCGCACGTCGCGCAGCACGTCGCGCGCCAGGGTCTGCGCGTCGGCGTTCTTGAGCAGTGTCGGCACGGAGCGCACGGCCAGGGTGGTGGGCGACAGGGCGGCGATGTCGAAGCCCAGCGCTTTCAAGGTGTCCTGGTTTTCATTCGCCGTTGACACTTCGATGGCGTCCGCATAAAACGTCACGGGTATCAGCAAGGATTGCACCTGCATGTCGTGGCCGGAGACCTGCGCCTGCAGCGCGTTTTTCAGCTGTTCGTACAGGATGCGCTCGTGCGCCGCGTGCATGTCGACCAGCACCAGGCCCTTGGTGTTTTGCGCCAGGATATAGATGCCGTGTAGCTGGGCCAGGGCAAAGCCCAGCGGATATTCTTCGCGCGCCATCGCTTCGGGCGAAGCGATGTACGGCTCCACCTGCGTGATCGGCGAGGATGCGCCGCCGCCGAACAGGGCGCCGTAGGCGGACGTGTCCTGCGCCACGCCTGGCGCATCGGCAAAGAAGGGGCGGGCCGCACCGGGCGAGGCGGGTGCAAAGGTATTCGTAAATTGCGCATCGAACGAGGTTTGCGTCTGTTCGCGGCGCCAGATGCCAGGGCCGCCGGGAGCCGTACCCGCATCGCCGCCCAAGGTGGAGGCGGCCGGCAGCGGTGCCGGCACGCTGCCGAAGGCCGTGGCCGACGTTTGCGCCAGCGCGCGCTGCACCGCGTGGAAGACGAACTGGTGCACGGAGCGGCTGTCGCGGAAGCGCACTTCGATCTTCGACGGGTGCACGTTGACGTCAACCAGCGCCGGATCGAGGTCGAGCGCCAGCACGTACGACGGGAAGCGGTCGCCATGCAGCACGTCTTGATACGCCATGCGCACGGCGTGCACGAGCAGCTTGTCACGCACGAAGCGCCCGTTGACATAAAAGAACTGGCCGTCGGCGCGCGCCTTGGACGCCGTCGGCAAGCCGGCAAAGCCGTGAATGCGCAGGGTACCGGCAGATTCGTCCAGCGCCAGGCGCGCTTCGGCGAAGTCATTGCCCAGGATGTGGGCGCTGCGCTTGGCCAGTTCGCTGATATTCCACTGGTCGATGGTGCGGCCGTTGTGCGACAGCGAGAACGACACGTCGGGCCGCGCCAGCGCGATGCGGCGCACGACTTCGGCGCAGTGGCCGTACTCCGTCTGCTCGGATTTGAGGAATTTGCGCCGCGCGGGCGTGTTGAAATACAGGTCCTGCACATCGACCGTGGTGCCGTGCGCGCCCGACGACGGCGAAACGCTGCCGTTGTGCGAGCCGACGATTTCCCACGCGTGCGCGGCGTCGGCCGTGCGCGAGGTCAGGGTGACGGCGGCGACCGAGGCGATCGAGGCCAGCGCCTCGCCCCGGAAGCCCAGGGTGCCCACGTTTTCCAGGTCGCTTAATGACGCGATCTTTGACGTGGCGTGGCGCGCCAAGGCCAGCGGCAGCTGGTCTTTATCAATGCCGCGGCCGTTGTCGGTAATCGCGATGCGTTTCACGCCCCCTTCTTCCAGCCGCACGGTGATCTGCGTAGCGCCCGAGTCGAGCGCGTTTTCCAGCAGCTCCTTGACGACGGCGGATGGCCGCTCGACCACCTCGCCGGCGGCGATTTGCGAAATCAACTGGTCAGGCAGGGCCTGGATCGGGCGGTGGGGCGTGATGGGAGCGTTCATGCCCTGATTATAGCGGGTTGCGAATTGTCGGGCACCGGCTACTTCGCCACCTCCCGTACCGGTATCGGCGCATTGCACAGGTCGACGTGGCCGGCCGTGACCTTGCTCCACGGGCCGCCGCGGTGGCGCTGGGCTTCCAGCACGGCCTGGTAGGCGGCGCTGTCGGTGCGCATCACTTCCAGGTGGCTGCGCTGCTCCGGTGGCACGCTGGCAGCCAGGCGGATGGACTTGATCGGCACGTTTTTCTCGGGGTTGTCGTAAAAGCCCATGGGCGCCGTGCCGCGCGGCAGGGTGGACAGCAATGGCATGCCGGAGACGACCCTGCCGACGACCGTGATGTCGCGATCCAGGTGGCGCGGCGACTGGCCGATGACGGCGTACAGCTCGGTGCCGCCGCCGCTGTCGCTGGCGCTGTCGCGGCCCACGCCCACGGTGGCATAGCAATGCGTGAGCCAGGCCGTGCCGGTTTTCGGGTCGCGCGCGGACGGAAAGCCGTTCGAATGGCCCACCTGCGGTGCATAGCCGTCGACGTCCGGCAGGCGCGTGAAGCTCTTGACGTTTTTCAGGGGGACCGTGAATTCGCCGGGCAGGGTGCGCTGGGCATGCTGGATCGGCTTGGGATGTTTCTCGTTCGGATCGCCCCACTGCGCCACCCAGTTATCCTGCGCGCGCGTGATGGCCAGGCCGTCGTAATACTGTTCCGCCACCAAGGCCTTGATGTTGGCCACGTGCTTCGGTGCGAAGTCGGGCGCCAGTTCGATCACCACGCGGCCGGCGGGAATGTCCATATATAAGGTGTTGTCCGGGTCCAGCGCACGCCAGTCGGATGGTTTCGAGGCCTTGATCACGTCGGCCATGGTCGCCTTGGCGGGCAGTTCGGCGGGCGCCTTGATCTGGACAGGCGCCGCGTTGGCCGTCAGATGTGCAAGGCCCAGTACGGTGGCCATGGTCAGGCCGCTCAGTGGGTGTCGATACATGTTTTCTCCTGGTGGGCGCGGGTTGCGCCGTGCAGAAAGTGTATACCGGAATGGCAATATTTCGTTGTAAAAACATTGCAGATGGCAATCCTGACCGTTGCCTGCCGAGACGGCGTTTCCTTAACCTTTACTTAAAATGCCACATCGCCAAGGGCGCTGCCGAATTAATCACGAAATATCGGCCCGGGGACTGCCGTTGCGCTGGCCGGGTGGTGTATGATTCCGCCGCTACCTTTAGGGAAAAATATATGGATTTTGTGCAATTCCTCGACATGATCGTGCATGTCGACAAGACGCTGGGTCTCTTGATCGAGCAGTACGGTACCCTCGTGTATGCAGTGCTGTTTGCCATTATTTTTTGCGAGACAGGCCTCGTGGTGCTGTTTTTCTTCCCTGGGGATACCTTATTGTTTATCGCCGGCGCGTTTTGCGCGACGGGACAGATGCACCTGGGCTTGCTGATCGCGCTGCTGGTGACAGCCGCCGTCACGGGCAACACGCTCAATTACTGGATAGGCGAAGCCATCGGGCAAAGGGTGTTTACCCACGATTACCGCTGGATCAACAAGGATGCCATGCGCCGCACGCATGAATTCTTTGAAAAGCACGGTGGCAAGACCATCATCCTGGCCCGTTTCGTGCCGGTGGTGCGCACCTTCGCCCCGTTCGTGGCCGGCATTTCCGACATGACGCATGCGCGCTTCCAGATGTACAACGTCACGGGCGCCCTGTTGTGGGTGGTCGGTCTGGTGACGGCGGGCTACTTCTTCGGCAATATCCCGTGGATCCGCGACCACCTGACCTTGATCGTGCTGATCGGTGTCGGCGCCGCCGTCGTGCCGGTGGTACTGGGCGGCTTGTGGAAACTCTATAAGCGCATGGTCGGCAAGTCGGCGTAAAGCCGCATGGATCCGGGGCAAGCGCGCTGCGGCACAGCCCGCAGCCGGCCCCGGATCCCGTTTTTCTCTGCGTTGTTTCTGTTTTACTCCCGCGCTGATTCAAGTTTTGTTGCTTTCCAGCCGTAAACCAGAGGGTATTCTCACTTTCTGGATTTCCATGCGACATTTGAGCGCCCTGTTAGCTTGCAGCCTTGCCGCGATGGCGGCCATGGCAAGCGCCAAAGATGCCCCCGCTTCGGCGAGCGCCGCCGCCTCCGCGCCCATGTCGGCGTCGGCGCGCGCGGCCGCCATGAAAACCCTGACCGAATCGGTAAAGGGCAAGGAAGCCAAGGCGCCTGTCGTCGTCGCGCCCACGGCGCGCGAGAAGGAAGAAGCGGCCGAGGTCGACCTGTCCGAACGCATCGCGGCGCGCCTGGCGGAAATGCGCGCCACCCAGGCGGCCCGCGCCGCCGCCCGCGCCAAGCGCGCCGCCGTGGTGAAGGCCGCCCCGCCGCCACCGCCGCCCGTGGCGCGCGGCACGCACTGGTCGTACGAAGGCGACAGCGGCCCGGCCAACTGGAGCAAGATCAATGTCGACTGGGCCAAGTGCGGCAATGGCAACCGCCAGTCGCCGATCGATATCCGCGATGGCATGAAGGTGGAGCTCGAGCAGATCAGCTTTGACTACCACCCGTCGTCGTTCAATGTGGTCGACAATGGGCACACGGTGCAGGTGGGCGTGAGCGGCGGCAATTACATCACGGTGCAGAACCGCATGTTCGAACTGCAGCAATTCCATTTCCACCGGCCGTCCGAAGAGCGCATCAATGGCAAGGCATTCGAGATGGTGGTGCACCTGGTGCACCGCGATGCGGAAGGGCGGCAAGCCGTGCTGGCGCTGCTGCTGGAGCGGGGGGCGCCGCAAGCGACCATCCAGACCGTGTGGAACAACCTGCCGCTGGAAAAATTCGAGACCATGCAGCCGACCATTTTGCTCGACCCGGCCGAGATGCTGCCGGCGCGGCGTGATTACTACACCTACATGGGATCGATGACGGAGCCACCTTGCAGCGAAGGCGTGCTGTGGCTGGTGATGAAGCAGCCGGTGCAGGCGTCGCCGGCGCAGATGGCGCTGTTCAGCCGTTTGTATCCGCTCAATGCGCGCCCGATCCAACCTGCGAATGGCCGCATCATCAAGGAATCGAATTAAATAAATTCAAGGCGCTGGCGCCCGGTCCATGCGGCGCCGGCGGCTAGCGTATCGGGCTGGATCAGGGCCGGCTCGATGCAGATGAAGCGCTGGTATTCGTCGTCGGCCAGGTCGGGCAGGGCGGCCGCGTCTTGCGCGCCCGGGTTCCACACGACCGCGTCAGTAAAGCCCTGCTGCTCCAGGCGCAGGGTGGCGGTGCCCGCCTGCAGGGTCAGGGCGCCCGGCAGCTGGTAGTAGATGCGGTCCAGCTTGTCCGAAAATTGCAGCACCTCTTCCGCCTGCAAGGCATCTTGCGGCGTCTCGTCCGAATAGCGCACGCGCTGCAGGCCGCCAATGCGCGCCTCGCTTAATTGATCGATCGCAAAATAGCTGTGCAGGGCGGCCGAAAATGGAAACGCCTGCTCGCCCGTGTTGTGCACGGACAGGTGCAGCTCCATCACCTGTGCCTTGACGGCCACGCGCAGGCGCAAGGTGAAGGCCCAGGGCCAGCTGGCGGCGATCGCCTCCGGCAGGTCCGTGTGCTGCAGGCTGAATTGCGCCCATGCGGCGCCATCGGCGTCGCCCGTCGATTCCAGCTGCCAGGTCGCCACGCGCGCAAAGCCGTGGCGCATGCCCGTGCCGCGCGCGCCGAACTGGGGGAAGATCACGGGCACGCCGCCACGGATGGCGCGGCTGCCGTCGAGGGCGGAATCGCGGCTGCAGAACAGGCGCTCCTGGCCATCGCTGGTTTGCCACGAGACCAGGTGGCCGCCGTACAGGGTGACGGTCGCCTGCGCGCCATCGGCGGCGCGGATGGTCACGGCCGGCAGCTGGCCAAAGGTGCTCTTGCTCATGCTAGGCTTTCATGTCAGGTCAAACGGCTTTTCGCCAGCGGCGGATTCTTGGCAAAGTAATTCTTGATGCCCGTGACGATGGCGTCGGCCATCTGGTCCTGGTAGCCGTTGTCGGTCAGCTTGGCTTCTTCCTCCGGATTCGAGATGAAGGCCGTCTCGATCAGGATGGAAGGGATGTCGGGCGCTTTCAGCACGGCGAAGCCGGCCTGCTCGACGGAGCCCTTGTGCAGGCGGTTGATGCCGCCGATTTCGCGCAGCACGGCCTTGCCCAGCTTCATGCTGTCATTGATCTGCGCCGTCGTCGACAGGTCGAGCAGCACGCTGGCCAGCTGCTTGTCGTGGTTCTTCACGTTCACGCCGCCGATCAGATCGGCCTGGTTTTCCTTGTTGGCCAGCCAACGGGCGGCCGTCGAGGTGGCGCCTTTTTCGGACAGCACGAAGACGGACGAGCCGCGCGCCGTCGGCTGGATGAAGGCGTCGGCGTGGATCGAGACGAACAGGTCGGCCTGCACCTTGCGCGCCTTTTCCACGCGCATGCCCAGCGGAACAAAGAAGTCGGCGTCGCGCGTGAGCATGACGCGCATGTTCGGCTGCAATTCCAGCTTGGTCTTGAGGCGCTTGGCGATGGCCAGCACCACGTCTTTTTCGCGGCTGCCGCGGCTGCCCATGGCGCCCGGGTCTTCGCCGCCGTGGCCGGGATCGAGGGCGATGGTAATCATGCGCACCACTTTCTGGCCCGGCAGGGGGCGCGCTTCGGGGCGCTGCTCCGGACGCAGTTCGGGCACGGGCGGCACGGTGGGCGTTACCGGCGTCACGGCGGCCACGGGCGGCTTGCCGCTCTCGGGCAGCGGCAGCGCGGGCGGCGGCGTATGCGTGTCGGCCATGGGCGGCTTGGCCGGGTCGCTCGACCAGTCGCCCTTTTCGATCATCTGCGCGATCAGGTCCGGTTCGCGCACGGGATACAGGTCGAAGATCAGACGGTGGTTGTAGGAGCCGGCCGGCGGCAGGGTAAACAGCTGCGGCGTGACTTCCTCTTTCAGGTCGAACACGAGACGCACGACATTGGGCCGGTTCTGGCCCACGCGCACCTGCTTGATGTACGGGTCGTTCGACTGGATCTTCGCCACCAGGCCCTTCAAGGTGGGATTGAGTTCCAGGCCTTCGATGTCGACCACCAGCCGCTCCGGGTCCTTGACGATGAAGTGGGTCGCCTTGAGGATGCTGTCGTTTTCCAGGGTGACGCGCGTGTAGTCCTCGGCTGGCCAGACGCGCACGGCGAGAATTTGCGCCGCCATCGCCGACATCGGCGCGAACACGGACAACAGCAGGGTGCCGCCGGCCTTGAGCACCGTGCGCCGGGTGATGGGCGAGGAGATCAAAGGTTCGGGGCGAATTTGAGACGGTGAAGGCATGACAGACCCAATTCAGAAGACGCTTGCAATTCTACATCACGTCCTGTACCCGCAACGTTCAAATAAATATTCAGGTCGGCAGGCGGCAGCACCGGTTCGGCTTTCTCTGGCCATTCGACGATGCAGATATTGCGCCCGTCGAAGTCTTCGCGAAAGCCCGCGTCGAGGAATTCCTCGGCGCTGCCCATGCGGTACAGGTCGAAGTGGATGACGTTGACGCTCTGGCCGTCGAGCCGCACCGTGTACGGTTCGGACAAGGTGTAGGTGGGGCTTTTGACGTGGCCCGCATGGCCGGCCGCGTGCAGCAGGGCGCGCGTGAGGGCCGTCTTGCCGGCGCCCAGGTCGCCGTGCAGGTAGATCGCCAGGCCCGGCGCCAGCGCGCGCGCCAGCGCGGCGCCCAGCGCGGCGGTGCCGGCTTCGTCGTGGAGGTGGGCTGTGAAGTGTTCGGTCATTATCTTCCGTATCGCATAAAATGGAGGCTGCTGTCATTGTAACCGCCCGCGCGCCTGCCGTTTTCCGTAAAGTCCCCTATGTCCGCCACCGTCACCGATCTCGCCGTCCTGGCGCGCACCATCAAGGAATGGGGGCGCGAACTGGGTTTTGCCGAGGTGCGCATCGCCGATGTGGACCTGTCGCACATGGAAGCGCCCTTGCAGGCGTGGCTCGATGCAGGGTATCACGGCGAAATGGATTACATGGCCAGCCACGGCATGAAGCGCGCGCGCCCGGCCGAGCTGGTGCCGGGCACGGTGCGCGCCATCAGCGCCCGCATGAACTACCTGCCGCCGGCGCTGGGGCCGGACTGGCGCGCGCACGAGGCGGCGCGCGATGCCGACCCTGCGGCGGCCGTGATCTCCGTGTATGCGCGTGGCCGCGACTACCATAAGGTGATGCGTTCGCGCCTGCAGCAGCTGGCCGACCGCATCAAGGGCGAGATCGGCGACTTCGGCTACCGCGTCTTCAGCGATTCGGCGCCCGTGATGGAAGTCGAGCTGGCGCAAAAGGGAGGCTTGGGCTGGCGCGGCAAGCACACCTTGCTGATCAACCGCCAGGGCGGTTCCTTCTTTTTCCTCGGCGAGATCCTCATCGACGTGCCGCTGCCCGTCGATCCGCCCGAAACGCCGCGCTGCGGCCAGTGCTCCGCGTGCATCACGGTGTGCCCGACGCAAGCCATCCTGGGGCCGTATCAGCTCGACGCGCGCCGGTGCATCTCCTACCTGACGATTGAGCTGAAAGGCGCCATTCCCGTCGAGATGCGCCCCTTGATCGGCAACAAGGTGTACGGCTGCGACGACTGCCAGACCGTCTGCCCGTGGAACAAGTTCGCCCAGCGCGCCGTCGTGCCCGATTTCGACGAGCGCCACAGCCTGGGCAGCGCCGGCATGGTGGAACTGTTCGCCTGGACGGAAGAGGAATTCAACCGCCGCATGGAAGGCAGCGCGATCCGGCGCATCGGCCACGAACGCTGGCTGCGCAACCTGGCCGTGGGCATGGGCAACGCGGCGACAAAGGCCCGGGGCCAGGCCGACATCGTCGCGGCCCTGCTGTCGCGCCGCGAGCACCCGTCGGCCATCGTGCGCGAACACGTCGAATGGGCGCTGGCGCTGCACGGCATCGCTTAGCCTCGTTTTACGCCTGCTTCAGGCGCAGCGCCGACCAGTCGGCGTCGATGGCGACCATCGCCACGCTGTCGAACCCTGTTTCCTGCGCATACAGGCGGATATCGTCGCGATGGATATCGCTGCCCGCCTTGATGCCACCCTTGCGGTACGCCACCCAGACCGCGCCGCCGGGCGCCAGGCGCGCGTGCGCCGCCGGCAGGAACTGCTCCAGTTCCGCGCGGCTGCGCGCGAACAGCAGTATCCAGTCGGCGCGCTCTCCTTCACCCACCCGCCGCTCTGCCGGCAATTGCGCCAGCAAGGCGGCATGCTCGCCGTCGTCATTGAGCACGGCCAGGGCTTTGGCATTTTTTACATACATTTTTTCAGCAACGGTTTTGTCAGGCATGGCATGGGCGTGTCGATTGAGGAAAGACGAGCATAACAAATTTCTCCTTGACTTATCGATATATCGTTATAAAATGTCGATACCTACTAACGATATATCTTTAAAGAGAGAACATGAGAAACTCACACCACGCAGAACACGGCCACGGCGGCCAGCATCACCATCACCATCACGGCGGGCATCGCCACGAACACCATCACGAATACTTCATGCATGGCCGCGGCCCGCGCGGCCCGCGCGGCTTCGACGAGCGCGGCGACGGCATGGGCCATGGCGGCCCCGGTGGCCGGGGCGGGCGCGGCGAACGGGCCGAGCGCGTCTTCGGCCGCGGCGACCTGCCCCTGATCGTGCTGGCGCTGATCGAAATCAGCCCCCGACATGGTTATGAAATCATCAAGGCCATCGAAGAGCGTTGCGGCGGCGCCTATGCCCCCAGCCCCGGGGCCGTGTATCCGACATTGACCCTGCTGGAAGAGCAGGACCACGTCACGTCGGGCGAAAGCGCCAGCGGCAAGAAGCTCTACACGATCACGGACCTCGGCCGCGTGTATCTCGACGAGAACCGCGCCCAGGTGGACGGCATCCTGGCCCGCCTCGACATGTTTGCCCGCGTCCAGGCGCGCAACGCCTTGCCCGAGCGCGTGCGCCAGGCCATGCACACCCTCAAGCATGCGCTGTTGCTGAACAAGACCAACTGGAGCGACGCGGAAGCCGAGCGCGTGTCCGCCGTGCTGGAACAGGCGGCGCACGCCATCGTCGACGGCCACTGAGCCCACTTTACAAGGACAAGCAATGACTACCGCCTCACCTGCAACACCACGCTCGCACGCCATCGAGCGCGTGCGCCACGATTTGAAACTGCGCGTACTGACCGTCGTGCGCACCGAACAGCTGACGCCGCACATGCGCCGCATCACGCTGGCGGGCGATGACCTGGACGGTTTTGTCTCGCCGGCGCACGACGACCACGTGAAACTGTTCTTCCCCGCGCCGGGCCAGACCACGCCCGTGTTCCCCGTGCTGGGCAATGGCGCCAATCCCATCCAGTATGCGGAAGGGCCGCGCCCCATCGCCCGCAACTACACGCCACGCCGCTATGACGCCGAGCGGCGCGAGCTGGAAATCGACTTCGTGCTGCATGGCGACGGGCCAGCAGCCAGCTGGGCGGCGCAGGCCGCGCCCGGCCAGACCCTTGGCGTGGGCGGGCCGCGCGGCTCGATGCTGGTGCCGCTCGATTTTGACTGGTATGTGCTGGTGGGCGACCAGACGGCCTTGCCGGCCATTGCCCGCCGCCTGGAGCAGTTGCCGGCCACGGCGCGGGCGATTGTCGTGATCGAAATCGTCGAAGACGGCGAACAGATCACGCTCGATAGCGCGGCGCAGCTGGACGTGCGCTGGGTGGCGCGCAATGGCCGCAAGGGACTGCTGTTGCTCGACGCCTTGCGCCAGATCGCGCTGCCGTCAGAGGGCGACGGCTACGTATGGGTGGCGTGCGAACATGCGCAGGTGCAGGGCTTGCGCGGGCATTTTATTGAAGCCGGGGTGCCGAGGCAGCACTTGCATGTGGCCAGCTACTGGAAGCATGGGGCGGCGGAGCATCACGAGCATCATGACGAGTGATTAAGGTCGGGGTCAGACCACCGGATGCGTTGGCACAGAGCTTGACGCCAGCGGCATGGGGGGGCTGACCCCAGATTTCAGCCTACTTCAACAACCCCGCCAGCTCCACCGCCGTCTTGACCTGCATCTTGTCGAAGATATGCGCGCGGTGGACTTCCACTGTGCGCATGCTGATGCCCAGCTTGTCGGCCACCACCTTGTTCATCTTGCCCGCCAAAATCAGGTCCAGCACTTCGCGTTCGCGCGTCGACAGGGTGGCCAGGCGCGCGTGCACGGCGGCCAGTTCGCCGGCCTGGCGCGAGTTGGCCAGGCCCTGCTGCACGCGGTCCATCAGGTCGTTGTCGTTGAACGGCTTTTCAAAGAAATCGAAGGCGCCCCGTTTCAGGCTGTCGACGGCCATCGGCACGTCACCGTGGCCGGTGAGGAAGATCACGGGCAGGCGCGCCGTCAGGTCGCGCTTGACCAGCTGGTCGAACAGGGCGATGCCGTTCATGTCGGGCATGCGCACGTCGAGCAGCACGCAGTCGCCGGCGGCGTCGAAGCCGCCGTCTAGGCTATCGAGAAATTGCTGGGCGCTGGCGTAGCTGCGCGCCTCGATGCTGCGCGAGGCGGCCAGCCAGGACAGGGAGTCGCGTACGACTTCTTCGTCGTCAATGATGTGCAGCATGGTGTCTCCGGATTGTCGTTATGCGTTATTCGTTAATGCGAGTGCGGCGCGCGCGGCGCAGCCGGCACGCTGAATGTAAAGATGGTACCGCCAGCGGGATTGGCGCCGAAGGTCAGCGCGCCGCCGTGAAATTCGATGGCGGTGCGGCAGATGTTCAGGCCCATGCCCATGCCTTCGGACTTGGTCGAGAAAAACGGCGAAAACAGACGCTCGGCCACGTCCTGCGCAATGCCGTGGCCATGGTCGATCACGTCCACCGTCACCATGCCCTGCTGCGCGTCGTGGCTGGCCCGCAGGCGCATGATACGCCGTCCCGGCGCCGCATCCTGCATCGCCTCGATGGCGTTGCGCGTCAGGTTCAGCAGCACTTGCTCGATCATCACGGGATCGGCGCGCAGCAGCGGCAGGTCCGGCGGCAGCTCTTCCTGGATGGTGACATAGTATTTGCGCGCCTGCAGGTCGATCAGCGCGCGGATGCCGTCGATCAGGGTGCGGATGGCGATATCCTGGCGCTGCGGCTCGCTCTTGCGCACGAAATCGTGCACGCTGCGGATGATCTGGCCGGCCCGCTGCGCCTGCGCGCTGGCCTGTTCCAGCGCCGGCTTCAGGGTGGCCGGCTCGACGGGGGCGCCGCTGTCGATGGCGCGGCGGATCAAATTCAAGGCCCCTGTCGTGTAGCTGGAAATGGCCGCCAGCGGCTGGTTCAGTTCATGCGCCAGCATCGACGCCAGCTCGCCCATGGTGGCCAGGCGCGAGCTCGTTTGCAGTTTTTCCTGCTGCTGGCGATTGAGCTCCTCGACCCGCTTGCGGTCCGAGATGTCGAGCACGGAACCCATCCAGCCCGTCTGCTGGCCGTTCTTGTCCACCAGCGGCGCTTCGAAGATCAGCACGGGCACGCGCGTGCCGTCCGGGCGCTGGAAATAGGTTTCGAACTGCGGCGTGGGATTGCCGGCCAGGGCCTTGACGAAGCGCTGCTGGTATTCCTCCAGCGCCTCGGGCACCCAATAGGGCATGGGCGGCAGACGGCCCAGGATTTCCTCGGGCGGATAGCCGACGATCTGGCAAAACGCCGGATTCACGTAGGTGACGCGGCCTTCCAGGTCGCGCGCGCGCATGCCCGTCACCAGCGAATTTTCCATCGCCGTGCGAAACAGCATCTGCTGGCGCAGCGCGCCTTCGGCCACCAGGCGGCGCGAGATGTGGCGCCACAGGGCCAGCAGGCTCCACAGCAAACCCAGCGACAGGGCGATGACGGAGCCGACCAGCAGATTGGGCAGCAGCTTGGGCTGGCTTTTCACGCTGTCGGTAAACAGGGTGATGGTGGCGCCGGGCACGTCGAGCGCGCGCTTGTGCGTGTACACGCCGTGGCCGGGGCCGGCGGCGGCGCGCCGTGCCAGCACCTTGTCGTCGCGGTCGATCAGCGCAATCTGGTTGTCCTGCGCGAACCACCACGGCACCATTTCATCGAGCAGGCTGCTGATCTGGTAAGTGGCCACCAGGCTGCCCACGTAGCGCTGGCCATCGAACAGGGGCTGGTGGTAATCCATCAGCATGGCGCCCGGCGGCGCGTCGGGAAAGCCGCTCTGCTGCGAGGGCTGGGCGTATTGGCCCCGGTGCAGGCGGCGCGCATTGTCGGCCGCCGTCAGCGAGGCGGGCGAAAACGCCAGCGCGTGCGGCAGATTGTTGTCGCTGGTGGCCAACACCTTGCCGCTGGTGTTCAGCCACAGCACGCGCTGCAGTTCGCGGCCATTGCGCAGCATCTGCTGCAGCCGTTCGTGGACTTTTTCCGCGCCCAGCGAGGCGCTGGCGATGTCCACGCCCAGGTTGAACAGGCTTTCCTCGTTGCGCGCCAGCTGGAAGCGGATGGTCTGCTCCACCCACAGCGTGTCGGCGATCAGCTGCTCCTGGCGCTCGTTGCTCTCCATCTGGCGCGCCTGCCAGGGCAGCCAGAACAGGATGGAGAGGAACAGCAGCAGCAGGATGACGGGCAGCAGCCAGCGCATCGGGCTCGATAGCTTGAAGCGGCGCGCAAGGGTGGGGGGAGTCGGCATGGCTGGCAGGGTAGCGGCTTATCGGGAACCGGCTATTGTGGTTAACCACAATAGCCGAGGCAGTTTCTTTGGCACAATATTCAAGTAGACAAATAATAAAGTTTTTCTAAAAACCATTCAGGAGACAAAAATGCAGATGAAAACCATGTTCGTCGCGCTGTGCGCGGCCATTGGCGCCACCGCCGGCGTGCACGCTTACGCGCAAGCGCCCATCGTCATCAAGTTCAGCCACGTCGTGGCGACGGACACACCCAAAGGCCAGGCCGCCGAACGTTTCAAGCAGCTGGCCGAGAAAGCCACGAATGGCAAGGTCAAGGTCGAACTGTACCCGAACAGCCAGCTGTACAAGGACAAGGAAGAACTCGAAGCCCTGCAGCTGGGCGCCGTGCAGATGCTGGCGCCATCGCTGGCCAAGTTCGGCCCGCTGGGCGTGAAGGAATTCGAAGCGTTCGACCTGCCCTACATCTTCCCCACCAAGACGGCGCTGTACAACGTCACCGAAGGCGAAATCGGCAAGAGCCTGCTGAAGAAACTCGAACCCAAGGGTATCACGGGCCTGGCCTACTGGGACAACGGCTTCAAGGTGATGTCGGCCAACAAGCCGCTGCATACGCCGGCCGACTTCAAGGGCCTGAAAATGCGCATCCAGTCGTCGAAGGTGCTCGATGCGCAGATGCGCGCGCTGGGCGCCAACCCGCAAGTGCTGGCCTTCTCGGAAGTGTATCAGGCGCTGCAGACGGGCGTGGTCGACGGCACGGAAAATCCGCCATCGAATATGTATACGCAAAAGATGCATGAAGTGCAAAAGCACGTGACCGTGTCGAACCACGGTTACCTGGGCTATGCCGTCATCGTCAACAAGAAATTCTGGGATGGCTTGCCGCCCGATATCCGCGGCCAGCTGGAAAAAGCCATGCGCGAGGCGACCACGTTTGAAAAAGCCATCGCTCAGCGCGACAACGACCAGGCCCTCGACGCCATCAAGAAAGCGGGCAAGACGCAGATCTACACGCTGACGGTGCAGGAACAGGCCGAGTGGCGCAAGGCGCTGGCGCCCGTGCAGAAGGCCATGGAAGGGCGCATCGGCAAGGATCTGATCTCGGCCATCAACAAGGAAAGCGCGAAGTAAGCCGCATGCTGTAGCGCGCCGCCTGGCGCGCCAGGCAGGGATGCCCTGCCACTTGCTTGAATGACTCCTGCGCGTCCTGCGCGGGAGTCCGTGTACCCGCATTCTTTGAAAGTCCACCATGAAATTTCTGGATCACCTGGAAGAGTGGCTGATCGCGTCCCTGATGGGCGCCGCCACCTTCATCATCTTCGTCGCGGTCGTGCACCGCTACCTGGCAGGCTTGCCGATACCGGGCCTGCAAGACTTCCTGATTCAAATCAATACCAGCTGGGCCCAGGAACTGTGCATCTACATGTTCGTCTGGATGGCCAAGTTCGGCGCCGCGTATGGCGTGCGCACGGGCATCCACGTGGGCGTCGACGTCCTGATCAACCGCATGAATCCGCGCTGGCGCGACCGCTTCATCGTCTTCGGCCTGGCCGCCGGCGCCTTGTTTACGGGCATCGTCGGGACCCTGGGCGCCAGCTTTGTGTGGTCGATCGGCCACACGGACCAGACTTCGGCCGACATGGAAGTGCCGATGTGGCTGGTTTACCTTGCCGTGCCGCTCGGTTCCTACCTGATGTGCTTCCGCTTCCTGCAGGTGATGGTGCATTTCATCAAGACGGGCGCCTTGCCGAAACACGACCACTCGCACGTCGAGGGGCTGGAAGATGAATTGACGGCGGAAGAAAAAGGAGCCAAGGCATGAACGCGCTGATTATTTTTGTGCTGCTGCTGGCGCTGATGCTGACCGGCATGCCGATCTCCATCTCGCTGGGCCTGACGGTGCTCACTTTCCTGTTCACCATGACCAGCGTGCCCATCGAATCGGTGGCCCTGAAGATCTTCACGGGCATCGAGAAATTCGAAATCATGGCCATCCCGTTCTTCATTTTGGCGGGCAACTTCCTCACGCATGGCGGGGTGGCGCGGCGCATGATCAATTTCGCCAGCTCCATGGTCGGCCACTGGCATGGCGGCCTGGCGCTGGCCGGCGTGATGGCGTGCGCGCTGTTTGCCGCCGTCTCCGGCTCCAGCCCCGCCACCGTGGTGGCCATCGGCTCCATCATCCTGCCGGCCATGGTCAAGCAGGGCTATCCGCGCGGTTTCGGCGCCGGCGTCATCACCACCTCGGGCGCGCTGGGCATCCTGATCCCGCCCTCGATCGTGATGGTGATGTATTCCGTCAGCACGAACACCTCCGTAGGCAAGCTGTTCATGGCGGGCGTGATTCCCGGCATGATGCTGGCCATGCTGCTGGGCCTGACCACGTGGTTCTTGGCGCGCAAGAATAACTATCCGCGCATGCAGAAGGCCAGCTGGAAGGAGCGCTTCGTGACGTTCAAGAAGAGCGCCTGGGGCTTGCTGCTGATCGTCATCGTCATGGGCGGCATCTATTCGGGCGCCTTCACGCCCACGGAAGCGGCCGCCATGGCTGCTGTGTACGCTTTCATCATCGCCGTCTTCGTCTACAAGGACTTGAAGATCAAGCAAGTGGGCAAGGTCTTGCTCGATTCGGCCGCCATGTCGGCGATGTTGTTGTACATCATTACCAATGCCGTGCTGTTCTCGTTCCTGATGACCAGCGAAAACATCCCGCAGGCGATGGCCGAATGGATCACGGGCAAGGGCCTTGGCGTGATCAGCTTCTTGCTGGTGGTCAACGTGTTGCTGTTGCTGGCTGGTAACGTCATGGAGCCGTCGTCGATCGTGCTGATCATGGCGCCGATCCTGTTCCCCGTCGCCATGAAGCTGGGCATCGATCCTGTGCACTTCGGCATTTTGATCGTGGTCAATATGGAAGTGGGCATGTGCCATCCGCCCGTGGGCTTGAACCTGTACGTGGCGTCCGGCATCACCAAGATGGGCATCTCGGAGCTGACCGTGGCCGTGATGCCGTGGCTGCTGACGATGCTGGCCTTCCTGGGCTTGATTACCTACGTACCACAAATCTCGCTGTGGTTGCCAAATTTAATTTACAACTAAAACAGTTGTCCCCGTCATGGTGCAAAAAAAGTCGATCCGGCCGAATAAATGCGCTATGATGGGCAGCCTTAAGGGGAAACACGTATATGCATATGCGCCCCGGTAGCAAGGCTGAAATACAGAATTGGCAACAAGGTTAGTGGGGGAGTGGTCTATAAAAACGGTATTGATACCGGGGATATATTGAGGAGACACACGTTTCACAGAAGTTGTTGAGTCATAGCTGTCTGCGGCCACAAGCCGGCACCGGCGGACCCAAACGACCGGGAACGTGAAGCAATATTTGAAGCGCACCGACTGGTGCGCTTTTTTTTCGTGCGTGGGAAACGTCCGCCAGCACGCCCAAAGTCGGTGCATAATTCCCGTAGCGCGGTTTCCGGCGCCGGCAAGTTGCATATATGCCACACTTGAATAATGATCAGCAGATGAAAAAACAACAGGGCAGTGAACTGTTTAGCGCCATCGTGGCCGCGCCGTTCGGCGCCATGGGCGTGCGCGCGCAGGACGGCCAGTTGCGCGAACTGGTGTATTTGCCGCCGCACTTCGACGAGAAAGCGCCGCAGGATGCCGTCTCCGAGCGGGCGTGCGACCAACTGGCAGCCTATTTCCGCGACCCCGATGCGCCGTTCGACCTGCCGCTGGCGGGCCTGGGCAGCGCTTACCAGCAACGGGTATGGGCGGCGATCGCCGGCATTCCGCGCGGCCAGGTGCGCACGTATGGCGACGTGGCGCGCCTGATCGGCTCGGCGCCGCGCGCCGTCGGGCAGGCCTGCGGTGCCAACTGGTTTCCCGTGGTGATCCCTTGCCACCGGGTCACGGCTGCCGGCGGCCTGGGCGGCTTTGCCCACCATGACGATGCGACGGGATTTCACCTGGGCGTGAAGCGCTGGCTGCTGGCGCATGAAGGCGTGGTGGCCTACCGATGATGAACAGCCTGCTGGCGCCAGACAACACTACCCTGATCGATGAATTCTGCGACAGCCTGTGGCTGGAAGACGGCCTGTCGAAAAACTCGCTCGATGCCTACCGGCGCGACATGCGGCTGTTCGCCCGCTGGCTGGAAGTGGCGCGGCCCGGGCGCGAGGGCCTGTACGAGGTGACCACGGCCGACATCGAGGCGTATTTTTCCGCCCGCCACGACGAGAGCAAGGCGACGTCGTCGAACCGCCGGCTGTCCGTGCTCAAGCGTTTTTACCAGCTGGCCTTGCGGCAAAAACATATCGCCGCCGACCCGTGCCTGAAGATGGTGTCGGCCAAGCAGCCGGCCCGCTTCGTGCATACCTTGAGCGAGGCGCAGGTGGAAGCCTTGCTGGCGGCACCCGACGTGAGCACGCCGCTGGGCTTGCGCGAGCGCACCATGCTCGAACTCATGTATGCGAGCGGCTTGCGCGTGTCGGAACTGGTGGACTTGCAATCCGTGGAACTGAGCCTGAACGATGGCGTGCTGCGCATTACGGGCAAGGGCAGCAAGACGCGCCTGGTGCCGTTCGGCGAACAGGCGCGGCTGTGGATCGAGCGCTACCTGAAGGAAGCGCGCGGTATCATCCTCGACGGACAGATGGACGATGCGCTGTTCGTCACGCGGCGCGGGGGCGCCATGACGCGGCAAATGTTCTGGGTCATCATCAAGAAACACGCGCTGAACGCTGGCATCACGGCGCCGCTGTCGCCGCATACCTTGCGCCATGCGTTCGCCACGCATTTGCTGAACCATGGAGCGGACTTGCGTGTTGTGCAATTGTTACTGGGGCACTCCGATATTTCCACCACGCAGATTTACACGCATGTGGCCCGTGAACGGCTGAAACTGCTGCATGCGCAGCATCATCCACGAGGCTAAACATTTGGAGTTTGCTCCAACTACGTCATAATGTGCCTTATATGCTTATCTGTAACATCTAAAAACTAAAGAGGTAGTAAATGGCCAAGACAAATTTCCAATACGAAAAACGGCAAAAAGAGCTGGAAAAGAAGAAGAAAGCCGAGGAAAAAGCCAGGCGCAAGCTGGAAGCGAAGAACAATCCGAAGCCGGCCGATGGCGAAGAGGGTGCCGAGGGTGACGAGCCCGAAGCGGACGACGCTACCGACGCTCCTGCCCAGCCTCAGTAATTCCCCTGTTTCTGACGACCGGTGCGGCATGGCCGTGCCGGTCTCCCCCTCGTTTTCCCTTCCCCGCTACAAGCGCGGCCGCTGGCCGATGGCCAGTTGCAGCTGCGTGCTGGCGATGGCCGCATCGGCGCGTGCCTGCACATACCCCTGATACGCCTCATCGGCCGAACGCTGCGCCGCCAGCCATTCCAGCAGCGAGGCATTGCCGCTGAAGTAGGACAGGCGCATGCCATCGACCACCTTTTGCGCATCGACCAGCACGCCGTCGCGGTAGCGCGCCAGCCTGTCCTGCGCCGCACGCAGCTGCCGCTGCGCCGTGCGCACCTGCGTTTCCGCCGTCAGTTCCGCCTGGCGCAGGGCCAGCATGGCTTGCGTCACGCCCGCTTCCGCCTGTACGACGTCGCCCTTGTCGCGCCGCGACAGGGGGATGGGGATGGCCAGCGATACGCTCAAGGCGCGCGAGCGCGGCGACCCGTCGACGGGATTGCCGCTGGCGTCAAAGCCGTCATGGTAGCCGCGCGCGGCGGCCAGGCCCAGGGTGACGGTCGGGTCGACGGCGCGGTTGGCGCGCACGAGCGCCGCGCCGTCGCGCAGATTGTCCACGGTGGCGCGGGCGATGCGCACGTCGCTCCGCGCCTCGAGCGCCTGCGGCACCAGGGTGCTGGCATCCTGGTCGGCATACGCGGCGAAGTCGCAGGCCAGCTGCGCGTCCGGAAAGAGGCTGTCGAACTGGCGGCCCAAGGGGGGCGACAAATTCAACATGGCGCTGTCGGCCTCGCTGCGCGCCTGCGCCAGCTCGGCCTGGAACTGGTCGCGTTCCACGCGCGACTGCAGCAGCTCGATGCCGCCCACGTCGCCTGCCTTGCGCCGCACGGCGTTCGCCTCGACGACTTTCGACAGGGCTGCCATGGTCTGCTCCTTGCGTGCGAGGACCTCGCGCGTGCGGCACGCTTCCGTGAACGCGGCGGTGGCCGTGCCATACAGTTCGCTTTTGAAGCCGGCCACCGTTTCCTCGGCCAGCGCGACATGGCTGTGCGCCGCCTTCAAGCGCGCGGCGCGCTTGCCGCCCGTCTCGATGGCCATGCTGATGGCCGGATTCCACGTGATTGGGCGGTGCTCGACGCTGCGCACGGTTTCGCGCGTGGCGCCCAGCGTGAATTCGGGATCGGGACGCAGGCCGGCGATGCCGATGCCCGCCTTGGCCGAGACGATGTCTTCCTGCTGCGCCTGCAATTCCAGGCTGTGGCTTTCCACGGCGGACAAATAGGTCTCGAAGCTCAAGGGTGCGGCGATGGCGCATGGCGTCATCAGCCAGGCCGCCAGCAGTACATTAAAACGTGTCATGGTTTGCTCCTTCGGTATCGGTCCGGCGTTGTTGTACATACGCCTCGATCAGGTAATACAGGGCCGGCAACAGCAGCAGGGTCAGTGCCGTCGCCGTTACCAGGCCGCCCACCACGACGGTGGCCAACGGGCGCTGCACGTCGCTGCCCAGGCCTGTCGCCAGCATGGCCGGCGTCAGCCCCAGGGCGGCCACGGTGGCCGTCATCAGCACGGGGCGCATGCGGTCGCGCGCGCCATCCAGCACGGCGTCGCGCAAGCTCCTGCCTTCGTCCGCGCGCAAGCGGTTGATCTGCGCCAGCATCAGCACGGCATTCAGCACGGCCACGCCGAACAGGGCGATGAAACCGACGGCGCTCGACACGTTCAGGGTCATGCCGCGCAGGTGCAGTGCGGCCAGGCCGCCCAGCATGGCCAGCGGCACGGCCAGCAAGACCAGCGCGGGCTGGCGCAGGTTGCGGAACTGGCCAAACAGCAGCAGGAACATGGCGCCCAGGGTCATCGGCAGGATCAGGGCCAAGCGGCTTTGCGCGCGCTGCAGGTTTTCGAACTGGCCGCCCCATTCGACGCTGATGCGCTGGTGTTCGTTGGCCACGGCTTGGGCCACCAGCGGGCGCGCTTCGGCCAGGAAGCCGGCCAGGTCGCGTCCGCGGGCATTGAGGCGCACGATGATGTGGCGCCGCCCCATTTCGCGCACGATCACGCTTTCGCCCGAGGTGGTACTGATGGTGGCCACCTGCGCCAGCGGTACCTTGGCGCCGTTGGCGGCCGTGAGCTTCAGGCTGGCGATGGCGTCCGGGCTGGAACGCGTGGCGGGCGGGAAGCGCACGGCGATGTCGTAGCTTTTCTCGCCCACGTAGACCTGGCCGATGGGCGCGCCGCCGATGCCGGTGGCAATCAGGTCGGCCACGTCGGCCGCGTTGATGCCGTAGCGGGCCGCCTTCGCGCGGTCCAGTTCCACCTTCAGGTTGGGCAGCGGCGGCTCCACGTCCACCGCCACGTCGGAGGCGCCGTGGACAGTCTTCAGCACATTGGCCACCTTGCCGGCGATGGCGCGCACCTCATCGAGGTCGTTGCCGAAGATTTTTACCGTCAGGTCGCTGTGCGCGCCCGACAATTTATCCTGCACGCCATCGATCATCGGCTGCATGAAGGCCACCGTGACGCCTGGCATGCGGGCGAAGCGTGCATTCATTTTCGCGATCAGCTGCTGCTTGCTCATGCCCGATTTCCAGCTTTTGTACGGATGCAGTCCCACACTCGCCTCGATGTGCGACGGCGTCCAGTAATCGGTGCCGTCGTCGTTGCGTCCCGTCTGCGTGACGATGGTCGACACTTCCGGGAATTCCAGCGCGGCGCGCCGCAGTTCGCTGGCCATCTCCGACGCCTTGTCCAAGGTGATCCCGGGCGGCATCTGCACCTGCAGCCACAGCGAACCCTCATCGAGATAGGGCAGGAAGTCGCGGCCGATGCTGCCGCCCAGGATGGCAAGCGCTGCGAGCGATCCTGCGCACACCATCGCCACCCAGCGCTTCTTGCCCACCATGCGTTCGAGGAAGCGCCCGTACGCGGACGCCAGCTTGTCCAGCACGCGGTTATGGAAGGTGCGGCGCGGCTTGCGCAAGGCCAGCCAGGCCAGGCCGGGGATCAGCACCAGCGCCACCACCAGCGCGCCCGCCAGTGCCGCGCCCACCGCGTACGCCATGGGCGAGAACAGCTTGTACTCGATGCGCTGGAAGGCGAACAGGGGCAGGTAGGCGGCGATGATGACGGCCATGCCGAACATGATGGGGCGCGCCACCTGCAGGGTCGCCTCGATGGCGTCCTGCAGGGTCAGGGGGCGTTCCTGTTCCCGTTCGCGGCGGCGCAGCATGTTTTCCAGCACCACCACGGAACCGTCGACGAGGATGCCGAAGTCGATCGCCCCCAGGGACAGCAAATTGGCGGGAATCTTAAAATGATGCATGAAGATGAAGGCGATCAGCAGGGCCAGCGGAATCGTCAGCGCGACGATGGCGGCCGCGCGCGGGCTGCCCAGATACAGCAGCAGCACGAGGGCGACGAGCAGCATGCCTTCACCCAGGGTAAATCCCACCGTATGCAGGGTGGCGTCGATCAGCGAGCTGCGGTCCAGGTAGGGCACGACCTTCACGTCCTTCGGCAGCACGTTGGCGTTCAGGTCGTCGACGGCCGCATGGATGCCGGCCAGCGCCTCGGACGGGTTGAAATCCTTCAGCAGCAGGGTGATGCCTTCGATGGTGTCGGGGTTGTCGTCCTTGCCGAGGATGCCGCGCCGCTCCACGTTGCCGTAGGCGAGCTTGCCCAGGTCCTTCACCAGCACGGGCACGCCGTCCTTGCTGCTGACGACGACGTTGCCCATGTCGTCCAGCGAATGCAGCAGGCCCACGCCGCGCACCACGTACGATTGCTGGCCGCGGTCGATGACGCTGCCGCCGCCGCTGATGTTGTTGGCATTGATGGCTTCCTTCACCTGCGCTAGCGAGAAGCCGTAGCTGTCCAGTTTTGCGGGATCGAGTTCCAGCATGAATTGCGTCGTCAGGCCGCCGAAATTGCTGACGTCGGCCACGCCGCGCACCTGCTGCAGGCGCGGGATCACGGTCCAGAACTGCAGCTCGGACAGTTCGCGCAGGGAGCGCGTTTTCGATTCCAGCGTGTAGCGGTAGATCTCGCCCGTGGGTGAGGTGTAGGGATCGAGCCCCGGCTTGGCGTCGTACGGCAGGTTGACGCTGGCCAGGCGCTCCTGCAGCCGTTCTCGCGTGAAGTAGCCATCGCTGCCATCCTCGAACACCACTGTGATCAGCGACAGCGCGAACAGGCTGCGCGTGCGCAGCACGTGCATGCCGGGCGTGCCCAGCAGGGCGCGTTCGAGCGGGATGGTGATCTGCTGCTCGATTTCCTCGGCGCCCAGGCCCGGCACCTGCGTGACGATCTGCGAAGTGACGTCGGCGATGTCGGGATAGGCTTCGATGGGCAGCTGTTTCCAGCAGTAGACGCCGTAGACGGCGACGAACAGCAGCACCAGCCAGACGATGCCGCGCCGCTGGCAGCAGGTGGCGATGAAATGGTCAATCATTGAGCAGCACTCCTTCCTTGACGACGATGCGTTCGCCCGCTTTCAGGCCGGCGAGGATTTCCACCTGTTCTCCATGGCTGGCGCCCACTTCCACCGTGCGCGGCGTAAATACCAGCGGGCTGCGCTCGACCATCACGCGCGTCGATGGCCCGCTTTGCAGCACGGCCGCCGCGGGCACGAGGAGGGCGCGGCGGCTGGCGCCGGCAAAACCGGCGTGGGCAAACATGCCCGGCTTGAAGGTGCCGGTGCGGTTGTCGATGGCCACGCGCACTTTTACCGTCCGCGTCTCGGGATCGAGCACGGCGCCCACATACGCGACCTTGCCCTCGAAAGCCTTGCCGGGCCAGGCATCGACGGTGATGCGGGCCGTCTGGCCCACGGCCACCTGCACCAGGTCCCTCTCGGCCACGTTGGCCGACAGCCACACGGTGGACAGATCCGCCACCGTCATGACGGGCGCGTTGATATCGTTCCAGTAGCCGCCTTGGGCGCCATCCATGGCGATCACGGTGCCGGCGATGGGTGAGCGCAGCACGTAGTCGCGGCGCGAACCGCGCGCGCCGGCGCCGTACTGGGCCAGCTTGTCGGCGCTGGCGTGTGCGTCGCTGCCGGCCTGGTCGTAGGCTGCCTGGGCCGCCTCGTACTCCTTGCGCGCGGCGATTTCCGCCTCGAACAGGGTTTTCTGGCGCTCCAGTTCCTGGCGCGCCTGCAGCAGGGCGGACTTCGCCTTGCTGTCGTCCGCGTAGGCGGCGCTCAGTTCCGCCGAGTCGAGCGTGAACAGCGGGTCGCCCGCCTTCACGCTGTCGCCCAGCGCGCGCTGCAAGCGCGTGATGCGCCCGGCCAGGGGGGGCGTGATCTTCACCAGTTTTTCCGGCATCGCTTCGATGCTGCCCGGCGCATCCGTCTGCGTGGCGATCTCCTGTTCCTGCACGGCGGCGATCTGCAGGCGCTGGCGCAGCGGCGACATCTTGTCGACGGCGATGCTGCCGTCGTCCAGATGCATCGATTGGACGGGCGGCATGGCTGCCGCCGTCGGTTTGGCGCAGCCGGCCAGGGCCGAGCAGGCGAGAGCGAGGGCGCAGCTGGCGCCCAGGGCGTTGCGGGTGGTCGTGTTCATCCCGTGTTTCCTTGTTATTGATGGTGATGGGGCATGCGTGGATGCCGTGCCCAGGCGGGCGGTCAGAAGGGGGCGCGGGCAGCGATATGACAGCGCCGGGAAAGCATAGCAATGTGCTCCTGAAGAAGCGCCCAAGAACGCCTGAATCATTCTTCAGGTTGCGTGCGCGCGCGGTGTGGCGCGGTAAAATGCAAGGATGGAAAATGCGGGAAAACGCAGCACAATGAGAAAGGCAAGCATGAGAATCCTCCTGGTGGAAGACGACCGCAAGGCGGCGCGCCTGTTGGCCCGTGGCTTACAGGAAGAAGGCTTTGTCGTCGACGTGGCGCACAGCGCGGAAGAGGGCGAGGACGAAAGTTACGCCGTCGACTACGACGCGATCGTGCTGGACTGGATGTTGCCGGGCAAGCAGGGCATCGATTTTTGCCGCGACTTGCGCGCGCGCGGCATCCAGACGCCCGTGCTGATGCTCACGGCGCGCGACGCCACGGCCGACCGGGTGGCGGGCCTGAACACGGGGGCCGACGATTACCTGACCAAACCGTTCGAATTCGAGGAGCTGCTGGCGCGCATCCGTGCGCTGCTGCGCCGCTCCGACATCAGCCGCCCGCTGGTGCTGGCGCTGGCCGACCTGACGCTCGATCCCGTCAGCCACCAGGCGGCGCGGGCCGGCGCGCCGCTGGTGCTGACGCCCAAGGAATACGCAATTCTGCTGATCCTGCTGCGTCAGGCGGGCGAGGTGGTGAGCCGCGCGCGCCTGGCCGAGCAGATCTGGCAGGCGGACCTGATCGGCATCGATAACCTGATCGACGTCCATGTGCGCAACCTGCGGGGAAAAGTCGATGCGCCGGGCCTGCCGCCCTTGATCCACACGGTGCGCGGACGCGGCTTCCGCCTGGCGGAAAACCACGGTGGCTAGCTTTCGCAAGCGATTGCTGCTGGTGCACCTGGCCGTCATCCTCGCCATCGTCGCCTGCACGGCGCTGGCTGGCTACTGGGGCCTGTCGCGCGCCGTGCATGGCCAGCTCGATGCGGCCCTGCTGGCGCTGGCCGAGACGGAAATGGCCATGCTGCCGGCCGCGCCACGCCAGCCCGTGCAGGTGCACGAGGTGGCGCCGGGCCTGGCGCCGCCGTCATTGACGCGCCTCGACCGCCTGGTGCAGATCATCGATGGCGAGGGCCGCGTGCTGGCGCGCAGCCGCAACCTGGAGGCGGCGCAGCTGCCGGCGCCGCCCGCCCTGCTGGCGCACCTGGCGGCCGGCGAGACCGTCTTCGAGACCTTGCCCAAGTTCGGCGAGGAGCCGCTGCGCATGGTCTCGATTCCCGTGCCCTCATCCGGCGCGCGCCTGGCGGTGCAGGTGGCCGGTTCGCTCGACGACACCAATCACGTACTGGCCGCGGCCACCGTGCTGTTTGGCGCCATGGCGCTGGCCTTGCTGGCTGCCGTGGGCCTGGCCGGCGAAATGCTCACGCGCCGCGTGCTGGGTGCCATCGACGACGTGGTAGACCAGGCGCATTCGATCGGCGAAGCCAGCCTGCACCAGCGCCTGCCCCATCCCGGCACGCGGGACGAGATCGGCCGCCTGGTCGATACCCTGAACGCCATGCTGGACCGCCTGGAGCACGGCTACGATGCGCAGCGCCGCTTCACGGCCGACGCTTCGCACGAACTGCGCTCGCCCCTGTCGCGCCTGCGCACGGAAATCGAAATCACCCTGCGCCGTCCGCGCGAAGCGCCCGAGTATGTGGACGCGCTGGCGTCCTGCCTCGATGAAGTGCAGCGCCTGACGACCCTGGTGGAAGAACTCCTGATGCTCACGCGCCTGGACGTGGGGCAGGAGCGCAATGCCGTGGAAACCATCGCGCTCAATCCGCTCGTGCGGGCGGCCGCGCAGCGGCTGGAAAAGCCGGCAGCGCAGCGCGGCATCCGCATCGTCTTCGATGACAGTGTGGCCGTGCATGCGCGCGTGGCGGCCGGTCCCGTGGACCTGGTGCTGGCCAATCTGCTCGATAACGCCGTGAAGTTCTCGCCGCCAGACAGCGTCATCACCGTGCACGTGGCGTGCGAGGGCGAACATGCGCTCGTCGGCGTGGCGGATGCGGGACCGGGCATCGGCGTGGAAGACTTGCCGCATCTGTTCGAGCGTTTTTACCGCGGTGCCCAGGCGCGCGCGGGCGAGGCGCCCGGTTTCGGGCTGGGCCTGGCCCTGTCGCAAGCCATCGTGCACGCGTATGGCGGCAGTATCGAGGCGCGCAACCGCCCGCAAGGCGGCGCGCTGTTCCTCATGCGCCTGCCCGCGTCAAGCTGAGGGCGCCACGCCTTCCCAGCGCACCTGCCGCACTTGCGGCCAGGCGCCCGCGCGGTTGACGAAGCGCACCAGCACGGCGCGCTGCACCGCCTGGCACAACACCGTGGCGATCAGCTGCACCACCTGCCGGGCTTCGTCCCAGCTGCGCAGCATCTGCGACGGCGCCAGGCCCGCGCCTTTGAGTTCGGCCAGCAGCAGGCGCACCACGTGGTCGGCTTGTGCCGCAGGGCAGGTGACGGTCAGGCGGTAGGTGGCCACGACGGGGCCGCGCCTGGCAAACCAATGGAAGAATTTTTTCATCATCACACTCCCCGTTCGGCGACAAATTCCGCGTTGTTCACGAGCGCCCAGCGCACGGCCGAGACGCTGCCTTCCAGGCTCACTTGGCTGACGATCTGTTCCAGCAATCCCAGGCTGGACAAGGGTGTGAGCAGGTCGGCCCGCACTTCGATGCGCCCGGCCTGCGCGGCGTCTTCGCTGTGCAAGGATTGCAGCATCAGCGCCGGCATGCCGCTGATCAAGCGCAGCATCAGCTTGCGCACCTGGACTTCCTGTTCCGCCTCGCACACGGCCGTCACGCGGTAGATGCTTTCCGTCTCGATGCCCGCTTCGCTGCCGTGCGCGTTGATGCGTTGCGCCAGGTGGCGCAGCACCAGGTTGGCGATCAGCACGAAGCCCGTGCCGATGGCCGCTTCCAGGGCAAATCCCAGGCCGCACAGGATGCCGATGGCGGCCGAGCACCACAGGGTAGCGGCCGTGTTCAGGCCGCGCACCGTCATGCCCTCGCGCATGATGACGCCGGCACCGAGAAAGCCGATGCCCGACACCACCTGCGCGGCGATGCGCATATGGCCAGAGGCATCGCCTTCGAGCACGGAAACCATCACGAACAGCGAGGCGCCGACGGACACCAGCGCATTCGTGCGCAGGCCCGCCATGCGCTGGCGCAGCTGGCGTTCGGCGCCGATCATCGCGCCCAGGGTCAATGCCGCGGCAACGCGCAGCGCAAAGTCAAATACCACCATCAGTTTCTCCCGGCTGGGGAGGAACAGGCGAGTGCAAGGGCGAAGAAAATCCGCCCGCAAGGGGGCAGTAGACGATAACGGTGGAACGATGAGGAGGGAAGTGGCGGCGAATGTGCATCGCCGCTGGTAAAACCGCACCTTGCCGAGGGCAGGGCGGGCGGAATGCGCGCGTCTTGCCTAAGGCCGATCGCCGATGGTCAATCGACTACTGTCACTGGAACAAGCACCCACGAGTCACTCCATATCATTGATAACGGGGAGAGTCTAGCCAGTGGGGCAGCTTTGGTCAACTGAAGCTCTCTTCAGGAAGCCGCCGCGTCGTCCCCGCCAATGCGGGGACGGTGAAGGCGACCGGTCAATCAGTGGGCGTGTGCCTTGCCGTCGTCGGCGGATTCGGCATGCTCGCCGCCGCCGAAAAAGCGCGCCGCGCGCTTGCCCAGGCTGTCGAGATATGTGTAGGCGACGGGCACCACCACCAGCGTCAACAGGGTCGAGGTGATCACGCCGCCGATGACTGCGCGGCCCATCGGCGCCTGCGATTCGCCGCCGTCGCCCATGCCGATGGCCATCGGCAGCATGCCGAACACCATCGCCAGGGTCGTCATCAGGATGGGGCGCAGACGCACTTGCCCCGCTTCCATCAGCGCCTCGAACTGCCCCAGGCCTTCGCGCTGGCGCTGATTGGTGAAGTCGACCAGCAAAATCGCGTTCTTCGTCACTAAGCCCATGAGCATGATGAAGCCGATCACGGAGAAGATGTTCAGGGTGCTGCCCGTGATCAGCAGCGCGGCCAGCACGCCGATCAGGGACAGCGGCAGCGACACCATGATGGCGATCGGCTGCAAGAAGCTGCCGAACTGCGAGGCCAGCACCAGGTAGATGAAGATCACGGCGATCCCCAGCGCCATCATGGCGCCGCCCATGGTTTCGGCCATCTGCTGCGCATTGCCGGCCACGTCGAAGCGCACGCCCGGCGGCAGGTCGATGGACTTGATGGCCTTCTGCACGTCGGCGTCGACGTCGCCGGCAGGGCGGCCCTGCACCCCCGCATAGATGGCGACCCGGCGCTGCAAGGCCTGGCGTTTGAGCACCTGCGGGCTGGAGGACGGCACGAAGTCGACCACCTGGCGCAGCGGAATCATGACGGGCTTGCCGTTCGCGTCAAGCTTGCTCGACGCGAGCGACAGGTCGGCCAGGTCGGCCACTTTCTGGCGGCCCGATTTGGGCAGCTGCACGTTGACGTCGTAGTTCTGCCCGTCGGACGCCAGCCAGTGGCTGACCGTGTCGCCGGCCACGAACGGACGCAGGGCATTGCCGATCTGCTGCACCGACAAGCCCAGGTCGCTGGCCAGTTCGTTGTTGATCTTCACGGTGGTCGACGGATTGGCGCCTTCCTGGCTGTATTCCATGTCGGCCAGGCCCTTGATGTTGCGCATCTTGTCCATCAGGGTGTGCGCCACCGCATCGAGCTTGCCTTCATCGGTGCCGAGGATGGCGATGAAGATGGGACGCTGGCCGACGGACAGGGTGATGCCGGCAATCGGCGCCAGGCGTTCGCGGATCAGCTTTTCCAGTTCCTGCTGCGAGCGGCGCTTGTGCGTCTTGATGTCCGTCAGCTTCAGGTTTACTTCGGCCGTGTTGCGTCCATCGGGCGTGCCGATGTTGGCCACCAGGCTGTCGATCTCGGGAAATTCCTTCAAGGCCGTTTCGATCTGGCGCACTTTGCTGTCCGTGTATTCGAGGCTGGAACCGACGGGCGTCTTGAAGCGCAGGTTGACCCAGCCCTGGTCCGTCTCGGGGAACATCTCGCCGCCGATCATGGGCACGAGCATCAGGCTGCCCGCGAACAGGGCCACGGCCGTGGCCAGGGTGGTCTTGCGCCAGCGCAAGGCGACTGCCAGCACCTTGCCGTACCATACGTGCAGGCGGTCGATGCCCGTCTCGATCCAGGCCATGAAGCGGCCCAGCCACGGCGCGTATTTGAAGCGGTCCTTGACGGGGTCGCGCCAGACGGACGACAGCATGGGGTCGAGCGTGAAGCTGACGAACAGCGAGACGAGCACGGCGACGGCCACGGTGATGCCGAACTGCAGGAAGAAGCGGCCGATGATGCCGTCCATGAAGGCGACGGGCACGAACACGGCGACGATGGCGAACGTGGTGGCCATCACGGCCAGGCCGATTTCGTTGGTGCCGTCGTTGGCCGCCTTGTAGTGGTTCTTGCCCATGCCCAGGTGGCGCACGATGTTTTCGCGCACCACGATGGCGTCATCGATCAGCAGGCCGATGCACAGCGACAGCGCCATCAGGGTCAGGAAGTTCAGGGTGAAGCCGAAGGCCTTCATGGCGATGAAGCTGGCCAGCACGGAGATCGGCAGGGTCAATCCCGTGATGATGGTCGAGCGCCACGAGTGCAGGAACAGGAAGACGATCACCATGGTCAGCACGGCGCCTTCGATGATGGTGCGCTTGACGTTATTGAGCTGGCTTTGCACGCGTTCCGACTCGTCGTCCAGCACGCGCAGGGTGATATCGGGCGGCAGGCTCTTTTGCAGGTCGGCCGCCACTTTCAGGATGCCGGTGCCCACTTCGACCACGTTGGCGTCCTGCACCTTGGTGATTTCCATGGTCACGGCCTGCTGGCCGTTCATGCGCGAAATCGACAGTTCTTCCTGCTCGCCGTCGACGACGGTGGCCACCTGGTCCAGGTAGACGGGGCCGACGGCGCGGCGCGCGACGATGATCTTGCCGAATTCGCGCGCATTCTTGATCTTGCCTTCCACGCGCACCAGCTGCTCGGCCGCGCCATGGCTGATGGAGCCGGCCGGCAGGTTGGTATTCGTCGCCTGGATGGCGCGGATGACTTCATCGACGCCGATGCCCTGGGCATTGAGTTCGATCGGCTTCATGCTGATGAGGATCTGGCGCGCGCGCAGGCCGCGCAGCTTGACTTGCCCCACGCCGGCCACGCCCTGGAAGCGCTTGCTGATGATCTGCTCCGTCATGGTCGACAGCGAGCGCAGGTCATGCCCGGTCGAGGTCAGCACGATGGTGGCGATGGGGCGCTCGTTGTCGCCCTCGGCGCGGGCGATGAACGGGTCCTTGGCCTCTTTCGGGAAGCGCGGGCGCACCAGGGCCACCTTGTCGCGCAAGTCCTGCATGGCCTTGTCCATGTTGGTCGACAGCTCGAATTCCAGGTAGACGCCGGCGCGTCCTTCCCACGAGTTGGCGCGGATGGTCTTGATGCCGCTGACGGTGTTGACGGCGTCCTCGATGGGGCGCGTGATGTCGTTTTCCACGGCTTCGGGCGAGGCGCCCGGGTAATTCACTTCAATGGCGGCGAACGGAAATTGCACGCTGGGCATGCTTTCCACGCCCAGGCCCCGGTAGGAGAAGATGCCCAGCACCACCAGCGCCACCATGACCATGGTGGCGAAGACGGGGTTTTGAATGCTGACTTTGGTCATCCACATGGCTTAATCCTTCCGTGCCAGCACGGCCGCCGGCGCGGCAGGGGCCGTGGCGGGCGCGGCAAAGGTCACGCCATGGCCCGGTTTCACGCCATCGAGCTTGGCGATGATGACTTTCGCGCCCGGCACCAGGCCCGACTTGACCTCGGCATAGCCTTCGTCCTCGTTGCGCAGTCCCAGGGTGACGGGCTGGGCAACGACCTTGTTGTTCACCAGCGCATACACGACGGGCCCCTGCTTTTCGTTGCGCACGGCCGTCAAGGGCACCAGCGGCGCCACGGCCGAGCGCTCGGTGACGATGCTGCCCTTGGCGAACATGCCGCCGCGCAGCGCGCCGTCGCCATTGTCGACGGCGATGTAGACGAGCATGGCGCGCGAGCCGCTTTCGGTGGTGGGGTTGATGCGCGTGACCTTGCCGGCAAAGTCGCGCGCGCCGAAGCCGTCGACCTTGAAGTGCACGTCCTGGCCCAGCTTGATGCGGGGGATTTCCGCGCTGGGCACGGGTGCTTCCAGGGTCAGCTGGGCCAGGTTGACGATGGTGTAGACGGGCATGTCGGGCGCGACTTTTTCGCCCGCCTGCAGATGGCGCTTGCTGACGATGCCGGCCATCGGCGCGCGGATCACCGTGTCGGCCAGCGCGATGCGGGCGATATCGACCATGGCGGCGGCGGACTTGACGTTGGCGCGCGCCAGGTCGACCGAGTTTTGCGTCGTGTCGTAGGCCGTCTGCGAAATGTATTTTTGCTTGAGCAGCGCCTGGCTGTTCGCCTCATTCTTGGCCGCCATCGACAGGCGCGCCTGCGCTTCGTCCAGCATGGCTTGCTGCTGCGTCAGGCGGGCGCGCAGGTCGGCCGCATCCAGGCGCACGAGAACTTGCCCGTTGGCCACTTGCTGGCCTTCCTGCAAGGTCGTTTCCTGGATCACGCCGGAAACCTTGGCCTTGATGGTGGCCTGGGTCACGGGCGCCAGCGAACCGGACAGGGGCAGGCTGATGCTCAGCGCGCGCGCATCGATGGCGGCCACGTCGCCCTGCGCCAGTTCATGCACGGGCGTCTTGGCCTGCTCCTTTTTCTTGCTCGCTTGCAATTCGGCAGCCTTGGCCGCTTGTTGCTTCGATTGCATCACGGTCCAGCCGCCGCCGGCCAGGCCCAGCACGACGAGGATCAAGACGGGGGCGCGCCAGCGCCGGCGGCGCGTGGCGGCAAGGGGAGAGGCGGGGGGCAGGGTCTCGTTTTTCATAGGTTTTTTAGTCAGGAGCGGCGCAGGGGTTCGGCGCCAGGTCTCGGTGCGGCCGGCCTGCGGCGGGCCGGGGGAATTCGGGTAGCGCATCACCGTGGCGGCCGCAGACAACACGCCTGCCGCTGCGGCCGTTCACGGCGATGCGCATGTTGCCACTTTAGGAAGATTCAAGTCCGGCCGCCATCGTCGTGCGACAGATTGCACAAAATCGGGGCTGGAATGCAAAAAACGGCGACCAAAGACCACGGCCGGCATGCATGCCGTCCACGTCACGATGCTTGCGCCTCCTCAAGAAGCCGATTCGCCGGCGCGCAAGAATGGTCGGGATGGTTGCGCCACCGGACAGGCCATTTGCCCGCCGGTTGCCGCGCGGCCGCGCCACGGGGGGCCTGATGTCTGATCGGATTGTCGGAGCCGCCCCGTCGCCGGGCCGTTTGCTGGCCCCTGCCGAACCGCAGGCGGGGCCGGCCGGCAAGGCGCTGGACTTGCTGTCCATCATCGTTGCCGCCGTCGAACAGGCGCCCGGCCTGGCCGTGCGCGGCATCGACCGCGACGGCATCGTGCGCTACTGGAGCGCGGGGGCGGCGCGCCTGTATGGCGTGGCGGCCGAGCTGGCGCTGGGCCAGCCGTGGGCCAGGGTGGCTGGCTCGCTGCCCGGTGCCGCCACCTTGGGCGAGGAGGTTGCCGGCGAACTGGCGGCCGTGTGGGAAAGCGGCAAGGCGCGCGGCATGCGCCTGTGGAAGCTCGATGCCGACGGGGCCGCGCCGCGCTGTATCTGTTCCACCGTGTTTCCGGTCATGCAGTCCGGACGTGTGCGGCAAGTGGTGTGCATCGATGTCGACATCACGGCCAGCGGCCAGGATGGTGCGGCGCAGGGCGCCTTGTTGTTGATGGGAGACAATTTCCGCCAGTTGTACGACAAGTCGGCCGACGCCATCGTGCTGCTGCGCGACGAGCACATCGCCGAGGCGAATCCGGCCGCCATTGCCCTGTTTCAATGCGAAGACCGGACACGCCTGCTGGGGCGCCGCCTCAGCGACTTTTCGCCCCTGCGCCAGCCCGATGGCGAATTGTCCTCGTTGCGCGGCACGCAGCTGGCGGCGCAGGCCCACGCCGACGGCAATTGCCGCTACGACTGGCGTTATCAGACATGCGCGGGCCAGCTGTTCTGGGGCGAAGTGCTGCTCACGTCCGTCACGCTCGACCATACCTATCTGTTTTACGCCGTGATCCGTGATATTTCCTCACGCAAACTGGCCGAGCGGGCCCTGTACCTGTCGGCACAGGTGGTCGAGCATGCGCGCGAAGCCATCGTCGTGATGGACCCGCAGCAGCGCGTCGTCAGCATGAATCCCGCGTACAGCGAGATCAGCGGCTACAGCCTGGACGACATGCTGGGCAAGCCCTTCGTCCCGCACGGCGTCGAGCCGGACGCGCCCGCGTTTTTCGACCACGTGTGGGATGAAGTCGATGCCAACGGTTATTGGCAAGGCGACATCGTCGGCCAGCGCAAGGCGGGCGGGCGCTATCCGGCCTGGCTGTCGCTGACGGCCATCCGCGACCCGCAGGGGCAATTGAGCAATTACCTGGCCATCCTCAGCGATATCAGCGAGCGCAAGAAAAACGAGGAGCACACGCGCCACCTGGCCGAGCACGATTTCCTCACCGACTTGCCGAACCGCGTGCTGCTGCTGGACCGGCTGTCGCTGGCCCTGGCAGCCGCGCGGCGCAAGCTGAGCATGCTGGCCATCCTGTACCTGGACCTCGACCATTTCAAGCACATCAACGACAGCATGGGCCACCACGTGGGCGACTTGCTGCTCAAGGAAGTGGCGCGGCGCCTGGTGCGCTGCGTGCGCGGCGTCGATACGGTCAGCCGGCATGGCGGCGACGAGTTTGTCATCATCCTGGCCGAGGTGGGCGGCATCGACCAGGTGGCCCACGTGGCAGCCAGCCTGCTGCATGCCGTCACGCAACCCTATCAGCTGGGCGAGTATGAGTTGCATGTGTCGACTTCGATCGGCGTGGCGATCTTTCCCAGCGATGGCGACAGCATCGATACCCTCGTGCATAACGCCGACATCGCCATGTACCACGCCAAGGAAAGCGGGCGTAACAATTTTCAGTTTTTCAATGCCGAGATGAATGCGCAAATCGTCGAGCGGGCCAGCCTGGAGCAGGGCTTGCGCGAAGCGCTGGGGCGCGACGAGTTCGTGCTCGAGTTCCAGCCCGCGCTCGATGTTGCTAGCGGGAAAATCATTGGTGCCGAAGCACTGTTGCGCTGGCGCCACCCGCAACTGGGCCTGCTGCCGCCCGAGCGCTTCATTGCCGTGGCCGAGGAGTGCGGCTTGATGGTGTCGATTGGCAACTGGGTGCTGCAGCAAGCCTGCCGCCGCGCGCGCACCTGGCACGATGCGGGCCATGCCTGGAGGGTGGCCGTGAATCTGTCGCCGGCGCAATGTCTGCACAACAACTTATTGCTCAGCGTGCAAGAGGCGCTGGCCGTGTCGGGCTTGCCCGCCGCCTGCCTGGAACTGGAAGTGACGGAGTCCTTGCTGATGAAGGGCGGCGCGCGCCTGGCCGGCGTGCTGGCGCAGCTGCGCGCGCTGGGCGCCAGGCTGGCCATCGACGATTTCGGCACCGGCTATTCGCGCCTGGCCAATCTGCGCCATTATCCGGTGGACCAACTCAAGATCGACCCGTCGTTCCTGCCTGCCGCGGCCGATGGCGCGGCAGGCGAGTCCGACACGGCCATCGCCGCCACCATCATCGCCATGGCGCGCGAACTGCAATTGACGGTGATCGCCGAAGGCGTGGAAACGGCGCAGCAGCTGGCGTATCTGCGGGGGCAGGGCTGCCAGCAATACCAGGGGCGCTTTGCCAGCGCGCAAGTCGCGGGCAGTGTTCTGGCGCAGTTATTGAATTAGTGAATGTTTCCCAGCAGCTTGATGCGTGCCAGCACCTGGCCATGGTCGGACGCATGCGGCAGGCCCAGCAGCAAATGATCGTTGAGATAAGTCACTTCCTGCAGCACGCCGATGGCGCGCGGCGAGGCTGGGTGGAAATGCTCGGACACGAGGATGTGGTCGATCGTCATGTAGGCGCTGTCGTGGATATTCGTGTAGCCCACGTGGCGCAGGGCGTCCTGGCGCTGCTGGATGGCGTTGGCGTCGTACAGGCGCGCGCGCATTTCCATGCCCGGTTCGCACGGCGCGCCGGCGCCCATGACGATGGACGTGGTGACGGCATTGGCGATGTCGTTGAAGTCGCCCAGCACGATGCGGGGACGGCCAGTGTGGCCCAGCTCGCTTGCCAGCACGCGCAGGGCCACGGCTTCCGCGCCGCGCCGCTGCAGCGAGCGCAGGTTGGCCAGCGCGTAGGCGGCGGCATCGTTGCCGTCGCCATGGCGGTAGTCGGGCCGGCGCGATTTCAAATGCACGACGACCACATCCGTGAGTTGTCCTCCCGGCAAGATGACCTGGACGTGCAGGGGCGCGCGGGCGAAGCGGCAGGCGTTGTCGTCGGCGGCCTGGCTGTCGGCGGGCACGGTCACGCCGGCGGGAAAATTTGCCCAGGCAACACCGTCGCCGGCCAGCGGCAGGCGCGATACGAGCGCCACCGTGGGCAGCATGCGTCCGGCAATATCCGTCGCATCGTAGCCGGCCAGGGTAGCTGCGCGGTAGTGGCGCGTGCGCGACAGCACGTCGCGCAGGGCCGCTTGCGAGAAAATTTCCTGGAAACCGATCACGTCGGCGTCGAGCAGGTCGATCTGCCGCGCCGTCCATTCCGCCTTGGCCTCGTATTGCGCCGGGCTCAACGGTTCCAGGTTGTCATACAATTTCGCCCCGGCGGGGGCCAGGTTGCAGACATTGAATGTGGCAAAGCGGATTTCTTCCTGCATAATTAGCACTCCTCACTGAACGATCAGCGTATCACGCATGGCTAAAAAAGAGCATATTTCCGAAACCCAGGCGACGCAGCTGCTGCGCAAGCATCAAGTTTCCTTCGAAGAACACCCGTATCCTTACGAGGAGCACGGCGGCACCAGCGTCTCGGCGCGCGAATTGGGCGTGCCGGAACATGCGGTGATCAAGACCCTGGTGATGCAGGACGAGGCGGCCAAGCCGATGATCGTGCTCATGCATGGCGATTGCAAGGTGTCGACCAAGAACCTGGCGCGCGGCATCGGCTGTAAGTCCGTCGAGCCGTGCAAGCCCGAGGTGGCGCAGCGCCATTCCGGCTACATGATCGGCGGCACCTCGCCGTTCGGCACGAAGAAGGCCATGCCCGTGTATGTGGAGCAATCGATCCTGGAGTTGCCGCGTATCTACATCAATGGCGGGCGGCGCGGTTTTCTCGTCTCGCTGGCGCCGCAGGTATTGCTCGACTTGCTCAAGGCCAAGCCGGTGCAGTGCGCGCTGCAAGATTAAGAAAACCAGACGCCACCCTGTCCCAGGACAGGGCGCTGGTGTATATTCTGCTGCGCCAGCCTCGACGCTGGTGTAATAAACACAATAAAGGGAAGAAATGAATCCAGTAATCACAACCGTGGCAATGACAGTGGCCGCTTACTTGCTCGGCTCGATATCGTTTGCCGTGGTGATGAGCAAGGTCTACGGCATTGCCGATCCGCGCACCTATGGCTCGAAAAATCCGGGCGCCACCAACGTGCTGCGCAGCGGCAACAAGGGCGCCGCCATCATGACCCTGCTGGGCGATGGCGCCAAGGGCTGGCTGGCCGTGTTCCTGGCCGACCATTTTGCCACGGCGCTCGGCGTGGGCGACACGGCCGTGGCCCTGGTGGCCATCGCCGTCTTCCTCGGCCATCTGTGGCCCGTGTTCTTCCGCTTCGTCGGCGGCAAGGGCGTGGCCACGGCCCTCGGCGTGTTGCTGGGCATTAATCCCTGGCTGGGCCTGGCGACCCTGGCCACCTGGCTGATCATCGCCTACGCCTTCCGCTATTCCTCGCTGGCAGCGCTGGTGGCGGCCCTGTTCGCGCCGTTTTACTATGGCTTGCTGTTCGGCGTCGATCCCATCTTGCTGGCCGTGATTGTCATGAGCGTGCTGCTGGCGTATCGCCACAGCCAGAATATCGCGAACTTGCTCTCTGGCAAGGAAAGCAAGATCGGCGGCAAGAAGGATGCGGCCAAGGCGCCCGTCAAGAAAAAGTAAGCGCTTGATTTCCCGCGGCCCGCACGCATATGCAGTGCTTGCGCCGCCGCGCGGTGCGGCCGCCACCGACTCGCGCAAAGGCTGCCCACCATGACCGTTTCCACCACCTCCGCCACACCCGCTCCTATCCGTATCGATTTCGTTTCCGACGTTTCCTGCCCCTGGTGCGTGATCGGCCTGAAATCGCTGGAGCAGGCGCTGGACAAGCTGGACGGTACCGTCCAGGCCGAGATCCATTTCCAGCCCTTCGAGCTGAACGCCAATATGCTGCCGGAAGGCGAGGATATCGGCGAACACATCGCCCGCAAATACGGTTCCACTCCCGAACAGATGGCGCAGTCGCGCGAAGCGATCCGCGCACGCGGCGAGCAGCTGGGCTTTACCTTTGCCATGGACAAGCGCGGGCGCATCTACAACACCTTCGATGCGCACCGCCTGCTGCACTGGGCCGAGATCGAAGGGCGCCAGAAAGCATTGAAAATGGCGCTGTTCGATGCGTATTTCACGCAAGGCCAGAATCCCTCGTCGCACGAGGTGCTGCTGAAAGTCGCGGGCGACGTGGGCCTCGATACCGCGAAAGCGGCCGAGGTGCTGGCGTCCGATGCGTATGCGGACGAGGTGCGCGCGCAGGAGCGCTTCTACCAGCAGAACGGCATCAACTCGGTGCCTGCCGTCATCATCAACGAGCGCCACCTGATTTCCGGCGGCCAGCCGCCCGAAGTGTTTGAGCAAGCCTTGCGCCAGATCATCAGCGGCGCCTGAACGGGGCGCCAATGGCGCGCGCCATGGCGGGCATTTTCGGCTACACTCGGCGCAGAGGGAGGATAGTCAAATGCCAACAGCCAGCTGGAATGGCGCCGTCATCGCGCAAGCCACCGATGCGCAGGTGCAAGTCGTTGAAAACAATGTATATTTTCCTTTGTCGGCGGTGACGCAGGAGTACCTGCGTCCCAGCAGCCACACGAGCATCTGCCCGTGGAAGGGCACGGCCAGCTATTACGACCTCGTCGTCGATGGCCAGACGAATGCCAACGCGGCCTGGTATTACCCCCAGCCAAAGGATGCCGCCAAGCAAATTGCCGGCCATGTCGCCTTCTGGCGCGGCGTGAGCGTCGAGCGCTGACCTGACGCCCCCCATTCCCTGACAAAGCCCTGACAAAGAAAGCAGACGATGGATCTACGCCTCGCCGTGTACCAACTCGCCTCGGCCCATGCGCTCGATGCCCAACAAACCCGGCAATTGCAGGAAGTGGCCGGCTTCCAGCGCGAACCGGCGCGCCTGGCCTACTGGCTGCCGCGCGGCGTGGCCGTGCTGGGCGCCGCACTGCTGGGCATGGGCTTGATCTGCTGGGTCGCCGCCAACTGGGAAGACCTGGGCCGCATGGGCCGCTTTGCCCTGCTGCAAGGCGTGTTTGCCGCCGCCTGCGTGGGCGCCTTCGCCGTGCCCAAGGCGCGCGTACCGCTGCTGCTGATGGCCTTGCTGGCCATCGGCGGCCTGTTCGCGTATTTCGGCCAGACCTACCAGACGGGCGCCGATCCGTGGCAATTGTTCGCCCTGTGGGCCGTGCTGGCCTTGCCCCTGTGCCTGGTGGCGCGCAGCGACGTGCTGTGGACACCGTGGATGCTGATCTTCTCGACGGCCGCCGCCCTGTGGATGCAGGCGCATGCGCACCACAGCTGGCGCATCGATTCGGCGGACCTGACCATTTTCGTCAGCGGCTGGCTGGCCGTGCTGCTGGCCTGTGCGTTTGTCTCGCCCCTGCTGGCGCGCTGGACGGGCGCCGGCGTCTGGGCCTTGCGCCTGGGCCTGGTCCTCGCCACCATCCTTATCACGGGCACGGCCGTCACGGCCCTGTTCGGCAGCGAAGTCGAATCGCCGTACTGGGCCGGGCTGGGTTTGCTGGCCGTCGCCGGCGTCCTGCTGGCCCTGCGTCAGTTCTTTGACGTGTTCGGCCTGAGCGCCGTTGCGCTGGGCGTCAACACCTTGCTGGTGGGCGGCCTGGCGCGCGTGCTGCTCAATGGCGGTAATGGCGATGGCGTCGGCCGGCTGGCCATGCTGGGCTTGTTTGCGGCCGTGCTGCTGGCGCTGACCGTGCAAGGTATTCTGTGGCGCACGCGCCAGGAGGCGGCATGAGCAATATCAACAGTCAGCGCGACGATGCGCTCGCCAACCTGATCGACGACGCCACGCGCGCCGGCCTGCTGCCGCCTGGCGCCGCCCGTCCCGTGCAGGATGTCCGGCCGTGGCCGCTGGTGCTGATGACGGCCTTCGGCGCCTGGCTGGCCGCCATCCCCCTGGTCCTGGCGCTGGGCGCGGGCCTGGAAAGCGTGGTGCGCCACGGCCCCGGCGCGTATGTCGTCGCCGCCATCGTGCTGCTGGTGTCCGTGCTGCTGATCCGCACGCGCGGCGTGGCGCTGTTTGTCGAGCAGCTGGCCGTGCCCTGCCTGCTGGTGGGAGGCGCGTTGCTCGGCTATGCCCTGTTCCGCGATTATTCCACGCAGACGGCATCGCTGCTGATGTGCCTGGCAACCCTGGTGGTAGCCGCCGCCTTGCCGCGCGACTGGCTGCGCGTGCTGCTGGGACTGGTCGCCTGCGGCTTGCTGGGGCTGGGCATCATCGACAGCACGCGCGACTGGATTTTCGAGAACGACCCGACGCAGCTGTATCTGGCCTGGATGCTGGCCCTGGCCCTGTGGCTGGCCGCGCACTGGCTGCAGAAGCAGGCCTTCAACGATGGCCGCGGCGCGCCCATCGCCGCCTTCCTGGAATCGCTGTCGACGGGGTGGGTATTGGCCACCTTGCTGGGGCTGGTCTTCTGGTCCGGCATGACCTTCATGCTGGGCGGTGCCTTGGGCGGTGGCTTCACGGGCGACGTGGCGCGCGAAGTGACCCGGCACCAGGCCGGTGCCTGGTATGCGCAAGCGTTGAACGGCATCTCGCTCGTGCTGGCCACGGCCGCCGCCGCCTGGACGGGCTGGCGCTGGCCGGCGCTGCGCCAGTTGCCCGCCATCGGCGTGGCCCTGGTGCTGATCGTGCTGGCGTGGTTCATGCCGGCGCTGGGGCCCGTGCTGCTGATCCTCGCGTATTGCGTGACGAGCGGGCGTACACGCGTGGCCGTGGCCGCTGCGCTGGCGGCGGCGTGGATCATCGGCAGTTTTTACTACCAGCTGGCCTGGCCGCTGGCCAGCAAGGCGGCGCTGCTGGCCGTGGCTGGCGCCGTGCTGTGCGCCCTGTCGTGGCTGGCCACGCGCGGCGCCGTGCTGCACCTGGTGGAAAGCAAGCCGGCGGGCGTGGCGGTCGAACGCCGCTTCTTGCGCCTGGGCGTGCTGGGCGGCTTGCTGCTGGTGTTGCTGGTCGCCAATGGCGGCATCTGGCAGAAAGAGCAGCTGATCGCCAGGGGCGAGGCCATCTTCGTGGCGCTGGAACCCGTCGATCCCCGTTCGCTGATGCAGGGCGATTACATGCGCCTCAATTTCGTCAACCTGGGCGTCCTGAGCACGTTGGCCAGCGTGGAGCGGGCGCCGGGCCGGCCCCTCGTGGTGGCCAGGCGCGATGCACGGGGCGTGGCCGAACTGCTGCGCCCGTACACCAAAGAGGCGCTGGCTCCCGGCGAATTCCTGCTCGAGCTGACGCCGAAGGATGGCAACTGGGTGCTGGTCAGCGATGCCTGGTTCTTCAAGGAAGGCGAGGCGGCGCGCTGGGAAAAGGCGCGCTATGGCGAGTTCCGTATCCTGCCCGATGGCCGTGCCTTGCTGGTGGGCATGCGCGGCGAGCAGCTGGAGAAACTGTAGCGCAAGTAGTCGTGCAAGAGCGCGCCAGGGCGGCCATCCTGTAAAATTGCCCGATGGATAATATTACGCATTCGGTCATCGGCCTCGGGGTCGGCGAACTGGTACACCGCAGCCTGCCGCCCGAGCCGCAGCCCCCCGCCCAGCGCACCCGGCGTGCGCTGTTTTTGTTTTCGGCCTGGTTTGCCAGCAATGCGCCCGACCTGGACCTGGTGCTGACCAGGCTGCTGCCGCGCCCGTTCGGCTACATGCTGCACCACCGCGGCCATACGCATACCTTGCTGCTGGCCTTGCCGCAGGCGCTGCTCTTGCTGGCCCTGCTGTGGCTGCTGTGGCCCGGCGCCCGGCGGCTGCTCAAGGAAAGCGTGCCCGCCCGCATCGGCCTGGCGGCTTGTCTGCTGATGGGATTTTGCTTGCACATGGGCATGGATTTCCTCAATTCCTATGGCTTGCACCCGTTCTACCCGTTCAACAGCCGCTGGCTGTACGGCGACATGGTCTTCATCGTCGAACCCATGTTCTGGGTGCTGCTGGGCGTGCCCGTGATCATGTCCTTGCACTACGGCATCGTCAAAAGCGTGCTGCTGGCGGGATTGGCGGCGGCCCTGTGTTTCTTTACCTATAAAACCTACCTGGCGCCCGGCGCGCTGGCCGTCTTGCTGGGACTGGGCGTGGTGCTGGCCGTGCTGCAAGGGCGGGCCGGCGAGCGGGGGCGGGGAGCGTTGCTGCTGGCCTTCGCGCTGGCGGCCACGTTCATCGGTACGCAGGGCGTGGCGTCGGCCATCGGCCGCGGCCGCATCGAGGCGGCCGTACAGCGGCTGGACCCCGGCACGCGCGTGTGGGACGTGGCGATGACGGCGTTTCCCAGCCATCCCCTGTGCTGGATCTATGTCTCGCTCGACAGCAAGACGGACGTGTATACCCTGCGGCGCGGCACCCTGAGCCTGCTGCCCGGGGCGCTGGCGCCCGCCGCCTGTCCGGCCGGCCTGGCCGAGACCAGCAAGCAGGGCCGGCAACTGGCGCCCGGCATCGCTGTCTCCGCCCAGGCAGCCGGCAGCCTGGCCGCCTTGCGCGCCTTGCAGGAAGACAATTGCTATGTCGACGCCTGGTTCCGTTTTGCCCGCATGCCCAGGTTGAATGCGGACAAATTGACGGACGTACGCTTCAATCCCGGCATGTTGCCCAATTTTACCACCGTGGAACTGCAGCAATTCCGCAGCCGGCCGTGTCCCGCCTACGTGCCGGGCTGGGACCGCCCCCGTGCCGACATGCTGGCGTTGCCGAAAGAGGATGGCAAGTAGCGGATATGTTGCTCTGTGGAAAAAAATATCGTGTGTGCACTTACTTCGCCATGGCCCAGCATGCGACAATTATCAATTCGGCATGGATGTCATTAAGTTAGGATTATCTTGGAAGAGCAACACGCCTTACCGTATTTGCGGGAAACCCTGCTGTTTCTCGCCCTGGCCGGGATTTTTATTCCGTTATTGCAACGCCTGAAAGTCAACCAGGTCCTCGGTTTCCTGGCCGTCGGCTGCCTGTTCGGCCCGTTCGGCTTCGGCCTGTGGGCGGGCGACTTTACGTGGCTGACGTATTTCTCGTTCGTGCGCGCCGAGCAGGTCAGCGGCCTGGCCGAGCTGGGCGTGATGTTCTTGATGTTCATGATCGGCCTGGAATTGTCGACGGAACGGCTGTGGGCGCTGCGGCGCTGGGTATTCGGCGCGGGCGTGGGGCAGGTGGCCGTCAGTGCCTGCCTGATCGGCAGCGTCGCGTATTACTTCGGCCTGTCGCTGGAAGCGTCCATCGTGCTGGGCCTGGTGCTGTCGCTGTCGTCCACGGCCGTGGTGATGCAGCTGCTCACGGACCAGCGCTCCCTGCAGACGCCGGCCGGCCAGGCGGGCTTTTCCATTCTGATGTTCCAGGATTTGATGGTGGTGCCGCTGTTCATCCTGATCGACGTGTTTGCCAGCGGGCGCAGCGACGACCTGGCCTACCTGCTCAGCTTTGCGGCCGTGAAATCGGCGGGCGCCATCCTGCTGATCTATCTGCTCGGGCGCCGCGTGATCCGTCCCCTGTTCCAGTTTTTCGTCAAGAAACGCCAGCCCGACGTGTTCATGGCATTGACCCTGCTCAGCACCCTGGGCATCGCGGGCCTGACGTATCTGGCGGGCCTGTCGATGGCGCTGGGCGCCTTGCTGGCGGGTTTGCTGCTGGCGGAAACGGAATTTCGCCACGAAGTGGAAGTGACGATCGAGCCGTTCAAGGGTTTGCTGATGGGCCTGTTCTTCATGTCGGTGGGCATGCAGATCGACGTGCGCGAAATCCTCAAGTCGCCCGTCTTGATTCCCTTGGCCGTGCTGAGCCTGTTTTTCCTGAAGACGCTGGTTATCAGCGTGATTTTCCGTATCGGCGGCTTTCACTGGGGGCGCGCCGTGGAAACGGGCGTGCTGCTGGGACAGGGCGGCGAATTTGCCTTCATCGTCGTCGCGTATGCGCTCGGTACCAGGCTGATCGGCCCGCAGGTGGCGCAGTTTGTCATGCTGGTGGTGGGCTTGAGCCTGTTCGCCACGCCGGCGCTGGCCAAGGCGGCGCGCGCCTTCGGCAACTGGTGGGAACAGCGCCACCACCATCAGCTGGCCGACCTCGCGCACGGCGCGCTGCCGCCGCAGGGCAGCACCGTCATCATCGCCGGTTTCGGCCGGGTGGGGCAGTTGCTGGCCAAGGTGTTGACGGAGCAGGATATCGCGTATGTGGCCATCGAAAATGATGCGCGGCTGGTGACGACCCTGCATCCGCGCGGTTTCCCCGTGTATTTCGGCGACGCGTCGCGCGCGGAACTGTTGCAAAAGGTCAATGCGGACCGGGCCGCGGCCGTGGTGCTGACGATGGACCATGCGGCGTCCGTGCTGCACGCCGTCAAATCGATCCGCCGCGAATATCCGCTGCTGCCCGTATATGCGCGCGCCCGCGACGAGGCGCATGCGGTGGCCCTGATACAGGCGGGCGCCACCCTGGTCGTGCCCGAGGCGCTGGAATCGGCGCTGCAGCTGACGGCTACCGTGCTGCACACGGTAGGCCTGTCGGAAGCGCGCACGACGGACATCGTGCAGGCGGAGCGCGACCGGCGCAATGCCGTGCTGCTGGCGAAAAAATTGTCGTAGGGAAAATCTTCACGCAAACGTGCGTGTCGCCGTGCTTTGTCAATTATCTATACAATAATAGTATATGAGCACACTACCCACATGAAAGCCGCGACGAAGAGCGGCGCGGCACCCTTGACGCCGCAGCAACTGGCGGCGCAGGAAACGCAGCAAAAATTTGGCAAGCCCGAGCGGGGCTGGCGCGAGCAGGTGTACACCGTCATTTTCGAGGCGGAAACGCGCACGGGCCGCGCCTTCGACCTGCTGCTGATCGCCGCCATCCTGATCAGCGTGACGGTGGTCGTGCTCAGCAGTGTCGCCTCCGTGGCCGAGCGCTATGGCACCTGGCTGACGGCGCTGGAATGGTTTTTCACCATTTTATTTACCATCGAATATTTCGCCCGCCTGTCGTGCCTGCAGCATCCGGTGCGCTACGCCAAGAGTTTTTTCGGCATCATCGACTTGCTGGCCATCGTGCCGACCTATATCGGCTTGCTGCTGCCGGGCGCGCACGTGCTGATCGACGTGCGCATTTTGCGCCTGCTGCGCATGTTCCGTATCCTCAAGCTCACCTCGTATGTGCATGAATATACGGTGCTGGGGCGGGCCTTGCTGGCCAGCCGGCGCAAGATCCTCATTTTCTTGTCTTTTGTCATGATGGTGGTCTTTCTGTTGGGTACTGTGATGTATGTCGTGGAAGGGCCGGATAACGGTTTCAGCAGTATCCCCACGTCGATTTACTGGGCCATCAGCACCATGACCACCGTCGGTTTCGGCGATATCACGCCGCGCACCGACATCGGGCGCACCATCGCTTCGCTGATGATGCTGCTCGGCTGGGGCATCCTGGCAGTGCCTACCGGCATTATCAGCGCCGAAATGACGGTACAGCGCAGTTCCAAGCTGGTCACCACGCGTACCTGTCCCACGTGTCTGAAAGAAGGGCTCGATGACGATGCCAATTTCTGCAAGAACTGCGGGGTCGATTTGCCGCCGCTGGCACGCGATTAGCGCATAGACCATACATAGACCATATTTACTTTACTTTGTTAAGGCCAACATGATTCCAGTTCGCCTGATCGCGACGGGCAAGGCCGTGCCGCCGCATAGTGTGACTTCCGCCAGCCTGGACCTGAAATTGGGGCATCCGGACGGCTATACCCTGCGCAAGAGCGGCGTGCTGTCGCGCTTTGTCGCCACGCCCGATGAATCGCAAAGCCAGCTGGGCGCCGCCGCCCTGCTCGACGCGCTGAAGAACGCCAGCCTGCGTCCGGCCGATATCGATCTCCTGATCTGCGCCAACGGCGTGCCCGAGCAAGCCTTGCCGAATACGGCCTGCTTCGTGGCCGAACATGCGGGCTTGCCGCCAGGCACGCAAAGCTTCGACGTCAACGCCAGCTGCCTCAGTTTCATGGCCGCCTTCCGCGTGGCCGCGTCCATGCTGGCCGGCGGCGCCTACCGCCGCATCGCCATCGTTTCGTCCGATCTCGCCTCGCGCGGGGTCGACTGGAGCGAGCCGGAAGCGTCGATGATCTTTGGCGACGGCGCCGCCGCCGTCATCGTCGAGCGGGGCGACGGCAGCGCCGGTATTCGCGCCTACAAGATGGGCACGTATCCGGAAGGGCGGCGCTACTGCGAAATCCGCGGCGGCGGCACCGAGCGCAACCCCCGCAACGGCTGCGAACCGGGCGACTACCTGTTCCGCATGGATGGCAAGGCCGTGTTCCGCCTGGCCGTCAAGGTGATGCCGGATTTCCTGGCGGAACTAATGCAGGAATCGGGCGCGGGCCTGGACAGAGTCGACGTGGTCGTGCCGCACCAGGCCAGCCCGCTGGGCCTCGCGCATGCGGCGCGCATCCTCGACGTTCCCGATGCTAAAATCATCAAGATCTTTGAAACGCACGGCAACCAGGTGGCCGCGTCCCTGCCCACCGCCCTGCACGAGGCGGTGATGACGGGGCGGGCCGTGGCAGGCCAGCGTTTGCTGATGATGGGCACGGCCGCGGGCCTGACCATCGGCGGCATGATTCTTGACCTGTGAAGGTGGTGTAATGAGGCGGATACTGGTCACGGGAGCGACGGGCGGCTTGGGGCGCAATGCCGTGCGCACCCTGCTGGCGCAGGGCGTGGAAGTGCGCGCCACGGGCCGCAACGCCGCCGTGGGCCGCGAACTGGAACGCATGGGTGCGCAATTCGTGGCGCTTGATCTGGCGCAAGCCTCGCCGCGCCAGGTCGATGAACTGGTGCGCGGCATGGACACCGTCTGGCACTGCGCCGCGCTGTCGTCGCCGTGGGGCGCGGAGCGCGATTTCATCGCCGCCAACGTCACGGCCACGGCCCAACTGCTGCGCGCGGCCGCCAGCCTGCACGTGGCGCGCTTCGTGCACATCTCGACCCCGGCCATCTATTTCGACTACCGCAACCGCTACGAGGTGCCGGAAACCTTCCGCCCCGACGCTTTCGTCAACGCGTACGCGCGTTCCAAGGCGATGGCGGAAAAACTGGTGCAGGAGTGCGTCGACCGCCACCGCGGCATGACGTGCGTGATCCTGCGCCCGCGCGCCATCTTCGGCCCGCACGACCAGGTGCTGATCCCGCGCCTGGCGCGCGTGCTGCAGGAGCGCGGCGGCAAGCTGCCGCTGCCCAATGGCGGCGCGGCCACCATCGACGTCACCTATGTCGACAATGTCGTGCACGCGATGTGGCTGGCCACCGTGCACAAGACCATCGCTTCCGGCGCCGCCTTCAACATTACGAATGGCGAGCCGGCGCGCCTGTGCGACATTTTGCGCACCTTGTTTTGCGAGCACCTGCAGCAGCCGTTCGAGATCGTCAGCGTGCCGTACCGCGTGCTGGCGCTGGCGGCGAGCCTGATGCAGTTCGCCTCGCGTTTTACACGGCGCGAACCGGCGCTCACGCCCTACAGCATCGGTGCGCTCAGTTTCGACATGACGCTCGATAACGCCAAGGCGCGCAAGGTGCTCGGCTATCGTCCCGTCGTCAGCCTGCAGGACGGCATCGCCCGCACGGCGCAGTGGATGCGCCAGGAAGCGGCGGCGCACAAGGTGGGCAAGGAGCGCAATGGCTAGCATCACCGCATTTCGCGTCGGCCACTGCACCCACCCGTCGTGCATGGTCTTGAAAGGCAGCGGGCTGGCCAGCCGCTGCTTCCCTTCGCGCGCCTACCTGATCGAAACGCGCGCGGGCCTGTACCTGTGGGATACCGGTTACGCCGAACACTTCCGCGCCGCCACGTCGAAGGGCGTGTACCGCATGTACGCGTGGGTCACGCCGATTGCGTTCGACGAGAACGAGTCGCTGCATGGCCAGCTGCGCGCGCATGGCGTATCGCCGGGCGACATCCACACCCTGCTGCTGTCGCACTTCCACGCCGACCATATCGCCGGCCTGCGCGACTTTCCCGGCGCGCGGCTGATGGCCTCGAAAACGGGCTGGGATGTCGTGCGCGGCTTGTCCGGGGTGTCCGCCGTGCGCCAGGCCTTCGTGCCCGAGCTGCTGCCGAACGATATTGCCGACCGCCTGGATTTCGTGGAAAGCGTGCCCGCGACGGCCTTGCCGGCGGCCTTGCTGCCATTTACGCACGGGCGCGATGTCAGCGGCACGGGCGAGATCTACATCGTCGACTTGCCCGGCCACGCCATCGGGCATATCGGTGCCTTCGTGCTGCAGGATGGCGGCTGGACCCTGCTGGCATCTGACGCGGCCTGGGTGCCGGAAAGTTTCCAGCAGCTGCGCGGACCGTCGGAACTGTCGTTCCTCATCCAGCACAAGCGCGCGCCGTATTATGAGACGTTGAACCGCCTGCACCAGCTGCACCAGTCGGGCAATGCGCAGATCCGCATCACGCATGAAGATACCAACGATTATTTGCCAGTGGCGGGCCGCCCGTGAAGCGTCTTTTCTGGCTGTTGCTGTCGTACTGGCGCACGCGCCGCCTGCGTTTCGCAAGCCGCGCGCAGCTGGACGCCTACCAGCACAGGCAGCTGGCCCGTTTCGTTGAGGTGCTGTGCGCCCGCAGCACGTATTTTGCGCCGTACCGCAAGCTGCCGCTGGCGCAGTGGCCGACGATGAACAAGGCGCTGATGCTCGAGCATTTCGATGCCATGAACACGGCAGGAATCACGTTGGCGCAGGCGATGGAGGCGGCCATGGCGGCCGAGCATAGCCGCGACTTCACGCCGGCCGTGGGCGACATCACGGTGGGCCTGTCGTCGGGCACCTCGTCGCGGCGCGCCGTATTTACCGTCAGCCCCCGCGAAAAGGCCCAATGGGCGGGCGTGATGCTGGCCAAGGCGCTGCCCGACGGCCTGTTTTCCGGCGAAAAGGTGGCGCTGTTCCTGCGCGCGAACAGCAATCTGTACACGGCCGTGCGCTCGCCGTGGCTCACGTTTGCCTTCTACGATCTGTTCGCGCCGTTCGACAGCCTGTGCGCGCAGCTTGCGCAATATCAACCTTCCGTGATCGTCGCGCCGGCCCAGGTGCTGCGCCAGCTGGCGCTGCGCGTCATCGATGGCAGCCTGGCGCTGGCGCCGAAAAAAGTCATCTCCGTGGCCGAAGTGCTGGAAGCGCAGGACCGCGCGCTGATCGTGCAGGCGTTCGGCGCCGTGCATGAAATCTACCAGGCGACCGAGGGTTTCCTCGCCAGCAGCTGCGAACACGGCGTGCTGCACCTGAACGAGGAATACGTGCACATCGAGCCGCAGTGGCTCGATGCGGAGCAACGCCGTTTTGTGCCCGTGATTACGGACTTCACGCGCATCACGCAGCCCATCGTGCGCTACCGCCTGGACGATATCCTGGTCGCACGCGCCACGCCATGCCCGTGCGGCCGCGCCACGCACGCCATCGACGGCATCGAAGGGCGCTGCGACGACATGCTGCTCTTGCCATCTTTGCCATCCATGTTGTCGGCGAACGGCGGCGCCCCCGTCGCCGTGTTTGCCGACGTCTTGACGCGCGCGTTCGCGCAAGCCTTGCCGGCGGATGCCGACTACCGCCTGCTGCAGTCGGGCGATTGCTCCTTGCAGCTGCATGCGGCCCTGGACGACGCTGGCCTGGCCGCCCTGCGCGATCACCTGGCAACGGTGCTGCGCGGCCTGGGCGTGGCCGTCGACGGCCTGTCCTGGACGACGAGCGGCGAATTGCCTCCCTTTGACCCCACCATGAAACGGCGCCGCATCCGGCGCCTTGCAAGCGCATGAATCCTTCTTCCATGAGCGTACGCTGCCGCCTGCTGCATTTGCTGGCCGGCTGGGGCAGCGTCGGCCTCGTGTATTTTTCCAGCGACCTGCTGCAAGGGCAGGGCGTGCTGCTGCCCGAGACGGCGCTCGACCGCGCGATTCCCTACACGGATGCCGCCATCTGGCTGTACCTGTCGTTTTTCATCCTGATCCCGTACGCCTATCTGGCGGCCGACGCGGCGCGCGTGCGCTGGCTGGCGCGCGCCATGGCGCTTTCCGCGCTGGCCTGCGGCGTGATCTTCCTGCTGTATCCGACCACGCTCGCGTATCCGCCCGTGGGCGAGGGCAGTGCCTGGAGCACGCAGGCGCTGCGCATGCTGCAGTCGTTTGACTCCGCGCAAAACTGCCTGCCCTCGCTGCATGGTGCATTGACCCTGCTATGCGTGTGGGCCTTGGGCGACAAACGCCATCTGCTGCGCTCCGCGCTGGCGCTGGTGCTGGGCGTGGCCATCTGCTACGCCATCATCGCGCTGCGCCGCCACGTGAGCATCGACCTGGCCGCCGGCCTGGCCGTGGGCGTGGCGGGCGGCATGTTGGCGAAAATGCAGGTATTCTGGACGGCTCGCCGCGCCATTTCCACTGAAACCGCATCATGATGAACCCTTTTGCCCTCTCTTTCCTTGTCATGCTGGCCTTCGTGCTGGCCGAACTGCTGATCCTCAAATGGGTGCGCAAGACACCCGTGCCGTGGAAAGACGTGATCTTCAACCTCAATTCCGGCCATATCCTGATGTGGGTGTTCCGCGGCGTGGAAGTGGCGGCGTTCGCCCTGCTGCTGCGCCATGTGAACCTGCACCTCGTCGACCAGTGGCCCGTGGTGGCGCAGTGGGTGTTCGCATTCTTTGCGTGGGATTTGTGCTTTTACTGGATGCACCGGCTGCACCATAAGATCCCCCTGTTGTGGGCCGTGCACGTGGTGCACCACCAGGGCGAGCATTTCAACCTGTCGCTGGGCGTGCGCAATTCCTGGTATTCGTCGCTGACGAATTTCCCCTTCATCGCCATCCTGGCCGTGCTGGGCGTGCCGCTGGAAATCTTCCTCGTTGTCTCGTCCCTGCATTACACGGTGCAGTTCTACAACCACAATGCGCTGGTGAACAAGTCCGGCATCCTCGACAAGTTCATGGTCACGCCCTCGCACCACCGCGTCCACCATGGCACCGATAAACGCTACATCAACCGCAATTTCGGCGGCACCCTGTTGATCTGGGACAAACTCTTCGGCAGCTTCCAGCCCGAACTCGAGGGCGTGGAAATGCGCTATGGCGTGAAGGGCATGACACCCACGCATAACCCGCTATTGGCCAGCAACGGAAAACTGTTCAAGTGGCTGCGCGCGCGCTTTCCCCACTGGCAGTCGCACGGCACTTTCGAGGTGCCCGAACTGTTCATCGGCATCGGCGGCGTGATTTTGTTTGGCCTGGTGATCTATTACGTCAACCACGAAGCGGTGCTGGCCGGCGCGCAGCAGGCGATTCTGTTCGCGCTGATCTTTGGCGGCACGCTGGCGCTGGGCGGCCTGTCGGATGCGCGCCGCTGGGGCGCTATCGCCTGGGTGGCCATCGCCGTGGCCATGCCGGCCCTGTATCTGGGCTGGTATGGCGCGCGCGATGCGTGGGGCATGGTCTTCCTGGCCGCGCTGCTGGCGCATGGCCTCGATGGCGCGCGCCGCCTGTGGTGGCCGGCCGCGGCGGGGACGCGCGCGTGAGCCAGCTTCCCCCGCTGCGCTTCCAGCCCGCCCGCGATTCCGCCTTCCGCCGCGAACTGCGCGCACGCGCCGACGCCTACCTCGCTAGCGAGGGAACGCACCGCTTCGGCGACTGGCGCCTGCATGTAAAAACCGCCTTCCTGGCCGCGCTGACGGCGGGGCTGTATGCGCTGGCCTTGAGCGCTGGCAGTACCTGGCCGTTTGTCGCCAGCTATGTCGCCTGCCTGGTCGCGGCCATGGCGCTGGCCATGAATACCCTGCACGACGCGGCCCACAGCGCCGTCTTCCGCCAGGGGCGCCTGAATCGCATCCTGATCCGCCTGGTGGGCTTGCCCGTAGGCGTGGACACGGATTTCTGGACCATCCGCCACGTGCATTTCCATCACACGTATGCGAACGTGGAAGGCTATGACCTCGACACGGAGCCGAACCCCTTTCTGCGCCAGACGCCGTTCCAACGCTGGGCGCCCCAGTACCGCTATCAATACCTGTACTGGCCCGTGGTGGCGGCCCTGTCGCTGCCGTATTTGAACTGGTATGGCGACTGGCTGGACCGCTTCGGCAAGACCCCGGTGGCGGCGCACAGCCGCCTGCAGGGCTGGCGCGGCTGGATTTCCTTCCTGGGCTGGAAGCTGGGCCACGTGGCGCTGGTGCTGGCGCTGCCCATGTGGGTGCTGCAGCAGCACGGCATCGGCTGGGGCGTGGTGCTGGGCGCGTATTTCCTGGGCCAGATGCTCGCCTCGTGCGCGCTGGTGGCGCTGATCCTCGGCACGCACTGGGCCGAAGTGGAGTTCTTCCAGCCGGGGCAGGACGGCACCCTGCCGCATGACTGGTACCAGCACACGTTTTACACGGCCTGCGACTGGACGCCGAAACCGCGCGCGCTGCGCTGGCTAGGCTACTGGCTCGGCGGCCTGAATCTGCACCTGACGCACCATCTGTTTCCCACCTGGAACCACCGCCATTACCCGGCGCTGGCGCGCATCCTGGCCGAACTGGCCCCGCGCCACGGTCTAGTCTACCGCGAACTCGGTTATGGCCAGCTGCACGCCTCGCAGCAAGCCTTCCTGCGCGCCATGGGCCAGCCGCCCGCACAGTCCTGACGAATCGCGCTTGACTGGGTTTCTGTTTCGTCTTACATTTCTGTAACGACAGAAATAAGAGAAAATCATGGAATTGAGTCCGACTACGCAGAAATATATTCTGCACTGGGGCGAGATGGGCACCCGCTGGGGCGTCAACCGCACCGTGGCGCAGATCCACGCGCTGCTGTTCCTGGCGAATGCACCGCTGACGGCGGAAGACATCGCGGCCAGCCTGAACGTGGCCAGGTCCAACGTCAGCAACAGCCTGAAAGAATTGCAAAGCTGGGGCCTGGCGCGCAGCACGCACGTGATGGGGGACCGGCGCGACCATTTCGTTGCCCTGCAGGATGTGTGGGAAATCTTCCGCGTCATCATGGAAGAGCGCAAGCGGCGCGAGATCGACCCCACCCTGACGGTGCTGCGCGAGTGCGCGATCGAGGGCGAGCACGATGCGGCGATACCGCCGGAGACGCTGGCGCGCATGGGCGAAGTGCTGGCCTTCCTGGAAATGCTCAGTTCCACCTACAGCGACTATAAAAACCTGCCGCCGGCGACCCTGCAGCGCATGCTGTCGATGGGCGGCAAGGTGGCCAAGTTCCTCAGCCCGGACGACAAGCCTGGCAAGCCGGGAAAAGCATGAACGGCCCCTCGGAAGGAGAGTTGTTCAGGAAGGTGATGGGCGAGCGGTGGCTCACCCTGCACCCGGACATCCGCCGCCGCTTCGAGAAAAATCCCGCGCCCGGCCAGCCCCTGTACTACCGTGGCGAGCTCAGTGAGCTCACCAGTTCGCGCCTGGGCAAGGTGCTGGGCTGGCTCACGCGCCCCTTCATCGACGGCGCCTTGATTCCGTACGACGACCACGACTTCCCCGTCGATATCGAAGTCTATTCGCGCCCCGGCTGTCCCTTCATCTTCAAGCAGCGCACCTACCGCCTGCATGGGCGCGCGCCGATCCGCTTCACGTCCTACATGGCCGAAAGCGCGAAGGGCGAAGTGCTCGAATACGTGGGCATGGGGCTGGGCATGAAGCTCGTCCTGCACGTGGAAGATGGCAACCTGCATTTCACCAGCGACGGCTATTTTTGGGATCTTTTCGGCTGGCGCCTGCCGCTGCCCGGCGTGCTCACGCCCGGCAAGACCTATCTGTGCCACCGCAACGACACGCCGCAGCAGTTCAACATCCGCATCGAGATCCGCCATGCGCTGTTCGGCACCACGTTTACCCAGGCCGGCGTGTTCCGCGAATCCGCCGCGCCGGAAAGTCACAAGGAGACACCATGAATACGCATCTGCTGGCCCTGCAACTGATGGCGGCGCAAGGCTGCCTGGGCGCCTTCGACACCATCTACCACCATGAAATCACGGAAGCGCTGCCGCAAAAGGCCTCGGCGCGCCTGGAACTGACCATCCATGCCACGCGCGCGCTGATCTACAGCTTGCTGTTCGTCGGCCTGGCGGCCTGGGAATGGCACGGTGCCTGGGCCTGGGTGCTGGTGATCGTGTTTGGCGTGGAAATCGTGCTGACCCTGTGGGATTTTGTTGTGGAAGATCAAACCCGCCTCTTGCCCGCCACGGAGCGGGTCACGCACACGGTGCTGGCGATCAACGCGGGCGCCTTCATCGCCCTGCTGGCCCTGAACAGCAGCGAGTGGGCGAACTTGCCGACGGCCCTCGTGTGGCAGCCGTATGGCTGGCTCAGCGTCTTCCTTGCCCTGTGCGGCGTGGGCGTGGGCCTGTCCGGCCTGCGCGACGCGTATGCCGTGTGGCAGCTGGGCCGGCGCAAGGTGCAGGAGCAGCAAGAGCAGGAGGAGCGCCTGCGCTTTGCCGCCGCGCCGCAGTCCGTGCTGGTGACGGGCGCCACGGGTTTCATCGGCCAGCAGCTGGTCAGCGCCTTGCTGGCCGACGGCCACGCGGTGACGGTGCTGACGCGCCAGCCCAAGCCGGCCGCGTGGACCTTCGACGGCCAGGTGCGCTGCATCCGGTCGCTGGACGCATTGTCGGCTGCGCAGCGCATCGACATGGTGGTCAACCTGGCCGGCGCGCGCATCGTCGGCAAGCGCTGGACGGACGCGCGCAAGGCGGCCCTGCGCCGCAGCCGCGTGGCGCTGACGCAGGAACTGGTGGCGTGGATCGCCCGCGCGCAGCACAAGCCGAGGGTGCTGCTGTCGGCGTCGGCCATCGGCTACTACGGCGTGCAGCCGCAGGGCGACGCGACGGAATTGACGGAGGACAGCGCGCCGCAAGCCATCTTCATGTCGCAGCTGTGCCAGGAATGGGAAGCGGCGGCGCGCCAGGCGGAGCAATATGGCGTGCAGGTGGGCTGCATGCGCTTCGGCCTCGTCTTCGGCCACCAGGGTTCGCTGCCGCAGATGCTGCTGCCGGTCCGCTTCGGCGCGGGCGGCCCGCTCGGCAGCGGCAAGCAGTGGGTCACGTGGGTGCACGTGCGCGACGTCATCCGCGCCATCGCCCATCTGGCGCGCCGCAGCGAAGAGGGTGCGGTGAGCGGCGCGTATAACTTCTGCGCGCCGGAAGCGATCGCGCAGCGCCGCTTCGCCCAAGTGGCGGGCACCGTGCTGCACCGCCCCAGCATCGTGCCCACGCCCGCCTTCGTCATGCGCGCCTTGCTGGGCGAGCAGGCCGACTTGCTGGTGGAAGGCCAGCGGGTCGCCCCGCGCCGTTTGCTGGCCGACGGCTTTGTCTTCCGCTATCCGCAGCTGGAAGGGGCGTTGCGCAGCCTGTAGCCTGGCGTAGAATGGGCCATTGGGATGCCTTGGAGCACAATCTATGCCCCGCTTCAGCCATACGATAGACAGCCATGTTTACCAGTTCGCCAGCCTGAAGGAGCTGCTGGCCAAGGCCACGCCGCCGCGTTCCGGCGACGTGCTGGCCGGCGTGGCGGCATCGAGCGCACGCGAACGGGTGGCGGCGCAGCTGGCGCTGGCGGACGTGCCGCTGTTGACCTTCCTCAATGAGGCGCTGGTGCCGTACGAAGACGATGAAGTCACGCGCCTGATCATCGATACCCACCAACGCGCCGCGTTTGCGCCGATTGCCCACCTGTGCGTGGGCGACTTTCGCGACTGGCTGCTGGACGATGCCACGGACACGCCAACGCTGGTCCGGGTGGCCGCCGGCATCACGCCGGAAATGGCGGCCGCCGTGTCAAAAATCATGCGCCTGCAGGACCTGGTGCTGGTGGCCCGCAAGTGCCGTGTCGTCACGGCTTTCCGCAATACCCTGGGCCTGGACGGCCGCCTGTCCACGCGATTGCAGCCGAACCACCCGACGGACGACGCCACGGGCATCGCCGCGTCGATGCTCGACGGCCTGCTGCTGGGCAGCGGCGACGCCGTGATCGGCATCAATCCCGCCACCGACAATGTGGCGCAGGTGGTCTCGCTGCTGCACCTGCTCGACGCCGTCATAGCTCAATATCAGATTCCCACCCAGTCCTGCGTGCTCACGCACATCACCAACACGCTCGAGGCGATACGCCGCGGTGCGCCCGTCGACCTGGTGTTCCAGTCGGTGGCGGGCACGCAGGCGGCCAACCGCAGCTTCGGCATCGACCTGGCGCTGCTGGCCGAGGGGCAGGCGGCGGCCCTGTCGCTGGGGCGCGGCACGGCGGGCAACAACGTCATGTATTTCGAGACGGGCCAGGGCAGCGCCCTGTCCGCGGGCGCCCACCACGGCATGGACCAGCAGACGTGCGAGGCGCGCGCCTATGCGGTGGCGCGCGCGTATCAACCGCTGCTGGTCAATTCGGTGGTGGGCTTCATCGGCCCCGAATACCTGTATGACGGCAAGCAGATCATGCGCGCCGGGCTGGAAGACCATTTCTGCGCCAAGCTGCTGGGACTGCCCATGGGCTGCGACGTGTGCTACACCAACCACGCGGAAGCGGACCAGGACGACATGGATGCCTTGCTGACCATGCTGGGCGTGGCCGGCTGCAATTTCATCATGGGCGTGCCGGGCGCGGACGACATCATGCTGGGCTACCAGAGCACCTCGTTCCACGACGCCCTGTATGCGCGCCGCGTGCTGGGCCTGCGCCCTGCGCCCGAATTCGCGGCCTGGCTGGCGCACATGCAGATCACGGATGCGCAGGGGCACCTGAACACGGCGCTGGCGCCGGCCTTCCAGGCGGCCCTGCTGCGCCTGGAAGGCTAGGGAGGATACATGGACGAGAAACCCCCGTGGCAGGCGCTGCGCGCGCATACGGCGGCGCGCATCGCGCTGGGGCGCCGCGGCGTAAGTGTGCCGACCCGCGCGCAGCTGGCGTTCCAGCTGGCCCACGCGCAGGCGCGCGACGCCGTGCACGAGGCGCTCGATGGCGAGGCCCTGGCACGCGACTTGGCCGCGCAGGGGCAAGACTGCGTGCCGCTGCACAGCGCCGCCGCCACGCGTGCCATCTACCTGCAACGGCCCGACCTGGGACGCCGGCTCGATGACGCTTCACGCGTGCGCCTGGCCGCTGGCGCCAAGGGCGTGGACCTGGCGCTGGTGGCGGCCGACGGCCTGTCGGCGCTGGCCGTGCAGCGCCACGCGGCGCCTTTCCTGGCCGCCTTGCGCGCACGGCTGGCGCTGGAGCCGTGGACGCTGTCGCCGCTGCACATCGTGGCGCAGGGGCGGGTGGCCGTCGGCGACGAGGTGGGGCAATTGCTGGAGGCGAAGGTTGTGCTGGTGCTGATCGGCGAGCGGCCGGGCCTCAGTTCCCCGGACAGCCTGGGGCTGTACCTGACGTGGGCGCCGACAGTGGGCTTGCTGGACGAGCGCCGCAACTGCATCTCGAACGTGCGCCCGGAGGGGCTGGCGTATGCGCCGGCCGCCTACCGGCTGCACTATTTGCTATCGCAGGCATTTACCAGGCAGTTGTCGGGCGTGGACTTGAAGGATGAAACGGTGGAAGAGGGCGCGACCCTGGCGGGGGCGCGCAACTTCCTGCTGGCGTGATCAGACTTCGCGGATTTCGTCCAGCGGCCAGCGCGGGCGCACGTTGAACGAGTAATCGTGCTTGGCGGCGTCCGGGTTGATCTGCAGGCGCATGGCGCCGGCAAAGGCGATCATGGCGCCGTTGTCGGTGCAGAATTCCAGCTCCGGGTAATACACTTTAAAACGCTTCTTGGCGGCGGCCGCGTTGAGCGAGGCGCGCAGCTGCGCGTTGGCGCCCACGCCGCCGGCGATCACCAGGCGTTTCAAGCCCGTGTGCTTGAGGGCCGACACGCATTTGGCCGTCAGCACGTCGACGATGGCGTCGACGAAGCCGCGCGCGATATTCGCCTTGTCCTGTTCGCAGATATTGGCGATGACTTTTTCTTCATGGTTCTTGACCACCGTCAGCACGGCCGTCTTCAAACCGGAGAAACTGAAATTGAAATCCTTCGAGTGCAGCAAGGGGCGCGGCAGTTTATACGCCAGCGGGTCGCCGAATTCGGCCAGGCGCGAAATGGCGGGGCCGCCCGGGTAACCGAGGCCCAGCAGCTTGGCCGACTTGTCGAACGCCTCGCCAGCCGCATCGTCGAGCGTTTCGCCCAGCATCGTGTACTGGCCCACGCCATCGACGCGCATCAGCTGCGTGTGGCCGCCCGATACCAGCAGCGCGATGAAGGGGAATTCCGGCGGCTCGGACGCCAGCAGCGGCGACAGCAGATGGCCTTCCAGGTGGTGGATGCCCAGCACCGGCTTGTTGATGGCCAGGCCCAGGCTGCAGGCGACGGACGACCCCACCAGCAGCGCGCCGGCCAGTCCCGGGCCCTGCGTGTAGGCGATGGCGTCGATTTCGGGCAGGGTGATGCCGGCCTTCGTCAGGGTCTCTTCGAGCAGCGGGATGGCGCGGCGGATATGGTCGCGCGACGCCAGTTCCGGCACCACGCCGCCGTACTGCTCGTGCATGGCGACTTGCGAATAGAGGGCGTGCGACAGCAGGCCGCGTTGCGTGTCGTACAAGGCCAGGCCGGTTTCGTCACAGGAGGATTCGACGCCAAGAACAATCATGAAGGTACTGAATAGGGAGGAGTAATCCGCCATTGTAAAGGAAAGCCGCGCAGTCCACCGTGCGGCCGGCGCACCATTTCGGCGGCAGTGTGCACTTGCGCAGTGCGCCGTGGGCCGGTTTTTCCCGGGATTGCGGCTGCTTTGCGCCTGGAACGGCACTGGCACCGCTCTTGCTTAGAGAGGCGTGTGCCTTTCTCAAGGGAGCTTGCGATGCCGGAACAATGGAAAATGATTTGCCGCCTGAAGGATATGCCGCTGGCGGGCGCGCGCATGGTGCAGCGGGGCCTGGCGTGGCAGGATTTGCCGGGCGTGGCGCTGTTTCGCGCCGTGGACGACACGGTGTACGCGCTGCTCGACACGGTGCCCTGCCTGGGCGGACCGCTGGCGCAGGGGGTGCTGATGGAGAAAAACCTGATGGGGCCGAAGAACAGCTGGATCATCGAGCTCGATTCGGGCCGCCTGGTGGCGCCCGTGCAGGGCATGGCGCGCCTGTACGCCGTGCGCATCCTCGATGGGCGCATCTACCTGGACATCAATGAACTGAATATCCCGGCCAGCAAGGCAGAGCAGGCGCTGGCGGGATCGTTCGCCGTGCTGCCGCATGTGCAGATGGCAGTGTGAGAAAAAAACGGCGCACAGGGCGCCGTTTTTCGTATCCGCGAGAGGCTTATGCAGGGCGGCTTAACAAGTGCGCATGCGCGTCGCGCAGCATGGTGGCCGTCGTGTCCCAGTCGATGCAGCCGTCCGTGACGGAGCAGCCGTAGGTCAGTTGCGACAGGTCTTGCGGGATCTTCTGGTTGCCGCCGACGATGTTCGATTCGATCATCACGCCCACCAGCGAGCGGTTGCCCTGGCGGATCTGGTTGACCACGTCGCCCATCACCAGCGGCTGCAGTTCCGGCTTTTTATAGCTGTTCGCATGCGAGCAGTCGACCACCAGGTTGGCTGGCAGCTTGGCCTTGGCCAGCGCCTGTTCAGCGATGGCGATCGAGACCGAATCGTAGTTCGGGCGGCCGTCGCCGCCGCGCAGCACCACGTGGCCGTACGCGTTGCCGCGCGTGCGCACGATGGCGACGTTGCCTTCGCCGTTGATGCCCAGGAAGGAGTGCGGGTGTGCCGACGACAAAATCGCGTTGACGGCGATGCTGATGTCGCCATCGGTGCCGTTCTTGAAGCCGACGGGCGTCGACAGGCCCGACGACATTTCGCGGTGCGTCTGCGATTCCGTCGTGCGCGCGCCGATGGCCGTCCAGGCGATCAGATCGCCCAGGTATTGCGGCGAGATGGGGTCCAGCGCTTCGGTGGCGGTGGGCAAGCCCAGTTCGCACACGTCGAGCAGGAACTGGCGCGCCTTTTCCATGCCTTCGTTGACCTTGAACGAATCGTCCATGTACGGGTCGTTGATATAGCCCTTCCAGCCCGTGGTGGTGCGCGGTTTTTCGAAATACACGCGCATCACCAGCAGCATCGTATCCTTGACTTCCTCTTGCAGCGCTTTCAGGCGGCGCGCGTAATCGAGGCCGGCCACGGGGTCGTGGATCGAGCACGGGCCGACGACGACGAACAGGCGCTGGTCCTTGCGGTCGATGATGTTGCGCAGCGCTTCGCGGCCGCGGCTGACGGTGTCGAAGGCGCTTTCCGACAGGGGCAGCTTGGCGTGCAGTTCGGCCGGTGTCGGCATGGGCGCGAAGGAGGTGACGTTGATATTTTCGATGTCTGGCGTATTCATGATTCTGGCTCGGCTTTCGCTATTGCGTTCTTTAAGAGGCAATAGTGTAGCGGAAATGCGGCCTGGCGGCGGGGATGGGGCCAAAACGGGAATGCATGAGTTGTTTTTATGGCAGGGCCGGCACGCCGCCGGCCCCTTGCTGCCGGGCGCTCAGTGGCGGCCGGCCAGGCTGGCGCCAACGCTGTAGCGGGCGATGTACTGGTAGTTGCCGGCCAGCTCGGGCGGCCGGGGCAGGCCGGGATGGCGCCGCACATGCTCGAGGATGGCCGTTTCATGCTGGCGTATCTGCGCATCCAGGCAGGCGATCTGCTGGCGCAACAGGGCATGCAGCGCGTGCTGGCCAGCCTGCAGATGGGCGTCGAGGCGCGCCGACTCCTGCTTGCGCACGCCTTCGATGGCGTGCAGGCGGCGCAGCCACAGGCGCAGTTCCACGTAGGCGGGCGAGGGCGGCGTCCAGCATGCGGGGCGTTTGTCCTCGCAGTAATTGGCCAGCACTACGGCGCCGTGCGCCGCGTTCGCGGGCAAACCTTGATTGCGCAGATAGTCTGCCAGCTGCGCGGGCTGGGCATCGCAGACCAGCATGCCCATGTCGGCCAGCACGCGGGCTGGCGCCTCGCTGTACGGGGCGTCGAGGCGCATGCAGACGCGCAAGCCCATGACGGGCACGTCGTTCCTTTGCAGCCAGCTGCGCAGCCAGCGGTAGCCGGCCATGTCGTTTTCCAGCACCTTGCACAGCACCTCGCCGCCCGAGCGCAGCACGGCTTTCAGCAGCAGCTTGCTCGTTTCGATGCCGACAAAGGCAGTTTCCTGTTTGATCGCGTGTTCCATGATGAGTTCCCCCCCCCTGTGCAGTCTTATACGCAGCGGCGGCGCGTTTGGATGCAGGTGCGAAGCAAATTCGTAAAAGAGCCTGGAAGACTGTTGCATCGGCGCCTATGCCGTCGATCAGCCCGTCTGCACGGGGAAAAATCCGTGTAAGCTGGCGCCATGACGACTGTATCCATCCCCCATACCGATGTGGCCGGCGAGCCATTTCCCGCCGCGCGTTTCATTAAAGAAATAGGACGCGGCAAGAACGGCGCGCGCAGCATGACGCGCATTGATGCCGGCGCCCTGTACCGCGCCATGCTCGAGGGCCGCGTGTCGGACCTGGAATTGGGCGGCATTTTATTGTCGATGCGCATCAAGGGCGAGTCCGTGGACGAGATCGCCGGCTTCCTCGATGCGGCCGAAGCCTCGTTCGCCCCGCTGGCCGCGCCGGCCGGTGAATTCGCGCCCATCATCATTCCCAGCTACAACGGCGCGCGCAAGATGGCGAACCTTACGGCCTTGCTGGCGCTGTTGCTGGCGCGCGCGGGCGCACCCGTGCTCGTGCATGGCGTGACCAGCGACCCGGGCCGCATCACGACGGCCGAAGTGCTGGCCGCGCTGGGCGTGCCCGCCTCGCAGGGCCATGCGCAAGCCGAGGCCGCCATGGCGCGCGGCGAAGCGGCCTTCCTGCCCATCGAAGCGCTGGCGCCCCGCCTGGCGCACCTGCTGTCGCTGCGGCGCGTGCTGGGCGTGCGCAATTCCACGCACACCCTGGTGAAAATCATGCAGCCGTTCGCCGGGCCCGCCCTGCGCCTGGTGTCGTACACGCATCCCGAATACCTGGAAATGCTCGGTGAGTATTTCCTGACGGCATGCCCTCCTGGGCGCGGCGACGCCTTCCTGATGCGCGGCACGGAAGGCGAAACGGTGGCCAACGCCAACAAGGCGCAGCAGATCGACTGGTTCCACGACGGCGAGCGCACGGTATTGGTGGAAAAGCAACTTCTGGTGGAAGAACTGCCGCATCTGCCGGCCGAGCGCGACGCGACCACCACGGCCGCCTGGATCGCCGCCGTGCTGCGCGGCGAGGTGCCCGTGCCGCCATCGATCGCCGGACAGGTGGAGCAATGCCTGATGGCATCGCGGCAGATTGCAGCACGGCCGCGCTAGCCGCGCCGCCGCAGTTTACAATGGCGTCTTTGTAATCAGCGGTGACCGGAATTCTTATGGCAAAACAATTTGATGTGGCAGTGATCGGCGCGGGCGCGGCCGGCATGATGTGTGCGGCTGTTGCCGCCCAGCAAGGCAAGCGCGTGGTGTTGATCGATCACGCGGCCAAGCTTGCCGAAAAGATCCGCATCTCGGGTGGCGGGCGTTGCAACTTCACTAATATTAACGCCACGCCGCAAAATTTCCTCTCGGAAAATCCGCACTTCTGCAAGAGTGCGCTGTCGCGCTATACGCCGCAGGATTTCCTCGCGCTGGTGAAAAAATACCGGATCGGCTACCACGAAAAGCACAAGGGCCAGCAATTCTGCAATGAATCGGCCGAACAGATCATCGACATGCTCAAGGACGAGTGCGCCGCCGGCGGCGTGCACTGGCGCATGCCATGCAAGATCGACAATGTTGTCCAGCAAGACGACGGCGGCTTCGTGCTGCAGACGGACAGCGGCGACATCGAGACGGCCAGCATCGTCATCGCCACGGGCGGCCTGTCGATCCCGAAGATCGGCGCCACCGACTTTGCCTACCGCATCGCCAAACAATTCGATTTGATGATGGTCGAGCCGCGTCCGGCCCTGGTGCCGCTGACGTTCGACCCGGCCAGCTGGGCGCCGTTTGCGGAACTGTCCGGCATCGCGCTGGAAGTGGATGTGGAAACGGGCAGCCTGAAGGGCCGCAAGGCCACGGGTGCGCGTTTCCGCGAAGATTTGCTGTTTACGCATCGCGGCCTGTCGGGCCCGGCAATTTTGCAGATTTCCAGTTACTGGCTGCCGGGCGAGCCCATCGTCATCAACCTGTTGCCGGAAGTCGACGTGGCGCAGACCTTGATCGAAGGCAAGGGCACCCTGAAGAAGCAGCTGGGCAATATCGTTGCCCAATGGCTGCCGCAGCGCCTGGCGGATTGCCTGCTGGCCACGAACGGCCTGGCGCCGGACGCGCGCATCGCCGACATGCCCGACGCGCAGCTGCGCAAGCTGGGGCAGGCCATCAATGCCTGGTCCATCGTGCCGAACGGTTCCGAAGGCTACCGCAAGGCGGAAGTGACGCGCGGCGGCATCGACACGCGCGAACTGTCGCAGCAGACCATGATGGCCAATAAGGTGCCGGGCCTGTATTTCATCGGTGAGTCGGTCGATGTGACGGGCTGGCTGGGCGGCTACAACTTTCAGTGGGCCTGGGCTTCCGGCATGGCGGCAGGTATTGCCTTGCAGTAAGCAACTCTGTAGGATGGGTGCACCGGTGCGTGGTTTACGCCACATTCCGGCAGCGACCTCAGGCTGCATGCCGCACGCAAGTGGGGAGGGGCTTCCCTTTCCGAATAAAAGCTGCTACTATCTATCTCTTCCTATACACCACCTCAACGGTTTGAATTTTACATGACCACTATTCGCCTTAAAGAAAACGAGCCGTTCGAAGTCGCAATGCGTCGCTTCAAACGCACCATCGAAAAAACGGGTCTGCTGACCGAATTGCGCGCTCGCGAATTCTACGAAAAGCCAACAGCTGAGCGCAAGCGCAAGCTGGCAGCTGCTGTCAAGCGTCATTACAAACGCATCCGCAGCCAACAACTGCCGAAAAAATTATTCTAAGACTGTTCAGTCAGAACCAACCCGGGTAGTTCGGCGCATTGTTCGCCACGGGTTTTGTTTTGATTCGCCTGGAGTGATACTTCAGATGAGTCGCATACCCGCTCCGGTTCGCCGCAGCGGGTTTTCGCTTTTGTGGCCGCCTGCTTGGAGTGCCTGCACGAGCATCGAGCCCTACTTACCAACACGAGGATTGCCATGAGCTTGAAAGAACAAATTACCGAAGACATGAAAAACGCCATGCGCGCCAAGGAAGCGGGCAAGCTGGGCACGATTCGCCTGTTGCTGGCGGAAATCAAGCGCAAGGAAGTCGACGAGCGCATCGAATTGACGGATGCCCACGTGACGGCCATCGTGGAAAAGATGATCAAGCAGCGCAAGGATTCGATCACCCAGTTCGAAGCCGGTGGCCGTGCCGATCTGGCCGACATCGAAAAAGCCGAGCTGGTGCACCTGATCGGCTACATGCCTGCCGGCCTGTCGGATGAAGAAGTGGCGGCCGAAGTGGCTGCCGCCGTGGCCGCCTCGGGCGCCGCCGGTCCGCAAGACATGGGCAAGGTCATGGCCATCGTCAAGCCGAAGCTGGCTGGCCGCGCCGACATGACCGTGGTGTCCGCCCTGGTCAAGAAAGCCTTGACGCCGGCCGCGTAAGCAACAATAGTAGCAAGGGCTGCCAGCCGTCGCGCTGGCAGCCTGTTAAACAGCCCACACGTTGACCTGGCTCAACCTCAGGCCACGTGCGGTAGTATAGTCTGACCTATAACAAGACCCGCCCTAGCCAGTGATACCTCAATCCTTCATTTCCGATTTGCTCAACCGCGTCGATATCGTCGATGTCGTGGGGCGCTATGTGCAGCTGAAAAAAGGCGGCGCCAATTTCATGGGCTTGTGCCCGTTCCACAGTGAAAAATCGCCCAGCTTTACCGTCAGCCCCACCAAGCAGTTCTATCACTGCTTCGGCTGCGGCGCGCATGGCACGTCGATCGGCTTCCTGATCGAATACTCGGGCATGGGCTTTGTCGATGCCGTCAAGGACCTGGCGCAGAACGTGGGCATGGTCGTGCCGGAAGCGGACGACAAGATCCCGCCGGCCCAGCGCGCGCAGATCCAGGCGCAAAGCCTGGCCCTGTCCGACGCCATGACGCAGGCGTGCGATTATTACCGCGGGCAATTGCGCCACGCGCCGGAAGCCATCGCCTACCTGAAGAACCGGGGCTTGACGGGCGAAGTGGCCGCTCGCTTCGGCATGGGTTTTGCGCCAGGCGGCTGGGATAACCTGCGTTCCGTGTTCCCCGATTACGACGTGGTAGCCCTGGCCGAGGCCGGTCTCGTGATCGACAAGGTCGATGAAGAGGGCAACAACCGCAAGCGCTACGACCGTTTCCGCGAACGCATCATGTTTCCGATTCGCAATACCAAGGGCCAGGTCATCGCCTTTGGCGGCCGCGTGCTCGACCATGGCGAACCGAAATACCTGAATTCCCCGGAAACCCCCTTGTTTTCCAAGGGTTTTGAACTATATGGCTTGTTCGAGGCGCGCCAGGCCATCCGCGATGCCGGCTACGTGCTGGTGACGGAAGGGTATATGGACGTGGTGGCGCTGGCGCAGATGGGTTTCCCGCAGGCGGTGGCCACCCTGGGCACGGCGTGCACGCCCACCCACGTGCAAAAACTGCTGCGCCAGACCGATAACGTGATTTTCAGCTTCGACGGCGACAAGGCCGGCCGCCGCGCCGCCCGCCGCGCGCTGGAAGCGAGCCTGGCCCACGTGTCGGACAATAAAACGATCAAATTCCTGTTCTTGCCGTCGGAACACGATCCGGACAGCTATATCCGCGCATTCGGCGCCGAAGGTTTTGAGCAGCAAGTGCATGAAGCCATGCCGCTGTCGCAATTCTTGCTGAAGGAAGTGTCGGGCGAGCATGATTTGTCGGAGCCGGAAGGGCGCGCCCGCGTGCAGTTCGACGCCAAGCCCCTGCTGCAGCTGATGGCGCCGTCGTCCTTGCGCCTGCAGATCGTGCGGGGCCTGGCCCAGCTGACGCAGTCCACGCCGGCCGAGATCGAGGCCCTGTTCGAGCTGGCGAAACCCGTTGCCGTGGCGCACCGCGCGCCGCCGAAATCGGGTCGCCCCGTGCCCGTGGGCCTGGAATTGAAGATCATGCGCATGCTGGTGGCGCACCCGCCCTTGACCCTGCGCATCGATGAAGCGGCGCTGACCGCCTTCCAGCACCTGGGACCGGATGCGGCGCACAGCCTGGGGCAGCTGGTGGCCGTGGGCCAGGCACTGGGCGAGCACGGCAGTTTTGCCGCGCTGGCGCAGCAGTTGAAGGAGCTGGGCAGCGAATACGACGAGATCATCGGCGAGATCGCGGCCGGCACGGAATCCGATTACGACAGCGAATTGTCGTGGCTGGTGAGCACCATCCGCGAGATCAAATTGAATGCCTTGAAGGCGGAATTGCAGCAATTGTTTGCGTCGGGTTTGCCATCGGAGAAAATTGGTGTACGCTACCGCGAAATCATGCAGGAGCAGGGTGAGCTGGAACGCGAACGCGATGCCGAGTTGGTGAATCGCTAACCTTGCCCTGAGGATATGGCGCGCACTGGAAAAACATTTTTCGCGTGCTATAATTAAATGCTAAGTATTGTGTGCTTTGGCAAGCTAGTTCTGTTTCGTAAATAGTATTTGTTTTCAGTAAGTTAGGCTCTTGATCGGCGCGGTGGATCGTGTCGGCAGCCAGGGCCAACTGGCGCTTTCGGCGTTGCGGGCAAGGCTCGCGGACGCTGGCAAGCCGCGCCAGGCTCTCGCTCCCAACGCGGTCGATGCAGGAATTTTTGCCGAGACGGCTGGCAACAGCCGGTGGACAGGAATTGCTGCGCTTCCCGCGGATCGTGGCCGATGAGGTGTAAGTAACGTAACAGTGTCGAATTTGCGTAGTCGGCAGGTTCGAAGATGGTGGTTCCCGCAGGTAGACAGGGAACTGGCAGCAAACTTTATCCTAATCCACCGTAAAGCAAGTCGTTGTGTAATCGAAAGCGCCTGTGCCAATCAAGAAACCCGAATCCAAAGCGGCTGCAAAGCCCACTAAAGTTACCACGAAAGCCGAAAAGGCGCTCGACCGGCCCGAAGCGCGCGTGACCAGCGCGCCCGTGGTCAGCCAGACCACCGACGCCGCCACCCTGGCGGCCATCGATACGTCCGGTTATGTCTTGCCGTCGGTAAAAGTGCCAGGCCGCCGCGGCCGCAAGCCCAAAGAATTCCAGCCAGAAAATGATGAAGTCGCCGCCCTGAACGCCGTCGAGCGGGCCGAACTGAAGGCCGTCGACAAGGCCAAGGCCAAGGACCGCAAGGCGAAAGAGCGCGCGCTGCTGAAGGACGCTTTCTCGTCCGACACGGAAGCGAGCGAGGAAGAACTCGAGCGCCGGCGCCAGAAACTCAAGACCCTGATCAAGTTCGGCAAGGAACGCGGTTTCCTCACGTATGCGGAAATCAACGATCACTTGCCCGAAAACATCGTCGATCCGGAAGCCATCGAAGGCATCATCGGCACCTTCAATGACATGGGCATCGCCGTCTACGAACACGCGCCCGATGCGGAAACGTTGTTGCTGTCCGATAACGTTGCCGTCGTCACCAGCGACGACGAGGCGGAAGCGGCGGCCGAGGCCGCATTGTCGACCGTCGATTCCGATTTCGGCCGCACCACCGACCCCGTGCGCATGTACATGCGCGAGATGGGCTCGGTCGAGCTGCTGACGCGCGAGGGCGAGATCGAGATTGCCAAGCGCATCGAAGATGGCTTGAAAGACATGATCCAGGCCATTTCCGCCTGTCCCGTGACGATCGCCGAAATCATCGCCGCCGCCGACCGCATCGCCAACGAAGAGATCAAGATCGATGAAATCGTCGACGGCCTCGTCGATGAAAACGAACCGGTCGCCGCTGCTCCGGTCGTGTCCGCTCCCGTCGAAGAAGACGAGGAAGAAGGCGAAGCGGAAGAAGAGGAAGAGGAAGAAGAGGAAGAAGCGAGCGCTTCCGGCGCGGCCGGCTTCTCGGCCGAACAGCTGGAAACCCTGAAACGCACGGCGCTGGAAAAATTCGCCGTCATTTCGCAGCAATTCGACAAGATGCGCCGCGCCTTCGAAAAGGAAGGCTACAACTCGAAACCGTACGCCAAGGCGCAGGAAGCCATTTCGCAAGAGCTGCTGGGCATCCGCTTCACGGCCAAGGTCGTGGAAAAGCTGTGCGACACCCTGCGCGGCCAGGTCGACGAAGTGCGCCATATCGAGAAACAGATCCTCGACGTGGCCGTGAACCGCTGCGGCATGCCGCGCGCCCACTTCATCAAGGTCTTCCCGGGCAATGAAACCAACCTGGACTGGGTCGATGGCGAAGTCAACGCAGGACACGCGTACAGCGCCATCTTGGGCCGCAACATTCCGACCGTCAAGGAACTGCAGCAGCGCCTGATCGACCTGCAGGCGCGCGTCGTGCTGCCGTTGCCGGACTTGCGCAACATCAACCGCCAGATGGCGGCCGGTGAAATGAAGGCGCGCAAGGCCAAGCGCGAAATGACGGAGGCCAACTTGCGCCTGGTCATTTCGATCGCCAAGAAATACACGAACCGGGGCCTGCAATTCCTCGACCTGATCCAGGAAGGCAATATCGGCCTGATGAAGGCCGTCGACAAGTTCGAGTATCGCCGCGGTTACAAGTTCTCGACGTATGCGACCTGGTGGATCCGCCAGGCGATTACCCGCTCGATCGCCGACCAGGCGCGCACGATCCGCATTCCCGTGCACATGATCGAGACGATCAACAAGATGAACCGGATTTCCCGCCAGATCCTGCAGGAAACAGGCGCGGAGCCCGATCCGGCCACTTTGGCGATCAAGATGGAGATGCCCGAGGACAAGATCCGCAAGATCATGAAAATCGCCAAGGAACCGATCTCGATGGAAACACCGATCGGCGACGACGACGATTCCCACCTGGGCGACTTCATCGAGGACAACAACACCCTGGCGCCGGCCGATGCAGCGCTGCACGCGTCCATGCGGGGCGTGGTCAAGGACGTGCTCGATTCCCTGACGCCACGCGAAGCGAAAGTGCTGCGCATGCGTTTCGGCATCGAGATGTCCACCGACCACACGCTGGAAGAAGTGGGCAAGCAATTTGACGTGACGCGCGAGCGCATCCGTCAGATCGAAGCCAAGGCGCTACGTAAGCTGCGCCACCCATCGCGCTCCGACAAGCTGAAAAGCTTCTTGGAAGGCAACTAGAAGCCAATAGGGCTTGACGTACGCCCCTGATACCCCTATCCTCGCGTGTCCGTTTCCAAAACGGCCGCGCGAGGCAGGCATCAACAGCGCCGCCAAGCCGCAGTCCCCGGGCCTCTAGCTCATGCTTGGTTAGAGCAGCGGACTCATAATCCGTTGGTGCCGTGTTCGACTCACGGGAGGCCCACCAGAATTTAGTAGTAGAGAATTAGCCCCAGCGGGTGACTGCTGGGGCTTTTTTTTATGCGCTAGACAATCAGCGCAAGGTTTGGTCGTTTGGATGGGCTGGTTATGGTTTTGTCACTAATTTCAAATTATAGCGGTACGGAGTGCATAGGAGGTGCTGCGCACTTTGCCTGCGTTCGACCTTGTATTTGCAATTGAGTACGCGCCGGCTCATGATCGTTGTTCAATGCGACTATGATTGGGCTTGTGTCTGAATGGCGGACCTGACCCTACCACCCCTACTACCACCCCTCAAAAGTACTATTTTGTACCCGGTTTCATACCCAGTTTTACGTTTCTCTGCCGTATTGGTGCTGGAAAGCGTTGCAGCACCGACGTGCTTGTTTCACACAGCCTCAATAGTCATCACCTTGGGTTATACTTGTGAAGTTGCCAATACAACCCTCATCTGCCACTATGAATGTCTATCGCAAACTGCTTATCTTGGGGATCAATCAACTTTTAGAAAAAGGGTTGATACGCTTTGACTATACCGAAGAGGAATCTCGTGGCGCAGGCGGTTACATCACTACAGTGATTGCCGGCGAAACTTCCATAGTTAACTGGGACCCTATAGGTTCAGGGGAGCTGCGTATTTCCGTTTGGTGGAAGTTTAATATAGATAACCATCCTCAGGCTAATCTTAGCGGCGCTCAACAAGAAAAATTCCTCACCTCTAGCCCTTTAGCGAAATCGCAGCACTATCTTAAATTTGTGGGGGCAACCGCTAGTGGCTGGCTTGAGCGAGAAAGAGGGCGTTATCTTATGGGAAAAAACTCTGAGAATATTTTCGACAAATATTTACGAAAGGGTGAAAGACTGGCGTTGGAGATGGTCCCGACGCCGGCCCCAAATGGCTATAAAACCGAGGGGAAATTCATTTTTTAAGCCTATTTAGGAGCGTAGCCAAATGGTTCGCCGTTATGCACACTTCCCGGTATCCTATTTACCGGTATATGCAGATAGTTTGCCGAGCATAGTCGGTTAGAGTCTGTGTATTACGCTGATATTTAAAATTTTTTAGATTAATTATATATGACAGACGAAAAAATCATTAAAACATGTGGTCTTGTTATGCCAATTTCTAGTATGGAAGGATATCCTGCAGAACATTGGTCCGAGGTTAAATCTATAATTACTGATGCTGTGGAAGCTATCTGTGATTTTAAAATTACAGTAAGACTCGTAAGCGATGCTGATGATGTCGGAGTGATTCAGAAACGTATTGTTCAGAATCTTTACTCATCAGATATCGTGGTTTGTGATGTAAGTGGTAAGAACCCAAATGTAATGTTTGAATTAGGAATGAGGTTGGCATTCGATAAACCAACGGTTATTGTAAAAGATGATAAGACTGATTACTCATTTGATACTGGTGTGATTGAACATATTGCCTATAGGCGTGATTTGCGATTTGCTTCTGTTGTTTCTTTCAAGAAGAATCTTCTGGATAAAGTTATTGCTACGATGAGGGAGGCAGAGAGAGACCCTACACATTCAACTTTTTTAAAGAATTTTGGTACTTTTACTGTAGCTAGTTTAAAGCAGGCGGAAGGCTCAACGGATAAGGTTGTAATTGAAATGCTTTCTGATTTGCAATCTGAAATCGCTGGAATGCGTAGGATGTCTATTGGTAAGGTTTCACGGCCTACATTTGATATGAGATCTAGGATACGAACTGGAATTGTTAGGTGGTGTAAAAATAATGATGTAACCGTTAAGGATGCGTTAGGAAGAGAAGATTTCTACGATTATATGGAGGATTTGATTGATGCTAAAAAGATATTTGCCACTCGAGATGAGTTTAAGAGCGATATTGATGCCGAAATATATGTTTTGAGTGCTAAGGGCGGTGATTTGGTTATTAATTAGACCGGTCTACTCTTTGATTTTTAATGGAATAATCTAATTTTTCTGTGCGATAGTATTCTATTTCGCCAGTAGAGCATGTACCTCATAATCCGTTGATGCCGTGTTCGACTCACGTGAGGCCCACCAGAATTTGCAGCAATAGATTGAGCCCCGGCGGGCCACTGCCGGGGCTTTTTTCATGCTGTCGTACAATCGCGGCATTGATATTTCTCAAGGATGAAACGGGATGACGGCTGAAGTGAAGATTGACGATATCGTGGTGGGTGATGGCAAAGCGGCGGCGCGTGGCGCGCTGGTCACGGCGCATTACCGGGGTTGGCTGGAGGATGGGACGGAGTTTGACTCGTCGCACAAACGGGGCGAGCCGTTTCGCTGTGTGTTGAGCAATAACAAGGTGATCCAGGGCTGGATTCTGGGTTTGCATGGCATGCAGGTGGGCGGCACGCGCAAGCTGTGGGTGCCGGCGGCGCTGGCGTATGGCGAGCGGCAGGTGGGCTTGATACCACCGAACTCCAATTTGATCTTCGAGATCGAATTGCTGGAAGTGCTGACGCGCGATTGATCGCTTGACGCGAACTCAGGCGGGCAGGGCGCTTGCCGTCACTCTACGCGAGTAGCGGCATGTTGTCGTGCCGCTGCCTGCATATTCAGGTGGTGCGCTTGTGGAAGATCAAGCCTGTTTCAAGTTGACCTGCATCATGTCCAGCGCTGGCACGACGTCGTGCAGGCTGGCGACTTCACAGGTGGGGATGGCGGCCGAGGTGTTGGCCATGCCGTCCGGGTTGAACCAGCAGCTGGCGATGCCGTAGCGGTTGGCACCGAGGATGTCGGCGTCCAGCCGGTCGCCGATGATGATGGTCGTCTCCTTGCTGAATGCGCGCGCCATGTTGGCCGCGTAGTCGAAGAAGCGCACGTCCGGCTTGGCGTGGCCGCACGCTTCGGAGGTGGCGACGAAGGAAATGTAGTCGCTCAGGCCGGAGGCCGCGATGCGGCGGTTCTGGATGGCGTCGACGCCGTTGGTGATGATGCCCACTTCGCCGATGCGCGACAGCGTTTCGCACACTTGCTTGGCGCCGTCGATGAGCACGACCGTGTCCGGCAGCGATTCCAGATACAGACGGCTGGCCAGTTCCGGGTCGATGGCGATGCCGTTCAGCGCAAACGTCTTGCGGAAGCGCTCCACCTTCAGGAAATCCTTGCTCACCTCACCCGTTTCGAAACGTTTCCACAGGTCGACGTTGATCGCCTGGTACTGGGAAAACAGCGCGTCGATGCCGTTGCGCAAGCCTAGTTCGTGCATGGTGTGCAGGAATGAGCGTTTTTCGGACGCCCGGAAATCGAGCAGGGTATCGTCGAGGTCAAACAGGAATAGCTGGTAGGTCATGGTATGTATTGAAAGGAACTTGTCTTGCATCGTAGCACGTAGCGCTGAGTTCGGTTGGCCATGCCCTGCGCGGGCGATCCGCTACAATCGCTGCCAGACCCGTCACTTTCACTTCATTCCTGCCATGACCCAGCTCTCCGTCAACGTCAATAAAATCGCCCTGCTGCGCAATTCGCGCGGCCGCAATTTCCCGGACCTGCTCGCGTTTTCCGCGCGCTTCCTCGACCTGGGCGCCGCCGGCATTACCTTGCACCCGCGCCCGGACCAGCGCCATGCGCGCTATGATGATGTTGCCCCGTTGCAGCGCCTGTGCGCGGAACGGGGACGCGAGCTGAATGTGGAGGGCTATCCGGCGGCGGAATTCCTGCAAGTCGTGAAAGACGCGCGCCCGGCGCAATGCACCCTGGTGCCCGATATGCCGGGCCAGCTGACGTCCGATCACGGCTGGGACATCGAACGGCATGCGGCGCTGTTGCGCCCCGTCATTGCGGAATTGAACGACCTGGGCATCCGCGTCAGCCTGTTTGTCGATGCCGACTACCCTGCGCTGGAATGGGCGCGCGAGGTGGGCGCAGCGCGGGTCGAGCTGTACACGGAACGGTTTGCCGAGAGTTATGGCGGCGCGCAGGCAGAGGCCGTGTTTGACACGTATTTGCAGGCGGCGCGGCGGGCACAGGCGCTGGGCTTGGGCGTGAATGCGGGGCACGACCTCGATTTGCACAACCTGGCGCGCTTCCTGGACATTCCCGGCATCCTGGAAGTGTCGATCGGCCACGCGCTGGTGGTCGAATGCATCGAGCAGGGCATGGACAAGGTGCTGGGCCGCTACCTTGAGATATGTCAATCGTAGGAGACTTGGGCGGCGACGCTGGCCGGCCGCTGCAGCCTGAAGCGGACTGGCCTTTCTTCGATGCCGATTTTTTCATATCGGCAGGGACGCTGGCGCAGGTGCGGGTGCTGTCGCCCGATGCGGCGGCGCAACTATGGATACGCCATGTGTCGGCCCAGCCCGACGAAACGCACCCCATGCGGCTGCGCGCGGGACACCGTCTGCAGACGACGGTGTCGGGGCCGGACTGGCTGGCCGAGTTCGATGCCGTTTCCAGCGAACACCCGGCGCAGGGTGGCCGGGTGGCACGGTTTCTCTCTTCCCATTTTCACGGCGCCGGGGCAGCACCCGTCTTTTTCATGGCCAGCCGGACGCTTGCCTATGCGCTGATACCGGCCGCGCTTGCCGCATGCTGGCCTTGCTTGCTGGCCATTTCTGACGAGGGGCCCTTGCTGTACCAGCCTGCCACGGGCAAGTTCGTTTATTTCTCGCCACAGGGGGCGCTGGCGGGAGGTGAGAACGGACTGCAGTCCGTTTAACGGGATGCGTCCATCCGGTGGCGATAGCCGCTCCGCTGCATGCCAGCCGTATTACCTATTTGCACTGAAACCTGACTATTTTCGTTTGCTGTGTAATGGCTGCAACGCACTGTTTGACGCCTGGCAAAGCCATGCGCAGGTAGCGTTCGGTACCCGCATACAGGCAGTCCACCTGAAACAGATACTCGGGCGCATCAAAATTGATGTCCCAGCGTTGATGCAAGGTGCCGTTGCGTGTCCATTCCTTGTCCGGGGCCAGGATAGGCAACGCTTCGCCAGCTGCTGGCGGCTGATGCGACGGATAGGACAGAACGCGTACGCCATCGAGTTTGCTGGCCGGCAGGTTCCAGCTTGAGGGAGGCGCTTGCGGGCAAGAAACGGACGCAATGGGGGCCGCGGCAACTGGCCGCATCGCCGCGGCAGCGATGACCAATGTCGCCAGTGCGAGCGGCTTCATTCCACCACCGAATAGAGTTCGGGGCGATTCGATGCCCCGGCCGCCGAACGGCCAAAGTAGATCACGCGGGCGCTAGGTTTATGGTTGCGCCACTGGTCGAAAATTTCAATGCCGCCAGGCACCTGGCGAATGAATAGCGCCGCATGGTTGCCCTGCCGCAGATTCTGATAGCGGCCGTTGACGAAGGTGGCAATCACCGTGCCTTTCGCGATACCGCCTTTTTCCAGCAGGCCCGGCACTTTGTCTCCTTCGCGCCAAAGCGATGAGGCGCGGGCGCCGGTGAGGTGCCTGACCAGGGTAACGCACTCGCCATTTCCCACGAACTCTTTTTGCTTCGCATAATCGGCACGCGCAATGTAGGGCATAGCGTTGCTCTCTGCGGTTGATGATAGAGAGAGCGTATGCAAGGCGCGGGCAAGCAGCTTGATGTGTGCCAGAGCAATACAGAACATTGACATGTGTCATGGCCCCGCCTGGTGCACGGACAACCTTACATATCCACCCACCAGTTAAGCAAGGTTTCATCATCGTCGTCATCAAGGTTGACGTAGATGTTGGCGAAGTACCATTCCACGCCTGTTGCCTCGCGGAAGGCGTCGAAGGGGCCGTTGACATTGTAGATGCCGTGGTGTCCCGGCACGCTGAAGGTGAGGTTGCCCTTGTACTGGCCATCCATGGTGCCGCCCAGCTGGCTTTGCACGTCGCGTTCGAGCTGGTCCACTGCTGCTTGCGGCACGTCATCGGCGTAGATCTGGATGCAGAAGTTGCCGCCGCGCTTTAAGACTTCGGCGGGGGCGAGCGGGTCGGCGATGCTGACGATGTCGCCGCGCGCCAGGTTCAGGGTCAGGCCGGGCGAGGCCAGCAGTTCATAGACGTGCTCGTCGATCTGGCGCGCCGGCAGGGTTTCATACACGGGACCGCTGGTGTTTTCGCCTGCCAGTACGCGGATGTGCGGCAAGCCTTCGCAATTGATGTCTTCCATTCATTCTTTCATAGTGCCGGCGCGATGCGTTGCGGGCTGTCCTGGGTTGGGGGTTTATGGCAATATTGTACCGGGTACGTGCCGGCTGGCCAGGTACGCAACGGTGCAAACGGGGAGATACGATGGAGAATGCGGTGCAGGCAGGCGGCTGCTTATGTGGCGCGGTGCGCTTCGAAGTGAGGGGCGAGGGCAGCAATCCGCACGGCTGTTCCTGCCGCAATTGCCAGCAGCACACGGGGGCGCCGACGGTAGCGTGGGTGGAGTTTGCGCGCGATCAAGTGCGCTGGACGGGCACGGCCGGCGCGCCGGCCACCTACCGCTCTTCCGAGTATTCCAGCCGGGCCTTTTGCGCCGCTTGCGGCAGTTCCATCGGCGCCATCGACGATGCGCCCACGGTGGCCTTGCTGGTGGGCAGTTTTGATGATCCCAGCCAGGCGGCCTTTGCGCCAGAATATCACTCGTTTGACGATGTCAGGCCGGGTTGGTGGCAGGTTGACCTGGCCGCTGTCGTACCCGCTTCCGGCGATTAGCCGGCGCGTCAGATTGGCGGCGTGGCCAGGAAGGCGGGCAGGGTTTCCGCCGAGCGTGTAAAGGCGTGCACGGCCGGGTAGTCGGCCGGCTTGACGATATCGGGCGTTTCCAGCTGGGCGAAGCTCCAGCCGACGGCGATGGTCACGCCCGCCTGGTCGATACTGCCCGTCTCGCCAGGCAGGGGCAGCTGCGCACATTCCTGTTCCAGCGCATTCCAGGCGGCATGCAGTTGCATGCTGACCCGTTCCAGCCATGGCGCGTGTTGCTTGTCGAGCGGACGCAGCTTGCGTTCGTAGACGATCTGCACGGCTTTTTCATAGGCAGCCAGCGCCAGGCCCGTCAGGCGCAGCGCCCGCACGCTGTCGGCGAGGGTGGGGGCGGACGCGTCCGGGCGCAACAGCGATAGATAGTGCAGGATCAAGGTGGAGTCCATCAGCACTTGCCCGTCGTCCAGGACCAGGGTTGGCACCTTGATGACGGGGTTGATCTCGCGCACGGCATCCATGTTGCGGAACACGGACAGAGGCAAGTGCTCGTAAGCAATTCCCTGCAAGTGCAAACAGATGGCGACTCTGCGCACATAGGGCGAGTCGAGCATGCCGATCAGTTTCATGGCCAGTCTCCGGGGTAGTGAGCGGGAATGCCTACGATACCCGCTTGCCTGCCCGTTTGCCAGCGTGGTGCTTAATTGTGTGCACTGATGCCGCTGCGGAATTGTTCGAAACCGGCGCGCGCTGCCTTGTAGCAATTCCCGGCAGCCGCTTCCAGGCCTTCGCGGTCGAGCACTTCGACCGTGCCGCGGCGGTACTGGATCAAGCCTTCGTCCTGCAGCTTGCGGGCCGTGACGGTGACGCTTTCGCGGCGCACGCCCAGCATGTTGGCCATGGTGTCTTGCGTGACCTTCAGTTCGTTCGACAGGGAGCGGTCGAGGCGGTCCAGCAGCCAGCGGCACAGTTTTTGTTCGATGCTGCAATGACGGCCGCCCACCACGTTCTGTGCCATTTGCGCAAACATGGCGCTGGTGTAGCGCATCAGCAATTGCGCCAGTGCGCCGCCTTCATTGAACACTTCGCGCAGGAAGGCGGTTTTCAGGCGGTAGCCATAGCCGGCCGTCTGCACGATGGCGGTGCAGGTGGCGCGCTCGGCTTCGTACAGCACCACGCCGGCGACGCCTTCGCGGCCGATGACGGCGATCTCGGTGGTGGCGCCGTCTTCCATGACATACAGCAGGGAAACGATGGCGTTGGTGGGGAAGTACGTGTATTCAATCTTGCCGCCGCAATCGAACAGGTGCTTGCCGGCAGGCAAAGCGACTAGTTCCAACTGGCAAAACAGGCGCTCCAGATCGGCGCGCGACAAGGCGCGCAGCAATTCGTTCTGTTGCGCGCCGGTGATGCTGATCATGGGCGTGGCGGGAGCGGCTTGCCAGTTGTGCTGGGCGGCGGCGTGGCTATTCGTGGCTGGGGTCAGGTTGCTATAAGCTTTGTACATGGTAGGGCCTCGTCTTCTGATTTTGTTGGATGGCGCTGCTTTTCTGGCTTGCTAGCGTTGTGCTGAATCTTGTATCCACTATAGGACCAGGGGGCGCCGGCGGGCATCGGATGAGCCGACGTGCTTATGTAGGCTAGGAACATTGCCTCGTGTCATCCGACTCCTACGCTGTTTTTTCATTTTTTCCTCTGGACACAACGGTGCCGGGGCAAAAAATACGCAGCTTGCCCGCGACACGCGAACTTTGGCTGCCTGCAGCGGTCAAACCACTCTGCGCCATAGTGCGACGGTGATAAAATGTTGCCTTGTGGAAATTGATCCGTGTTTCGGCAAGAGCTCTTGCTCTCCCTTGCTGATCATTTCCGCTTCAACCTGCCCTCACTGCCCGCGCCGTGCATTTGTTGGCGCGCGCCTGTCTAGTCCCGCTTACCCGTTTAATGAAGGAAAGCAACGCATGAAATGGTTTTTTGATCTGAAAATTGCCACCAAGCTGATCTTGTCGTTTGGCGCCGTGCTGCTGTTGACGGCCGCGCTGGGCGTGTCGGCGATCTTTTCCATGGCGCGCATCAATACCGCGTCGACGGACCTGTCCGACAATTGGATGCCCAGCGTGCTGGCAGCCATGTCCATGCGCAGCGATGTCAGCGATTTCCGCCGCTGGGAACTGGCGCACATGCTGGCCGCGCAGGATGCCGACATGGCGCAGAACGAAACGCGCATGACGGAAACGCAGAGCAAGCTGAAGGCCGATGCCGACAAGTACCGCAGCCTGATTTCCGAACCGGGCGAGAAGGACGTGTTCGAGCGTTTCCTGGCGCTTAACGATGAATTCATGCGCCTGCACGCAACCATGCTGAGCCTGTCGCGCGAGATGAAGAAGGAAGAGGCGCGCGCGCTGGCCGTCGGGCCATCGGCCCAGGTCATGACGGACATGATGGTGGCCCTGGATAAACTGGTGTCGATTAACACGGACGGCGGCATGCGCTCGAGCGCCAGCGCTGACGCAACGTATGCGGCCTCGCGCGCCAGCCTGATCGGCTTGCTGGTGGGCATCGTCGTCATCGGCATGCTGCTGGCGCTGTGGGTGGCGCGCAGCGTGGCGCGCCCGCTGATCGAAGCCGTCGGCGTGGCGCGCCAGGTGGCGGCCGGCGACTTGACGGCGCATATTGTTGTGCGATCGCAAGACGAAACGGGGCAATTGATGCAAGCTCTGAAAGACATGAATGCCAGCCTGCAGAACCTGGTGGGCCAGGTGCGCGGCGGCACCGATACCATCGCCACGGCGTCGAGCCAGATTGCCGCCGGCAACCAGGATTTGTCGTCGCGCACGGAAGAGCAGGCCAGTTCGCTGGAAGAAACGGCCTCGTCGATGGAAGAGCTGACCTCGACCGTGAAGCAGAATGCGGACAATGCGCGCCAGGCCAACACCATGGCGCTGACCTCGTCGAGCATCGCCATCGAAGGCGGCAAGGTCGTCAGCGAAGTGGTGGGCACGATGGCGTCGATCAACGCGTCGTCGCGCAAGATCGTCGACATCATCGCCGTCATCGACGGCATTGCTTTCCAGACCAATATCCTGGCCCTGAATGCGGCAGTCGAGGCGGCGCGCGCAGGCGAGCAGGGGCGCGGCTTTGCCGTCGTCGCCACGGAAGTGCGCAACCTGGCGCAACGCTCGGCCGCGGCGGCCAAGGATATCAAGGTCCTGATCGGCGATTCGGTCGAGAAAGTCGAGGCGGGATCGAAACTGGTGGACCAGGCGGGCCGCACGATGGATGATATCGTTGCCAGCATCACGCGCGTGACGGACATCATGAGCGAGATCACGGCCGCCAGCAGCGAGCAGAGCGCCGGTATCGAACAAGTCAACCAGGCCATCGCCCAAATGGACCAGGTGACGCAGCAAAATGCGGCCCTGGTGGAAGAGGCGGCGGCAGCGGCCGAATCGATGCAGGAGCAGGCTGCCAGCCTGAGCGAGGTGGTCAGCATCTTCAAGCTCGATGTGGCCAGCGCCGCCGCAAACCGGCCGCGCGCCCCTGTCAAGGCTGTCAAGGCGCCTGCAGCGGCGGCGCCGGCACCTGCACCGCGTCAATTGGCCAGCACGGCGCGCCGCGCGGCGCCAGTGGATGAGTGGGAAAGCTTTTAATTAAGCGTTAAGCGCGCTTGCGCGGTTTCTTGACGCCCTGGGTGGCGGGCGCGGCAGCGGCTTGCTGGCGCTGTTGCCACGCCCTCAGGGCATCTTCGTAGGCGGCCAGGTCTTCCTGGTACATTTCCAGTACGCAAAAAGTGCAACCGCTGTGGCAGCACTCGTCATTGCCCGGTTTGCTGGGCGGTTGCGGTTGCGGATCGTGGGGGAAAGGCGGGGTGGGCATGGTAAGGGCAGGAGACGGCGGAGCGGGCATCGGAGCTGGCATGATACGGCATCCCGGCGGGCTATTGCTGGAACGCTTTTTGCTCAAAAATCACGGTTTCCGTGTACAGTTGCGGTGAATTAGGGTATCGTTTACAGCACTGATATTGTATCTTCTGCGCGCGATGTTCCGCCGGCGCGATCTCCGCCGCCATCGCAGCACATCTCCTCGACGCTCCCGCATACGCCATACAGCATGTCCCGGAGCACGGAGGTGCCGCAAGAACAATGATCCATGGCTTGCAAGACGGAGCTGCCTGTGCCCCGAAATGTTGTTTATTGAGAAAGCATGGCTTCCGCAGTGCGGAGGCACACCAGAAAATTTATGTCTGAAACCGAATCGACTCCTACGCCCAGCCCGGCGATTGCCCCTGAAGCGGCGCCTGCCGCCGCACCTGCACCAGCACCTGCCGCATCCGCTGCTCCCAGCCTGACCTTTGCCGACTTTGGCCTCGCGCCTGAAATCCAGCGCGCATTGACCGACCAGGGTTATACCCATCCGACGCCGATCCAGGAACAAGCGATTCCCGTGGTGCTGCAAGGCCGCGATGTGATGGGGGCCGCGCAAACGGGCACCGGCAAGACGGCCGGTTTTTCTTTGCCGATCATCCAGTTGCTGATGGCGCATGCCAGCAGCAGCATGTCGCCGGCACGCCATCCGGTGCGCGCGCTGATCCTTACGCCGACGCGCGAACTGGCGGTGCAGGTGGCGGAAAACGTCAAGGCCTACGCCAAGCACACGCCGCTGCGTTCGACCGTCGTCTTCGGCGGCATGGACATGAAGCCGCAAACCGTCATCCTGCGCGGTGGCGTGGAAATCGTCATCGCCACGCCGGGCCGCCTGCTCGACCATATCGAGCAAAAGAACATCAGCCTGAGCCAGGTGCAGATGCTGGTCATGGATGAGGCGGACCGCATGCTGGACATGGGTTTCTTGCCGGACTTGCAACGCATCATCAATTTGCTGCCGAAACAGCGCCAGAACCTGATGTTCTCGGCCACGTTCTCGCCGGAAATCAAGAAGCTGGCCGCCACCTTCCTCAACGATCCGCTGACGATCGAAGTGGCGCGCAGCAACCAGACGGCAGACAAGGTCACGCAAGTGGTCTACAAGGTGACGGAAGACCAGAAGCATGCCCTGGTTGCCCATCTGCTGCGCCAGCGCGACCTGAAGCAGGTCATCGTGTTTTCGAACACCAAGATCGGCGCCTCGCGCCTGGCCCGCGTGCTGGAACAGGAAGGCATGAGCGCCACGGCGATTCACGGCGACAAGAGCCAGCAGGAACGCATGGCGGCGCTGGAAGCGTTCAAGAAGGGCGAGATCGACGTGCTGGTGGCCACCGACGTGGCGGCGCGCGGCCTGGACATTTCCGACTTGCCTTGCGTCATCAACTTCGACTTGCCGTACAACGCGGAAGATTATGTGCACCGCATCGGCCGCACGGGCCGCGCCGGCGCCTCGGGCGACGCCATTTCGATCTACTCGGATAAAGACGAGCGCTTGCTGGCCGATATCGAGAAACTCATCAAGCAAAGCATCAAGCGCGGCGAATTGACGGGCTTTAACCCGGCGCCCGCCCGCAGCAGCGACAGCGAGCGCCGTCCGCCGCGCCGCAGCGAAGGTGGCGAGGCACGTCCCGCGCGCGCCCCCGACAGCCGCCATGCCAGCGACAGCCGCGACAGCCGCTCCGCCGAGCGCGGTGCCCGTTCCGCGTTCGGTCCCGGCGCCCGCCGCGAAAAGGCCGATCCCTGGTTCCTGAAGCCATATGAGCCTGCCAAGGCGGCGGCCCCCGCTGCCGCCAGCATGGCGCCGGCCGCGGCCAAGCCGAAGCAGAAGGTGGCAGCGTTGTTGGGTGGATTGCTGAAGCAACAATAGGCGGGGCGCAGTTCTTATCCATGGTTTTGTTATGGGATAGAGCTTGTTGCTTGCCAGTAAAGAGGAGATGCCCGCCTGTCAAGGCGGGCTTTTTTTCGCCGCGAGAATGTGCTGGCAAGGCTTGGTGGGGCCTCAGTCCCTGCATTATTTTTCTGATTTTGCGGGCTCGTCCTGAAGGGGTGCTTCGCGAATATATTAATTTCGATATTTTTTCAATGGCAGGCAATTCTTTGTATTTATATATTAAATAATTAACTTATGACCTCATCTTTATTTTATATCGTCCGGCTTGCGGACCTCTTAATTTGCTTTTAATTGTATTTGACCGCTATTTTCTTGATCGACGCAGACGCATCAGTGCTTTTTTGTTGATATGCCTCACTTGTTTTCCTATGCATGAGGTATTGGGCATTGCGCCAATCCTGCTTGCGGCTGGCTTGCCTGCGGATGGCAGTTGTACATCATCGATGGATCCGGGATATGCCGGGTTCTGTCGCGTGGCGCTGGGATTGCCAGTCATGCCGCAGGAATACTTTGCCGATTGCATGGGGCATTGGACGAACTTGTGTCGCGGTAACGACACATCCGCCACGTATTCCAGGGCTTGAGAGGATTGCATTTTTTGTGACAAGGTGTAAGAGATTTTTTTTATTGCATAAATTTGGCATAGGCTACGGTTGGGTTCAGCTTGGCAGTTTTTTGTTGTTGGAAGTGCCATGCGCGTCTGGCCGAAAGTGTGCGGTCAGGCGTGCTGCCATGGACATCCTGTGCGCCGTATGGGGGGGCTGGCGGCACGGACTGGGCTGTCGGCTTGTTGTGCTTATTTTTTGATAATATTGATATATCGGCTGATAAGAGGCGATTATTCTGCTTTTGGTATTTTGAAGTGTGTTGGTGCTGTACGTATTTTGAAAAATTAATATGTAAATTGCTGACGTGGGACATTTTCTGCGGGGCGCTGGATTTGATTTTCGATGCCGGCCTCTGGTAATAAATGTATGTTTCATTTAAAATGAACGCCCGATTTTTGTGCCGCGCGGTGTTGATTTATTGATAATTTTCTCGGCGGGGTTTGCTTTTCTTCCACAATTGAATGATTGATTCAATATAAAGATTTGCTGATCTTTCTTGGTCAGGCGCCGTATGCTGGCAAGCTCTCTCACGCAGAGCAGTGCCTGGAATGCGGTCTGCAGCGCGCATTGCATGATAATTTATGCGTCGCATAGCCGATATTGCGCCATCCCGGGCGCGTGAGTGTCCGGCATGATGCTGGCATCATGTGCAGCTTTGACGGTGCGCATGCCCCATAAGCGCGGCGCCATCAAAGAAAACTGATTTCGCAAATGATTGCCTATGCGTGGGCAAGCGGTACTTTACCTATGGATAACGATGGGTAGCGCTTGCTGATCTGGCGCAATGTGTGTTGTGACTGGCTTGTGTCGGCATTCATGTATGGGCACGCCGGATGTCGGGGTGCTGAACCTGCATGTTTCTATTCATTGTTTAATGCCTTTGGTAAACCGAGAGTTGAAGATGATTCCTTTAGTAAAAGTTGGCTTTCCTGATAAGCAGGTCCTGATGCCGGTACTTGAGCAAGTGCTGTATAGCGGCCAGGTCGGGGAGGGTGAGCTGGTCTACGAGTTTGAGCGACGTTTCGCCGAACATTTTGGTTTGCCTTTTGCTTTGGGGATGAGCAGCGGTACGGCCGCATTACATGCGGCATTGCATCTGGCTGGCGTAGGGTCTGGCGATGAGGTTATTTCGACCAGCATGACGGCGGAGCCAACGAATGTGGTTATCCTGCAAATGGGCGCAGTGCCTGTGTTTGCCGACGTTGATGCGCTTTCTGGCAATCTTGACCCGGCCGCCATCGAGGCAGCCATCACTAGCAAGACCAGGGCGATCCTCGTTGTCCACTATGCAGGGATGCCGGTGCGACTGGCGGAGATCGCGTCCATCGCACGTCGTCACGGTATTGCTTTGATTGAAGATTGTGCGCATGCCATGGGTGCGCGCTACGATGGCGCGGCAATCGGCACCATTGGCGACTTTGCCATTTTCTCGCTGCAAGCCATCAAGCACATGACGACCGTTGACGGTGGCATGTTGACCATGCGCGATGCATCGCTGATCCGGGAAGCAAAAAAATTTCGCTGGTTCGGATTGGAAAAGGGCGTGCCGCGTACCGAAGTCGACATCACGTCCATCGGTTATAAATACAATATGAATAATGTGACGGCCACGTTTGGGCTGGCGCAGCTGCAAGACATTGATGCCCGTGTGCTGAATCCGCACAAAGAAAATGGCCGTTATTTTGACCGTGCCATCGGCGCCATTCCAGGTCTTGCCGTGGCCGCCTTCGACAAGCTGGCCGAGCCTAGTTACTGGCTGTATACCGTATTGTCGGATGATTCCACCGATGTCGAACGCCGGCTTGCCGCCATCGGCGTATCGGCGTCGAAGTTGCATCGTCCAAACCATCTGCATAGTATTTTCAAGGAGCTGGCCGGCCCCCTGCCGCAGCTCGATACCTACTATCGCCGCATGGTGCATATCCCGTGCGGCTGGTGGCTGGGTGCGGAAGATCGCGAGCGCATTGTCGATGCCCTGAAAAAAGGGTGATGTCTATGTCTGCACTGTCTTTGTTTGGTGTAGTGAATACGCCGGAGATGGAAGCGGCGGCGCTGGCCGTATTGCGTTCCGGGCGCATTGCTTCCGGCCCGCACGTTGCCGCGTTCGAGGCGGGACTGGGGACTTTGCTGGACCAGTCACATGTCGTCACCACTGTGGATATGACCAGTGCGCTACACCTGGCGTTGTATCTGGCAGGTGTACGCTCGGGAGATGATGTGCTGACCACGGCTTTTGCCTGCATGTCGACCAATTCGGCCATTGCCGGCTGTGGTGCACGCCCGGTCTGGGTGGATGTGGCACCGGCATCGACTTGTATGGACGTGGCCGATTTCGAGCGCGCCATCACACCTGCCACGCGCGCCGTGATTCTGTATCACCTGGCCGGCTATCCTGGCCCTGCGCAGACGATCGCTGATATTTGCCGCCAGCGCGGCATCGTTTTGATTGAGGACTGCGACAACGCTCTGCTGGCAACCATTGATGGCCGGCAGGTGGGGACTTTCGGTGATTTCGCGGTGTTTTCCTTTTATCCGAACCGGCAAATCAATACTACCGAAGGGGGCGCACTGGCGTGCCGCAACCCGGACGATGCGGTCCGTGCGCGCAAACTACGCCGTTTCGGTATCGATGCTGGCAGTTTTCGCACTGCCGTCGGGGAAATCAGTCCGCAGTCCGATATTCCCGTCATCGGCTGGTCGATGGCCATGAATAATTTGTGCGCGGCGCTGGGCTCTGTACAATTGCAGGGAGTCGCGCAGCGCATTGCCCAAACGCGCCTGCATGCACAGCAGATCAATGATGGGCTGGCCTCCTGTGCCGGCTTGACCTTGTTGCCGGCGAGCGCCGGAGCCGTGCCGTCATACTGGGCTGTATTAATTACGGTTGAGCAACGTGATCTTGTTTTGGCGGCGCTGAAAGCGCGGGGCGTGGCAGCATCAATATTGCATCAACGTAATGATATTTATTCTGGATTTGCGGCTTGCTGGCGTGACTTGCCGAATACCGAAATATTACAACGTAGCATAATCGCCCTGCCGTGTGGCTGGTGGCTTTCCGTGCAGGACATCGAGCAACTGATCGCTTCCGTGAAGGGCGCGTTGCACGAGTCTGCCGGTCAAGCCTGACGGTAGCGCCATTTTTAATTTCTACCTTTACCTGGAATGACATGTTTGATAATAAAGTTTTAATGATTACTGGCGGCACTGGATCCTTTGGTAATACCGTGTTGAACAGATTCTTAAACACGAATGTCAAAGAGATTATTGTGTTTAGTCGCGACGAAAAGAAGCAGGAAGACATGCGGATCGCGTTGAATAACGATAAGGTCAAATTTCATATTGGCGACACGCGCGATTACCAGAGTGTCGCGCAGGCGATGGCTGGCGTGGATTATGTTTTCCACGCCGCGGCTCTCAAGCAGGTGCCGTCATGCGAGTTTTATCCAATGGAAGCGGTGCGAACCAATGTGCTGGGTACGGAAAATGTCCTGAACGCGGCGATTGCCAATAACGTTCAAAAAGTCATTTTGCTCAGTACTGACAAGGCAGTGTATCCCATTAATGCGATGGGGATCTCCAAAGCCATGGCCGAAAAAGTGCTGGTCGCGAAGTCGCGCATGGTGCGCCCAGGTGGGCCGGTGATGTGTGCCACGCGTTATGGGAATGTAATGGCATCGCGTGGTTCGGTGATTCCGCTCTTTATTGAAAAGCTTAAGGCTGGCGTACCTCTGACGGTGACCGATCCAGAAATGACGCGCTTCCTGATGTCGCTGGAAGATTCGGTTGACCTGGTAATTCATGCTTTTGAGCATGGACAGCAAGGCGATATTTTTGTGCAGAAGGCGCCTGCCAGCACCATCGAAGTACTGGCGCAGGCTATTCAAGAGCTGTTTTCCAGCAATGTGCCCGTCAAGGTGATCGGTACACGGCATGGTGAAAAACTGTATGAATCGCTGGTATCTCGCGAAGAGATCGCCAAGGCGGAAGATATGGGGGATTATTATCGCGTGCCGGCGGATAACCGCGATTTGAACTACGATAAATTCATCCTGGATGGACAGCCCGAAGTGAATCAGGCACAGGACTATACTTCGCATAATACGCAACGCCTCGATGTCGAGGGCGTCAAGAAATTGCTGTTGTCGCTTGATTATGTACAGCAGGAATTGAAAAATAGCTGATCAGCGGTGAAAATGATGCGGCATCGATAATAGATGCCGAACATATTGCTTTAAGAATTATAATAAAAATGAAATCTCTTATCTTCCCGCTCCATTCCCCCGAATATTCATGATTAAGCAGAATATCACTGCCAATATCATGGGACGTGCATGGGGCTTCATTTCAGTGTATCTGTTTGTGCCCCTGTATTTGCACATGCTGGGGGCGGAAGCCTATGGGCTGGTGGGGTTTTATTCGACACTGCTCGGTGTCATGGCGTTTGCCGATATGGGTTTTTCCGCCACCTTGAATCGCGAGATGGCACGTTTGTCGGCGAGTGCCAATGCAGCGCAGGAACGGCGCGACCTGTTGCGCACGTATGAGTTGAGCTACCTGGTGATTTGCTGCGTGATCGTTCTGGGGTTGTGTCTGGGGGCGCCATTGATTACCGAGCACTGGCTGCAAGCCAGTACCTTGCATTCCGACGATATCACGCTGGCGATCCGCTTGATGGGCGTTGCCATTGCGTTCCAGTTGCCATCAGGCCTGTACATCGGTGGCTTGATGGGTTTGCAGCAACAAGTGCGCGCGAATCTCTTGCAGATCGCCTGGAGTGCCTACCGTGGCTTTGGCACCCTGTTGGTGTTGTGGCTGTTTTCGCCGACCATCGTCACTTTTGCTATCTGGCAACTGGTGGCGAATGCGATTTATTGCCTTACTGTACGGCATGGTTTATGGCATGCACTGAGAACAGATGGCGTGCGCTCTGTCGGCTTTTTCCGGAAGCAAGTGTTTCATACTACCTGGCGCTATGCCTCAGGTATGGCGGGGATGGCGCTGCTGTCGATTTTACTGACACAAATCGATAAGTTGACAGTTAGTAAGATGTTGTCGCTTGAAATGCTGGGTTTTTATACGCTGGCAGGAACGCTGGCATCGGTTCCATTGATATTGGCCAGTCCAATTGCCTCGGCAATTTTCCCCCGTTTCACGGAATTGGTCGCACGTAATGAGCCTGAGCAACTTATTGCCCTATATCACCGGACCTGCCAGTTTGTTGCCATCGTGACCGTGCCTGGCTGCCTGGTGGTAGCGCTGTTTTCGCACGATGTGATTTATTTATGGACCGGTTCCACAGCCAGTGCCCAGGCTGCGGCAATTGCCGCTTCCCTGTTGCTCGGTGGACAAGTATTGCAAGCGATGACAGTCGTGCCATATTACTTGGCCTTAGCGCATGGGAATATCCGCTTGAATTTGCAGGTCGGCATTGTGTCCGTGGTCGTCGTGACGCCGATGATGATTTACCTTGTGCTGCACCACGGCCTGGCCGGTGCTGGTCTGTCATGGCTGATCATGAACCTGTGCACGATGCCGCCGTATATGTATTTCTTGCATCGGAATTTCTTGCCTGGCCAGTTTGGGCGCTGGTTCCGGGAGAGCCTGGCTTTACCCGTACTGGCCAGTTTGCCATGCTTGATGCTGGGCTACTGGTGCCTCTCCACCATTGATGGCCGATGGCTGCGCTTGTTGTTCATCGCTGCGACGGCACTGCTGTGTGTTGCTTGCAGTGCGTTGACGGCGCCGGATATCAGGCGTTGGCTTGCTAACAGTAGATTTGCCAAATGGCTGCCGCATTAAGAAGGCGCCATCTGATTGCATTGTCGATATACCACCCGTTTGTTTAGATATAATACTTATAATGCCTCTTTTGTCTGCCATCATTCCTACGCATAATCGTCAGCGCTATGCGATCAATGCGATTACTACCATCCTGACGAACTTTCCGGATACGGAAGTCGTTGTATCGGATACCAGCGATACCATGCAAATTGCTGAAGAATTGGGGCATTGGATCGATTCTGGCCGGTTGGTTTATGATCACCCGCAACGTCCAATGGATGTGGTCAGCAATTTTCAGAATGGATTGCGTCTGGCGACTGGCGATTATCTGATCTTCCTCGGCGATGATGACTGCTTGGGGCCCTGTGCTGAAGAGTTGGCGCGCTGGGCGCGCGACACGCAGGTCGAAGCAGCAGCCTGTTCCCTGGGGGCAGCCTATTTCTGGCCGGACTTCAAGTCCTTGTATTTCGGGGCGGACTTTACCGCCAAACTGACGGTGCAGCCATTTTCCGCCACCATTTCCCCGCTCAATGGACCGCAGGTGCTGCAGCAGGCATTGAAAAATCTTGGCACCGGCGTCATGTCCATGCCCCGCGCCTATCTGGGAATGATGTCGCGTGCGCTCGCCGAACGTATCGAACAAAAATATGGCGCGCTATTTGGCGGCGTCAGCCCTGATATCTATAGCGCGGCGTTGATTGCCGAGGAATCGCGCAGCAGCGTGCAGATCGACTTTCCTTTTATTATCGCAGGAAGTTCGGGGGGCAGCACTTCGGGACAAAGTGCGGAAGGGGGGCATAAGGGGGGCTTGCGCGACAATGCGCACATCGGCGCTTTCACCAATCTGGTGTGGGACCCCTTGATCCCTGAATTCTATAGCGTGCCAACGGTCTGGTCTTATTCCTTCAAGGCTGCTATCGACAAGATCGGCAATGTTGCCTATCGCCCGAATCTGCCCCGCATGTATGCCAAGTGCTGCCTGCATCACCCTAAATATTGGCGTGAAACAAAAGCTGCCCTGTGTACCTATATCAGGCGCGAACGTTATAGCCCCGCCTGTTTATCTTTTATATGGGAACTGTTCCGCGAGTTTTCACGCCGCGCCTATCGTTTTATGCAGATCAAGTTCAAACCGGCGATTAACCGTCAAGCTTATGCTCAGGAAAAACTGACAAATATTGGCGATGCATATGCGCATTTGTTGACGCATGTGCAACCGAATCTGAGCCAGTTGCAATCCGCCATGAAAGAGTTCAAGCGCTGAGATGTTGCCGAAATTGCGTTGCCAGGCCCTGCGGCGCTTGGCATGTAGCGCGTTGCAGGTGTTGCATCCCCGTAGCGCAAAGTCGGCACTGCCCCGTTTGAAAAAAGAAAAATGCCAATCGGTCAAGTTTATATACTCGCTTTCCTGCCGGTCTTGATACTCGGGATGTTTACCCAGGATAAGTCGCGTCTGTCATTTCAGATTGCGATGTGCTGCCTGATCACCTTGTGCGCCTTTGCCTTCCGTTCGCCAGAATTCGGCACGGACTCTTCGACATACCTGAATTATTTCTTGTCGGCTTGCCAAGGCGGGGGCGGCGCCATCGAAGCCGATGACTATTCCTTCTATGTCATGGACTTCTTTTTCTCGATGGCGCCCGGGGCATTGTGCAATCGGTATGCTTTTGCGAGCATCTGGATACTCTTCATTGTGTTGCCGATTTTGTTTATGAAAGGAAATATTCGGGTCAAGTTCTTCATGCTGTTCTTCCTGATTATTTCCCCGGTGGGCACCGAGTTTTTTACAAATGCATTCAGGCAATCGGCATCGGCCATCCTGTTTTGTGTGGCTATTTCGCGCGGAATGAAACACAAGTCTGGCCTTGTCTTTCTGGTCATGTCGTTGCTGTTGCATAAAAGTTCATTGTTATTGCTGGCAATTTATCTGTTGTCGTGTTGTGACATGCGCCGCCTACTCCAAGGCGGCCTGTTGGCCTTGCTTTGCTTGTTCATTGTGCCAGCGGACAGCGTCCTGTATGCACCGGTCAACGGTTTTGTATATGAGGTCACGAAATATCTGGCGCATGATAACGACGAGATCTTGGCCCGGATCAGCATCTATGCCAGTTTTTTCTGCCTGTATGCGTTCATGCGCCATTTGAACAAGCGGGAATATATTGAGCTGAAGCCATACGCGAACTTCCTTTGGCTGCTGTTTATCGCCAGTGTCCTGCTGTTTCCCCTGCCGTACTTCAGCTATCGGTTTGTGTATTCGATTTATCCGATCTTTGTGTGGTGCTTTGCCTATGAGCTTGAGCGCAGCCGAGCCTTGGAGATGTACTCGCGCGTGTATTGCTATGTGCTCATGTCATTTGGCCTGACCATCGCTTTCCTGCTTGGTTCGTCTTCCATTAATTCGGTGAGCTTTTTTTAAATTATGACTATCGGAAAAACATTTGGTATCACCGTGGTCATACCCGCATATGCCCGCTATGACGCGTTGCTTGATGCTATAGAATCGGTCACGACCACTGCAACCGGACAGGTTGAGATCGTGGTCGTCGACGACTGCTCTCCCAATCTGGTGCTGGCCGAAAAGTTGCCATTTTGCAATTCGTCCGGCGTGCCCGTGCGGGTGTACCGCCTGGCGAAAAACAGTGGCCCCCAGTCGGCTCGTAACATGGGTGTGCGCCGCGCGCGCTACAGTTTCGTGGCGTTTCTGGACTCCGATGATCGGTTTGCTCCAGAGAAAATGGATTTTCTGCTTGGCTATCTGAAACAGGGTACGTGCGACATTGTTTATCATCCCGTCGACACGCCGACCAATATCAATGCCATCAATGCGCGCTGGTATGCGGGGCGCCTGCGCCATCTGCCGTTCAAGTATTTGCTGGCAGCGCTCAATCCCGTGTATACCCCTTGCCTTGCAGTCCGGCGTAACTTGGGCCTGGGCGTGCCGTTGATGCGTTATTGCGAGGATTATGCGTATCTGCTCAATATCAACGCAAGGGCCAAGGCCGTCCATTTCGTTCCTCTGCCGATGACGACGCTGTCGCGCGCGCCAGGCAGTACGGGCGGCCTGTCTTCCGCGCTGTTCAAGATGCGCTTGAATGAGTTTCGCGCAAAGAAAGTCATGTTGCGCCATTGGCGCTTTTACGGCATCGGCTGTCTGTCGATTTCCATCGCATTCGGGTGCTTGAGGATATTGTCCGATGTGCTGAAGTTAAGGTATTTCCGTAAATAATGTTTTGTATTGCCTATTGGATTGTCCTGCTGCATGCAGTGGGCAAATATCCGCGACGGCACTCCTGTTGAATGACAAGTTAAAAATGAAAGCTGGTAAATGAAGATTGCAATTATTGGAACGGTGGGCTTGCCGGCAAAATACGGTGGATGGGAAACGCTGACCGAGCATTTGACGGATAATCTGAGCGACAAGTTTGATATCACCGTATACTGCAGTGGTAAAAAATATGCCGAGCAGCCGCCGACCTATAGGGGCATCAAGCTGAAATATGTCAATCTGGACGCGAATGGCGTGCAGAGTATTCCATACGATATCGTTTCCATGTTGTCTGCGCTGCGCTATGCGGACGTGCTGGTGATCCTGGGGGTTTCAGGCTGTATTTTCTTGCCGGTTATTAAGTTGCTGAGTAAAAAGAAAATCATCGTCAATATCGATGGCATGGAGTGGCGCCGCGCCAAATGGGGGCGTTTCGCCAAATGGTTCCTGAAGCTTTCCGAAGCGACGGCGGTGCGCTTTGCCGATGTCACGATTGCGGACAACAAGGCAATTCAGCAATATGTCAGCGCGCAATATGGCCGCCCCAGCGAATTAATTGCGTATGGTGCAGACCATGTGACGCAGCAGCCTATCAGCGGTGAGGTATTGCAACGCTTTCCCTTCTTGCAGCATGATTATGCCTTCAAGGTATGCCGCATCGAGCCGGAAAATAATGTGCACTTGATCATCGATGTCTTTGCTTCGCAGACGCGCATGCCCCTGGTGATTGTCGGTAACTGGTCCAATAGCGTGTATGGGCAGGAGTTGAAGCAACAATATGCGCATGTGTCGCATGTGCATTTGCTGGATCCGATTTATGACCAGAGCATTCTGAACCAGTTGCGCAGCAATTGCCGTATATACGTGCACGGCCACAGCGCCGGTGGAACGAATCCGTCTCTGGTGGAAGCGATGTATCTGGGCTTGCCCATTCTGGCATTTGGCGTGAGCTATAACCGGGAAACAACGCAAAATCAGGCCCAATACTTCGATGACGAAGCAGGTTTGCTGGCCATTCTGAATACCGTGCAGCCAGATGAGCTGCAGGCGGTTGGGCGCAGCATGAAGCGGATCGCTGAAGAAAATTATACGTGGAGCACAATTTCGGCGAAATATGCCGCCTTGTTTGACACGCCGCGCCAGGTGCGCTAATGGCAGGACAAGCCGCCCGTGCGGCTGGCAGGATGCCAGGCCGGTGTCTTGCTCCCATGTTTTTGATTAGGAATGTATTGTGGTGTTATTGACTGGAGCGACCGGATTTGTCGGCGCCGCATTGCTTGAACGGCTGGCCCGCATAGGCGATGGACGCATTCGTGCGTGCACACGCGATGCCAGTGCCGTGTTTCCTGAGACGGTGGAAAGGTTTGTCATCGATGATCTTTCCAGCCAGACACGTTGGGATCATGCTTTCGATTCGGTGAGTGTTGTCGTGCATGCCGCAGGGCGGGTGCATGTGATGCACGAGACGGCGGCCGATCCGTTGCGGGAGTTTCGCCGTGTAAATGTCGATGGCACCCTGCACCTGGCACGTTGCGCCGCGCGCGCCGGGGTAAAGCGCTTTGTGTTTATCAGTTCCATCAAGGTGAATGGCGAAGGGACACAACCGGGACAGGCCTTTTCGGAAAGCGATGTTCCGGCACCGTCGGATCCGTATGGCATTTCCAAGCTGGAAGCCGAGCAGGCGTTGTTCGCGCTGGGCCAGGAAACCGGCATGCAGGTGGTGGTGATACGGCCGCCGCTGGTCTATGGGCCTGGCGTCGGGGCCAACTTCCTCAGCATGATGCGCTGGCTGCGGCGCGGTGTGCCGCTGCCGCTGGGAGCGATCCAGAATCGGCGCAGCCTGGTAGCGCTGGACAATTTGGCTGATCTGGTTGCCGTATGCGCGGAACATCCCGCTGCCGCCAACCAGGTCTGGCTGGTTGCCGATGGCGAGGACCTGTCGACGAGCCAGCTGCTGCGCCGTATGGCCCAGGCACTGGGCAAGCCCGCGCGGTTGCTGCCGGTACCCGCATGGATGCTGGGCGCGGCATGTGCCGCGATTGGCAAGCGCGGCTTTGCTCAGCGCCTGTGCGGGTCCCTGCAAGTGGATAGTTCAAAGGCGCGCCGGCTACTCGGCTGGGTGCCGCCATTGAGTGTGGATGAAGGTTTGCGCCGTGCGGCGCGGGGAAATTAAATGAAACGTGTATTTGATATAAGTGTTGCCTTGCTGGCCATCGTCGTGCTGTCCGTGCCGCTGTTGGTGGTTGCCCTGATGGTCAAATTGACCTCGCCTGGCCCGTTTGTGTATTGGTCGGACAGGGTGGGACGCCATAACCGAATTTTCCGCATGCCAAAGTTTCGTACCATGCGTGTGGATACTCCCGCGGTCGCGACCCATTTGCTGGCCGATCCCAAGCGCTTTCTCACGCCGGTCGGCCCTTTCCTGCGCAAATCCAGCCTGGATGAATTGCCACAGCTATGGAGCATCCTGGTCGGTGACATGAGCTTTGTCGGTCCGCGTCCTGCCCTGTTCAATCAGGATGACTTGATTGCCTTGCGTACGCAGTACGGTGTCGACAAGGTGTTGCCTGGCTTGACCGGCTGGGCGCAAATCAACGGTCGCGATGAATTGCCGATACCGGACAAAGTGCGCCTGGATGCCGAGTACCTGGAGCGCCAGTCGTTTTTCCTCGACTTGAAGATTATCTTCCTGACCTTCCTGAAAGTGGTGCGTCGCGATGGCATCACGCATTGATGCCCAGGTTGCGCCCGTATATTGAGATTGGTATGAATTGATGACTCCTTTATCGAATTTCCCGCGCTTGCAAAAGCAGCTGATCGCCGCATCTGCGGACATGTTCTTTTTACCACTGACATTTTGCGTGGCAATTTTGCTGCGTTTTGATGGTGTCAGCCTCGCCGTGTTCCGCCCGTACTTCTTGCTGATTCTCCTGGCGCCGCTGATCTCCATTCCGATCTTTATCAAGCTGGGGCTGTATCGTGCAGTGATCCGTTTCATCGATTACAAGATTGTCTATGTGGTGGTGCTGGGCGTGACGCTATCCGTTGCGGTCTTGCTGGCCATTGCTGCTTTCTCCACGCACATGATTGGCCTGTCGCGCGGCGTCTTTGGCATTTACTGGGTCAGTGCGATCATGTACGTGACGGCCAGCCGCTTCATAGCGCGCGGCTATTTTGCCCGGATATCCGGCGTGACCGGTGGTATTCCTGTCGCCATTTATGGCGCTGGTGCATCCGGCAGCCAGTTGGCACAGACGCTTAGCTATGGCACCGAGTATCGTCCGATGGCGCTCATTGACGAGAAAAAAGAGTTGCACGGCGCAATTATCGCCGGCATCCGCGTGTATTCCCCCAACGACTTGCCGGAACTGGTGGCAGACAAGGGCATCACCAAGATACTGGTGGCGCTGCCATCGTTGTCGCGTGCGCAGCAGCGCCGTATTCTTGACAAGCTGGAGCCTCTGAAGATCAAGACCTTGGTGACCCCGCCGATCAAGAGCCTGATCAGCGGCCTGGTTCGCTTGCAGGATTTGCGCGAGATCGAGATCGAGGATTTGCTGGGCCGTGATGCAGTCGAGCCTGACCATGACTTGATGGCCATGTGTATCACTGGAAAGACCGTCATGGTCACGGGGGCCGGTGGCTCCATCGGATCCGAGTTGTGTCGCCAGATTCTGCGCCAACGGCCTGCGCGCCTGATCTTGCTCGAGATGTCGGAATTCGCCCTGTACACCATCGAACAGGAATTGCAGGGCCTGCGCAAGGCGCAGCATATCGAACTTGAGTTGCTGCCATTCTTGGGATCCGTCCTGGAAACGGAGAAATGCGAAAAGATTCTGCGTACGTTCAAGGTGGAAACGGTCTATCACGCAGCCGCATACAAGCATGTGCCGTTGGTGGAACATAACCCCATCGAGGGGATACGCAACAATGCCTTGGGCACCTTGAGCATGGCCCGCGCTGCCATTGCCGCCGGGGTGAAACGCTTTGTGCTGATTTCCACCGACAAAGCTGTGCGGCCAACCAACGTCATGGGGTCGACCAAGCGACTGGCGGAATTGATTTTGCAGGCGTTTTCACGCGAACAAGACAAGACGCGTTTCTGCATGGTGCGCTTTGGTAATGTACTGGGCTCATCCGGCTCTGTCGTTCCCCTGTTCCGCAAGCAGATCATGGCAGGCGGGCCCATCACCATTACGCATCCGGAAATCACGCGTTATTTCATGACCATTCCGGAGGCCGCGCAATTGGTTCTGCAAGCTGGCGCTATGGGCGAAGGAGGCGATGTCTTCGTGCTGGACATGGGTGATCCGGTAAAGATCGTCGACCTGGCCAAGCGCATGGTGCATCTGAGCGGCCTGGAAGTCCGTAGTGAACAGACACCGAATGGCACCATTGAGATCCATCATGTTGGTTTGCGCCCCGGCGAGAAATTGTATGAAGAACTGCTGATTGGCGATAACGTTGAAGGCACCGATCATCCCCTGATCATGCGTGCCCAAGAAGCCGAATTGCCCTGGCGACAGTTGCAGCTGCTGCTCGATGAGTTGACGCAAGCGTGCGAACGGTTTGATCATGAAGCCGTACGCGCCTTGCTGCTGCAAGTAGTCAGCGAATATGCGCCTCAGTGCGGGATTGAAGATTTAATCTGGTGCGCTCGTGGTGGCGATGCCGGATCGTCGCAGCTTTAAGTAATCAGGTACGGCCAGCGCACATCTTGCCTTGCCGTACCGGTGGATTGATGTATTTACTTTCTAAAGAAAAAATATGGAAAATTTGAATCAGCTTGACAAGCACAATGGCGTCAACGTTGCCAATTATGTGAAAGCCTTGCGTGATGCGCGCAAATGGATAGGCGCCGCCACGATCGGCGTCATGGCGATCGCCGTGGCCGGTGCCTTGTATCTGGGACAGTATCGTAGCGAGGGCTTCTTGCAGTTTGGCGGTCCTATTCCCCTGCCCCTGGAGACGCTGGACAAAGATAAGGATGTCAAAAAGGACAAGGAAGGTAATCCTGGTATCGTATTGGCGGATTACAAGCGCTATGCCGCCACCTTCAGCACCAGCGAACGCTTCGATGCTTTTGTACTGGCGAACAAGCTGCAGGGAGTCGACGGCATAGCGGGGCTGCGCAAGGCCATGGCCAGCGGAGATGGCTTTAATAAGATGGTCGAACCTATTTTCTCCTTTACCAAGGTAGACGCCAAAGAATTGATGGAGCAGCCCAAAGATGGCGGCAATAATGTGATTGGCTTGCGCATTTCCTATGCCGCAGGGAATGCCGAAAGTGCCCAGCGCATGGTGGGCTTGCTGGGGCGCTATACCATCGACAGCATCATCTATTCTAATTATTCTGATGTGCTGCGTTTCAAGCATATTGAATTGTCGGCCAAGATCACCAAACTCGATAACGATATCATCACCATGAATGAGCGCCTGGAGATGTATCAGCGCAAGGGCGTGGTGCTCAAGAAGATTGTAGGCAATTATCCGGAAGCGGCGAACAAGGCGGCCAACTCGGTGATTTCAATTACGGAAGATAGCGCCCGCTATTTGTCGCCCGTCACCCATCTGATGTCCGGCGAAGTGGAAGCTTTGAACACCAGCGAAACCATCATCAGGCTCAAGCGCGAGCAGGCGCAGAGTATTTTGTTGCGCGAGTACTACGACAAGGCCAAGAGCCTGCTTGATAACAACCAGTCAGGAGAAGCGCTGCTGCGCGGTCTCGAAGCCGTGAAGGAAGGCGTCTTCAAGAGCAAGAATCTGAACGATGAAGTGGTCAAGGAGGTATATAACATGATCACGATCGACAATCAGCGCTCCATCAATTTGTATCTGGAAAAAAGCCGCTTCATCGCTGGTCCTACTTTGCCGGAGAAACGCAATATCCGCTTGTCCGCGGTATTGCTGCTGAGTCTGCTGTTCGGGTTCTTCCTGTCCTCGGCAATCGTTTTGCTGCGTAAATGGTGGGCGTTGAACATGGACGTTTCCCGTCCTTGAGTAGAGGGGGCGGTCGCGGGGCGTCCGGAGCCCGGCCCGGCAGGGCAGCGGCTGCTGGCACCTCACGCTTGTTCCTTGTACCTTGTCCGTGCTCCTCATGCGCTGCCGGCAGTGCTGTCCGCTGCCGCGACTGCAGTCTGCCGCCTCTTTTTACTGTTCATGTTGGAGCCCATTAATTCATGGAATCATCGAGAATTGTTCATGTGGAGGGTGTGATCATCACGCTCTCCACGGTTGTATCCGAGGCATTAAAAGCTTTGTTTTGGGATGTTTTTTTCCAAAGTAAACACCGTGGTGTGACGCTACAGCGTCATTTCCCTTGGTTGTCGACGGGATCGAAAGGCGTGATTTTTGCCGAAGCGCGTATTGGCGTGGTGACCGTCGGCGGACTGGTGTTGCGGGAAATGCGGTATCCGGTGGGCGAGCGTTCGCTACGTATCGGGATGATCGGCCTCGTTTGCGTGGCACCACGAGAACGCGGCAAAGGTATCGCCAATAGTATGCTGGAGGCCATTCTTGCCCATGCGCGCGAACAGCAGTTCGATTACCTGACGTTGTGGACCAGCCAGTATTCGGTATATGAAAAGCACGGTTTCCAGGTGGCTGACCGCTGGATGTATGGCTGGGTGAAGGGCGCTGAGGGCACAGATCGGCCGCCGTTCAAGCCCGATAGCAAACTCGTACTCAATACCACATTGCCCCTGCCTCCATTTGCGCGCGCCGTGTATGGTTATACCGATCCAGTGTGCTCGATGGTCGTGCTGGAGGATGCCCAAGGCGCCATTGTCACGGCATACGACGGTTTGCCCGCTGCCGCCGCTCAGGCGATGGTGCGCCATCTTCCTTCGTGCTGGCGCCTGAACGTACTGGCAGAGGATGCGATATTGCATGAATTGCAGCGGCATGGAAAGACACTCGAACTGACCCCTGTTCGACTCCAGATGTGGCTCCCACTGCGCGATGGCATGCCCGTGGATCATGTCATCGAGCATGTGACGCTCCCGGTGCTGGATAGAATTTGACGCGATCCCGCTGCTCGATAATACTTGCAAGCTTTGTTTTTTAGATAAGGGATTGTTATGTATTGCACTCTGGACACGATGAAGCGAATGATCGAAAAGTGTGTGGAAAACACCCAAAGAAAAGGTTGCATCGATGATTTTTAGTTCTGCTCAGTTCATTCTGTTATTCCTGCCTGTCTCGTTCTTTGGCTATTTTTTTCTTAACCGGATACGGCTTGTCGTGCTGAGTAAAGCATGGCTGGTGGCGGTCAGCCTGTTCTTTTACGCCTACTGGAATCCCGCTTATATCCATTTGTTGCTAGGCTCGATTCTGTTCAATTTCTCGATCGGTAATCACTTGGCCTCGGATTTCCGTTCGCGGCATTTCCCCTTGTCGCGCCGCGCGGTGCTGACGTTGAGCATAGGCTTGAATCTCGCCTTGCTCGGTTACTTCAAGTACACCAATTTTTTGGTCGACAATATCAATGCCGTGCTCGGCGCCTCGTATGTGCTGCCGCAGATCTTGCTGCCATTGGGGATCAGTTTTTTTACGTTTACGCAAATTGCCTATCTGGTCGACAGCTATCGCGGCGAAGCCAAGGAATATGATTTCCTCAACTACGCGTTGTTCGTCACCTTCTTCCCGCACTTGATCGCCGGTCCAATTCTTCATCACCACGAGATGATGTCGCAGTTCAAGTCGCACCGCAATTTGTCTGTCCGTCATCGTAATATCCTGCTTGGACTGTTCATTTTCAGTATCGGCTTGTTCAAGAAAGCTGTGATCGCCGACACCTTTGCCATCTGGGCCAACGCGGGTTTCGACGGCAAGGCGCAACTGGATTTCTTCAGTGCCTGGCTGACCAGCCTGTCGTATACCTTCCAGCTATATTTTGATTTCAGCGGCTATTGCGACATGGCGATCGGGGCGTCGTTGCTGTTCAACATCTGGTTGCCGATCAATTTCAATTCACCCTATAAGGCGCTCGATATCCAGGATTTCTGGCGCCGTTGGCATATGACGCTGAGCCGTTATTTGCGCGACTACCTGTATATCCCGCTCGGCGGCAATCGCTGTTCGCCTGGGCGTGTCTATTTCAATCTGATGGCCACTTTTGTCTTGGGTGGCCTATGGCATGGCGCCAGCTGGATGTTTATTATCTGGGGCGCGCTGCACGGCGGCGCTCTGGTGCTGCACCGCTTCTGGGGTGGACGGGGCTGGAGCATGCCGAAACCGCTGGCCTGGCTGGTAACTTTTCTATTTATTAATGTCACCTGGGTTTTCTTCCGCGCCAAAGACATGGGCGATGCCCGTCGCATTTTGGGTGGCATGGTCGATTTCGCATCGATTCAGCAGCTGCCACTGGTCACGATTCCCAGTAACCAATTGGCCTGGGGAGGCTGGCTGACCGACTATCTGCTGCGCTGGTTGCCTACCGGATTGGCGGCGAACTTCCTGTGCTTCTGCGCAGTCGTGGTGGCCTTTGTGATTGTCCGGCAAAAGAATTCCTTTGACTTGATGCAAAGCGGCTTGAGCCGGACAAAAATGACAGGTGCCCTGTTCCTGTTTTGTTTTGCAATGTATTCCGTGCTGGTGACAACGACATCTGTCTTCCTTTACTTCAATTTCTAAGCGGTATCATCATGAAAAAAAGGATTTTTACCTTTATCGGTCTGGCATTGCTGGTGCTGTCGCTGGTGCCCCTTATCAACCTGAGCTTGGGCAAGGTGCAAAAAAAGCCGGGTGAAACCTGGTGGCACCGCGCCGTGCTGTACAACCTTGATTTTGCCTTGCCTTACTGGAGCCGGATGCTGTATGGCTTTGGCATTTCCACCAGTCCCAGCCAAGTGACGATAGGCCGTCAAGGCTGGCTGTATCTGGGGGACCAATATGAACAGACGCTGACGGTGACTCGGCGCGGCAGCACACCTGCCGATGTCGAAGCGGCGAGGAGAATTGCCCTGGCCACCACCGGCTGGGAGCAATGGCTGGCAGCGCGAGGCGTGCAGGCTTTCCACGTAGTCCTGGGGCCGAACAAGGATAGCGTGTATGGCGACATGGCACCTGGCTGGGCGCAAGCGCGCAAGCCATCGGCCACAGATACCCTCATCGCTGGCATGAAGCCAGGCCAGTATGTTGATGTGCGGCCTGCCATGCTGAAAGCCAGGACAGAATTTGCGCAAGCCCTTTACTACAAAACGGATACCCATTGGAACCGGCTTGGCGGATGGATTGCCATGCGAGCCCTGGGGGACGAGCTGGCACGCACGGCGCCGGGACTGCAGAGGCTCTCCGGACAGCAGGTGCGACCCGGTACGGCCGTCCAGCGCAACGGGGGCGATCTGGCCAACTTCCTCAAGTTGAGCGAGACCTTGCATGATAGCGAGATTCCGGTTGAGATTGATATCGGGCGTCCGGTGGAGACGGCGAAATATGACTTTGAGACGGGCCGTCTGCTGGAATCGGGCGGGAATCCTGAGGTGGGCGCTCCGCGCACGCCGATGCTTGTCAAGTCACCCAATGCCCTGAATCGAAAGAAAGTACTGTGGCTGCGCGATTCTTTCGGTACTGCCATGTCGCCCTATATGGCAGCGACGTTCAGTGAAACCTTGCAGATTCATTATGGCGTGACCGATGCCGCCATGGTGGTGAAGCTGGTCGAGAAGTACCAGCCGGATTATGTGTTTTTCACCGTTGTCGAGCGCGATGCGAGAGCACCCCGGTTCGAACAGGTACCGCCGCTGCATGTGTCGGCCAAACCGGCCAATTTCGTGGCCCTGGCGCGTGGCACGGAGTCCTCGGCAAATGACCTGGCAGCAGTGCCTGGTTCCCGGGCTTACCGTGTAACTGGTGGCGATGCCTTCATTACCTTCAAGCTCGCGCCGGTAGTGCGCGCGGCCGAAGCGTCCAGAGTGGCGTTTAATCTGGGCTGCGACGATAAGTCCGTGGCGGTGCCGGTACAACTATTCTGGCATGCCGCGGACGGCCATCCGAGCGAAGCGTTCAGTGTACGTTTCATGGCTACACCTGGCAGCAATGCCATCGATCTGGCGACGCTGCCGGCATGGCAGCCGGCGGCCATGATCGCCGGCGTGCGTATCGATCTCGACTCTCCCGATGCTTGCTCGATGCTGACGATCGATGCGGTGGAGCTTGGCCGCTAGTTTTTTGCCAGGCTTGCACGCGCGCTGGCCCGTGCGGCCAGCCAGATGATGATGGACAGGCTGGTGGCGATGATGCACCAGTAGATATAGCGGAAATCGGCTGACGGCACGCTCGCCAGGTACCCGAGGAAGTAGCCGAGCGAGGAGGCGTTCAAGGCCAATATCTGGGTCTTTTCCAGCGATTGCCGCATGCGCCCGCCAAGCACCATCATGGCGATTGCCAGTAGCAGCCAGACATACGGCTTGAAGAATTCCCTGAGCGGCGTCGCCTGGCTGCCTTCGACATAGGCTTGCATCAGGTGCGCCAGTTTCGGATTATCCAGTTTGATGCCCAGTTCATTGTCCATAATGCCTGGGTGCCAGGCATAGTAGGGTTCCAGTGTGGGCGAACGCAGGAAATACAGGAATGCAGTGCCCTTGATCTGCAAGTACTGCAGCGGGTGCGCAACAATGGTGCTTTTCCATAAGGCGTGGGCAGTTGTATGCGGCATGCCAGCAAACAGGCTGCCGCTAGGGTCATAGCCTTTGCGGACAAAGCACATCGCCCGTTCATATTGGATAAGCATGGGGGAGCAGGTGGCATTGTCTTCAGGCTTTACCCAAGGCATCAGGTTTTCGCCCGTCATGAAGGCGATCTTGGCCACTTCATCCCCCATCGTTAATGTTTCAAAGTGTTTTCTTTCCGCCTGCAGGACGTTGTAGCTGAGGACGGACGTGGCCAGAGGCAGGGTGGCCGACACCAGCACGCTCAGGATGGCTACTTGCACGATGGATCGTGTTGGCCAGAAGTAGCGCAGTGCAAAGTAGATGAGGGGTACGATTGCCAGGATGGCATTGTGCCTGACGGCGGACGCATAGAAAATGAACGGGATGGCCAAGGCGGCGATGCGCCAGTTCTTCGTCTTCGTGTACAGCAGTCCCGTCGCTACGAGCAGGGCGAAAGCCATGCCTACGTCTTTCCACAGCACCCCGGCAAAGTTGAGGACCCATGGTAGCAGGTACATGGCGGGAATCAGCAGAGCCCATCCGCGGTGCGCCACATTGCCATACCAGATCAGGATGCCTGCTGCCAGCAAGGCGAGGTGCAGCAGCAGCAAGCTTTGCGGCCCGGATACCAAGGACAGGCACAGATGCCACACATAAGACATGATCGCGGGATGGCTATCCGTATAGTACTGATTCAGTGCTGTCTTGTATTGCACCATGGAGTCATATGACATGAAGCCAGGGGCGAAACAGAACCAGATGACCGCCAGGACGATGGCTGTCAAGGCAATGGCCAGAGGAGTGAAAACCTGATTTTTCATGGGTAACTTCAAATTCGAGCTGGAGAAAGGAGCAGTGCCGCAGGCAAGGGCGATATGGTGCTTATGCCTTCGTGGCAACAAGGATGCCGACGATGATCAGCGCGACACCAATCAGGTATTGGGTTTGGAAACGTTCACCGAAGAGAAAATGGCTGCCGATCGGTACCAGCACGAAGGCCAGTGCCATCAGCGGGTAGATCCGGCCCAGTTCGATGCGCTGCAGTACCCAGACCCAGGCCAGCGTCGTTAGCCCATAGAGGCAGATTGCGGCCGAAAGTGCCGCCAGGGTTTTGAATGAAAAAAAGCTGCCGCTTTGCAGCAATCCGTTGGCGCTGATTTTAAACAGGATTTGTCCGGCTGCAATGCCAAGCACACATAACAGGGCCACGAGGTAAGTCATTCATTTATCTCCATACAGTTGCTGAGGCGAAACGCCGTGCGCCGTATTCCAGCGCACGGGCAGCCTGCGCCATTGCCTGCGGTTAGGCTGAGAGGCCATGCATTGAGCTGTCACTTTTTACCCCGCCGAATGCGATGGAATGGTTTTTTGGGGATCGAGCTGATATCGTGTCCAAGAAAGGCCAGTATTAGTTGTAGGCCGACAATAATCGGCAAGCCTGACAGCATGACTGTACCTGCCGAGGCTGGTACATCGTCATGCACGGAGTGCAGCCATTGCGTGGCACCAAACACGCAGCCGAAGCCAACCATCAGAAGACCGATGGGCAGTTCAATGGACGCAATGGACACGTCCCGTAAGTAATAATTGTAGAAAATGCGCTTAAAAAAATTACGCAGATGTTTGGCAAAAAATTCAAGCACAACCTGGGAAATCTTCAGATTGCTGACCTCATCGCCATATTTTGCATCCATGGGGATATCGACGACGACTGCGCGCAATGTATTGAGGCGAAACAAGATATCCGTTTCAAAAAAATAGCGGCGGCTGATTTTTTCCATCGGCAGGTAGCGCACCACATCGCAGTGGATGGCGGTGTAGCCGTTGGTCGGATCGAAGATGTCCCAATAGCCCGAAGAGATCTTGCTCATGAAAGACAGGACCGCATTGCCAAACAGGCGCGCCTTGGGCATGCTGCGCACGCTTTCCAGATCGTAGAAGCGGTTACCCTTGGTGTAATCGGCTTCGCCAGCGGCAATGGGCGCGATAAAGTCGGGAATGCATGTCGGATCCATCTGGCCATCGCCATCGACCTTGACGATGATATCCATGTCATCGTCCAGTGCGGCGCGATAGCCGGTCATGACGGCGCCGCCGACGCCCTGGTTTTCGGTATGGCGCAACACTACCACGCGTTGGTCGCTGCAGTGACGCTCGACCAGTTCGCCGGAGCGCTCCGGGCAGCAATCGTCGACGACATAAATACGGCTCACTTCGACGCCAATCTGGCTGATGACGGAGAGGATATGCCGATCCACCTTGTAGCTGGGTATGACGACCGCAATGGCCAAGCCTTGTTTTGTCATCTTGTTATAGCTTGCCTTTATTATGCATGTTGCCGTCTCCCGGAATCGGGCAATATTATGAATTATGACATGCGCAGTTGGCATGCCTCTGGCGCAATGGCGGGGAATGGACGCTGCTGCGCGCCACCAGGCGCGCATGGGCACGATGGGGTTAGTTCTTTTTGCCGTAGCAATGCGGACAAGACACCTCATACACATATTCCGGCGCCAGTTGCTGGCGTGGCGTGACGACGGCGCGGCAGACGAAGCATTGCACGGTTTCCGTCGGTTCCAGCTTCGGATTCAGGGCCGTGCGGTAGTCGAAGACGAAGCAGTCGCCCGTGTAGTGCTCACCGCCCACTTCCTCAAAATACTTCAGGATGCCGCCGTCGAGCTGGTACACGCTGTCGTAGCCGATTTCCTTCATGTGGATGGCGGCCTTTTCGCAGCGGATGCCGCCCGTACAGAAGGTGACGACGGTCTTGCCTTCCAGTTCTTCCTTGTGTGCGGCAGCAACAGCCGGGAATTCCGTAAACTTGTCGATACGATAATCAAGCGTGTTGTTGAACGTGCCCACATCCACTTCAAAGGCGTTGCGCGTTTCCATCATGACCACGGGTTTGCCCGCGTCGTCGACGCCGGCGTCGAGCCAGCGCTTGAGCGTCTGCGCGTCGACGGACGGGGCGCGGCCCAGTTCCGGCTTGATCAGCGGCATGCGCATGGTGATGATTTCTTTTTTCAGCTTGACCAGCATGCGCTTGTGCGATTGCTCGTTCGACAAGCTTTCCTTCCATTCCAGGTCCGCCAGACGCTCATCGCTGCGCACCCAGGCCAGGAAGCTGTCGATATGCTCGCGCGTGCCCGACAGGAACATGTTGATGCCTTCCGGCGTCAGCAGGATCGTGCCTTTCAGGCCCAGCGCCAGGCATTGCTCCTGATACAAGGGGCGCATGGCTTCCGTATCGGCCAGCGTAATGAATTTATACGCGGCAATATTGACAAACGTGGCGGCGGGCGGGCTGACGGCGGCGGAAACGGCGGATGTTGCTGGGGTGATGGCTTGCATGATGGCGATCGGGTTAGACTGAACAGCCGATATTATAAGCCCGACAGGCCAGCCAGGATACCCGGTCCGCACGCGCGACGCGGTAGAATAGACCCCATTGAATTTTGCACGAAACGGTACACAGGATGGAAATGGTAATGCAAGAGGCCGGCGCTCCGGCAAGTTCACAGCAAGCGATGCAGCCCGGTCCTGCCTTCGTCCATTTGCGCGTGCACTCGGAGTACTCGATCGTCGATGGCCTGGTGCGCATCGACGACGTGGTCAAGGCGGCCGCGAAGGACAAGCAGGTGGCGCTGGCCGTCACCGACCTGTCGAACCTGTTTGGCATGGTCAAGTTCTACAAGGAAGCGCGCGGCAAGGGCATCAAGCCCATCGTCGGGGTCGACGTGTGGATCACGAATGACGACAACCGCGAAAAACCGTCGCGCCTGCTGTTGCTGGCGAAGAACCGCATGGGCTATCTGCAGTTGTGCGAACTGTTGTCGACGGCCTGGCTGACCAACCAGTACAAGGGGCGCGCCGAGCTGCGCATCGAGTGGCTGCAGGCGCTGGCGACGAATACCTACGACCTGTACCCGGGCGAAAGCGCGGCGAATGGCTTGATCGTGCTGTCCGGTGCGCATTTCGGCGACGTCGGTACTGCCATCGAGAACGGCAACCTGGCCCTGGCCGAGCGCAATGCGCAGCGCTGGGCCGAGATTTTCCCCGGCCATTTCTATATTGAAATCCAGCGCGGCGGCCAGGCCAACCAGGAGGCGCAGGTGCGCCACGCGGTGGCCCTGGCGGCCAAGCTGGGCTTGCCCGTGGTGGCCACGCATCCCGTGCAATTCATTTCCCCTGAGGAATTTATTGCCCACGAAGCCCGCACCTGTATCGCCGAAGGCGAAATGCTGGCCAACGCCAAGCGGGTGAAACGCTTCAATGACAGCCAGCGCTTCCTGTCGCAGGCGGACATGGCGGAATTGTTTGCCGATTTGCCGGCCGCGCTGGCCAATTCGGTGGAAATCGCCAAGCGCTGCAACCTGACCTTGACCCTGGGCAAGCCGCAACTGCCGAACTTCCCCACGCCGGACGGCATGACGATCGACCAGTTCCTCGTGGCCGAATCGCAGGCGGGCCTGGAAAAGCGTTTGATCCAGCTGTATCCGGACCCGGAACGCCGCGAAAAGGAGCGTCCGCGCTACGAATCGCGCTTGAAGTTCGAGACAGACACGATTTGCAACATGAAGTTCCCCGGCTACTTCCTGATCGTGGCCGAGTTTATCCAGTGGGCCAAGGAAAACGGCGTGCCCGTCGGCCCGGGCCGCGGTTCGGGCGCCGGCTCGCTGGTCGCGTATTCGCTGCTGATTACCGATCTTGATCCATTGCAATACAACCTGCTGTTCGAGCGCTTCCTGAATCCCGAACGCGTCTCGATGCCCGACTTCGATATTGACTTTTGTCAGGAAGGGCGCGATCGCGTCATCCAGCACGTCAAGGATTTGTACGGCAAGGAGGCCGTCTCGCAGATCGCCACCTTCGGTACCATGGCGGCCAAGGGCGCGATCCGCGACGTGGGCCGCGTGATGGACTTCGGCTACAACTTCTGCGACGGCATCTCGAAGCTGATTCCGTTCAAGCCGGGCAAGCCCGTGTCGATCGCCGACGCCATCGAAGAGGAACCGCTGCTCAAGGAGCGCCTGGAAAACGAGGAAGAGGTCAAGCAGCTGCTGGACCTGGCGCAGCAAGTCGAAGGCATCACGCGCAATATCGGCATGCACGCGGGGGGCGTGCTGATCGCTCCGGGCAAGCTGACGGATTTCTGCCCGCTGTACACGCAGGGCGGCGACTCGGGCGTCGTGTCGCAGTACGACAAGGATGACGTGGAAGCCGTCGGCCTGGTGAAGTTCGACTTTTTGGGTCTGACGACCCTGACGATTCTCGACCGCGCCGTGCGCTACATCAAGCAGCTTGATCCCGCGCAAGCCAATTTCGATCTGGCCACCTTGCCGCTGAACGACAAGCCATCGTATGACTTGCTGACCAAGGCCAAGACCGTGGCCGTGTTCCAGCTGGAGTCGCGCGGCATGCAGGGCATGCTGAAAGACGCGCGTCCCGACCGCTTCGAAGACATTATCGCGCTCGTGGCGCTGTACCGCCCGGGTCCGATGGACCTGATTCCCGACTTCTGCAAGCGCAAGCACGGCGAACGTTTCGATTATCCCGATCCGCGCACGGAATCGATTCTGTCCGAAACCTACGGCATCATGGTGTATCAGGAGCAGGTGATGCAGATGGCGCAGATCGTCGGCGGCTACTCGCTGGGCGGCGCCGACATGCTGCGCCGCGCCATGGGTAAGAAGAAGGCCGAAGAGATGGCCGAGCACCGCGAGATCTTCCGCGCCGGTGCGGCGAAAGATGGCTTGACGGCGGAAAAAGCCGACGAGATCTTCGACTTGATGGAAAAGTTCGCCGGCTACGGTTTTAACAAATCGCACGCCGCCGCCTACGCCCTGCTGTCGTATCACACGGCCTACCTGAAAGCGCACCACACGGCTGCCTTCATGGCTGCCAACTTGTCGCTGGCCATGGACGACACGGACAAGATCAAGATCCTGGTGGAAGATTCGCTGGAAATCTGCAAGCTGACCTTGTTGCCGCCGGATATCAACGAATCGGACTACCGCTTCATGCCGAGCGGCGCGGCGCCATCCGTGAGCGGCAAGAAAGTCACGCAGATCCGCTATGGCCTGGGCGCCGTGAAGGGCTCGGGCCAGAACGCCATCGAAGCCATCATCGCTGCGCGCGAGGCGGGCGGGCCATTCACGAGCCTGTTCGATTTCTGCAAGCGTGTTGATAAAAAGCAAATCAACCGCCGCACCATCGAGTCGTTGATCCGCAGCGGCGCCTTCGATTGCCTGAAGGTCGACCGCGCCATCCTGCTCGCGTCCGTGGCCTTTGCCATGGAATGCGCCGACCAGGCCGCCAAGGCCGCCAACCAGGTAAGCCTGTTCGGCGGCGACGACAGCGACATGGTGGCGCCGCCCGAATACGTCAAGGTGCCCGTGTGGACGGACAAGCAGCGCCTGACGGAAGAAAAGATCGCGCTGGGCTTCTACCTGTCGGGCCACCTGTTCGATTCGTATGCGCCCGAGGCGCGCCGTTTTGCCCGCACGAAATTGTCCGAACTGTCGCCGTCGCGCGAGCCGCGCATGATGGCCGGCGTCATCACGGGCTTGCGCACGCAGATGACGCAGCGCGGCAAGATCCTCATCGTCACCCTGGACGACAAGAGCGGTACCGTCGAGGTGACGGTGTACGGGGAATTGTTTGATTCCAACCGAAAAATCTTCAAGGAAGATGAATTCCTGGCCGTCGTGGGCAAGGTGTCGGAAGACCGCTTTTCGGGCGGCTTGCGTATCACGGCCGAGAGCGCCTTCGACATCATCGCCGCGCGCGTGCAGTATGGGCGCCAGCTGGGCCTGACCTTGCCGGCCACCTTGGACGCCAAGCGCATCCGCGACGTGATCATGCCGCACCGGGCGGCGGACGGATTACCGATCGCCGCCAAGGTCAGCCCGCAAGGCGTCAGTTGCGTGCTGCAGTTTGGCGACGAGTGGAAAGTGGCGCCATCGGATGAATTGCAGATGGCGCTGGAGCAGATGCTGGGTGCGCAAGAGGTGGCGGTCGAGTACTGACCGGCACCGCCCGGGGCATACAACAAAGCCAAACCGCAGGCATGCTGGTTTGGCTTTTTTACGTTTACATGTCTTTCAGGCCCGTGATCGCATAGCCCTTGGCGGCGATCTGCTGGTGCGGCTGTTCGATATGGTAGTCGGGCAAGATATTGGCATCGTCGGCGACTTCGCTGGCGCGTACTTCGAGTTGCCAGTCGGTATTGGTAACTTCTTCCGGAATGAGCTTTCCTTCCGGCACGGCGAGGTAGGAAAAAATGCCGTCGTGCTCGGCCCGGCGGTAGATGTCTACGCGCATGACTTGCCTCCTAGTAAGCGTTGGGGGAACCGGCACACTACATGTGCATACCGATAGTGCTAGCGTAACAGGATTGTGCCATGCACGGGTTGTAGCGTGTGCCGGAAGAGGGAGGATGCTCAGGCGATAGCGGAAGCGTAATCGTCGTCGTCATCGAGAACGGCCGATTGGCGTACCTCGCTGGCGGCGGCCGCGGCGTTTGCCGTGGCGGCCTGCAGCGGGCTGCGATGGGCGTCGAGGCCGCTACGCAGGCTGCCGATCATGGCGAGTGTCAGTTCATGGCGCTTGCGGGCTTCCGAGCGTTTCTTGGAAGGAATTTCTTCCAGTGCCGGCAAGGGCAGGTTTTCGCACCTTAACTCGAAATCGCCATCCTGGCGCATATGCGCGCCCAGTTCTTGCCATATTGCATTGTAGTCGGCGAACAAACGGCCTTTCTTGGCGGAGTGGTGCACGGCGCGGTTGATATTGCCGACAAGAAGCATCTTGCGGCAGCCGTGTTCGTACCCCAACTGGCGCACCAGGCGTACCATCAGGGTCTTGGGACGCATGCCGTGCAAGTCGCGCGTTGCCTCGCGCACGCGGTGTGCGCTTTCCTGGCCCTTCGGGCCTTGCAGGCAGCCGATGCGCATGCCCAGGGTAGCGCGCAGCTGGCTGCCGAAGAAGGAAAAGGCGATCGAATAGAGCACGTCGTCGTCATGCATCAGTTGCAGCACCATCTCGCCTTCGCGGTCCATCGGGTGCAGCGAACACAGTTGCAGGTGATAGGGCGCGCCCGACTTGCCCGGCACGGTGCCCAGGCGCACGGGGCCATGGGCCGCTTGAGCCATCAGCTTGCCCCAGCCTTGTTGCAAGATGAAGTGGTAGTGCTCGGCCAGCAATGCCACGCGCTGGTGGCAATTCAAGGTCAGGCTCAGGTAAGGCCGGTAGACCTTGTGGATCATGTGCGGATAGGCGTGGACCAGATCATGAAACACCGGATGCGAGTTCAGCAGTTGTAGCCATAGTCGGGTTTGGCGCTGTTGTACGCGGGCGCGCAGATGCAGCTTGAGCATTTCGCGCCAGCGGCGCATGCCGTTCGGCATCGCCATCAAGCCGTCAGACAGGGTAATAGTTGGCATCATCGTGCGCATGTCCATGATAAAGAGGGAACGTCGAGGCCGTTTCGGCTCAGACGGGTACCGGGCTGCTGACGCCCTCGTGGTTTGCCAGCAGGATGGTGGTGCCGCGGCTGCCACGCGCCAGCTTGCCGGCCAGTCCGCCCGAGAAACGGCGCGGCCAGCCGTTGTGCCGCGGCGCTGGCAAGACCACTTCGTGGCAACCCAGCAGCTCAGCCGCATCGAGGATCGTAAACAGCAGCTCGCCGGCAAAAATGTGGGTGCTGAAGGAAATATGAGAACGGCTCAGGTAGAGTCCCGCCTCGTGCATCATGTGCTGCGTGGCCGGGTCAAGGGCATCGCATTCGCTGGCGCAGTGCCGGGGCACGCCATCGGCACTGCGGCGCGGCGCCGGTGTCACGTGCAACAGGCTGACGCAGACGTTGATGCCCCATTCCTGCAAGCGTCTGGCGTAGCGCGCACCGTAGATGATGTCGCTGGCGCGCTTGACGGGCAAGAGCAGCAGCAAGGTATCCTGGCCCGGCTTGCCGCACGCGCCCGCGGCGCTGTCCGGGGCGCGGTGGCGTTGCGGGGCAAGGCGCGATGCATGCATGGAAAAGATGGCCGTGGTGGAAAAACCGTGCCATCTTATCCATGCCCTCACGCCCTGTAAATTGGCGAAACAGCGTACGGGTTTCCCTTAGGTTTGCGTGTTGTTAATAGCGGTAAGTGACATACACGGCACCGATCGGGGATGTCTTGCGCTGCACGATGGGGCTCTTGGCCGCGTCGCCCATGCGGTGTTCGACGCCGACCAGGGTATTGATGCCCCAGCGCGCATCGAAGCGGTGCTCCCAGTTGACGGTGGCCTGTGCTTCATAGAAACCGCCCTTGGGCGTGTATTGCTTGAACGAGGTATTCGCGGCCTGGGTAGCCGTCACGCCATACATGGTCTGTACGTACTTGCGCTCGCCCCAGCCCAGCTGGCCGCCGATGCTCACGCTGTCTTGCTGCACGCCCCTGGCATCGGCCCGGCCGTAGATCTGACCTGTCGCGCCGAAATGCACATTTGCGCCATTTTCGCGGTTCGACAGGGGAATGTCGCTCGAGACGCTCAGCGACAGGCCTGGCAAGGGCGAATAACCCGCGCTGAGCAGGGCGCTGGCGTTGCCCTTGACTTCACCCATGCCCTTCAGGTAATCGCTGCCGCCCCAGCCGTTGACGCCTGTGCGCTTGTGGTCTTCGCGCTTGCCGCGGTAGCCCAGCGCGGCGCTGTAGCTGAAGGGGCCGGCCTGGCCGCCATAACCGATGCCGCGCGAGGTGCTGATGAACAAGCCATTGGCCATGGCGTAGTCGAGGATGATCAATGGCGAGGCCGACAGCTTGTCGGAGCCGGAATAGCTGGACACGGCGGCGACGCCGCCGCCGATGGTGAAGACATTTTCCGCCGGCGGTTCAGCCGCCGCAGCGGCCAGCGGGTTGAGGATCATGCCGCTGGCGAGTGCCAGCGAGGTCAGCAGGGTTGTGGGTGCGTGCATGGAGTTTTCCGTCAGGTGGAGAACCGAGTCCGGAGTGGCTCGATTGACTGCCGACAGTATCGGTCCTTGCCATGAAGGAAAAATGAGCCTTTTATTAAGATTGCATGAAGAGCGCTTCTTTACCCATTCTTCAGCTTGCGGTGGTTTAATACTCAACATGAAGATACTGCTGATTGAAGACGATATGGACCTGGGCAATGGCGTGCGGATTGCCTTGCGCGACCAGGGCATGCAAGTGGTCTGGGTGCGCAGCCTGGAGGATGCGGCGCGCAGCATCGAGCACGACAGCTGCGAACTGGTGCTGCTGGACCTGGGCTTGCCCGATGGCGATGGCCTCGATTTGCTGGCCAGGCTGCGCGCAGCCCGCCTGCCGGTGCTGATCCTCAGCGCCCGCGATACGCTGGAACAGCGCTTGCGGGGCCTCGATGGCGGCGCCGACGACTATCTGGTGAAGCCGTTCGTGCTGGCCGAGCTGCTGTCGCGCGTGCGCGCCCTGGCACGCCGCAGCTATGGCTTCGACGGCGATACCATCGAGTTGCGCGGCTTGCTGCTGCAGGTACCCACGCGCCGTGTCAGCGTGCATGGCCGGCCGGTGGAGCTCACCGCCAGTGAATATGCCCTGCTGAAGACCTTGCTGATGCGCGCCAACCGGGTCATCACGCGCCGCGTGCTGGAAGAACATATCCTGCCCGGCGGGCTGGCCAATGCCAGCAATACCCTGGACGTACATATGGGCAACCTGCGCCGCAAGATAGGCGAAGGCTATATCCGTACCGTGCGCGGCGTCGGCTATGTCATCGACCAGCAGAGCGAGACATCCACCTCGCCGGGCACCGGCGCATGATGGGGCGTTTCTGGGCCATGCTGCGCCGGCCTACCCTGGTGCGCCGCCTGATGATCGCGCAAATGCTGATGCTGACCGTGCTGTGGAGCCTGGCCGTGGCGTATGTGCTGGTCGAGGGCGCGGGCGAAGCGAGCAATGTGAGCCGCGGCGTCCTGCACGCCATTATCAGCGTGGCCGATAACCTGGCCGAGCAGCCGCAGCGCCAGGAGCAAAGCTTGCGCGCGATCGACGAAGCCTTGCGCGAGGAATTTGAAATGGGGCAAGTGCCGGAGCTGGCGCCGCGCATCCTGGTCTGGCGTGAGGGCAAGCTGGTCTACAAGTCCCCCGCAGCGCCCAGCGGTATCCGCAGCGCCGGCCCGGAGCAGATGGAAGTGGTGTACATCAAGGGACAGGCCTGGCGCAGCCGCAGCCTGACCGAAGGAGCGACGCGCGTGACGGTGCTGGAAGTGGGGGGCGCATGGCAATTTTTCATCACGATCAATTCACGCGGTTACTACCTGCTGCCGCTGCTGATCAGCCTGCCATTCCTGCTGGTGCCGGCCTGGCTGTCGATCCGCCTTGCCATGCGCCCGTGGCGCAGGCTGGCGCAGGAGGTGGCGGCGCGCGGGCCGCAGGATTTGCGTCCGCTGGCGTTCAAGCCGCCGCATGGCGAACTGGCGGCCCTGGTCGACAATATCAATGCCTTGCTGCAGCGGGTCGACGCCAGCGCCGCGCGCGAACGCAGCTTCATCGCCGATGCCACGCATGAGCTGCGCACGCCGCTGGCGGCCATGCGGGTGAATGTCGAGGCCTTGCAGGGCCAGGCGCATGATGCGCGTCAGCAAGAGTTGCTGGACGGTATCTTGAACAGCGGCAACCGGGCCGCGCGCCTGGTGGGCCAGTTGCTGCAGCTGACGCGCAGCGAAGTGCAGGCGGGCGCGGGCGAGCTGCCGCGGCGGCAGGCGCTCGATACCTTGCTGCAAGACCGCCTGGCGGCCCTGTCCGGTCTGGCCCAGGCGGGCGATATCGAGCTCGAATTGCAGGCCAGCGTCTCGCTCAGCGTGCCCGGCCAGCGCGAGAGCCTGGTTTCGCTGATCGACAACCTGGTGGAAAACGCCATCAAGTACAGCCCGCGCGGCAGCAGCGTGACGGTGTCGCTGCATGCGGAACGGGGCCAGGCTGTGTTGCATGTGGCCGATCAGGGGCCGGGTATCGCGCCGGCGCTGTATGCGCGCGTGTTCGACCGTTTTTTCCGCGCGCCGCAGCAGGTGCAGCCAGGCAGCGGCCTGGGCTTGTCCATCGTCGCTTCCGTCGTGCGCCAGCACGGCGGCACGATTCAGTTGCACAGCGGTAACGGTGGCCTGGGCTTGCTGGTGGAGGTGCGCTTGCCGTTGGCCGAGGTCTGACTGCGCTGGCGGGTCTTGCGATATTGCATGAAGATTATTGTATGTGCATATAACGCAAGATGGCATGGCGTGGCGCACGCTTGCGATGCATAATGCGGAACAGTTAAAAAACACCGTTATGCGCCCATTCCTGTCCCGCTACCTGCCGTATCCTGCCTTTGTCGGCCTGTATCTGCTGTTTGACTGGGCGACCTATATCGACCCGATGTATGGGCTGAACATCACCCCGTGGAACCCGGATCCCGCACTGGGACTGGTATTTTGGCTGATCCACGGCCGCAAGGCGGCGCTGCCATGGTTCATCGCCCTGGTGGCCGGCGAGGTGCTGGTGCGCGGCATGCCGGCAGGCCTGCCTCTGACTTTGCTCTGTTCTGCGTGGCTGGTGCTCGGCTATGGCGGTATCGGCGCAGTCTTGCGCCGCAGTTTCAGCAGCAGCGACATCTTCGACAACCGGCGCCGCCTGAGCGCCTGGGTCCTCATCGTGCTGCTGGGCACCGTGCTCAATGCGCTCGGCTATATTTCCTTGCTGTCGCTCACGGGGCGCATACCGGCCGGCGAATGGGGCACGGCAGTATGGCGTTTCGGCATCGGCGACACGGTCGGCATGCTGGTGTCGATGCCGCTCATCTGGGTGCTGTTCAGCGAACGCGGGCGTGAGCGCCTGCATGCCGCCGTCTGGCGCTGGGAAACCCTGGCGTACCTGGCCCTGGCCAGTTTCGTGCTGTGGAGCGTCTTCGGTTCCATCGTGCGTTCCGAATACAAGCATTTCTATTTCCTGTTTCTCCCCGTGATCTGGGCCGCCTCGCGCCAGGGCTTGCATGGTGCCGTACTGGCCGTATTTGTATTGCAGCTATGCATCATCACCCTGGTGAAATGGACGCATGCCGTCGATATCCAGTTTTATGAATTGCAACTGCTGGACGCCGTGCTGGCGCTGGTGGGCTTTTTTATCGGCATCGTCGTCGATGAAATGCGCCAGGTGGCCGACGAACTGAAGCATACGATGCGCCTGGCGGCCGCCGGCGAAATGGCGGCCGCTCTCGCGCATGAGCTGAACCAGCCGCTGACAGCCTTGTCGACCTACGGCAAGGCATGCGAATACCTGCTGGAACGGGGCGAGAACGGCGCCTTGCTGCAAAGCGCCATCGGGCACATGATCGTTGAATCGGGACGCGCCGCGGACGTGGTGCGCCGCCTGCGCGACTTTTTCCGCACTGGCGCGATGCAGCTCGAAGCGGTAGAGGCGAGCGCCTTGATCGAGGGCTTGGCGCGGCAGTTTACGCCGCTGTTCCATGAGCATGGCATCGAGCTGGTGCTGGCGCCGCCGTCGCCGCTGGCCGTCAACGCGGACCGCCTGCAAATCGAGCTGGTACTGCGTAACTTGCTGGCCAATGCACAGGATGCGGTGATGGGCCAGCCGCGCGGCCAGCGCCGCATCACGGTGTCGGCCGAGCCGCTCGAGGGTGGCCGGCTGCGCCTGTCCGTGGAAGACAGCGGACCCGGCATTTCCAATAGCCTGGCCGCACGCCTGTTCGAACCGTTTGTCTCGACCAAGGCCAGCGGCCTGGGGCTGGGGCTTGTGCTCAGCCGCAGCATTGTCGAAGCGCATGGCGGCCAGCTATGGGCCGAAGTGGGCAAGCATGGTATTTTTCGTTTTATCCTGCCCCTGGCGCATGCCAGTGCGGCCGCCAAGGGAGAGTATGGTGACAAGTAATTTGACGGTGTTTATCGTGGACGACGATCCCGCCGTGCGCGATGCGCTGGGTTTGCTGTTGGGCATACGCGGGTACCGCACGGCCCTGTTTTCCTGCGGCGAGGATTTCCTGCACAGCTGGCGGCCCGAGTGGGCCGGTTGTCTGCTGATCGATATCCGCATGTCGGGCATGGATGGCCTGAGCCTGCAGCGCCGCCTGCTGGAGCTCAAATGCATGCTGCCCATCATCATCATCACGGGGCACGGCGACGTGGCGCTGGCCCGCCAGGCATTCAAGGCGCAGGCCAGCGATTTCCTGGAAAAGCCATTTGACCATGACAAGTTGCTGGCGGCCATAGACGAAGCGTTTTCGCGCGAGGCGCATGCGCGCGGCCAGTTGCAGCGCCAGGTGGAAGGGTTAGCCTTGCTGCGCGCCTTGACGCCGCGCGAGCGCGAAGTGATGCATCTTGTGGTGACGGGCCAGCACAACCGCGACATCGCCCCGGCGCTGGGTATTTCCGTGCGCACCGTGGAAGTGCACAAGGCGCGCCTGATGGACAAGCTGGGCGTCGATAATGTGGCCGACCTGGTGCGCATCAGCATGCTGGGCACCGGCTAGCCGCGGAAGAGTTCTCTAGGCGATGGTCTTCAATACCTGATCGCTTGAAATCGCCTTGACCCAGTCGCTGCGCCGCGCCACCGTGATGACGGTGCTGTTGGCGCTGTCGAAGGGAGCCCATTCGGGATTTTTCTTGCGCATCAGTGCTACCACGGGCACATGCACGGCGTTCGCCAGATGCATGATCGAGGTTTCCACTGAAATAATCAGGTCGCATTGCGCCAGCATGGCCGGGAGCTGGAAAAAGTTGTCGACGGCACTGAAGGCTTGCGTGCGCGGCAAGTTGTGCGCCTGCACGATGGCATCCACCTTGGCCAGTTCCTGCGGCATGGCATTGATCAGGAAACAGGCATGCTGCCATTTCGGCATCGCCTGCATGCGCGCGATCAGCTCGGCAATGCGCTCCAGCGGCCAGCCGCGCTTGTGCGACTTGGCAAACGGATTCAATAGCACGAGCGGACCCTGGCGCGGGGCAAAGCCCCAGGCGGCCAGCTGCTCCTGCGCCTGCTGCAATGCGTGCTCGGGAATGTGCACGAAGGGATAGCGTTCGGCCACGGGAATATCGAGGCCCGTCAATTGATGGAACCAGTCCGCATACACGCTGCTGATATGGTGTTCGCCGGCATCCTGTCCCGCATACGAGGCCAGCACGGCATCGATCTTGCGGTAGGCCAGGTAGTGCCAGGGGCGTAGCGGGCTGAACGGCTTGCGCGTGCCGATCACCAGCCCGTGCGGGCTGATCGCGCGGGCAAGGTCCGCGTATTGCTGCGGCCGTACGTGGGCCAGCGACACGACGACAGGATAGTGCTCCGCCTTGGCTTCGCGCAGTGACTCTTCGTACAGCGCCGGGCTGTAGGTCTTGCGGTACACCTTGGAAAACAGGCCCGACTGTTCGACCCAGTCGTATAGCGAATAGGTGCGCAAGCTTTCCCATTGCTTGGCGTCGGACGTGCGCCGTACTTCGTCGACCCACAGGTGGATCTGGATATGGGGGTAGGCCGCGGCAAAGGCGCGGAAACCATTTTGCAGGTAGGTAAAGTCTCCCAGCGCCAGATGGGCGATGAACAGAATTTTTTCCGACTTTTGTAGAAGTTCGGCGGGAATCAAAGGCGTCATGTATCAGTACGATTTCAGGTATTCATTCGATGGTGTCATACCACTTGCTGGGAAAATTGCAGGCGATGCAGATTGGCATACGCGCCGTCGGCATCCAATAATTGCTGGTGACTGCCGGTTTCCATTATTTTCCCATGTGACAATACCACGATACGGTCCGCACGTTCAATTGTTGATAGCCGATGAGCAATAACTAAGGTGGTTTTACCTTGCATCAGGTACTCCAGTGCCGCTTGCACGGCCCGTTCTGCCTCCGTATCCAGTGCCGAGGTGGCTTCATCGAGGATCAGGATGGGCGCATCCTTGTAGATGGCGCGGGCGATGGCCACGCGCTGGCGCTGGCCGCCGGACAGGCGCGAGCCGTTGTCGCCCAGGCGCGTTTCCAGGCCGTCGGGCAAGCCGTCGATGACGTCCGACAGGAAGGCGGCCGCGGCGGCCGCTTCGACGCGCTGCCGGTCCGGGGCCGCATCGCCATACGCGATATTGGCGGCCAGGGTATCGTCGAACAACACCACCTGCTGGCTGACCATGGCGATCTGGCTGCGCAGGCTGGTCAGGGCGATGTCGTCAATATTCTGCCCATCGAGCAGAATCTGGCCGCTGCTAGCCGAGTAAAAGCCGGGCAGCAGGCTGACCAGGGTCGATTTGCCGCCACCGGACATGCCGACAAAGGCGACCGTTTGTCCTGGCGCGATGCTCAGATCGATGTGTTGCAGGGCCAGTTCCTGGTGCCCGGGGTAGGCAAAGCTGACGTCCTTGAACTCGATGCGGCCTTTGCTGCGGCCCGCCAGCGGCTTGCCGCCCGTGCGTTCCGGTGTCTTGTCGATCAGTAAAAAGACTTCTTCGGCGGCGGCCATGCCGCGCTGCAGGGGACCGTTGACTTCAGCCAGTTGTTTCAGGGGTGTCAGCAGCATCAGCATGGCCGTGATGAAGGAAACGAAGCCGCCCACCGTGATTTGCCCCTGTTCCGACTGGAACAGCGCCATCACGATGACCAGGGCCACGGCGGCGGCGGTGATCACCTGCGTGATGGGCACGGTGGCGGAAAAGGTGGTGGTCATGCGCATGCTGTAGCGGCGCAATTGCTCGGCGCGCTCCTCGAACCGCGTCTTCTCGTAATGCTGTCCGCCGAAGATCTTGATCACTTGCTGGGCGCGCGTAGTTTCTTCGATGACCTGGGTCAGCTCGGCGTTGACGGCCAGCGAGTCGCGGTTGAGTTTTTTCAGGCGCTTGCCCGTGGTGCGCACGACGATGGTCAGCACGGGCAGCAGCACCAGGGTGACCAGGGTCAGTGCCCAGTTCAGGTACAGCAGCCAGGCGAGCAAGCCCAGCACGGTCAGCGAGGAGCGCACGATCGAAGTAAACACCTTGGTCACCATCTCGATGATCTGCTGCACCTCAAACATGATGGAGTTGATGACCTTGCCCACCGTGTGCGTGTTGTAGAAGTCGATGGGGAGGTTGAGCATGCTGGCAAACATCCGGCGCCGCAATTCGTTGAGGATGCGCGTGGAGACATAGCTCATCAGATAACTGCTGGCGAACGTCGAGGCGCCCCGGATGGCAAAGATGCCGATGACGATCAGCGGCACCAGCCAGTAGGAAAATTCGACCTTGCCCCCAAAACCATTGTCGAGCAGCAACTTGAGCGCATACGGCAACAGCGGTTCCGTCGCCGCCGTGACGACCATCGCCAGCAGAGCCAGGGCCAGGTGTTTCTTGTAGGGCGCGTGCAGCGCGGTGAGGCGCTTCAGGTCGGGCGTGAGCATCGGTATGATTCCTTGCAGGGGACAGCAAAAACGGTCAGGCGGAAGACGAGCTCAAGCGATACGCTCTTGCTGGCGCAACAGGGCCCACACTATCACCATCGGAAAGACCAGCATGATGATGCCGATATTCAGGGTGAGCGAGTTCGTCGTCAGGCCGAACGTGATATAGCAGGAAACTAAAATCACACCCGCCAGCGCATAAGGCTGAGTCGTTTTCTCACACCCGGTATTCTGCAGTGCCTGGCTAAATAGCTTCAGAGGGAGGAAAAACAGCACCAGTAAAGCTGACATGCCCACCAAACCACGCTTGACCAGCGAATCGATATAATCGTTGTGGGCATTCGTGAAATCGCGCGTCACGGTATTCATCTTGCCTTCCGCTGCCAGTTCCTGCTTTTGCTCCAGATAGCCATTGCGGCCGATGCCTAGCAACAGGTTTTCGTCCGACATACGCAGCGCGGAACGCCACATTTCAACGCGCTGGCCAACTGACGAGTATATGTTGCCTGAATCGTTGAAACTGTTGAGTTCGTTAATGGCGGCTACGCTGCGCTCCCTCACCGGTGAGTTGGGAAGGGCGTAGACCAGCGTTCCCAGCACCACAAAAATGGCGGCGACGCTGAAAAGATACCGGTTGCCGTGTTTTTTAGCATGATGCAGCGTGATGATGCAGACACAGATCGGCAATGCCAACCAGCCACCACGGCTGCCGCTGATGATCGAACCGGCAATTCCAGCGATGCAGCCACACAGCATCAGCACGGTCCACAGGCACTGGCGCGATTGAGCGCGTGCCCACGTGACGCCGCACAGCGAGAGCATGCCGAGCAACATGCTTACATTACCGTAATGGATGGCGTTACTCGTTGCCGCTTGTGGACGGCCAATATCATTGGCAAAGAATTGCCAAAAAGCCAGTGCCGCACCGCCGATGGCTCCGATGGCGACACCGCTCCACCAAGCGCCCGGCCGCGGCGGATAGGCGAGCAGCAGCAGCAGCACGGGCACGGCCAGCAGTGCCCGCAAGGGCATGTCGAGTTCGCGTGCCGGATCGCCGTGGTACAGCATATTGGCTGTAAAGATGAAGAAGTACAGCAGCAGGGCGCCGAGCATCAGATAATCGCGGCGTTGCAGGTTCAGACGGGGGCGTTTCCATAGCAGCCAGCTGCTGGCCAGCAGGAGAACCAGCGCGCCCAGCGAGTATCCGCTGGTGACAGCCAGCGCCAATGCCGAAAAGAGAAAAACACAAACAGAGGTCAGGCCCGGCATGAATATCCTTGGTAACGCACGACATCGCCATTATGGCAACTGTAGCAACATAAAGTAGGCGTCATTGTAATCGAAGGTGACAGCAAAAACGCTCTCTGAGAATTTACTCTTCGATAACTATATAGGCGATCTCAAGGGGGGGAATGAAAAAAACCATGGTTTTTAGCCATGGTTTTTTTGTAAGCAATGGTAACTTGCTGTAATTTTATTAAGGCAGGCGGATATTTCTAATGTCGATCAGGCAACCGCCGGCACGCGCGTCGCCACGCCGGTGGCAATCGCCGCTTGCGAGACGGCAGGGGCGACCCAGCTGCGCAGACGCTCGTCGAACGGCGACGGAATCAGTTGCAGCGGCGTCAGCGCGCTGCTTTCGTGGCCTGGCAGCGGTTCTTTTGCCAGCGCGGCAATGGCGCGCACGCAGGCCAGCTTCATTTCTTCGTTGATGGTGGTGGCGCCTACGTCGAGCGCGCCGCGGAAGATGTACGGGAAGCACAGCACGTTGTTGATCTGGTTCGGATAATCCGAGCGGCCCGTGGCGACGATGGCGTCGTCGCGCACGGCATGCACTTTTTCCGGGGCGATTTCCGGATGCGGATTGGCCAGGGCGAAGATCAAAGGCTTGGCGGCCATCGATTCGACCATCTGCGCGCTCACCACGCCGCCCTTCGAGACGCCGATGAAGATGTCGGCACCGACCATGGCGTCGGCCAGGTCGCGGTCGCTCGTATCGTTCGCGTAGCGCGCCTTGTTCTCTTCCATGTTGGCATCGCGGCCCGGGTAGATCACGCCCTGGCTATCGCATACCTTCAGTAGCGACTTGTTCAGGCCCAGCGAGACGAGCAGGTCCAGGCAGGCGATCGAGGCCGCGCCGGCGCCCGAGACGGCCACTTTCACATTGCCGATATCCTTGCCCACCAGCTCCAGGCCGTTCAGGATGCCGGCCGCGACGATGATGGCAGTGCCGTGCTGGTCGTCGTGGAAGACGGGAATGTTCATGCGCTTGCGCAATTGCTGCTCGATATAGAAGCAGTCGGGCGCCTTGATGTCTTCCAGGTTGATGCCGCCGAAAGTCGGCTCCATGCGCACCACGGTATCGATGAACAGGTCGGGATCGTTCTCGGCCAATTCGATGTCGAATACATCAACGTCGGCGAACTGCTTGAACAGGCAAGCCTTGCCTTCCATCACCGGTTTGCTGGCCAGCGGGCCGATATCGCCCAGGCCCAGTACGGCCGTGCCATTGGTGATCACGGCCACCAGGTTGCTGCGCGACGTGTAGGTGCCGGCCGTGCGCGGATCTTCCACGATGGCTTCGCAGGCGAAGGCCACGCCCGGCGAGTACGCCAGGGTCAGGGCGCGGGCGTCGCCCAGTGGTTTGGTTGGCGTGACGGAAATCTTGCCTGCGCGGGGTTGTGCGTGATAGGCGAGGGCGGCTTCTTTCAGGTTGAAGTTTTCGCCGTTCTGGTCGGCGTGCTTGCTGTGGGAAGTAGACATAGGAATTCTGGGAAGGGCATGCATGGCCCGAGTGGTAAGTCCGAGCCATGGTATGCAAGCGTTTGCACGCTGTCAAGGCTGGATTGTACTTAAGTCGACCAAAACCGCTTTGGGCAACGGCTTTATTTCAATGCAAGCGTTTGCTCGGTTTTTGACGAAATGGGGAATTTTTACGATAAAATCACAGTATTGCGATCCGGGAAGCCCATGACAAACAAGAACCCCACCTTAAGCGACGTTGCGCGGGCCAGCGGCGTGCACTTTTCCACCGTGTCGCGCGTGATGAACCCGGCAACGCGGCAAATGGTCAGCGCCGAGGTGGCCGCGCGCGTGCTGGCCGAAGCGGGCCGGCTCGGCTACCGGCCGAACCGCGCCGCCTCGACCCTCGTCACGCGCAAGTCGCGCATCATCGGCGTGGTCTTGCCCGACATCACCAACGCTGTTTTCCCGCCGATTTTGCTGGGCATTGAGGAGGGTTTGCGCAAGCATAGCTACCTGGCCATCGTCGCCAACGTGGGCGCCGACGAGGAAGAGCAGCTGTTCGTCATCAACCGCCTGCTGGGGCAGCAGGTCGATGGCCTGATCCTGGCCACCGCGCGCCGCGACGATCCCGTCATCAAGATGTGTATCGACCAGAACGTGCCGGTGGTCACCGTCAACCGCAGCGACGAGACGGGCGTCGCTTCCTGCGTCGTCAGTGACGACGTGGTCGGCATGCGCCTGGCCGTGGAACACTTGCTGGCGCTGGGTCATCGCCATATCGCGCACATTGCCGGCCCGGAAAACCTGTCCACGGGCCACGTGCGCCGCCTGGGGTTCCTGGCCGCCATCCAGGCCAGCGAACTCGATCCCTCGCAAGCGTTCGTTTTTGAAAGCAGCGGCTATTCGCGCGAATGCGGCAAGGCGGCCCTGCTGGAACTGCTGCGCCAGTCGCCGCAAACGACGGCCGTGGTGACGGGCAGCGACCTGGTGGCCCTTGGCTGCTACGACGCCGTCCGCGAACTGGGCTTGAACTGCCCCGCAGATATTTCCGTGGTGGGCCACAACGACATGCCGTACATGGACATGATCCGCCCGCCCCTGACCACCATCCGTATCCGCCACCACGGCATCGGTACGGAAGCGGCCCGGCTGATCCTGCAAACCATCGACTCGCCCGATTCCCCGGTGCTCGACGTGCGCCTGAAACCGGAACTGGTGGTGCGCGAATCGACGGCCGCGCCGCGCGCCTGATACCTTCTTGCCCTTCTTTCGTCCGAGTATGTTTAAATCTTGATATTGATAATTATCAAGGCAACGCCATGCAGACGAGAGCAAAGCAAGCACAGCAGGGAGGCCGCTGATGCCGAAAAACTTCGGCATGCCCGGCAACGCCTGGCGCTATGCGCTGGGCAGCGACTATGGTTATTGCTCGCCGCTACTCGAAGGCATTGAATTTGAAAACGAGTGGGTGACGATACGCGAATCGGCGATCCGCATCCGCGCCGGCTACGCCTGGGATGGCTGTTCGCCCTGTATCAGCGTGCTCGGCCTGTTCTATGTGGGCACGCCCGATGGCGCGCAACACCTGGGCCTGCCTGCGACCTATCACGCTAGCCTCGTGCATGACGTGCTGTGCCAGTGGCGCGCCGAGATTCCCGTCACGCGCGCGCGCTCGATCGCCATTTTTCACCAGTTGCTCAAGGAAGTGCGTTTCCCGCTGGCCGGCCTGTATGCGGGCGCCGTCCACCTGTTCAGACCGCGGCGTTTTTTCCTGCCACCGGGCGCGGCCGGCGCCCCGGCCGCGCCATCCGGCACCCGCCAGGCGCAACATTAAAGCGCCCGCCGCGCTGCCGCAGGGGCCGCATGGTGTTAAACTGGCGCCCCTCATCGTTTCTCTTGCCCTCATCGCCATGACCAAAACCAACACGCCTTCCCCGAAACGCCGCGAAGAGGGCGTTGCCAAGCTGACCGTCAATCCTTTCCTGGACGCCGAATTCTATGCGCGCATGCGCGACTACACGGAGCGCGATGCGGCCATCATCAAGGAATTGAAGGCGATCGCCGAGATCCGCGCCGGCAACAAGCAGCCCGATCCGCGCCTGGCGCCGTCGCTGGCCGCCCTGCGCAGCACCGTCAAGAAGGGCCTGACCTTCGGCGAGATGCTCGAGCGCATGGCTGCCGGCAAGGAAAAAGGCTTGTGGGAGCCGTGGATGACGACCTTCGGCATCGAGATCCGTACCGTCAACTACGGCGCCGGCCCGCGCAACGCCTGCCTGGTGCTGGACCTGGCCGCGAATGCCCCCGCACACGCGATGTTCGCCAAGGCCGGCATCCAGAATTGGCGCAGCCTGGCCGCCGACGACTGCTCCGTCGTGCGCTCGGAAAAAGCGACAGAGACGTCGCCGTTGAAAGTGTATGCCGTGTTTTACCTGGACCCGCTGCCTGCCTGAACCAGCAGCGCCACCGCCAGCACGATCAGCATCACGCCTGACAGCCGTTCCAGTGACGGCAGCGCGCGCGCAAAGCGCTGGCGCAGGGCGGTGCTGCCGATGGCCAGCGCCACCGTCATATCCCACGCCAGCACGGCAAAGACCATCCACGCGCCATACGCCGCCATCGCAGCGGGACTCGTCTGCCTGGCGGCCAGCACGGTGGCGAGGCTGACGTAGAACAGCGCATTCTTCGGATTCAGGATGGCGGACATGAATCCCATCACGACCCCGCCGCGCCAGCGCGCCTTGCCGCTGGCGGGCTTTGCATCCAGGCGGCTCTTGCCCGCATGGCGCAGGAACAGCCAGCCCAGGTACAGCAGATAGGCGCATCCCGCCAGCCGCACCACCATGAATGCCGTACTGCCCGCCCGCAGTACCGATAGTCCTCCAAATGCCGCCACGATAAACACCGCATTGGCCACCGTAATGCCCACGCACGTGCCGGCGGCGCCGCGCCAGCCGTGGGCCAGCGAGGTGCGCGCGATCAGGAAAAAATCGGGACCGGGCGACAGCAGGGACAGAAAGTGGGCGGCGGCGATGAAGAGGAAATCCTGCATGTAAGTCGGCTCCGGCAATGGCGATGCGCGAGTATGCAGGGGCTGGCGGCAGCCCGTATTGAAGAAAATTGCAGGCGCTCTAGCCGCCCTGGCCGCGATAGCGCCCGGGCGTGATGCCCGCATGCGCCTTGAAGACGCGCTGCAGATGGCTCTGGTCCGCAAAGCCCAGCTCATGCGCCAGCTGCGCCAACGCCGTCCCCGCTTGCAAGCGGCTGCGCGCGCGGTTGACGTGCGCGTTCAGCTGGTAGGCATGCGGCGTCATGCCCGTGGCGGCGCGAAAGGCGCGGATCAATTGATAAGGGCTCAGGCCTGCCGCTTCCGCCAGTTGCCGCAGGCTGGCCGAGGGCTGCGCCTGCAGCGTTGCGAGCACGGGCGCCAGCTGCTGCGGCACCGGCTTGCGTTCCGAGGGCAGCAGGTCTGCACGGGCGCTGGCACAAGCGCCCAGGAACGCGAGCAGCGCCGCATTTTTTTCACCTGCGCCAGTCGTTGAAAACAGCAGCGCATGCATGGCGCAAAACTGTGCGTACAGCAGCGGGCAGTGCAACACCGTCGCCGTATCGCCATCGAGCGCCGGCGCGTGGGCTTGCAGCCATTGCGCATCGAGATGCAGCATCTGGTAGCTCCAGACGGCGTCAGGCAGGGGATTGCAGGCGTGCACGCAGCCGGCCGGCACCAGCACCAGGCTGCCATTGCTGAGGGTGACCTTGCCCTCTTTGCTGCCCGTAAAGATGCTGCCGCCTTTGTCGACGGCACCGATGGAAAACGTGGGATGGCTGTGCGGCTTGTAGCAGGCCCGGCTGTGGCAGGCGCGCCGGCTCTCCACGTGGGGCAAGGCCGGGTCGCGCCAGAAGGCGGTGGTGCCCGGCATGGCTACATCAAAATCACGTCGTATTGCTCCTGGTGGTAGGCGTTCTCCACCTGCAGCGAGATTTTCTTGCCGATGAAGTCGCCCAGCATGGCCAGGTGCTGCGATTCTTCTTCCAAAAACAGATCGACTACTTCCTGCGAGGCGAGAATGCGGAATTCGCGCGGGTTGAACTGCTTTGCCTCGCGCAGCAGTTCGCGCAGGATTTCGTAGCAGATCGTGCGCGAGGTTTTCACCTGGCCCTTGCCGGCGCAGGCGGGGCACGGTTCGCACAGGATGTGCGCCAGCGATTCGCGCGTGCGCTTGCGCGTCATTTCCACCAGGCCCAGGGGCGAGAAGTTGCTCACCGAAACTTTGGTGCGGTCGCGCGACAGGGTGCGTTTCAGTTCGGCCAGCACGGCGTTGCGGTGCTCGGCATTGTCCATGTCGATGAAGTCGAGGATGATGATGCCGCCCAGGTTGCGCAGGCGCAGCTGGCGCGCGATGGCGTGCGCCGCTTCCAGATTGGTCTTGAAGATGGTGTCGGCAAAATTGCGACCTCCCACAAAGCCGCCCGTGTTGACGTCGATGGTCGTCATCGCTTCCGTCTGGTCGACTATCAGGTAGCCGCCCGATTTCAGGTCGACGCGGCGGCCCAGCGCGCGCAAAATCTCTTCTTCCACGCCGTACAGGTCGAACAGGGGACGCTCGCCCGTGTAGTGCTGCAGGCGCGTCAGTTCGCTGGGAGTGTAGATTTCCGCGAATTCGCGCAGCTTGACATAGTTTTCGCGCGAATCGACCTGGATGGTGGCCGTTTCATCGCCGACGAAGTCGCGCAGCACGCGCTGCGCCAGGCTCAAGTCCTGGTGCAGCAGGCTGGTGGCGGGGCGCGTGCGCGCGCCGTGCGTGATGGTGCTCCAAGTCTTACGCAGGTAATCGACATCCGCCTTCAGGTCCGCGTCGGACGCGTCCTCGGCCATGGTGCGTACGATGTAGCCGCCCTTTTCGTCGGGCGGCAGCAGGCTTTGCAGGCGCACGCGCAGCTGTTCGCGCTCCGCTTCCTTTTCAATTTTCTGCGAAATGCCGATGTGCTTGTCTTGCGGCAGGTAGACCAGCATGCGCCCGGCGATGGAAATCTGCGTCGACAGGCGCGCGCCCTTGGTGCCTATCGGGTCCTTGATCACCTGCACCGTCAGCACCTGGCCGTCAAACAGGATTTTCTCGATGGGCGCCGGCGTGGCGTTCTGGCCATCGTGGCCGCGCGCTTCCCAGATGTCGGCCACGTGCAGGAAGGCGGCGCGCTCCAGGCCGATGTCGATGAAGGCCGACTGCATGCCCGGCAGCACCCGCACCACTTTGCCGGAGTACACATTGCCGGCCAGGCCGCGCGTGAGCGTGCGCTCGATGTGCAATTCCTGCACGGCGCCCTGCAGGATGAGGGCGACGCGCGTTTCTTGCGGCGTGATATTGATCAGGATGTCTTCGTTCATGGAGGCGCGGGAGTGGAGGCAACGAATGACATCATACCCGGGATCAGGGCAGGGGCAAACCTGCTAGCCGTAGCAACTGTGCGGTTTCGTACAGGGGCAGGCCCATGATGCCGGAATGGCTGCCTTCGATATGCTCGACGAACAGCGCGGCGCTGCCCTGGATGCCGTAGCCGCCGGCCTTGTCGTACGGTTCCGGCGTGGCGCAATAGGCGGCGATCGAGGCGGGCGAGAGCACGCCGAAGCGCACTTGCGACACCTGCGTGCGCTGCTCGGCGAAATCCTTGTAGTGCACGGCGATCGAGGTGAGCACCTCGTGCGTGCGGCCCGACAGCTGCTGCAGCATGGCCACGGCCTCGAGGCGGTCGGCCGGCTTGCCGAGGATGACGCCGTCGATGGTGACGGTGGTATCGGCCGCCAGCACGGGGCGCGGCGTCAGGTGGCGGCGGCGCACCAGGTCCCACGCGAAGGCGGCTTTTTCATTCGATACGCGAGCCACGTAATCGAGCGCCGATTCGCCGGGAAGCACTTCCTCGGTGACGTCGGCGCCGCGCGGGCCATCGCTGCGCAGCAGCAGCAATTCGAAATCGATGCCGATCTGGCGCAGCAGTTCGCGCCGGCGCGGGCTTTTGGAAGCAAGGTAGATCTTGTGATCAGCCGTTTTCATGGGGGAGTTCAGACGCGGTGGTAGGGGTGGTTTTGCGTGATCGACCAGGCACGATAGAGCTGCTCGGCGAGAATCACGCGCACCACGCCGTGCGGCAGGGTCATGCTGGAAATGCGCAGCATGCCTTCGGCACGCGCCTTGAGTTGCGGATCGAGGCCGTCGGCCCCGCCGATCAGGAAAGCCGTGTCGCGGCCATCCTGCTGCCACGCCATCAATTGCTGCGACAGACCGACGCTGGTCAGATCCTTGCCGCGTTCGTCGAGGGCGATGATGCGCACGCCCTTGGGCAGGACGGCTTCGATGCGTTCGCGTTCCAGCGCCATCGCCGTGGCGGCGGTCTTGCTGCCGGAACGCTCCACCGGCTTGATTTCTTTCAGCACGATGCGCAATTCCGGCGGCATGCGCTTCGCGTATTCCGCGAAGCCCGTCTCTATCCAGGCCGGCATTTTATGGCCGACCGCAGCGATGATGAGCTGCATCGACGCTTACGCTTCGACTTTTTTGATACGCTTGATCACGGTTTTTGCCGGTGCGGCATCGGCTGCCGGCTTGGCCGCGCGTGGGGCGCGTACTTTTTTCTCCGGCAGCGCTTTCAGCGCTTTTACGGCGGCCGCTTCGGTCTTGGTAGGCGCGACTTTCACGGTCTTGCCGACGGCTTTGGAAGCGGTGGCTTTTTTCGCCGGGGCTTTCTTGGCGGTGGTGGTTGCCGTGGCTTTCTTCGCTGGCGTTTTCTTTTCGATCACGGGCGCAGCTTCCACATTGGCCTTGCTTGCCGCCAGATGGCCGCTGACCTTTTTCGGCTCGTCGCCGGCCGCTTTTTTCGGCGCGCGCTTGGCGGCACCCAGCTTGACCGGGGTGTCGCCCCAGATTTCTTCCAGGCGGTAGTAGGCGCGGATAGGTGCTTGCATGATGTGGACGATCATGTCGCCCAGATCGACCAGCACCCATTCACCCGTTTCCTCGCCTTCCATGCCGATGATTTGGCCGCCGGCGTCCTTGACCTTGTCGCGCACCGAGGCGGCCAGCGCCTTGGTTTGACGGTTCGAGGTGCCGGAGACGATCGCGATGCGGTCGAACAGGCTGGTCAGGTGACTCGTTTCGAAGACGGCGATGTCTTGGCCTTTGACGTCTTCAAGGGCGTCAACGACGAGGGTTTGCAGTTTTTTGATGTCCATTTAGCTTTTGTATAAATTATGTTGTTCAATATAGTCTAGCACTAGCGGGGAAACAAGCGAGTTTGCCCGATTCCCCCGTTGTAATGCCGCACGTATTTCGGTGGCGGAGATATCCACCGCGAAGTCCTGTGCCAGATAAGTCAGACCGTGCGGCGTGTTGCGGATGCTTTCCAGAGACCCCAGGCGGCGCGAAAATGCATCGGCGACCACTTGCGGTACTGCTGTGTCATTCAGCGCGAAGCCTGGGCGGGCCGCGACGCAGATATGCGCGTATTCAAATAATTGCTGCCATTCGCGCCATGTCGCGAGCCGCTGCAACTGGTCGGCGCCCATCAGGAAAACGATGGAAGCGCGCGGTCCCAGCTCGGCGCGTACCTGGCGCAAGGTATCGATGGTGTAGCTGGCCTGGCCATGTTCGCTGCGCTCGATTTCCTGGCGGTCGATCACCACGGGCAGGGGCAGGCCGGCGAAGGCCAGGCTGGCCATCTCGGCGCGCTGCTGGCCGGTGGCGCCCAGCTTGCTCTTTTGCCAGGGCGCGCCGGCCGGAATCACGCGCAGTTCGTCGGCGTGCAGCAGGCTGGAAAAATACGTGCCCAGTGCGACGTGGCCCATATGCACCGGATCGTAGCTGCCGCCCAACAGCGTCACGCATGCCGTACTGCTCGCAGTACTACCCGCCGTGCCAATTTCCGTCACGCCTGCAGCCAGTCGCGATGCACGAGGAAGTCAGTATACAACGCCGCTTCGGGACTGCCGGCTTCCGGGTGCCAGTCGTAGCGCCACTTGACCACGGGCGGCATCGACATCAGGATCGCCTCGGTGCGTCCGCCCGACTGCAGGCCGAACAGGGTACCGCGGTCGAAGACCAGGTTGAACTCGACATAGCGTCCGCGCCGGTAGCACTGGAAATCGCGTTCGCGTTCGCCGTAGGGCGTGTCCTTGCGCCGCGCCAGGATCGGCACATAGGCGTCGATGAAAGCGTCGCCCGCGCTGCGCAGCATGGCAAAGCTGTCATCAAAGCCCAGGGCGTTGAAGTCGTCGAAGAAGATCCCGCCGGCGCCGCGCGCTTCGCGCCGGTGTTTCAGGTAGAAATAATCGTCGCACCACTGCTTGAACTTCGGATGCAGTTCCGCGCCAAACGGCGCCAGCGCATCATGGCACACCTGGTGAAAGTGCTTCACGTCGCCCGCGTCGCCGTAATACGGCGTCAAGTCCATGCCGCCGCCGAACCACCATACGGCTTCGCCATCGGTATTCACGGTGCTGAAAAAGCGCACGTTCATGTGCACCGTGGGCGCGTAGGGATTGCGCGGATGCAGCACCAGCGACACGCCCATCGCTTCCCATGCCTTGCCACCGAGTTCAGGGCGCGCGGCCGCGGCCGATGGCGGCAGTGCGGCGCCGGTGACGTGCGAAAAATTCACGCCGCCACGCTCGAACACATTACCTTCCTCGATCAACCGCGAAATGCCGCCGCCGCCCTCGGGGCGCTGCCAGGCATCTGTCAGGAAGGGCTTGCCGTCCTGCGCTTCGAGCGCCTGCACGATACGGCTTTGCAAATCGAGCAAATAAGCCTTGACGGCCGAAGGAGAGGGAGTTGACGACATCGCGTGGGCCGACGAGGCCGAAATAAAAAAGTAAGGACGGATTGTACCCTGTAACGCGTTTTTGTGATAGGGCGGCGCTGGCGCTGTGGTTTTGCGGCTGGCCGCGCGCACCGTCCGCGGCCAGCGCCTTCTACAGCACGCGCAATTGCTGCAGCACGGGCAGCGTGTCCCGCATGAATTCCTCGATGGCGGCGTTGAGCTGCTCCTGGTGCGCCGCCTCGTCGGCGCATGCAGCGCCATCCTTGAGCAGGCGGCGCCCGCACTGCGCCATGGTGGTGGCCGCCTGCGCCTGCAGGGTGGCCAAGTCCGGCTGCTCCCGCTCCTGGGTCAGCAGCGAAAACAGCAGTCGGTCGATGAATTCCGTGTCGATACCGCTGCCTGTCAATGGCGAGCACAGGATGCGGTAGTCGTCGCCGTAGCGCAGCTGCGCGCCGGTTGCCCGGTTCAGGCGGTGCGCGGCCTCGTCGCCATTGTCGCCCTGCGCCTCATTTGGAAAATACATCACGACCTGGCTGCCGGTGACCAGCATGGCCGCCACCTCCGCCAGGCTTTGCACGCTCTGTCCGGGCAAGGAAGGCAGTGCGGCCAATTCGGCCAGGCTATGTGGTCCGTTCGCCAGCGCGTCGCAGACGGCGCCGTAGACCTGCTCGTTGCCCGTCACGACGCCGGCCTTGGTCTGGAAGGTAAAAGTCATTTTTGCGCGCGGTACCAGCATGGCCAGGTGTACGTCGGCGTAACATTCGGCTTGGCGCACGGCCCCCATGCGGCGCGCGCCGCGTACCAGCACGTCCTTGCGGAAGCTGGTGTCGAGAAAATAATCCTTCATCGTTTCGCGCATGGCCGCGTCGGGCAGCAAGTCGATGGTGGCTTGCTGGTCGGCGTTCAGGTACAGCTCGGGAAAGGCAAAAGGCAGGTCGGACGAGCCGGCAAAATCGAGCTTGGCGCGCGCCACATCGCGCATCACGTCGGCGTGGTACAGCGGTTCCCAGTCCTGGTTCAGGTATTCATGCACGCTGTAATGGGGATCGCTGTTGATGAGCGCATTGAGGCGCGGCGCGAGTGCGGGATTGGCCGTGATGTAGCTGGCCTGCAGGTTCTGCAACTGCTGCACATAGGCGATGCCAGCCTGCATCTGCAAGTCGCTGCGGCCGGGGAAGCTGGCGGCAAACTCCAGCAGCAGGCGTTGCAGGGGCAGGGCGGAACTCCATCCAGGCATGGCGTTATAGCTGAGTGAAACGATACCGCCCGGTTTCAGATAGCGTGCAATGAAGTCGACGATATGCTGGCGGTTCTCGCGGTTGACCCAGGTGTAGATGCCGTGCAAGGTAATGAAGTCGAACTGCGGCAGATCGGGCACGCGACCCTGGGCCAATTCTTCAAAGCTGTTTTCCAGCAGGGTCAGATTGCCCAACTGTGCCTTTGCCGCCAGGGCGCGTGCGCCGGCGACATGGGCCGGATTGAAATCGTTGCCGTAGAACTGGCCGTTGGGGTTGGCGGCGGCCAGTACGTTGAGCGTCTGGCCGCGCCCGAAGCCCAGTTCAAAGTAGGTGTAGGGTTGATCCAGGGGCACTGGTTCGATGCCGTTGAGGATGCAGCTGAAATTGAGGTGATGCGGACTCAGGTCGCTGTAAAAACCGTTGGTGTACTCGATATCCGACACGTATCCTTCATTCCAGGCCATGGCTTCCCCGCATTGGTGGCAAAACGGCAGTATGCCATCATGGCCGCCGGCGCGGGAAGTGCGCCGTGCATTAGCGTGCCGGCGGCGCAGCTTCCTCCTGCACCACAGTGATGGACAGGTCCGGCCCGCCGGGCACGCGCGCACTCTCCACGGCCTGCGCGGCGCGCTGCTGCAGATCGGGCCGCTCGGTGCCTTGCCCGGCGACGGGGGCGGCGGGAGCGGACGGCTGCCTCGAGACGATGGTGCGGACCGCAAAGGCCAGCACCAGCAGTAGCAGCGCGGCCATCACCCACGTGCCCGGGCGGGCATAGGCGGGGCGGGCCTGCCGCGCGGCAGCGTCGACGATGAGGCAGGCCAGTTCCGAGCCGCGCTGGCGTGTGCGCAGGCGCAGCGCCTCGAATTGTTGCGCCGTCAGGGTGCCTTGCCGGAGCATGTCGCGCAGGGCGGCGACCGGCGAGGCGAGCAGGCGGTCCGCCGGCAAGCTGGCGTGCGCGGCATCGCGTTGCCACTGGTCGAGCAGGTCTTCGTCGTACAGGGTGTCGATGGCCTGGCGGTTGACCAGCGTTAGCGCATCGGCGGCCAGTCGCTGGCGCTCGAGCAGGGCCGCGCCGTCATGCTGGCGCGGCAGGTCGCGCACGCGCCGCAGGAAGTCGTCCTGCGGCAGCAGGTCGGTGCGCAGCAGCCATGCCAGGGTGTCGGCGAGACCGGCGCCGACGGCCAGTCGTGGCATGTCGACATCGTCCTCGTCGGGCTGGGCGAGGATGTTCAGTTCGTCCATCGCCTCGCCGAGCTCCTGGGGCGTGATCAGGCCGAGCTGGCGCAGTTCGGCAAGCGAGGGATGGGTGCGTGTGGTCATGGGCTGTAATTTTGTCAGGAAGGCAAAATCTTAGCGCAGATGCCGGTTTCCCGGCGCGTCTATGCAAACGGGGCCGGGGCGGATGAATTCCGCGCCGGCCCCGCCGTTTGCCGCCAGAGGCATGCTTAGTGCTTCAAACCGCGCCAGCCGATGTCGCGGCGGTACTGCGCGCCGTCGAAATGGATTTTTTCCACGGTTTCATACGCCTGCTTCTGCGCCATCTTGATGCTGTCGCCCAGGCCCACCACGCACAGCACGCGCCCGCCGTTGGTGACCAGGCGTTCGCCGTCGATGCGGGTGCCCGCATGGAAGGTGACGGAGTCTGGCGTTTCGGCCGGGATGTCGCCGATCGGCGTGCCCTTGACGGGATCGTCCGGATAGCCGGCGGCGGCCATCACGACGCCAACGGCCGTGCGGCGGTCCCATTCCAGTTCCACGGCGTCCAGCGTGCCGTTGACGGCGTGCTCCATGACGGTGACCAGGTCGGTCTTCAGGCGCGCCATGATGGGCTGCGTTTCCGGGTCACCCATGCGGCAGTTGAATTCCAGCGTCTTCGGCGTGCCCTTGTCGTCGATCATCAGGCCCGCGTACAGGAAGCCCGTGAACGTGATGCCGTCCTTGGCCATGCCCTGGATGGTCGGCACGATGATTTCGCGCATGACGCGCGCATGCATGGCCGGCGTGACGATGGGTGCCGGCGAATACGCGCCCATGCCGCCCGTGTTCGGGCCCTGGTCGTGGTCCTTCAGGCGCTTGTGGTCCTGGCTGGTGGCCAGCGGCAGGATGTTCTTGCCGTCGCACATGACGATGAAGCTCGCTTCTTCGCCAGCGAGGAATTCCTCGATGACGATGCGCGCGCCGGCGTCGCCGAACTGGTTATCGGACAGCATCATGTCGACCGCCTGGTGCGCTTCTTCCAGGGTCATGGCAACGACGACGCCCTTGCCGGCGGCCAGGCCGTCGGCCTTGATGACGATCGGTGCGCCCATGGCGTCGACGTAGGCGTGCGCGGGAGCGACGTCGGAAAACGTCTGGTAGGCGGCCGTCGGGATGCCGTGGCGCTGCATGAAGGCCTTGGCGAAGTCCTTCGACGACTCCAGCTGTGCCGCTTCCTTGGTCGGGCCGAAGATTTTCAGGCCGCGCGAGCGGAACAGGTTGACGATGCCGGCCGCCAGCGGCACTTCCGGGCCGACGACGGTCAGGCCGATGTGCTCCTGCTGAACGAAATCGGCCAGCAATTGCGGGTCGCTGATGTCGAGATTGACCAGGCGCGCATCGCGCGCGGTGCCGCCGTTGCCCGGTGCGACATACACCATCTGTATGCGTTCGGACTGGGCCAGTTTCCAGGCCAGGGCGTGTTCGCGGCCGCCAGAGCCGACTACCAGAATTTTCATAGGGACCGTTCGTTCAGTGTGGGTTGCAGGGCGGCGGTGCCGCCCTTGTGTGCAGAGTGATTAATTCTCGATGAGGGCGTTGGTGAACACTTCCTGGACATCGTCCAGCAATTCCAGCGCATCGATCAGCTTTTGCATCTTGATGGCGTCGTCGCCCGTGTAGACGGTTTCCGTCGTCGGTTTCATGATGACTTCGGCTACTTCGGCCTTGAAGCCGGCCGCTTCCAGCGCTTCCTTGACGGCGGCGAAATCGTGCACGGGCGTGACCACTTCGAAGCCGCCTTCCTCGTCGGCGATGACGTCGTCGGCGCCGGCTTCCAGGGCCGCTTCCATCAGCTTGTCTTCGTCGGTGCCCGGTGCGAACAGCAGCTGGCCGCAGTGCTGGAACATGAAGGCGACGGAGCCTTCGTTGCCCATGTTGCCGCCATTCTTGTTGAAGGCGTTGCGAACCTCGGCCACCGTGCGCACCTTGTTGTCGGTCATGCATTCGACGATGACGGCCGCGCCGCCCACGCCGTAGCCTTCGTAGCGCACTTCTTCGTAGTTGGCGCCATCGACGCCGCCGCTGCCGCGGTTGATCGCGCGCTGGACGTTGTCTTTCGGCATATTGGCGTCAGCCGCCTTGTCGACTGCCAGGCGCAGGCGCGGATTGGTGATGGCGTCGGCGCCGCCCATGCGGGCCGCGACCGTGATTTCCTTGATCAGGCGCGTCCAGATTTTGCCGCGCTTGGCATCGGTGGCAGCCTTTTTATGCTTGATATTGGCCCATTTGCTATGTCCTGCCATGTCGAATCTTCCTTAGACGGGTGTTCAATTGTGGCCGACATTTTAGCATATCGGCCCCCTGCGAAGCGGCATGGCCCCGTCATCAGGATGACACAATCTGTTGCTAAAGTGACGCGCTTTCACCATATCGAGGGCGCGACATCATGGCAAGTCAAATGGACAGGCGGCAATTTCTGAAATTGGGCGGCTTTATTACCGTCTCCGTGGCTACTGTCGGCCTTGCCGCCTGCGGCAGCACCGATTACAGCGATCCTGGCGTGCCGCTGGCCTCGGGCAGCGACTGGAAATTCCCGCAGAGCGTGGCTTCGGGCGATCCGCGTCCGGATAGCGCCATGCTGTGGACGCGCGTCGTGCCCGCCAGTTTCGACGCCGTCGCGCCCGCCGTGGCCGGCAAGTCCGACGTGGCCGTGCGCCTGATCGTCAGCGCGGCGGACAATACGGCCGCCCTGGGCGGCAATAAGGCCCTGGCCGGCACGCCCATCGTCGACGCCAAGCTGCCCCTGAAAGCCGATTTCGACAATACGCTGCGCCACAAGGTGACGGGATTGCAGCCGGGCCAGGTATATTTTTACCAGTTCATCGCCGGCGACGTGCGCTCGAACGTGGGACGTTTCAAGACGGCGCCCGCCGCGACCAGCGACGTGTCGCAGCTGCAGTTCGCCTACCTGACGTGCCAGGACTGGAGCATCAACCACTGGGGCGCGCTGTCGCACATCGCCGCCAACGAAGCGCTCGATTTCATCGTCCACCTGGGCGATTACATCTATGAAACGGTGGGCGAAGCCTTCCAGAGCGGCGCCGTGGAAAGCCGCCACGACCAGCTGAAACTGCCGGACGGCACGTTCAAAAGCGGCAATGCCGGTGCGAAATACGCGACCACGGTGGCCGACTACCGCTACCTGTACAAGAAATACCGCACCGATACGCGCCTGCAAGCCGTGCACGAGCGCTTCGCCTTCATCGCCATCTGGGATGACCATGAATTCACGGACGACGCCTGGCAGGATGCCTCCACCTACGAGGGTATCGCGGCCGCCGACGGCAGCGATCTGCACCAGCCGGCCCGCCGCCGCAGCGCCAACCAGGCATGGTTCGAATACATGCCGGCCGACGTCACGTTCGATGCCGCCGCGACAACGTTCCAGAATATCCAGATCTACCGCGATTTCCAGTTCGGCAAACTGATGCAGCTGGTGATGACGGACGAGCGCCTGTACCGCGCCGACCATGCGATCGCCGAATCGACCATCAACCCGGCCACGGGCAAGCCGCTGGGCAGCATCGGCAGCCGCTACCTGGTGCCGCAAGCGCTGTTCGACAGCGTTGAAGGGCAGAAAATGGCGGCCGCCACCAAGGCCGGCGCCGACCCGCTGGCCTTTGTTGCCATGCTGGGCAGCACGCAGCGCGACTGGTGGAAAGGCAAGATGAAGGCGGCCACCTCGACCTGGAAGCTGTGGGGCAATGAAGTGTCCCTGCTGCGCATGGGCTTGAATGGCACGGATGCGATTGCCACCTTGCTGGCCCTGAGCGCCATGGCCAACGTGGGCAAGGCCATCGCCAGCACCTTGCCGCTGGTGGGCGGCAGCGTGCCGCTGGCCTCAAGCATCGTCGCCGCCTCGACGGCCGGCGCATCGCAGTCCGTGGCGCAGGCAGCAGCCATGGCGATTGCCGGTGCGGCCGCCAACGCCGACGCGCAGGGCGCCGCTGCCGTGGGCGCCGGCTTGAGCGCGGCCCAGGCCGGCATCACGGTGGCCGCCTACAACAGCGGCTCACCGGCCGCCGCCGCACAAGTGATCGCCTTCGGCTGGATCAAGCCCGACGTACAGGCCAAGGGCGCCGCCTCAAGCTTCGTCGCCGCGTCGGGCCAGCAGGCGGCGCTGGCGCCGTTCTTCACGCGTTTCCTGCTCAATTGCGACCAGTGGGACGGCTACAACAGCGAGCGCAAGAATTTGATGGCGCACCTGAAAACGAATGCCATCGGCAACGTGGTGGCGCTGACCGGCGATATCCACTCGTTCTTTGCCGGCACGGTCAGCGACGACTTCGACGCGGCCGGCGGCGGCACGCCCGTCATGGTGGACCTAGTCTCGGCTGGCGTCAGCTCCGATTCCTTCTTCAGCTACCTGAAGTCGGCCGCCGGTGCCATGGGTGATATCGGTACCCTGGTCAGCTATCCGCTGGCCATTCCCGTCACGGGCCTGGGCACGGTCAACCTCGACGTCAACCTGCTCGACTACACCATGGGCAAGGCCGCGCCCACCGTTGACAGCCTGTTGGAGCAGTTGCGCGTGCAGTTGCGCGGCGCCTTGGCCGCCAAGGGCGTGCTGGAAGCCCAGCTGGACGCGACGGTAGCGGCCGTGCAGGCTGGCTTGAAAGCGAGCACTGACTTCAATGCGACCCTGCTGGGCCTGGCGCAGCAATTGTCCGGCCTGGGCAACAATCCGTGGATCAAGCATTTGAACACGGATGCGCAGGGCTACACGGTGGTGACCTTGACGCCGGGCAAGCTGGTGGCGCAGTTCAAGCAGGTGAATAAACTGATCGGCACGGCGGCGCCGTCGAACGTGATTGCGCGGGTGACGACGGCCACGGTGGTGGCCGGTACGGCGGGAGTGAGTATTTCCTAACCTGTTGCTGGAATAGAGGCTGGCGGTCGGCCTGGAAGGGGCGGCCCAGCAAACTTGCGCTTATCCATTACAATCTGGGCATGAGCTCCAGTTCCCCGCAAGCAACCCCTCCATCTATTCCCCGTTCCGTCTACCTCGGTGGCCTGGCCATCGCCGTGGGCGGGGCGGTGTTGTTTTCCACCAAGGCCATCGTTGCCAAGCTGCTGTACCGCTACCAGATCGACGCCGTCACCCTGATCGCCTTCAGGATGATCTTTTCGCTGCCCGTGTTCGCCGTCATCGCCTGGTGGAAGATGCGCACGGAGCCGCCCTTATCAAACAGCGACCGCTGGCGCCTGGTCGGGCTGGGCCTCGTCGGCTACTACCTGTCCAGCTATCTGGACTTCCTGGGCCTGCAATACATTTCCGTGGGGCTCGAACGGCTGATTTTGTTCCTTACGCCGACTTTCGTGCTGCTGATTACCACCGTGTACTTCAAGCAGACCATCAGCCGCCTGCAGTGGCTGGCCTTGCTCACCTCGTATTGCGGCATCGTGCTGGTGTTCGTGCACGACTTGCAGGGCGGCGCCAGCAATGTGGCGCTCGGTTCCACCCTCGTGCTGGGCTCGGCCTGTTCGTATGCCGTGTACCTGCTGGGCTCGGGTGAACTGGTGAAGCGCATCGGCTCGATGCGGCTCGTTTCCTACGCGATGTGCGTGGCCAGCTTTGCCTGCATCGCCCAGTTTTTTATTTTGCGCCCCGTCGAATTGCTGATTCAGCCCATGCCCGTGTATGGCCTGTCCTTGCTCAATGGCATCTTTTGCACGGTGATGCCCGTCTTCATGACGATGATCGCCGTCGAACGCATCGGCGCGCCCGTCGCTTCGCAGGCGGGCATGATCGGCCCAGTCTCGACCCTGTTCCTGGGTGCCATGATCCTCGACGAACCGATCACCAACTGGCAACTGGCTGGCACCAGCCTGGTATTGGCCGGTATTTACTTGCTGTCGAAAAAGAAATAATTCCTCCAACCACTGAAATGGTCCTCACCATGAAAACACGCATCGCCCTGATTGCCCACGACAAGAAAAAAGATGACATGATTACCCTGGCGGGCGAATACCTGGACTTTTTGCAGGGTTGCGAACTGTCGGCCACGGGCACGACGGGCGGCCGCCTGATCAACGAGCTGGGCCTGGCGGTCGAGCGCAAGCATTCCGGCCCGTTCGGCGGCGATTTGCAGATCGGCTCGCTGCTGGTGGAAGGCTTGATCGATTGCGTGATCTTCCTGCGCGACCCGATGACGCCGCAGCCGCACGAGCCGGACATCAATGCCCTGGTGCGCGCCTGCGACGTGCACAACGTGGCGTGCGCAACGAACCTGTCGTCGGCGCACCTGGTGCTGTCGCAGCTGCAGGCGCGGGCCAGCGCGGCCGCCTGACGTTTTTCCCGATTCTTCTTCTAGGAGCATATTGTGAGCGCAACGATTACCACCAAAGCCATCCGCGTACAGCGCGTGGGCGGCCCGGAAGTGATGGAATACGTGGATGTGGAACTGCCGCCGCCGGGGCCCGGCGAGGCGCGCGTGAAACACGAGGCGATCGGCCTCAATTTCATCGACGTGTATTTCCGCACGGGCCTGTATCCGCAGCCGCTGCCCAATGGCCTCGGCGTGGAAGGCGCGGGCATCGTCGAGGCGGTGGGCGAGGGCGTCACGGAAGTGAAGGTCGGCGACCGGGTGGCCTATGCGGCGCGCATCAATGGCGCCTATGCGCAGCAGCGCAACCTGCCGGCGGCCCTGCTGCTGGTGCTGCCCGAGCGCATCGGTTTTGATACGGCCGCCGCCATGATGCTGCAAGGCTTGACGGTGCAATACCTGTTCCACCGCACGGTGGCGCTGAAGGCGGGCGATACCATCCTGTTCCACGCGGCCGCGGGCGGCGTGGGCCTGATCGCCTGCCAGTGGGCCAAGGTGCTGGGCGTGAACCTGATCGGCACGGCCGGTTCCGATGAAAAGGCGGCGCTGGCCAAGGCACATGGCGCGGCCCACGTCATCAACTACAACACGGAAAACTTCGTCGAGCGCGTGCGCGAGATCACGGGCGGCAAGGGCGTCTCCGTGGTCTACGATTCCATCGGCAAGGACACGTTTACGGGCTCGCTCGACTGCCTGGCGCCGCTGGGCATGATGGTCAGCTTCGGCAACGCTTCCGGTCCCGTGCCGGCCTTTACGCTGAGCGAACTGGCCTCGCGCGGCTCGCTCTTCATCACGCGCCCGGCCCTGTTCAGCTATGCCTCGAACCGCGCCAACCTGGAAGAAATGGCCACTTCGCTGTTCGGCGTCGTCAGCAGCGGCGAAGTCAAAATCGAGATCAACCAGCGCTACAGCCTGGCCAATATCGCCCAGGCGCACACCGACCTGGAAGGGCGCAAGACGACCGGTTCGACCATCATCGTGCCATGAGCGGCGGCAGCGAAAGAGACGGCGTGCCGAAATTCGGCCGCCTGCTGATCGTGCTGTTGTTGGCCGTGGCCCTGATCGGTGCGCTCACCTTTGCCGCCGAGGCGTATTACTCATAGGCATAAAACAGACATGAAAAAACCGGCTGGCGCATCGCTGCACCAGCCGGTTTTTTTGTCTTGCCACGAAATTATTCTATTTTCACTTCGACTTTGCGTGGCACGCCGCTCTGGCCGGGGAAGTCGGCAAAGGCGCTCGCCACCATGGCCGGCATCACTTGCGAGGTGGCGCGCTTGTTGCTGGTCGATTGCACGGTCACGTCGTACAGTTTCTTGCCGTTGCGGTCATTGATCGTGATGCGCAATTCGCGCTCGTATTTATGACGTACGCTTTCCTCGACATCCATCGGGCCATACCAGTAGGGGTTGTAGCCGAAGCGGCCATAGCCTGGCCATGCGCCGTAGCGGTAGCCGTAGCGGCCAGGCCAGTAGCCGGGACCATACCAGAACGGGTCGGTGGCTTGCAGCACGCGTTCAGGATAGTCGACGGTGGAAAAATTCATTGCCACGCGCAAATTGGCTGCCGCGGGGCCGGAAGCTTCGCCGAAGCCGTGCTTGGCCAGTTCCGCGCGCACCAGCTTCTGGTAGCTGCGGTATTCCAGCGTGTCATTTTCGGCATCTGGCGTTTCAAACGCATACGATTTGTCCTGCAATTGCGCAGGCCACTCATGGAAGACGGTCACATCGCTGCGTATGGTGGTGGCGCATCCGGTCAGCAACACGGTCAATGCGGCCATCATGATGGTGAGATATCGTTTCATTGCATGACCTCCTGATTAGTAGACGCAATTCATCGCTTAGTATTATAAGAATAGTTCTATTTGTTTCTATTCATTATTACAGAATGTTACCTGGTATGTCGGCGTGTAAGGGAATCCAACATTCCTGAGCTGAATCGCGACTATCGGGGGCTGGTGTTGGTAAAATAGGCTTTTGCCTCCGCTCCCACCCAAATCCCTATGCGCACAGACAGCCCTCAGACGATTTACCGCAAAGATTACACGCCGCCCAGCTTCCTGGTCGACAGCGTCGAACTTGGTTTCGATCTTGATCCCGCCCGCACAGTGGTGGCGAGCCGGATCCGCATGCGCCACAACCCTGCCAGCACCAGCCGCAGCATCGAATTGCATGGTGAACACATCGAGCTGGTGATGGTGCGCCTGAACGGCAAGCAGCTGAAACCGTCGCAATACAAGCTGACGGCCGGCATGCTGACCATCCCCAAGGCGCCGGACGATGTTACGCTCGATATCGAGACCGTGCTGGCGCCGCAGGACAATACCTCGCTATCCGGCCTGTACGTGTCGAACCATAATTTCTTCACGCAGTGCGAAGCGGAAGGCTTCCGCCGCATCACCTTCTTCCCGGACCGCCCGGACGTGATGGCCAAGTACACGGTCATGCTGCGCGCCGACAAGGAACGCTATCCGGTGCTGCTATCGAATGGCAACCTGATCGAAGAGGGCGACCTCGGCGACTGCCGCCATTACGCCAAGTGGGAAGACCCGTTCAAGAAACCGTCCTACCTGTTCGCGCTGGTCGCTGCGCGCCTGGTGTGCCAGGAAGAGCGCTACACCTTGAAATCGGGCCGCGAAGTGCTGCTGCAGGTGTGGGTGGAAGAGGGCAACCTCGATAAGACCGATTACGCCATGCAGTCGCTGAAAAACTCGATCCGCTGGGACGAGGAGCGCTTCGGCCTGGAGCTGGACCTGGATCGCTTCATGATCGTCGCCGTGGGCGACTTCAACATGGGCGCCATGGAAAACAAGGGTTTAAATATCTTCAACACCAAGTACGTGCTGGCCAATCCGCGCGTGGCGACCGACGTCGATTACGCGGGCATCGAAGCGGTGGTGGGCCACGAATACTTCCATAACTGGACCGGCAACCGCGTGACGTGCCGCGACTGGTTCCAGCTGTCGCTGAAGGAAGGCTTGACGGTATTCCGCGACCAGGAATTCTCGGCCGACATGATCGGCACGGACACGGGCCGCGCCGTCACGCGCATCGACCAGGTGCGTACCCTGCGCCAGGCGCAGTTCCCCGAGGACGCGGGCCCGATGGCCCATCCCGTGCGTCCCGACTCTTTCGTCGAGATCAATAACTTTTATACGGTCACCATCTACGAGAAGGGCGCCGAAGTGGTGCGCATGTACCAGACCCTCGTGGGCCGCGACGGTTTCCGCAAGGGCATGGACCTGTATTTCGAACGCCACGATGGCCAGGCCGTGCAGTGCGACGACTTCCGCGCCGCCATGGCGGACGCGAATGGCCGCGACTTCAGCCAGTTCGAACGCTGGTACAGCCAGGCCGGCACGCCCGTCGTCACCGCTTCCACGCGCTACGACGCCGCCAGCCGGACGTTCCAGCTGACCCTGGCGCAAAGCTGCCCCGCCACGCCGGGCCAGCCGAAAAAACTGCCTTTCCACATTCCCGTCACCGTGGGCTTGCTGGCTGCCGATGGCAGCGACCTGCCGCTGCACGTGGATGGCGTGGCGTCGAACGGCGCGGCCAGCGTCGTGCTGGAATTGACGCAGGCGTCGCAGACCTTCCGTTTCACGCAGGTGACGGAAGAACCCGTGCCATCGCTGCTGCGCGATTTTTCCGCGCCCGTGGTGCTCGAATACGGCTATACCGACGCGGAGCTGCTGCACCTGTTCCGCCATGACAGCGATCCCGTGAACCGCTGGGAAGCGGGCCAGCGCCTGGCCATGGAGCGCCTGCTGAAACTGACCGCCGCCGTCGCCGCCGGCGAGACGCTGGCGCTGGACGACACCTTCATCGCCGCGCAGCGCGCCCTGCTGGCCGACGACACCCTCGATCCTGCCTTCCGCGAGCTGGCCCTGATCCTGCCGTCGGAAACCATCATCGCCGAGCGCATGGCGCAAGTCGACCCGCAGGCGATCCATACGGCGCGCCAGTTCATGCGCCGCACCATCGCGGCAGCCCTGAAACCTGAATTGCTGGCGCAATACCACGCCAACCAGACGCCGGGCGACTACAGCCCCGACGCCCTGTCGGCCGGCAAGCGCGCGCTGAAAAACCTGGCCCTGTCGTATCTGCTGATCGCGCCCGAAGCGGCGGAGCTGGACCTGGCGCGGCTGCAGTTCGACAATGCCGGCAACATGACGGACCGCGCCGCGGCGCTGGCGGCGCTGATTCATTCCGGCTCGCAGCCGCATGCGCAGGCGGCCTTGACCAGTTTCTATACCGACTTCGAGAACGAAGCGCTGGTGGTCGACAAGTGGTTCGCCATGCAGGCGGCCGCGCCGACGACCGACGTGCAAGCCGTGCACCAGTTGATGACGCATCCGGCCTTCACCTTGAAAAATCCGAACCGCGCGCGCAGCCTGATTTTCAATTTCACCAACGGCAATCCATCGCAATTCCATGCGTCTGACGGCAGCGGCTACGCCTTCTGGGCCGAGCAGGTCATCGCGCTCGACGCCCTGAATCCGCAGGTGGCCGCGCGCCTGGCGCGCTCCATGGACCGCTGGCGCCGTTACGTCCCAGCGCTGCAAAGCCACATGCGCACGGCGCTGGAGCAAGTCGCCGGCCAGGCCAGTTTGTCGAACGACGTGATGGAAGTGGTCAGCAAGGCATTGGCCAATTGACTGCATGTCGGATTACGCCCTGCGGGCTGATCCGACCTACACGGCGTCATGATTTCGTAGGTCGGCTTAGCGCCAACGGCGCGTAAGCCGACAATCACCGCACGAGACGTATTTAAAACACTAACGAAGGGGTTTCATGAAACGCATCAGTCTTACGCAATACCTGGTTGAAGAGCAGCGCTCGAACAACAGCATTCCGGCCGAACTGCGCCTGCTGATCGAAGTCGTCGCGCGCGCTTGCAAAACCATCAGCCATGCTGTCGGCAAGGGCGCCCTCGGTGAAGTGCTGGGCACGGCCGACACGGAAAACGTGCAGGGCGAAGTACAGAAAAAACTCGACATCATCTCCAACGAGATTTTGCTGGAAGCGAACGAATGGGGCGGCCACCTGGCGGCCATGGCGTCGGAAGAGATGGAATCGATTCACCCGATCCCGAACCGCTATCCGAAGGGCGAATACATGCTGCTGTTCGACCCGTTGGATGGCTCATCGAACATCGACGTCAACGTCTCGATCGGCACCATTTTCTCCGTGCTGAAAGCGCCGGATGGCATGGGCCAGCCGACGGAGCAGGATTTCATGCAAGCCGGTAGCAAGCAAGTGGCGGCCGGCTACGCCGTGTACGGTCCGCAAACCATGCTGGTGCTGACCTTCGGCAATGGCGTGAACTGTTTCACCCTGGACCGCGAAATGGGTTCGTGGGTACTCACGCAAAGCAATATGCAGATTCCGCCGACGACCAAGGAATTCGCCATCAACATGTCGAACGCGCGCCACTGGCATCCGCCCGTGAAGCGCTATGTCGACGAACTGCTGGCCGGCGACACGGGTCCGCGCGGCACCAATTTCAACATGCGCTGGATCGCCTCGATGGTGGCCGACGTGCACCGCATCCTGAACCGCGGCGGCATCTTCATGTACCCGGCCGACCTGCGCGACACCTCGATGCCGGGCAAGTTGCGCCTGATGTACGAAGCGAACCCGATGGCCTTCATCGTCGAGCAAGCCGGCGGCGCCGCCACCGACGGCCAGCAGCGCATCATGGACATCGCCCCGCACAAGCTGCACCAGCGCGTGCCCGTCTTCCTCGGCTCGAAAGACGAAGTGGCCCGCGTGACGGCCTACCACGCGGAGTAAAAAGCCGCACTTTTCCACGATTTTCAGCGGCCCGCAGCCGGGCCGCTAAAAAAATGCAAAAAAGTTCGCGTTGACACTAGCAAATTTTGTGCATTGTTTGTAGAATGTGGGTCTTCGCCGTTGTAGCTCAGTTGGTAGAGCAGCACATTCGTAATGTGAAGGTCGCCAGTTCGATTCCGGCCAACGGCACCAAGTTTCATCAGAAAACCCGCTTACCTGCAAAGGTCAGCGGGTTTTTTGTTTGCCGGCAGCGCTTGCCGCGCTACTGGCCTGCGGCGGCGCCGATGCCGTGACGGCCATCGGCACTGCGTTCCGGTAGCCCCTCAGAACTCTTCCCAGTCAGACTCCGTGGCTTTGCGGTGCGCGGCGGGCCTGGCGGCGCCGATGCGCGTCACCTGCGGCCGCTGCGTGACGGTGGCAGGGCGTGGGGCAAGGATGGCACTGGCGCGCGGCGCGGTTGCCAACGGTTTTGTGGCGGCAGCGGGTGCCGCCAGGCGGAACACGCTGACGGCTTGCACCAGCTCCCCGGCCTGCTGTTTCAGGCTGATGGCCGCCGCCGCCATCTGTTCCACCAGGGCCGCGTTCTGCTGCGTCACTTCGTCCATTTGCGTCACCGCCTCGCCGATCTGGGCGACGCCTGCGCTCTGCTCGACGCTGGCCGAGCTGATTTCGGCCATGATGTCGGTGACGCGGGTGATGCTGTCGACGACCCGCGTCATGGTGCTGCCGGCCTGGTCGACCAGGGTCGTGCCCTGTTCGACGCGGGCTACGCTGTCGTTGATCAGCAACTTGATTTCCTTGGCCGCTTCGGCGCTGCGTCCGGCCAGGCTGCGTACCTCGGTGGCGACGACGGCGAAGCCGCGTCCCTGCTCGCCGGCGCGCGCCGCTTCCACTGCCGCATTGAGCGCCAGGATATTCGTCTGGAAGGCGATGCCGTCAATGACGTTGATGATGTCGGCGATGCGCTTGCTGGCGGCGTGGATGCCGCGCATGGTCTCGACCACCTGCGCGACCACGGCGCCACCGGCCAGCGCCACCTGCGATGCCTGCTGCGCCAGGGTGTTGGCCTGGCGCGCGTTGTCGGCATTCTGGTTGACAGTGGAACTGAGTTCTTCCATCGAGGCGGCAGTCTGCTCGAGCGCACTGGCCTGGCTTTCGGTACGGGCGCTCAGGTCCTGGTTGCCGGCGGCGATTTCTGCGCTGCCCAGCGCCACGCTTTCCGAGTTGTGGCGTACCGTCGCGACCACGGCCGTCAGGCTGTCGCGCATGCTGGCCAGTGCCCCCAGCAGCCTGGCCACTTCGGCCGGACCCTGGCGCCGGATGTCGGCCGACAGGTCGCCCGAGGCCATCACGTCGGACAGGCGTACCGCGTGGTCGAGCGAAACGGCGATCTGGCGATACACATACCAGAGGGCCGCCGCCAGCGTGGCGATCAGCAGCACGGCGACGGCGGTCAGCGCGCCGAACCAGAAGTGCTTGGCCTGTTCCGCTTCCTCGATGGCCTGGCCCGTGCGGCGGTCCAGCATGCCGAGGAACTCGTCGACCGGGCGCATGATGCGGGCCTTGGCGGCATGGTAGGCCGCGTCGTGCATCATGCTGCGCGCCTTGGCCAGGTCGGGTGCATCCTGGCGCGTGAAGGCGCCGCTCTGGTCCGCGTACAGACCTTTGACCATGTTCATGGCGACCGTTTCAGTGCGTACCAGCTCGTTGGAATTGACTTCCGCTTCCTTGAGCTTGGCGAACTCGGCCTCGCTGAAGCCGGCCGCCTTCATCAGGCTCGTCAGCGCGATGGCCTTGTCCGAGCCCTTGCCCGGATCGATGTCCGCGGCGCGGAAGTCCCAGTAGATTTTTTCGTACTGCGCGGGGCGCGCCTTCTTGCCGCTGCGGATATCGAGAATTTCCAGGTATTGCTGTTCCCATTTCGGCTCGCCCGACACGACATAGGTACGCGCCAGGCGGGTCAGGTCGTCCGAGCTTTGGCGCATTTCGTCCGCCAGCAGGTAGGAGGCATAGCGCGAGTCGTGGGCGGCGCTGACGGCCGCCGACGCCAGGCTGACGCGGTAGATGCCGAAACCCACCAGGGCAATGACGAGGCTGACGACGGTCAGGGCCGTGGCGAACATGAACTTGATGCTGGACGATTTCATGGTTTTTTTCCTTGTTGTTGTACCGGTGGCGTGCCATACATGCGCGACAGCTTGTCCAGCAGCATGCTGGTGTCTTCCAGCGCGGCGCGGCGTGCCGGCGTATTCTGTTCAAAGTGCATGTCGCGCAGGGTCTGCGCGGCGGTGACCAGCGTGTCGCGCAAGCGCAGCAGATGGCTGATCGTCGCTTCGAGGTCGGTGGGTGGGCCAGGCATGGCCTTCTGCGTATGGTCTGTCAATGCATTCTCCTGTGACGATGGCGCGCATGGCGCTGTGGTATGACCCAGTCTAAATAGAAATGGGCTTGCTAAAAATCAACTAGTTGAAGTCGGGAATCAATTGCTGGGCCGGCCACTGGGCGATGGGCATGGGTTTGCCGAACAGATAGCCCTGGAAGGCATGGCAGCCTTTCTCCGCGAGGAAGCGGTACTGCGGTTCGGTCTCGACGCCTTCGGCGATCACGTGCAGGCCGAGCGACTGGCTCATGACGATGATGGCGTGGACGATGGCGGCGTCGCTGGCGTTGGCGGTGACGTCGCGCACGAAGGATTGGTCGATTTTCAACTGGTCCAGGGGCAGGCGGCGCAAGTAGGACAGCGAGGAAAAGCCGGTGCCGAAGTCGTCCATCGACATCCTGACGCCGAGCGCGCGGATGTCGTGCATGCGTTCGATGACGTCGTCGACACTGTCGAGCAGCACGCTCTCGGTCAGTTCCAGCTTCAGCAGCGCCGGCCGCACCTGGTACTGCTGCAGCGCCTCGCGCACCTGCTCGACGAAGTCGCGGCGGCGGAACTGGCGTGCGCTGACGTTGATGGACAGGGTCAGTTGCGCGCTGTCCGGCGCGCCGGCCCAGGCTTGCAATTGGGCGCAGGCCGTATGCAGCACCCACAGGCCCAGCGGCACGATCAGGCCGCTTTCCTCGGCCAGCGGAATGAATTGGGCTGGCGACACCGACGGCCGGTCCGGCGGCAGCCAGCGCAGCAGCGCCTCGGCCCCGACCAGGCGGCCAGTCAGGTCCACCTGGGGCTGGTAATACAGCTGGAATTCATCGCGGTGCAGGCCCTTGCCCAGCGCCGCCTCGAGCATGGCGCGCGATTCGAGCGCCGCCAGCATCGCCGTGGTAAAAAAGCAGATGCCGTTGCGTCCTCCCTGCTTGGCATGCGCCAGTGCCGCTTCGCCCTGGCGCAGGATGTCGTCGATGGACAGGCGCTGGCCACGGTACAGCGTGATGCCGATGCCGGCCGTGGCATGGCAGAGCTGGGCGTCGGCGCAGAACTGGTAAGGGTGGCACAGTTCGCCGCGAATGCGCTGCGCCACGGCACCGGCCTGTGCGGCAGCGTCCGCTTCGCTGTACGCCAGATTGGCCAGCAGGACGATGAATTCGTCGGCGCCTACGCGTGCCACCGTGTCGGCCGGGGTGGTGCAGTCACGCAGGCGCTGCGCCACCTCGCACAGCAGGCGGTCGCCGGCGGCGCGTCCCTCAATGTCGTTGAGGCCCTTGAAACTGTCGAGGTTGATGACGAGCATGGCGCCGTAGTTCTGCTGATTGGCGGCCAGGGCCTGGCCAAGTCGTTCCATCATCATGCGCCGGTTCGGCAAATCGGTCAGGCCGTCATAGTAAGCCAGGTGGCGGATGCGTTCCTCGGCCTGTTTGCGCTCGCTGATATCGCGCACGACGGCCTGGACGACCGGTGCACCATCCAGTTCTATCGCGCTCAGCAGCACTTCGGCGTGGAAGTCGCGGCCCGTGTCGAGGCGGCGGTAGACCCAGTCGTAGCGCACGACGCGCTGTGCCAGTGCCACCGCGATCTGCGATTCGAACAGGGGCACCGAGCCGCCGCCGCATGGCTGCTGCGCGGGCGACAGATCGCCGGGACTGTTGGCCAGGAAGGCGGGCTTGCTGTCGCAACCGAAGACGTCCAGGGTGGCGCGGTTGCAGTCGAGCAGACCGCGCGCATCGACCAGCCAGACGGCGTCGCTGATCGAGTTGTACAGGGTGCGCAATTTCAGTTCGGAGTGCTGCAGCTCTTCCCGGTTGCCGCGCAGCTCGGCCATCGCCGCCAGTTCGGCCTTGCGCCGGCGGTAAGCCTTGCGCCCCTGGATGATGGTCGAGGCGGTGAAGGCGGCGGCCAGCAGCGACAGCACCGCCAGTTGCTGCCACCAGGGCTGCAGATAATCCTGCGTGGCCAGGCCGACGAAGATGTAGAAGGGCTGGCGTGGACTCTTGCGGTAGGCCATGCGCCGCGCGATGCCGTCCAGCGCGACCACGGTGCGGTAGCTGCCTGCCGCCGGCGCCGCGGCGATGTGGGCGCGCGTGGCCGCCGAAACCGTGCGGCTGCCGATGACCTGCTGATTCCACGCCTGTTCGGGAAAGCGCGCCACCAGCGCCATGTCGGCGCTGCGCAGGGAAATGATACCGTGGCGGCCGACGTCGAAGGCGGTGATCAGGCGCGCCAGGTAATCCAGCGGCAGTTCCGCGTAGACGACGCCGGCGAAACTGCCATCGCTGTGGCTCAGGCGCCGCGCCATCAGCACCACGCGCTGGCCGCTGGCGGCGCTGGTGCCCGGTGCGGCGATGATCAGCTGCGACTGCGGGTCGCGCGCGGCGCGCAGGACATCGCCGCGCAGGCGCAGCGGCGGCTGCCCGGCCGGTGCTTGCGGGCCGTACAGGATGGCGCCGCTGGCATCGGCCACGCCGACCGTTTCGACTTCATGGATCTGCGCGCGCTGCTGCAGCATGCTGGCGTGCAGCGTCGCGGCGTCGATGCCGCGCGCGGCGAGCTGCTGTTGCGCCTCGCTCTGGATGCCGAGCAGGACGAGGTCGATCTTGCCGAAGACGTCGGCGACGCTCGTTTCGAGCGCGTAGGCGAGGTTTTGCGTGGCGAGCATGGCCTGTTCTTCGTAGTGCCGTGCGCTGTGGAACAGGGTCAGGGCCGCCAGCGCATAAAACGCGATGTTGCTGAAGGAAACCTTCAGCACCTTGCGCATGTAAGGCGAGCTGATCCAACTGCGCCGTTTGTTTGCGTTCATCCGTGTCGTCTCCGTGGAACCCGGGCGGCGGCTCAGCGCGGTCGCGCTGACACGCCGGCGCGCGTCATGCCATCAGCCTTGCCATGGGCCGGACGGCACTGTCTTGCCTGGGCTCATCCTTGCGCCTGCCCTTGTTCAGGAGCTGGGACAGGTATTGCGGCGTGATCTCCAGATACGAGGACAGCGTCTTTTGCGAGATGCGCCTTTCGAGTCCGGGGTAATCGCGCAGGAACGAGGCGAGCCGGGTTTGCGCTGACGCGCCGTACTGGGCATGGCTGCGCCGCGATTGCTGCTTGAGCATGTATTCGATCACCTTGAGGTGATAGGCGTCGAGTACGCTGTGGCTGGCGCGCAGGGCGACGACCTTGTCCCAGTCGAGGCGGAAGGCTTCCACCGCCGTCTCGGCCGTCAGCGAGTGCAGCGCGGGCAGCCCGCTGGCGCCCTGCAGCAGGTCGTGGTAGGGCGTGGCGTTGTGTCCTTCGATGGAGAAGGCCGCCGTGATGTCGCCGCCGGACGGCGTGTTGACGCCGCAGCAGACGATGCCGGAGGTAATCCAGTACACATACCTGGCCGGCGAACCGGCGCGCTGCAGGTAGTCGCCCTTGTCCAGCGAAACGGCGACGGCGAGCGGCGCCAGCAGCATGCTGACGGCCGTGTAGCTGGCCGCGTCGATGTCGTAGCGGGCAAGCATGTCCGCCTCGAAGCGCTTGCGCTGCGCCAGGAAGGCTTGCTGAGAGTTGGTCATTGTGTCTCCATGAAAACGGGGAAACGGGCTCAAAAGAGCTCGATGGTGCCGGCTTCGACTTCCGCGAGGATGCCGGCATCGACCAGGCTGCCGTAGTGGAATATCCGGTTGCGTCCGGCCCGCTTGGCTTCGTACAGGGTCTGGTCGGCGCGGCTGACGATGGCGTTGGCCAGGACCGCGGAACTGGCCAGGCAAAAGCCGCCGCTGATCGTCACCGAGCCCACGCGCGGAAAGTTGAATTGCGCAATCGTCAGGCGTGCCCGCTCGAATGCCAGCGTGGCCTGCTCCAGGTCGCTGGCGGCGATGACGGCGATGAATTCCTCGCCGCCGTAGCGGTACAGCAGGTCGGTGCTGCGGAAAGCGCCGTCGAGCAGGCGCGCCACCAGCAGCAGCACTTCATCGCCGATCATGTGGCCGTAGCTGTCGTTGATGCGCTTGAAGTGGTCGATGTCAAGCAAGCCCAGCCAATAGGTTTCGGGCACCTCGGCGGTGCTGCCCGATTGCGCGGCCAGCTCGTCCCACAGGCGTTCCAGGTTCAGTTCCAGCGAATGGCGGTTGCGCAAGCCGGTCAGGCGGTCGCGCTGGCTGGTGTCGAGCAAGGCGTAATAGTTGGAAAACACTTCCAGCACGCCGTGGATGACGGCATCCTCGACCGGCGTAACGGCGTGACTGCGCTCGAAGATCAGATAGCCGCACAGTGCGTTGCCGCCATGCAAGGGGTAGCCGATCATCAGGTGCGATGCCATCGCCCGGCTGCAGGGACGGCCCAGCAGGCGCATGTCGGCCAGCAGCTGCGCCACGTGTGCCGGCACATGGGCGCCGCTGCGCACCTCTTCGACCTGCTCCGTGATGCGTTCGGTGCCGTCGGCGGTAGGGCCGCTGCTGCGCGAGTGGCGCAGCACGCGCACGACGTCGCGGTTTTCGTCGGTGCGGTAGAGCGATGTCCGCAGCACGCCCAGCATCGGCCCGAGCGTGCGCAGCAAGCTTTTCTCGACCAGTTGCATGTCGCGGATGGCCGTCATGGTGCCGAGCTTCTTGAGCAGGCCGGGCAGCGGCCGCGCGGCAGGGGGATGCTCCATCTTGGCAGCGTCCGGTGGCTGTGGCGCATCGGCGGCCGCCGGCCGCTGGATGGCACCGGCCCGGCGCGGTTGGATGATGGTCTTTTTTAACATGTTTCTTTCAAGAACTAAGTGCAATGCGGTGCGGCTGGCGCATGCCAGCAAGTGATTGAAATCATATTTGTCAGGCGGTAGGGGGGCACCATACTTAAGTATGGATTTGCGCTATCTGTTGCGCGATCCGCAACATCTATTGCATTGGCAACACACCGACGCGGCGCGCCTTGCAGACGGCCTGGCCGCGGTTGCTGACGCTGAGCTTGCGGAAGATTTGCCCCAGATGCCACTTCACGGTGTTGACGGACAGATCCAGCTGGTCGGCGATGGCACCGTTGGTGCGTCCCAGCGCCACCAGGGCCAGCAGGGTGGATTCGGTGGGGGTGAGTTGCGCCGCAGGCAGGGCTGCGGCAGGCGTGTCGGCGCCGCGCAGCAGCACGTCCAGGTGCGTGGCGGCCTGGGTGCTGAGCAGGCGGCGCGCCTTGCCGCGCATGATGCGCAGCAAGCCGAGCGCATCGCTGCCCTCGTCGAGGAACAGGCGCAGCATGCCCGACGCGGCCGCCTGTTCCAGCGCCAGGGCCATTTCGGCTTCCGCCTCCCTGGCCTTGCCCAGTTGGGCCAGGGCGATGGCCAGCAGCACGCGCAGCTTGGTGGCGCGCCAGCGGCGCCCGGTGGCCAGCGCATGCGTCAGCAGGCGGCCGATCAGGGCCTTGGCTTCGGGCAAGGGCCCCAGCCGTATCAGCAGGCGCGCCTGGGCGATACCGGCGCCATCGATTTCCTGGCTGGGCAGGATGCAGCGTTCATCGCCGGCCCAGACGGGCTGCAGCAGGATCGAGGCGTGCCAGGATACGGCGTCGTGGTTGCCGGCAAGTAGCGCCATGCGCGACTGTTCGGCTTCCAGCAGCGCGCGTGCGGCGGCCGGTAGCCGTGCGCGCCTCTGGCGGCAGGCGGCTTCCAGCCATTGCCGCGCGGCCGCCTGGCCCTGTTGCAGCGCCAGCATACGCGCCTGCATCACCAGTACGGCGGCGTGCGCGTCCCAGGGCAGTCCGGCGGCGGGCAAGCTGCGCGCCAGCGCGAGGCGCGCCGTCACCAGGTCGAGGCGGTTGCGCTCGTAGGCGATCAGCAGGGCCAGCCCGATGCTGTAGCCATGGAAGAGGAAGGGAGGAATCTGCTCGGCTTGCTGTTGCGCCAGTGCATCGGCCGCCGCCAGTTGTTGCAGCGCCGCGTCAAAATTGCCGCCGATGGCATCCAGATATGCTTGCAGGAAGCCGACCAGGGCCATGCCGATGGGCGAGCCGGAAGCGGCGCAATCGCGCCGCGCCGTCACCAGCAGTGCCGCCGCCTCGGCCAGCTCGCCGCGCCACAGGCAGGTATAGGCGGCCAGGTGGCGCGGATCGGCCGGGGCGGGCGGCGCCATCGTCGCGTGCGATTTGTGTCCTGCGGCAAGTGCGATGCAGCGGTCGGTATCGCCGGCCAGAAAGGCCAGCAGCGGAGCGATGCCGTCGAGGCTGGCGGCGTAGCGCGGGTCGGCGCCAACGACAGTGCTGCGGCGCCGGTGGAAATGCAGCCAGTTTGCCAGTTCGTTGCCGCGCGCCGTGCACAGCAGCCCGACCAGCAAGGCGCCCGACAGCGCCGGGCGTTGCTGCAGCATGGCGGTGGGTAACTGTTCGCAAGAGTGCACGATGCGCTCGAACTGGCCGCCCGCGCACAGCGCGGCGATGACAGACTCGAGTGCGTCGGCCGCTTGCGCGTGGGCGCCGGCCATGAGGAAACAATCGATGGCCTGCTCGACGTGGCCGTGGTGCGCCAGCCAGCTTCCTGCCCTGGCGTACACGGCACTGGGCGCGGGCTGGCGCAGGGCCAGGTGGCCGGCCAGCAGCGGATGGCAGCGCAGCCAGCCGTCCGGCAGTTGCCGCAGGGGCAGGCCGGCCGCTTGCAGCCATGCCATCTGCTGCCCGCTGTCGCCGCGTCCCAGCGCCGCCTCGAGCAGGCCGGCGCAAAAGGTGGCCAGCGGCGCTGCCGTGGTCAGCAGGCGGCGCATTGGCTCGTCCAGTGCGCCCAGCACTTCGCGCTGCAGGTAGGCGTTAAATTCGGGCAAGGCGGAAAGAATGAACTTGTCCGCCCCCTCGTGGCGGCGCAGCTTTTTCCATGCCGGCGCGATCAGCGCAATGGCCGCCGGCCAGCCTTCGCTGACGCGTTGCAAAAGGGCAACATCATCGGGCGGAATATCGATCTTTTGCTGCTGCAGGTAGCTTGCCGTTTCCGCTGGCGAGAACTGCAGGTCCTCCATATCGAGCTCGACCAGCGTCCCTGCCACCTTCAGCGCGGCGATGCCGCCGTGGTGCAGCGCGCGGGCCGCCAGGTAGATGCGCATCGAGGGCGGCAGGACGCACGCAATCAGGGCGAACAGGCCGCGGATGGCCGCGCCGTCGAGATGCTCGACGGCATCAAGGTACAGATGGGTGACGCTTGAACTGGCCAACTGGGCGTCGTTGCCGGGTGCGGGGGCCGGGGCGACACGCAGCGCGGCGTGCAGGCTGCGGCGCAGCGTGGCCGGATCGTTGTCGGCGTGGTCCAGGTTCAGCCAGGCGACGTGGGCGCCCGCGCGTGCGCGCCGGGCATGGGCGGCACGCAGCAGCGCCGTCTTGCCGTAGCCGGCGGGCGCGCGCAGCAGCACGAGGCGGAAGGCGCCGTCCGCGGACAGTTCGCGCAACGGTACTTCGCGTTCCATCTGGGGGACGTTGCCGAATGGCGGCGTCAGCTTCAGTAAATGGGGATACGGCAAGGTGTGCGCTCCAGGGAAGCAAGGTGGCGGCAGACAGATGAAAAAGCGACGAATATAGTCAAATGCGGCGTCCCTTGCGCCCTACTAAAGTACGGTTTTTGGCGCGCCTGGCGCCGCGCCGGCCACGCTGCTATCATGGATGCGATGGCGTGGGCAGCGGCGCAAGCCTGCCTGCGCCGGTCTCTGCCGGTGGCAAGCCGGCGGGAAGGAGGATGCGATGTTGCCGATGTGCTTACTGGGTTCCGCGCTGCTGGCGGCGGCGCTGTGCGGCGGCGCGCAGGCGCAGGCGCTGGAGATACTGACGGCCGAGATTGCGCCTCTGGCTTTCAGCAAGGATGGCAAGATCACGGGCTTTTGCGTCGAGGTGGTGGCGGAAATCCAGCGCCGGCTCGGCGACCGCTCGCCGATGCGCCTGATGCCATGGGCGCGCGCCTATCTGATGGCGCAGAGCGGCGCCAACGTGGTGCTGGTGTGCCCCAAGCGCACGGCCGAGCGCGAGCGGCAATTCCAATGGGTGGGGCCGCTGCTGGTGTCGCAAACCAATTTTTATGCCAGGCGCGGCGCGGGCATCCATCTGGGCAGCGTAAACGACGCCAAGACCCTGTCGGGCGTGATGGCGCCGCGCGCCTTCTATTCCTATCGCTACTTGCAGCAGGCCGGCTTTGCCAACCTGGAGGCGGTGAACAACTCGGCCACCATGCTGGCCATGCTGCTGGCCGGCCGGCACCCGCTGATGGCGCTGGACCAGGAACAGCTGCCAGCCCTGCTGAAGCAGGCGGGCGTGGCGGCCGATGCCGTCGAACTCGTGTACCCGATCTTTTCGATCGGCAGCTATCTCACTTTTCCCCTGTCGACCGACCCTGCCCTGGTGCTGCGCTGGCAGCGCACGCTCGAGCGCATGCAGCGCGACGGCGCCTATGATGCCATCGCGCGGCGCTGGCTCGGCGCGGCGGCGAAGTGAGGCGGACGGATTCCCGGGGCTGGCGGACAGGCTATTGCTGGGGCAGCAGGCCCAGCTGACGCGCGTTGAAGACGGCCTGGCCCCGGTTGCCGGCCTCCAGCTTGCGGAAGATCTGGCCCAGGTGCCACTTTACCGTGCTCACGGAGAGGAACAGGTTGGCGCCGATCTCCTGGTTCGACTTGCCCTGCGCCACCAGCGACAGCAGCGCGTACTCGGTCTGCGTCAGCGTCACCGCCGGCGGCGCGGCGTCGGCGGCCGCGCCGGCGGCCCGCAGCACGGCATCGAGGTGGGCGGCGGCGGCGATGCTGAGCAGGTGGCGCGACTTGGCCTGCATGTGTGCCAGCAGCGGATGGATGTCGGGGCCTTCGTCGAGAAAGCTGCGCACCATGCCCGAGCGCGCCGCCTGCTCCAGGGCCAGCGCCAGTTCCCGCTGCGCGTCCTTGGGCAAGCCGTTGCGCTGCAGGGCGATCGCCAGCAGCACGCGCAGCTTGGTGGCGCGCCACAGGCGCCCGGCCGCCAGCGCATGCGCCAGCAACTGGCCGATGCGCGCCAGCGCTTCGCCGGGCGCCGCATGGATCATCAGGCGCGCCTGGACGATGCCGGCGCCGTCGATTTCCTGGCAGGAAACGATGCAGCGTTCGTGCCCGGGCCAGCTGGCATCGAGCAGCAGGGCGGCGTAGCCGGCCACCGACTCGGGGCGCGCCGTCTGGATCGCCATGCGCGACAGTTCTCCCTCGAGCGCCGCGCGCGCCGGCGAGGCGGAGCGCGGATGGCCCTGCATGATCTGCCCTTCCAGCCAGCGCGTCGCGGCAGCGGGATTTTCCTTGATGGCCAGCATGCGCGCCTGCACGATGGAGACGGCGCTCAGCGAGTCCCATGGCAAGCCCAGCGGGATCAGGCTGCGGGCGAAGGTCAGGCGCGAGGCCACCAGGTCGAGGGCATTGCGCTCATAGTCGATCAGCAGGATCAGGCCCGCGCTGAACGGGTACAGCAGGGCTGGCGAGATCTTGTCGCTGTGGCGCTGGGCCAGCGCATCGATGGCCGCCAGCTGCTGCAGCGCGGCGTCGAAATTGCCCTGGATCGCATCGAGGTAGGCTTGCAGGAAGTAGACGATGGCCAGGCCGGAAATGGTGCCCGACTCGCGGCAGGCGCGGCGCGCCTCGATGAGCAGCGCGGCTGCCTCGTCGAGCATGCCGCGCCACAGGCAGGTGTAGGCCGCCACGTAGGCCAGGGTGGCGCGGTCGTTTGGATTGGCCTGGCGCTGCTGCGGCCAGTCGCGGTCCGCCAGCGCGATGGTGCGCGCGGTGTCGCCGTCGAGGAAGGCCAGCACGGGGTCGAGCGCGCGCAAGCCTTCGCTGTAGAGCGGGTCGGCATCCGGCTTGCCTGCCTGCTGGCGGAAGTAGTCGAGCCAGCGCGCCAGGTCGTCGCGCCGCGAGGAATACACCATGCCCACGACGAGCGCGCTGGTGAGGGCCGGGCGGCGCTTCAGCAGCGCGTCGGGCAACTGGTCGCACCACTGGATAATGCTGGGGAACTGGCCGTGCAGGCGCAGCTGGCCGACGATGCTCTCGAGGGTATCGGCCGCCTGTTCGTATTCGCCGCCCTTGAGGAAGTAATCGATCGCCTCGAAGGCGTAGCCGTGGGACGTCAGCCATTCCGCCGCCCGCACATAGATGGCCGGCGGCGGCCGGTGGTGCAGCACGATGTGCTCGGCGAACAGCGGGTGGTAGCGGAACCAGTTGTTTTGCAGCGGCTGGATCGGCAGGCCGGCCGCGCGGATGGCGGCGATCAGCCGCGCGCTGTCACTGCTGGCGCGCACGCAGTCGGCCAGTTCGGCGTGGAAGGAGCTCAGCGCCGCCGTCGCGATGAGAAATTCCTTGATGTCGTCGCTCTGCGCTTCGAACACTTCCTCGGCCAGGTATTCGCCCAAGTCGCGCAAGCCGGGCAATTGCGGCAACGCAACATGGCCACGGCCTTGCAGCCGTTTCCAGGCCAGGCCGATAAGCTCGACTGCGGCAGGCCAGCCCTCGCTGGTCTGCTGCAGCAGGGCCACGTCGGCTGCGGACAGGTCGAACTGGGCACGCTGCAGGTAGCTGGCCGTCTCGGCCTGGCTGAACTGCAGGTCTTCCATGTCCAGCTCGAGCAGCGCGCCATTGGCTTTCAGCGCCGCCACGCTGTGGCCGCGCAGCGAGCGGGCGCCGATGAACACGCTCATCGGCGCTGGCAGCACGTCGGCGATCAGCGTGAAGACGAGGGCGATATTGCTCGTGTCGAGCAGTTCCACGTCGTCGAGGAAGAGGTGGGTGACGCGCGTGTCGCCCAGCCGGACATAGTTGTCCTGCGGCGGTTCGGGCGTGACGAGCAGGGCGGCGCGCATGCCCAGCAGCAGGCGGGCGGGATCGTTGTCGCTGCTGTCGAAGGTCAGCCAGGCCACGTTCCCTCCGGCCGCGCCGGCATCGGCGCGGATCATGCGCATCAGCGACGTCTTGCCGTAGCCGGCCGGCGCGCGCAGCAGCACCAGGCGAAACGCGCCAAGGGAGGAGAGCTTGCGCAACACCTGTTCCCGCTCCATCAGGGGACGGGCGGTAGAGGGGGGCGCAAGCTTGAGCGTGTTGAGGTCTAACAATTTATTCATGTCCCCCGCTGGCAAGAAAGCGCCTGCAATCGGCCATCCGGGCGGACGGTCAAAGCGGTTTGTATCGTCGCATAGAATTATTCGGACAAGCAATCAATTTGTGGGCAAGGGGGCAGGCGCAGGTTTTCCGTGGATGTTTTGCCACAGCGGGGAAGTCCTGCCTTGTTCGCTTCTCCGTGTCCGCTGTCCTACCGGGCCGGCGGCGATTGTTATTTCCATCAGGAATTTAAGTCTGTGCTTCAAGGTGTGGCACCGCACGGTGGCATGTGGCGGGCGCGGTTAAGGTGGTGACAACAGCTTGCTGCTGAACCAGAGTTTGATATGGCTCAGCCCGGCAGCGTTTAGCCGCTTCTTTTTCCCGGAAGCGAGGAGAATCATGATTCGGTCACGGCATCGAGCATGGTTGATTTATTCACCTTTGAAGGAAACCATCATGAACGCGATTGAAAAAACCAGCTCCGAGATGAACGGCACCGCCCAGGATACCCGCCAGGACTTGCACCGCACCATCGACAAGGTGGCTAGCCAGGCCCAGCCTCTGGCCGACAAGGTCGCCACGCGCGCCCATGACGGCGTGGACCAGGTGGGCGACCGCATCGAGCAAGTCAGCGACACCGTCAGCAAGGCCTCGGAACGCCTGATGGCGCGCGGCAAGCAGTTGGGCGCCGCCTGCCAGCGCGCCGGCGAAACGGGCCGCGGCTATGTGCGCGAGCGCCCGGCCGTGTCCCTGCTGATTGCTGCGGCGGCCGGTTATGGCCTGTCGAAGCTGCTGGGTTCGCGTAAATAAGTCTTACGCCTTCCTGGAAGTATTTGTCGTGGGCGCTGGCCCGGTCTGCACTCATGGCGGCCCGGAGCGGCGCCCACGCGCACAAGGTAGTAGCAAGCAGTAAAGGAGAGTGATGATGCGCTCCATTTTGTTGTGGTTGATTGGCATACCTATTCCCATCATTATTTTGATTGCCCTGTTCGTGCGCTGAATGAGGGAGTTGTAGCGTTACTTCCCGGGGCAAACTACTCACAGGAGATGTAATGGCTACCACCAAGAAAACGCCGTCCACGGACGGTGCGGGTTCCGTTTTGAGCAGCATGTCCGGTCCATCCGACAGCAATGCGCCGCACAGCCTGGGCGCGGACAATGACGTGACCCGCGCGCTGCTGCAAAAGACGGCTGCCAGCCAGCAGCTGTCCGCCGCCATGGCCGATAATCCCAAGGAAGCCGGCCAGTATGGCGAGGCGGCGCGCACGCCGCCCGAAGGCGTGCATGTGGCGGCCGGCGAACCGCTGGCCACGGCCAGCACCACGGGCGAAACGCTAGCGTCGCCGAAGACGGGCGATGGCCAGCCCGCGCTGGGCGAGAATGCCCGTAACGCCTCGCTCGATGGCGCCCGCAGCGACGACAGCGGCTGCGTGCTGACGACCAACCAGGGTGTGCCCGTGGGCGACAACCAGAACTCGCTGAAGGCGGGCTTGCGCGGCCCCACCCTGATGGAAGATTTCATCCTGCGTGAAAAGCTCACGCATTTCGACCATGAGCGTATCCCCGAGCGCGTCGTGCATGCGCGCGGCTCCGCCGCCCATGGCTACTTCGAATGCTACAAGGAACAAAGCAAGCTGACGCGCGCCGCGCCGTTCGCCAAGGCGGGCAAGCGCACGCCCGTCTTCGTGCGCTTTTCCACGGTGGCCGGCGAACGCGGTTCGACCGACACGGCGCGCGACGTGCGAGGCTTCGCCGTGAAGTTCTATACGGACGAGGGCAACTGGGACCTGGTCGGCAATAACATTCCCGTCTTCTTCATCCAGGATGCGATGAAATTCCCCGACCTGATCCACGCCGTCAAGCCCGAGCCGAACAACGGCATTCCGCAAGCAGCCAGCGCGCATGACACCTTCTGGGATTTTGCGTCGCTGTCGCCGGAAATCACGCACATGCTGATGTGGGCCATGTCCGACCGCGCCATTCCGCGCAGCTACCGCATGATGCAGGGCTTCGGCGTGCATACGTTCCGCCTCGTCAATGCCAAGGGGCAGTCCGTGTTCTGCAAATTCCACTGGTCGCCCATGGCGGGCACGCATTCGCTCGTATGGGACGAGGCCGTCAAGCTCAGCGGCGCCGATTCCGACTTCCACCGGCGCGACCTGTGGGAAGCCATCGAGTGCGGCGAGTATCCCGAATACGAGCTGTCCTTCCAGGTCTTCACGGAAGCGCAGGCCGAAGCGTTTGCCTTCGACGTGCTTGACCCCACCAAGCTGATTCCCGAGGAACTGGTGCCGCTGATCCCGGTGGGGAAAATGGTCTTGAACCGCAATCCCGACAATTTTTTTGCCGAGACGGAGCAGGTGGCTTTCTGCACGGCGCACATCGTGCCCGGCATCGATTTTTCCAACGACCCGCTGCTGCAGGGGCGCATTCACTCGTACGTCGACACGCAGATCACGCGCCTGGGCGGCGCCAATTTCCATGAAATCCCCATCAATTCGCCGTTGGCGCCCCTGCACAACAACCAGCGCGACGGCATCCACCGCCAGGCCATCAACCGGGGCCGGGTCGCGTACGAGCCCAATTCGCTGGCGGGCGGCTGTCCGTTCCAGGCCGGGGCGAAGGGTTTTAACAGTTTTCCAGCGCCCGCCGAAGGCGACAAGGTGCGCGGCAAGCCCGAGAAATTCGCCGAGCATTATGCGCAGGCGCGGCTGTTCTGGATCAGCCAGACGCCGGTCGAGCAAGACCATATCGTGCATGCGTTCCGCTTTGAACTGAGCAAGGTGCAGACGGTGGCCATCCGCAAGCGCATCGTCGCCATGCTGCGCAATGTCGACGAGACGCTGGCGCAGCGCCTGGCCGACGCGCTGGGCCTGGCCCTGCCGCCCGTCATGCCGCCCGTGTCCATGCTGCCGATCCCCACGTATCCACCGTCGCCGGCGCTGTCGCTCTTTTTCCGTCCCGGCAAGACGGGCATCCACACCCTGCGCGTGGCCATCCTCGTGGGGCCGGGCAGCGATGGGGCGCAGGTGCGCAGCATCTATGCATCCTTGCTGGCCGACGGCGCCGTGCCGCGCCTGGTGGGCAGCCACCTGGGGAAAGTCGACACGAGCGGCGGCGCGCCGCTCGACGTGGAAATCTCGCTCGAAACGGGACCGTCCGTGCTGTTCGACGCCGTCGTGCTGCCGGACGGCCAGGGCGCCGTGCAGCAGCTGGGCAGCGACGCCAATGCGCTTGACTTCCTGCGCCTGCAGTACCGCCACTGCAAGCCGATCCTGGCCATCGGCGCCGGCAAGGGCTTGCTGGACAAGGCTGGCGTACCGGTGACCCTGCCCGACGGCAAGCCGGACCCCGCCATCATCGTCGTGCCGGCGAGCGACGTGGTGAAAGGCGTGGCGGCCTTTAAAAAGGCGCTGGCCGCGCACCGGGCGTTTGCGCGCGAAACGGATCCGCCGCGCGTGTGATGCCCGCTTGAGCGTCAGTGGGGCAGGCCTGGCTTGCCTTGCTGACGCAACAGTGCGCAACAATGTAAACAATAAAAACGTCCTGCGATGATATGCTGCTGACTAGAACTGTTCATTTGCAACTATTTCTATAACAGCAGCAAAGAACGGCTTCAGCAAACCGGATCGCGATTACCGCATGGACAAGTACACACCTCGCACCTGGGGGCCGGGCGAACGCCCGACCTTGCCCGGGTCGCCATCGATGCCCGAACATTCGACGCCCAAGCGTGTCGCGTATTTCATCGTCGGCCTGATCGTCGCGCTGACGGGGGGACTCGGTAACGGCCTGGTGACGGCCAATTTGCTGAACCTGCAAGGTTCGCTGGCCGCCTATGCCTACCAGATGCAGTGGCTGCCGGCCGCCTACGTGATGACCATCGTCTCGATGAATCTGCTGCTGGTGAAGTTTCGCCAGCAGTTCGGCCTGCGCCTGTTTACGGAATTCTTTCTCGTGCTGTACGCGCTGGTGACGTTCGCCCACTTGTATGCCAATACCTTGCCGTCCGCGATCGCCGTGCGCGCCGCGCATGGCATGGTGGGCGGCGCGCTGGGCGTGCTGGGGCTGTACTACACCCTGCAGGCGTTTCCCGCGCGGCACCGCCTGAAGGGCGTGGTGCTGGGCCTGGGCTTTGCCCAGCTGGCGCTGCCGCTGGCGCGCATCTTCACGTCCGAACTGCTGCAGATCGGCGAATGGCACGGCCTGTACCTGTTCGAGCTGGGGCTGGCCCTGCTGGCGCTGGGCTGCGTGCTGGCCCTGAAGCTGCCGCCCGGCGACCGCGTGCAGACGTTCGAACCGCTCGATTTCCTCACCTTTATTTTGTTCGCGCCCGGCGTGGCCCTGCTGTGCGCCGTGCTGGCGCAGGGGCGCACGGCGTGGTGGATGGAATCGGAGTGGGTGGGCGTGTGCCTGGCGGGCTCCATCGTGCTGATCGCCGCCTCGCTGGCCATCGAGCATAACCGCGCGCGCCCGCTGCTCAACACGCGCTGGCTCACCACGGGCAAGATCGCCAAGCTGTTTTTATCGGTGCTGCTGTTTCGCGTCGTGCTGTCCGAATCGACGGGCGCCGTGGGCTTTTTGCAGGCGCTGGGCCTGAACACGGACCAGATGCAAAATCTGTTCGTCGTGGTCCTGATGGGCAGCGTGGCGGGCCTGGTGGTCAGCGCGCTGACGATCAATCCGGCGACCCTGAACCGTTCGCTGATGGTCGCGCTGCTGCTGATCGCAGCCGGTGCCCTGATCGACGCGCACGCCACCAGCCAGACGCGCCCCGTCAATATGTATGTCAGCCAGTTCCTGCTGGCCTTTGGCGGCACGTATTTCCTCGGTCCCACCATGGTGGCTGGCATGGGCGCCGTGATCGCCGAACCGCGCAACCTGGTGAGTTTTTCCGTGATGTTTACCATGACGCAGAACCTGGGCGGCTTGCTCGGGTCGGCCATCGTCGGCACCATCCAGACGGCGCGCGAAAAATACCATTCCAGCTATCTGGTCGAGCACCTCACCATGCTCGACCCGCAGGTGGCCGCGCGCGTGCAGTCCGGTGCCGCAAGCTACGGCGGCGTGCTGATGGACCCGGCCCTGCGCAGCGCCCAGGGCGTGGCCCGCCTGGGCGCCGTCGCCACGCGCGAAGCCAATGTCCTCGCCTACAACGACGTCTTTTTGATGATCGCCGGCGTCGCCATCGCCACCCTGATCTGGATGCTGGTCAGCCAGTCCTGGACCCGCATCACCACCGGCGCGCGCCGCCTGGTCGGCCCCGTGCGCGATGCGCAGACGGCCATGGCCATCGTCCCCATTACCAATTCGGAACCGAGCAATGACAGAAAATAACACCCCGCCGCCAGTACCGACGCCTGCACCGCCATCCGCACCCGCAGCGCCACCCGCGCCCGCTGCCAGCAGCACGCCGCCGCAGCCGGACCGGCGCCACCAGTGGCTGTCCGCGCTGGCCTTTGCCGCCGTGGCCCTGGTGGGCGTGCTGATCGTGCTGTATGCGTGGCGTCTGCCGCCGTTCACCAGTCCCATCGTGACGACGGAAAACGCCACCGTGCGGGGGCAGGTGACCATCATCGGCACGCAGCTGTCCGGCTATGTGGTGGAAGTGACAGTGCAGGACTTCATGGACGTCAAGGAAGGCCAGCTGCTGGTGCGCATCGACGACCGCATCTACCAGCAGCGCTACGAGCAGGCGCAGGCGCAGCTGGCCGCGCAGCAGGCGGCGCTGTCGAACTGGACGCAGCAGAAGGCCAGCGCGCAGGCGGGCATCTCCGTCAGCGAGGCGGCGCTGGCCAATGCGGAAGCGCAGGCGCGCAAGGCCAGCGCGGACTTGAGCCGGGTGGAGCAGCTGGTGGCCGACGGCTCGCTGTCGCAGCGCGAACACGACCAGTCGCGCGCCACGCAGGCGCAGATGGCGGCCGCGCTGGCGCAAGCCCGCGCCAATCTCGACATCGCTCAGCAGAGCGTGCATTCGGTGGTGGTCAACAAGCAGGCGCTGGAGGCTGCCGTGGCCAACGCGCAGGCGGCAGTCAAGGCGGCGAAGATCGACCTCGATAACACGCGCATCGTCGCGCCTTCTGACGGCCAGCTGGGCCAAGTGACGGTGCGCCAGGGCGCCTACGTGAATTCGGGCGCGCAGCTGATGGCGCTGGTGCCGCGCCAGATGTGGGTGATCGCCAATTTCAAGGAAACGCAGATGAACGGCGTGCAGGAAGGGCAAAGCGCCACCTTCCACGTCGACGCGCTCGACGGCGCCGTGCTGACGGGCCAGGTGGAGCGCATTTCGCCGGCCACGGGGTCCGAGTTTTCCGTGCTGCCGGCCGATAACGCGACGGGCAACTATCTCAAAATTGCCCAGCGCATTCCCGTGCGCATCCGCATCGATCCGGGCCAGGCGAATGCGCGCCGGCTCGTGCCGGGCATGTCGGTGGTGGTCAGCGTCGACACGTCGGCCGTGCTGAACGACTCGGCGGACAATCCGGCGCCTCCGCCTGCGCCAAAGAAAGCCAAGCCATGACACGCCGCGCATTACTGATGGCCGCCGCGCTGGCGCTGGCCGGCTGCGCCGCCAAGGCGCCTTCGCAGCCCCCGTCATCGCTGCAGCTGCCGTCGGGCTGGCGCGCGCAAGCCCTCGGCGCACCTGCGGCGACGGGTGCCCAGGTCGAGCAACTGTGGTGGCAAGCCTTCGGCGATCCCGTCTTGAGCGACCTGGTGGGCGAGGCGCTGGCGCGCAATGGCGACTTGCGCGTGGCGCGCGCCCGAGTGCAGGAATACCGCGCGCGCCTGGCGCAGGCCGACGCGAACCGCGCGCCCAATCTGGCCTTCGACGGTTCGCCCACGCGCACGCGCACTTTGGCGTCCAGCGGCAAACCGTATGTGACGAATGTCTTCCAGGCCGAACTGCAGGCCAGCTATGAAATCGATGTGTGGGGCCGGCTGGCCAGTCTGAGCGACGCGGCCGGCGAGAGCTACCGCGCCGAGCAGGCCAGCCTCGATGCGGCGGCTCTGTCGATCGCCGCCAGCGTGGCGACGAGTTACCTGAACCTGCGGGGACTCGACGCGCAGCTGGCGCTGACGCAATCGACCCTGCAGCTGCGCGAACAGTCGCGCGAGCTGGCGCGCAAGCAGTTCGAGGTGGGCTACAGCTCGCGCCTGGAATGGCTGCAGGCGCAATCGGAATACCATGCGGCGGCCGAGCAGGTGCCGCAGCTGCAGCGGCAGATCTTCGAACAGGAAAATGCGCTGGCCATCCTCGTCGGCGGCAATCCCGGCCCCATCGCGCGCGGCTTGCCGCTGGCCGAGCTGGCGGCGCCAGGCGTGCCGGCCGGCTTGCCGTCCGAACTGCTGCGCCGGCGGCCCGATATCGCGCGCGCGGAACACAACCTGGCGGCCGCCAACGCCAGCCTGGCCGCCACGCGCGACCAGCTGCTGCCCTCGTTCAAGCTGACGGCGGCCGGCGGCGGGCAGGCGACGACCCTCACCGATTTCCTGCATGCGCCCACGGCCCTGTGGCGTCTGACGGCTTTGGCGGCCGGCCCCCTGTTCGATGGCGGGCGCGTGCAGGCGCAGACGGATGCGGCCGGCGCGCAGCGCGACCAGCTCGTGTACGCGTATGAAAACGTGGTGCGCAACGCCTTCGCCGAAACGGAGAACAGCCTGGGCGCCATCTACCGCCTCCAGCAGCAGGCCGTGGAAAACGACGCGCGCCGCGCCGCGGCGGCGGACACCCTGCGCATCGCGCACAACCGCTACCGCAATGGCTACGCCTCGTACCTTGAGGAACTCGACGCCCAGCGCACCCTGTACAGCGCCGACGTGGGACTGCTGCAGCTGAAGACGCGCATCCTCGTCGCCTCGGTCGACTTGTATCGGGCCATGGGCGGCGGCTGGTCGGCCAAGGCGCAATAGACGCGTGTGCACGGCGCGGCCAGTGTAATATTCTGACCAGGGAAAGCGGCGGCATGGTGCCAGCTGCTCCCGTCACGAACGAACGAGGTCGCAGCATGACGATTTTTGGCATAGGCATCCACATCCTGATCGCGGTATTTTTTGCGATCCACGTGGTGCGCAACGGGCAGCAGCTGTACTGGCTGCTCATTTTATTCATGTTCCCGCTGCTGGGCAGCGTGGTGTATTTCTTCGCCATCTACCTGCCCAATTCGCGCCTGCCGCAAGGCGCGCGCAAGGTCGCTTCGGTGGCCGTGCAGGTGCTCGATCCGAACCGCGAACTGCGCGAGGCGAAGGCCGCCTTCGAGTACACGCCGACGGCGCAAAACCAGATGCGCCTGGCCAGCGCGCAGCTGGAGGCGGGCGCTGCGCAGGAAGCGGCAGCGACGTACGAAGCCTGCCTGCGGGGAGCGTTTTCATCGGACCTGGAAATTCGCCTGGGCGCGGCACGCGCCTATCTGGAATGTGCGCGCGGCGCCGAAGCGCTGACGCACCTGGAATTCATCCGCCGCACGGATATCCATTTCCGTCCCGAGATGGTGTCCCTGCTGACGGCGCGCGCGCTGGCGCAAAGCGGGCGCCAGGCGGAAGCGAAGGCGGAGTTCGACGATGCGCTGACGCGCTACAACAGCTTCGAGTGCCGCGCCGAGTGCGCGATCTGGGCGCTGCAGCAGGGCGACAAGGTGCTGTCGGAGCGCCTGCTGCTCGATATCGACAGCGCCATGGCCCGCTGGAGCAGCCATACGCGTGCCATGTATGCGCCGCTGCTGGCGCGCCTGGAGGCGGCGCGCCGCTGATGGCTTGCCGGTGCCGGCTTACACGCCAGGCACTGGATTCTTCCCTTCGACCAGTTTATACCCTTTGCCATCGAAGCCATAGCGCGCGTGGCCGTTCAGTGGCGTGGCGATGCGCGGCGGGTCTTCGTCCTGCTTGACCGCGACGCCCGGCTTGATCTTTTCGGAGGCGCCCTTGAAATCGATCAGCAAGTCATCGTAGGCGCCGCCATTGCGCGCTGGCGCGAAGCGCCAGTTCCCCTTGACCAGCCAGCACTCGTCCGTTTCAGGCCCGCAGGCACCCATATTGTCCGAGTACAGGTCGATGGCGCCATCGAGCGAGGTGACCTTGCAGTCGCCGATTTCAAACAGGGCCAGTTGCGTGATGGTGTAGCCCTGGCCCGTATAGCCGTAGCGGATCGCCAGTCCCGGCTTGTTCGCGCCCAGCATGACCCAGTGGACTTCGCCGAGCTGCCCCGACGAGCCCAGGGCGGCGATGTTTTCCAGGCGTTTCACGACTTGCCACTGGCCGTCTTCCGGCGTGCCCTTGGGCGCCAGGAAAAAGACATTCAGCAGTCCCGGCGAGGCATGCGCCGATTCGGCTGTGCCTTCCGTGTTGGCCGTTTCCGCATTCGCCACCAGGATGGCGCTGCCATCGGGCAGCAGCTTGTGGCTGACGGCGCTGACGACGTAACTGAGCTTGTCGACGTGATTGTCCGGATCGGGCAGGTCGGCCAGTGCATCGTCGCTGTCGCCGCGGTAGTCCTTGCCGAAGACGGCGCGCATCATGCCTGCTTCGCGCTCGCGCGCCTGCGGCGTGTTCATCGCTTCCGTCCTGGGCGCGGTGGCGGACGGCGGCGGCACGTGTTCGGCCGATGCGGTGTCCTCAGCGGCGGCGGGGGGAGTTGCTGCCACGTCGGCTGCCAGGTCGGCGCTGGCGGGGGCGGTCTTGTCCGAGCAGGCGCCGAGCAGTGCGGAGGCCATCAGCAGGACGAGCGGGGTGCGGTAATTCATAGGCAGGGCAGATTGCGTTCATGGAGAATGGGCGCAGTATGCCAGATAGATGAAAGCGAGGGAGCGCGGCCTGGCGGCCGGTCCCCCGCTTCCTTGCCCGCAGGGGGCGTTTTTGCAATCAGCTGCGGCGCTTATTTTTCCAGCGCCACCCTGTCATCGCGCCGCAGCGGCGCCTTCTGGCGGCGCAGTTTCGCCATGCCGCGCTTGAGCAGGTGCTCGAGGTCGTCGATATAGGTGAACACGGCCGGCACGACCAGCAGGCTCAATAAGGTCGAGGTGATCAGGCCGCCGATGACGGTGATGGCCATCGGCGAACGGAAGCTGGGGTCGGCGCCCCAGCCCAGTGCCAGCGGCATCATGCCGGCGCCCATGGCAATCGTCGTCATCAGGATGGGGCGGCTGCGCTTGTGGCAGGCGTCGACCAGCGCGTCGAAGCGGTTCATGCCGGCCTGGCGCGCCAGGATCGCATAGTCGACCAACAGGATGGAGTTCTTCGTGACGATCCCCATCAGCATGATCAGGCCGATCATCGACGGCATCGACAGGGCGCTGCCCGTGATCAGGAGGGCCACGAAGGCGCCGCCGATCGACAGCGGCAGCGCCGCCAGGATGGTCACCGGCTGCATGAAGTCCTTGAACAGCAGCACCAGCACGCAGTAGATGCACAGCACGCCGATCAGCATGGCCAGGCCGAAGCTGGCGAACAGCGAGGCCATCTCCTGCGCGTCGCCCAGTTCGGCGATCTTCACGGACGGCGGCAAATTCTTCATCGACGGCAGCGCGCGCGCTTCTTCATTCAGTTCGCCGAGGGTGCGCGAACCGAGTTCCACGTCGAGGGTGACGTTGCGGCTGCGGTTCAAACGGTCGATCTGCGCCGGGCCGCTTTCCATCGTCACCGTGGCCACGTTCGCCAGGCGCACGGGGCCGTTCTTGCCGGGCACGGTCAGGCGCTCGATGGCGGCCAGGTCGGCGCGCACGCTGTTGGGCAGCTTGACGCGGATCGGCACTTGCCGTTCCGGCAGGTTCATTTTCGTCAGGTCCGTGTCGTAGTCGCCGGCCGTGGCCACGCGCACGGTTTCGCCGATCGCTGCCGCCGTCACGCCCAGGTCGGCCGCCTTGGCGAAATCGGGACGCACGATGATTTCCGGACGCACCAGCGAGGCGCTGGAACTGACGTTGCCGATGCCTTTCAGGCCGCGCAGTTCGCGCTCGACCTTTTGCGCCGCCGTCGTCAAAGCCACCGGGTCTTCCGAGCGCAGCACCAGCTGCATCTTGACGCCCGTGTCGGGCGGCCCCACCGTGAAGCGGGCGCCGGGAATCGCATCGAGCTTGTGGCGCAGCTGCGTTTCCAGTCCCGCCATCGATTCCTTGCGCTCCGTGCGGTGCACGGTGGTCAGGGTCAGCACGGCGCGGCGCGCCTCGGCCGCCGCGCCGGGGGCGAAGGCATCGCCGCTGGAGCCGCCGCCGATCGAGCTGAAGACGCCCTGGATGCCCGGCGTGCGCATGGCCGCGTCGCGCGCCATGGCTGCCACGGCCTGCGTTTCGCTCAAAGTGGAGCCGGGCGGCAGTTCCAGGTTGATCTGCGTCTGCGCGCGGTCGGCGGCCGGCACGAAACCGGTCGGCAGCAGCGGCACGAGCGCGATGGCGCCGACAAAGAACAGGGCCGCGGCGATGGCCGTGATGCCGCGGTGGTTCAGGCACCAGCGCATCACGCGCAGGTAGCGCGTCATCAGCCAGCCGTCCTGTTCCTCCTTGTGCGGCAGCGGTTTTAATATGTAGGCCGCCATCATCGGCGTGAGCAGCCGCGCCACCACCAGCGAGGCCAGCACGGCCAGCACGGCCGTCCAGCCGAACTGTTTGAAGAACAGGCCGGGAATGCCGCTCATGAAGGCCGTCGGAAGGAACACGGCCACCAGCGCGAAGGTGGTGGCGATGACCGCCATGCCGATTTCGTCGGCCGCTTCCATGGCCGCATCCATCGGCGACTTGCCCATGCGCAGATGGCGCTCGATGTTTTCGATTTCCACGATGGCGTCGTCGACCAGCACGCCGACGACCAGGGCCAGCGACAGCAGGGTGACGGTGTTGAGCGTGTAGCCGAACCAGTAGATGCCGAGGAAGGCCGGCATCACGGACAGGGGCAGGGCGGCGGCTGCCACCAGAGTGGCGCGCCAGTCGCGCAGGAACCACCACACCACCAGCACGGCCAGCAGCGCGCCTTCGTACAGCAGCTCCATCGAACCGTCGAAGTTTTCCTCGACGGGGAAGGCGTTGTCGATCGACTGCTGCAGCACCACATTCGGATTTTCCTTCTGCAGGTCGGCGATGGCGTCGCGCGCGCCTTTGGCGACGGCCACTTCGCTGGCGCCCTTGGTGCGGAAGACCTCGAAGGCGACCACCGTCTTGCCATCCTGCTCGGCCAGCGCGCGCGGTTCGGCAATGGTGTCGCGCACGGTGGCCACCTGGTCCAGGCGCACATGGCGGCCGTCCGGCAGCGGCACTTCCACGCGCGACAGTTCATCGGCCGTTTTCACGGTGGCGATGGTGCGCACCGATTGCTCGGCGCCGCTGATGTCGCCCCGGCCGCCCGGCGCTTCGCGCTGCACCAGGCGCAGCTGGCGCGAGACGTCGAGCGCGGACACTTTCAATGCCGCCATGCGCGCCTCGTCGAGTTCCACCTGGATCTCGCGGTAGACGCCGCCCACGCGGGTGACGGCGCCCACGCCGGGTACGGTCAAGAGGCGCTTGGCCACCGTATTGTCGACAAACCACGACAGGTCGGGAGAGTCGAGCGGATTATCGACACCGGGTTTCGCCGTGGCGATAAAGGTCAGCACCACGCGCCCGGCCGTGGACGCCTTGGTGACGGTGGGGTCGCGCAGCTCGGCCGGCATGTCCGCCTTGACCCGCGCGACGGCGTCGCGCACGTCGTTGACGGCTTCGGCGATCTGCTTTTCCAGGATGAATTCGACGGTCACCGTGACGACGCCATCGAGCACCTTGGTGTAGATGTTTTTCACGCCTTGCAGGGTGGCGACGGAGTCTTCGATCTTGCGCGCCACTTCCGTTTCCAGCTGGGCCGGCGCGGCGCCGGGCAGCACCGCGCTGACGGTGACGATGGGCAGTTCGATGTCGGGGAAATCCTGCACCGGATTGGCCTTGTAGGCGAGCAGACCGGCCAGGGTCAGCAGCGCGAACAGCATGATGGCCGGGATCGGATTCTTGATCGAGAGGGAGGAAAAATTCATGGCCTCTCCTTACTTTTTCGCTGCGGCCGGCTTGGCTGCTGTTGGTGTCGCCACATTGCGTACTAGGTCGCCGTCATTGAGGAAGCCTGCGCCGCTGACGACGATGGTCGTGTCGGCCGTGATGCCGCTCAAAATCTCGATGCGGTCGCTCAGGCGCCGTCCGGCCTGCACCTTGATCTGGCTGACCCGCTGGTCGGGATTGAGGCGGAAGACATAGCTGAAGCCATCGCGCACGGCAATCGCCTGCTGCGGCACCGTCAGCGCGCCCGAGGTACCCAGTTCAAATTCACCGCTGGCGTACATGCCGGCCTTGAACGGCGCGTTGTTGCCCGTGCTGGCCGGCAGGTCCACGTACACGAGGGCGGAACGCGTCTGCGGGTCGACCGTGGGGGCGATCATGCGCACCTTGCCCGTCAACACGCTGCCATTGGCCGCCTTCACCTGCGCCAGGGTGCCCGGCTTCAGGTTCAGCAGCTCGGTGGCCGTCACTTCGGCGCGCCATTCGAGGCGGCCCTGGCGGATCATGCGGAACAGTTCCGTACCGGCGCCCACGACGGAACCGACGGTGGCCGAGCGCGAAGAGATGATGCCGCTGTCGGGTGCCACAACCTGCGTGTATTTCAGGCGCAGCTGCTGCGACGCCAGCTGCGCCCTGGCGGACGCGATGCGCGCGTTGGCCGTCTGTTCGGCCGTCAGGTACTGGCTGATCTGCTGCGCGCTGATGGCGCCCGTGCTTTGCAGCGAGCGGGCGCGCTGCGCGTTGGCTGCCGCCTCGGCCGCATTCGCTTCCGCTTCCAGCACGGCGGCCCTGGCCTGGGCCACGTCGGCATTGACCGTGTCGTTCGAGAATACGGCCAGCACCTGGCCGGCGCGCACCACGTCGCCGACATTCACGCGCACGTCGGTGAGGCGCAAGCCGTTCGATTCGCTGCCGATGACGGCTTCCTGCCAGGCGGCCACGTTGCCGTTGGCGCTCAGCTTGATGGGCAGGCTGGCCGTCTGCGGCTTGGCCGTGGTGACGGTCAGCGCGGGTTTTTGCGCCGCCTTCTTGTCCTTCGCCTCGTCGGCCGCCGTGGAAGCCGATGGGTACAGGGCCACGCCCGCGCCCAGCATCACGCAAAGGGCGGCCAGGGCGAATGCCGTGGGTGTCAAAATCAGTTTTTTCATGTTGTCGTATCCGTCAGGGTGCGTTGTTGGCGATGGCGCTGCTGTTCCAGCCGCCGCCGGCGGCGCGGTACAGCGCCACCCAGGCGGCGCTGCGTTCGCGCTCGAGGTTGACCACAGTGTTTTCGGCGGCCAGGCGCGTGCGGCGCGCGTCTTCCAGTTCGATCAGGCTGGCCAGGCCGTTCTTGTAGCGGTCCTCGGTGGCGACGAACGACACGCGGTAGCCTTCCAGCGCGGTTTTGGCATGCTCGCTGCGCGCGTCCGTGCTGGCCAGGTTGACCAGCGCTTCTTCCACTTCGCGCACGGCCTGGCGCACGCCGGCGCGGTATTTCACCACCGCCTCGTCGTAGCGCGCGGTGGCCGCATCGACCTGGGCGCGGCGGGTGCCGCCGTCGAAGATGGGCAGGCTGACGGCCAGCGGGCCAATGCTCCAGGTGCTGGCCGTGATGCTGCTGCCGCCAGCGCGGATATTGCCCTTGCCGATGGAGCCGGCCAGGCTCAGACGGGGATAGCGCTGCGCCTGTGCGCCGCGCACTTCGAAGCTGGCGGCCGCCACTTCGCGTTCGGCGCTGTAGATGTCGGGACGCTGGACCAGGGTTTGCGCCGGCAGTTGCGCAATCTCCACGGGCGAGGGCAGGATGGCAGGGCTGGCCGCCAGCTTCTGGCGCAGCGACGCTTCCGGCATGGCCGACAGGGCCACCAGCGCCTTGATGTTCACGTCGCAGGCGGCGCGCTGTTCGATGGCGCGGCTGGCGCCCTCGGCGGCGCTGGCGCGGGCCAGCGCCGCGTTGGCGGGCGGCTGGAAGCCGGCGCCGGCGCTCAGTTCCGTCAGGCGTGCCGAGTCGCGGCGCGAGACGGCATCCTGTTTGGCCACGGCCTGCAACTGCTGGCAGGTGCGCAAGGCGTAATACTGGTTCGCCACTTCGGCGGCCACCGAGACGCGGGCCTCGTGCCAGAGCGCGCGGGCGCTGTCGTAGCGCTCCTGCGCCGCGTCGCGCGTGGCGCGGTTGGCGCCAAACACGTCGATTTCCCACGACGCCTGCAAGGCCGCCTGCGAGGTGGTGCCGCTCGGCTGGGCCGATTGCTGGCTGGTGCGCACCACGCTGCCCGTCGCGTCGAGCTTGGGCGCCAGCGCGGCGCCGCCGGCGATGCTGTCCGCGCGCGCCTGCACGATGCGCGTGCCGGCGGCGGCGATGGTGGGGCTGACCTGTTGCGCGTCGGTGATCAATTCCACCAGCAGGCTGTCGCCCTGGCCCTGCCACCAGCTGGCCAGGTCGGTCAGCTTGCCGTTATGCGGCAGTGGCGCCTGCCACTGCGCGGGATCATTGGCGGTCACGGTGGTGGGTGGTCCCTGCAGGGCGCAGCCGCCCAGCGCCAGCACGATGCCGGCGGCCAGGGCGCGTTGAACGGTGCATCGAATAATCGTCATGCTGGTCCTTCTGCTTGTCGTTGAGTGGTAGGGGAGGAGGGGGGGATGGCCAGGCGCCGGCGCTCCACGTCGGCCATGGCCAGCGCGTAGTCGGTCATGCGCGCCAGCCAGGTGTCGATCGCGTGCGGCGATTCCAGCAGTTGCGGGCGCAGGGTTTGCAGCACGTCGGCGCCCACCATGTGCTGCAGGGCCAGCGAGGCGATCGAGAACGCCAGCCGGTGCATGTCGTCGCTGTTGTCGGGCGCGCCCAGGTGGCGCGCCAGCACGCGCGTGAGCGCCTCGTGTTCGGGGCGGATGTTCTGGTCGATCTCGCGCGCCCACAGGCCCGTCGGTTCGAGCATCTCGCGGCACCAGAGGCGCATGCAGTCGCGCGCGATCTCGCCCTGCTGCATGGGTGCGAGCAATTGTGCATAAAAGCCTTCCAGGCTTTGGCGCAGGGTGAAATGCGGTTGCTCGTACAGGGCGATATTGTCTTGCGGGCTGGCCGATTGCTGCGCGAAGGCGGCGCGGTACAAGCCCGCCTTGTCGCCAAAATAGTAGCGGATGGCGGCGGCGTTGGTGCCGGCCGCCTGCGCCAGTTCGCGCGTGGACGTCTTGGCGTAGCCCTGCCCGGCAAACAGGCGGATGGCGCTGTGCAGCAGCCGCTCGCGCGACTGCTCGCCATCGGAACGGGGCTTGCGCCCGTCGTCGGCGCTTGGCGTTGGGGAAATGTTTTTTTCAATCATGCCGCAGATTGAAGCACATATCTCAAACGATTGATATAACTAAATCGTTTGATTTAGTTAAGAAATGATGAAGATGAGGTAAAACGCGGGCAAAAAAAAGCCCGCGAACTGGCGCGGGCTGAATCCAATGTTCGGAGAACGAATTGGAGGAGACGGTTCTACTATAGCGCCGAAAATGGTGCAGTGCAATACCGTAGAACTACTGTATCGGTCTCTCGTGGATGGCAAAAAATCAGTATTCCGTGCTGCGCCGCACAGAAGTTCAGGCCTTGCTGCGCAGCGCCAGCGTGAAGGTGCTGCCCGAGCCGTAGTCGCTGTTGAAGAACAGGGCGCCGCCGATGGCGTTGGCCAGGTTCTGGCACAGGTACAGGCCCAGTCCCGCGCCTTCCACGTGGCGCGTGGAGGTGGAATCGAGCTGCGAGAAGGCCTGGAACAGCTTGGCCTGGTCTTCTTCCTTGATGCCGGCGCCGCTGTCGGCGATGCTCATTTCCGTCACCAGCACGCCGTCTTCTTCGCGCTGGGCCAGGCTGATGCGCACTGTGCCCTGTTCCGTGAACTTGATGGCGTTGTTGAGCAGGTTGATGAGGATTTGCGTCAGCGCGCGGCGGTCCGTGTCGATGATGGCGGGCGGCTGGTCTGCTTCTCCCAGCGCCATTTCCAGGGCCAGGCCCTTTTGCTGGGCCAGGGGACGCAGGGTGTCGGCCACTTCGGCCATCAGGTCCTGGCAGTGCACGGGCTCGATCGACAGGGTCAGTTTGCCTGCCTCGATCTTCGCCACGTCGAGGATGTCGTTGATCAGCGAGAGCAGATGGCGCGCGCTGGCGCGGATGGTATTGAGCTGCTTGTCCTGGTCCGACGTCAGGGGGCCGGGCAGTTTCATCAGCAGCGCGCCGGTAAACCCGATGATGGCGTTGAGCGGCGTGCGCAGTTCATGCGACATATTCGCGATGAAGGCGGACTTCATGCGGCTCGCTTCGGCCAGCTCCAGGTTTTTCAGGGCGATTTCGCGGTTGATGGTTTCCAGTTCTGCCGCATGGTGCGCCAGGCGCATATTCAGCTCGATCACCTGGCGTTCGCGCGCCTGCAGTTCGCCATTGACCTGCACCGCCTGTTCATACGTGGAGATCAGCAAATCGAGGATTTGCTGGCGTTCCGCGTTGATGAAATGCTTCTGGTCGCCCAGGTACAGGGCGATGCCGATTTCCACGTTCTGGTTCTTGCGCAGCTTCTGGTTCATCAGCATGTGGCTGATGCGGTTGAGCAGGTAGTCTTCCGCGTAGGGCTTGCGGATGAAATTGTCGGCGCCGCACTCGATGCCGCGGATGATGTCCTTCGGGTCGTTGAGCGAGGTGACGAGGATCACGGGGATGTCGCGCAGGGTCGGATCGGACTTGATGGCGCGGCACAGGTCGTAGCCATTCATTTCAGGCATGACGATATCGGACAGCACCAGGTGCGGCTTGCGCTCGCGGATGGCGGCCAGGGCCAGCTGGCCATTCGCCGCCACGCGCGCGTTGTAGTGCAGGGACTGGATCAGGCGGCGCAAGCGCTCCGCCTGGGTCGGGCTGTCCTCGACGATCAGGATCTCGATTTCGTCAGGCTTGATTTGGTTGTTGGAGTCCACAGACCTCTCCTAGAATTTCAGTGTGGTGATGCTGGGCGCGGTGAGCGCGCAATATCGACATCGTATGACTATATCGGATTTAGGTCTGCAAAAGTAACTTCCAAGTAACTATTTTGGCCACAGGGAATGCTGTGGCCGCCTGTCAGTTCTCGCCCTGGAACTGGCCGGCGCGATAGGTCAGCACGAGCGTATCGCGGTGGCCGTGTTCGCCGATGGGCTGGATCGGCGTCGATTCATGGATCACGGCTGCATCGTCGAGCAGCAGCAGCGACCACGGCTCGGTCAGGGTAAAGCGCTTGCCGTTGGGGCCGTCTGCTTCGAAGATGCGCGTCTCGCCGCCCTTGACCTGCTCGCGCCCGATCAGCAGCACGGCGACGAAATCGACGCCGTCGCGGTGCGCGCCTTCCGGCGTCGGGCGGCCGATGCCATCGGTCGTATCGATGCGAAACTGGTGCGCCTCGATGAACCACGGCTGGCGCCCCTTGACCTGCGAGCAGGCGTCGCCCAGCGCGCGGATCAGCTGCTGCCAGGCCGCTTGCGCGACGATGGCCGCTTCGACCGGCTCGAACAGCCGGTGCATGCCGCCATGCAGGGCGTTGTACTCCACCGGCTGCCAGTGCGGACGGTGCGCCGTCTGCGTCAGGCGCTCGCCATCCTGCACGAAGCACGAGTGGCGCCGGCGGCGATAGCGGCCGCCATCCTTCAGGTAATTGTCCAGCGCCAGGGTGTTCCAGCTTGGTTCCAGCGCGCGCAGCGCGGCCAGCGGGCAGCCGGCCAGCGCGGCCACGTCCTGCGGGCGCAGGACGGCATAGCCGTCGTCGCGCAAGGCTTCCTTGAGGCGGGACGGGTCGGTAAAGATCGGTGCGGAAGTGCTCATGGCGGTGCCGGCCGGAACGCGGCCTGTATCAGTTTATCCAGCCTGGCATTCTACGACTTCGCGGCGTTTCCTGTGCAGTACGATAAGAATTATTCTTGTTTACTTAAAAATTCTTTACCAGGGTCATACGCAGCGAGCGCGATTCCACCGGATGGAAGTGGATATCGTCCACGGGCTGCGCCTCGCCGGGCAGGCGCGAGGCATAGTAGTAATCGATGGCCGAGTCGCGCCGGTTGGCCAGGTTGTAGCCTTCCAGTTCCATGCGCCAGGTCTTGTCGATCCGGTAGGCGATGCGCCCGTTCAAGCCCACGCTGGCGGCGGAGCGTACGCTGTTGTCTTCCACCAGGGGGCGCGGGCCGAAGTAGCGCAGGCGCAAGGAGCCCGACCACGATCCCGGCGGCGTCACCGTCATGGCCAGCTGGGCCACGCCTTCGATGGCGCCGGGGATGAAGTCGCCCGCCGGGTCGCTGCCGCGCGAGCGCGCCCGCGCATACGCGAGGTCCAGGTCCAGCGACAGCCATCTGGCTGGCTTGTAGTAGCTGGAAAATTCGATGCCGTAGCGGCGGCTGGGGCGGCCCGCCTCCGTGGCGCCCGCGTCGCCGATGAACAGCAGCTCGGAATCGAAGTCCAGGCGGTACAGCGACAGCGAGGTTTGTAAGCCGGCGATGGCGGCGCTGCGCAAGCCCAGTTCCAGGCCGCGCGAGCGCACCAGGGGCGTGACCTTGCCGGCCGCCTCGCCCGTCTTCGGGTCGACCGCGATGGTCGTGCCGCGCGCGTCGTTGCTGTGAAAACCATTGCCAATGTTGACATACGCTTCCGTGTCGCGCCACGGCCCCACGATCACGCTCAGGCTGGGGCTGAACAAATGGTCGCTGGCCGTGCCCGAATTGGCGGCGCGGTCGCTGCGCACGTCGAAGCGGTAGGCGTCCGCGCGCAGGCCGGCCACGGTGCGCAGCGATCGCGACCAGCGCGTGCTGTTTTCGCCATACACGCCGATGCTCGTTTCGACGAGATGGTCTTGCCGCGTGGTCGACAGGACCTGGCGCTGGCGCGTGTTGTACAAGCCATTGTGGATATTGTCGTTCTGTAGCTGCAGGCCGATGGTGGTGTCGCTGCTGCCCCTGTCCGTGTGCCGGTGCCAGGTGTGGCTGGCATCGAGGCCGGCCGTCACGCGCCGGTCGGGCTGGGCGAACTGGTCGCCGTTGACCGGGTCGTCCATCGCATACGTAAAATTCGAGAACAGGGCCAGGCGGTTGGCGATCACGTACGCGCTGACCCTGGACGACACGTCGTCCGTCGTCTGGCGCCAGGCGCCCGACAGGCTGTAGCGCTGCGCCTTGCCGCCGTCGCTGGCATCGACGGCGTCGAAGCGGCCCAAGCTGCCGTCCTGCACGGCGCGCAGCGGGATCTGGTCGGTGGCGTTCCAGCTGGCGTCGTACGCCATGGCCGTGACGTTGAAGCCGTTGTTGGCATAGCCCTCGCTGTAGCGCAGCACGCCATTGCGCTTGCGGTAGCGGTCCGGCTGCGTGAACGGGCCATCGTTATGCTGCGCTTCGAGCGCGTACAGCAGGCTGCCGTCGCCCCCATCGATGGAGTCGGCCAGCAGGGCGCGGCGAAAGCCGTTTTGCCCGATGCCCGCGCTGGCGATGCCTTGCGTCAGGCGGTTCGCGTAGACGACGGACGCCGCGCCCGCCGAGGAAAAATCGCCTTGCGCCGCCGAATACGGTCCTTTCTTGTAATCGAGGCGCATGGCCAGTTCGGGGATCAAAAAGTTCAGGTCCGTCCAGCCTTGTCCGTGGCCATGGCTGCGCTGGTTGACTGGCATCTCGTCGACGGTGGTGCGCAAGTCCGTGCCGTGATCGAGGTTGAAGCCGCGCAGGTAGAACTGGTTGGCCTTGCCTTCGCCGCTATGCTGGCTGACGATCAGCCCCGGCACGGCTTCGAGCAGTTCGCCGGGCCGGTAGCTGGTGCGCGCGTCGAGCTGCTGTTGCGTGACGCTGCCCGCGTTGGCCGAATCGGCCACGCCCAGCTGGTTCAGGCGCGAACCGTCGACCAGCACGCGCTGGAAGATGTCGTCGGCGTGGGCCGCAGGTGAAAACAGGGCGGCGAGGAGGAAGGGAAGGGAGCGTGGCGTCATGGGGGATAGGTGTGCCGGGGCTTAGCGGATCGGCAATTCCGTGTTCTGGCGGTCGAAGATCAGCGTCTGGATGCTGCCGCTGTCCTGCACGTTGAGGGTATTGCGCTGGCTGGGCAGGAAGTCGGTCAGCAACTGGTTATGGATGCGCGTGGCGGGCGCCAGGCGCGTGCGTTCGATCTCCTGGAAGATCACCACGTTGTCGGCGTTGACCTTCATGCCGACCCAGTTCAGGCGCAGGCGTTTGCCGTCCGGTCCCACGAGGTAAAACTGTTTTTCGACATAGCGGCGCAGCGCCGCTTCGCTGTCTTCCTGCCCCAGGTCGAACTGGCGCTGGTACAGATTCGTCAGCAGCGCTTCGACGTCATGGCCCGTGTAGGTGTGCACCACTTCCGTGCTGCCGCTGGCCGCGTTATAGCTGATGTCGGCGATACCCATGTGGAAGTTATGGGCGCCGGCCGCCATGCTGGCGCAGGCCAGCACGCTTGCCGCGAGGAGGCGCCAGCGCTTCACGCGTCGTCGCCCTTGTCGGAACCGCCGTTCTTGCCTTTCAACGGCGTATGAAAATCGCGCATCAGGTTATCCCTGGGCGATTTTTCGCTCTTGAACAGTTCCAGGCGCGAGGGCGTGATTTTTCTCGGCCAGCTATTGTTGCTGGTGTCGATGTCGGCCGTTTCCCAGTACGGGTCCTGCACCAGGCCCACCATCGGTTCATCCGTGATGACGACCTTGGTGATTTTCTTCGGCGAATAGCGCCACACTTCGGCCGGCACGCGCTCGACGTACTTCTTGCCGCTTTTCAGCTCGATCTCGAGTATCAGGGGCATGACCATGCCGCCCAAGTTCGACAGGTCGACCAGGTACAGGTGCTTGCCCTGTTTCAGCAGGTCCTTTTCCCACGGCTCCAGCGCGGCCAGCGCTTCGGCGTAGGTGTTGCGGTCCTTGTTGGTCACCGTGAAGTCGTCGTGCTGGTTGTAGAAATCCTTGAGCTCAGGGTGCGCATCGACCCGGCGCGGCATGCCCTTGTTGGCGCGGCTCGTCACCGATTCCGGCTGGGCGTCCTTCTGCGCCTTCTTCCACGCCTTTTCTGTTGCCGGATCTTTCGAGCTCACGCCGTATTCACTGATACCGTCGATGCTGATGTCGACCGGGTCGGTCGTATAAAACCAGCCGCGCCAGAACCAGTCGAGGTCCGTGCCGGAAGCGTCTTCCATGGTGCGGAAGAAGTCGGCGGGCGTGGGGCGCTTGAATTTCCAGCGCTGCGCATATTCCTTGAACGCGTAGTCGAACAGCTCGCGCCCGAGAATGGTCTCGCGCAGGATGTTCAGGCCCGCCGCCGGCTTGGCATAGGCGTTGTTACCGAACTGCAGCAGGGACTCGGAGTTCGTCATGATGGGGACCTGGTCGCGGCTACGCATGTAGTCGACGATTTCGCGCGGTTCGCCGCGCGAGGCCGGGTAGTTTTCTTCCCACGCCTGCTGCGCCAGGTATTGCACGAAGGTGTTGAGGCCTTCGTCCATCCACGTCCACTGGCGCTCGTCCGAGTTGATGATCATCGGGTAGTAGTTGTGGCCCACTTCGTGGATGATCACGCCGATCAAGCCATACTTGGTGCGCTTCGAATACGTCAGCTCCCCCGTTTTCTTGTCCTTCACGGGACGGGGGCCGTTGAACGAGATCATCGGATACTCCATGCCGCCCACGGGGCCGTTGACGGAAATGGCCGTCGGATACGGATAGTCGATGCTGTACTTGTTGTACTGTTCGATCGTGTGCACGATGGCTTGCGTGCTGTATTTTTCCCACAGCGGATTGCCCTCTTTCGGATAGTAGGACATGGCCATCACATCGCTGCCGCCCTTCTTGTAGCCCTGCGCGTCCCAGATGAACTTGCGGCTCGAGGCCCAGGCGAAGTCGCGCACGTTGGCCGCCTTGAAGTGCCACGTCTTTTGCGCGCGGCTGACGGATTTTTCGGCCGCTTCCGCTTCCTTTTGCGTGACGATGACGACGGGCTTGTCGCTGTCGCGGGCCTGCTCCAGGCGCTCGCGCTGCGCGGCGGACAGCACCTCCTGCGGATTTTGCAGCGCGCCCGTGGCGGCGACGATATGGTCGGCCGGAACCGTCAGTTGCACGTCGTAGTCGCCAAATTCCAGCGTGAATTCGCCGGAGCCCAGGAACTGCTTGTGCTGCCAGCCGGCCGCGTCGTAGTAGGCCGCCATGCGGGGGAACCACTGCGCCACTTCGAACAGGGCGTTCTTGTCGTCGAAGACTTCATAGCCGGCGCGCCCGCCCAGCACCTTCTGTTCATTGATGCGGTAATCCCAGTCGATCTGGAAGACGAAATCCTGGCCCGGTTTCAAGGGCTGCGGCAGGTCGATGCGCATCATGGTGCGGTTGATGACGTAGTTCAGCGGCTGGTCATCGGCGCCCGTCAAACGGCGGATATTGAAACCGCCCTGGAAGTCGCCGCGCGCCAGGATGCCGCGCAAGCCTTCGAACTTCATCGTGTCTTCGCCCGCCGTCTTGGCCCACGCCTGGCGCGATGGCGCCGTGGTCATGCGGCGCGCGTCCGAATCGGGCTTGTAGATATTCTGGTCCAGCTGCACCCACAGGTAGCCGAGGGTGTCGGGCGACCGGTTATGGTAGGTGATGGTGCCGCTGCCGGCGATCTCGCGTTTGGCTTCGTCCAGGGTGGCGCGGATCGTGTAGTCGGCGCGCTGCTGCCAGTAGGCATGGCCCGGCGCGCCGGACGCGGTGCGGTAGGTATTCGGGGTGGGCAGCACCTCTTCGAGCTGGCGGAACTTGTCGTCGAATGGTTCGGCAGCGAAGGCCGAGACGGTAAAACACAGAGCCAACGAGGCTACGGAGCCGAAAGGTATGCGCATGATCACCCTGATGTTGTTGTAAAGAAATAGTGGCAACTATTCTATACGCAGGGTGGCGTCAGTCTTGTATCGATTTGTAATAAAGAAAGGCGGATTTCGCACCAGCTTTTGCCTGGCCCCGTCATGGCGATGCTTTACCTGATTTTGCTCGGAAAAGCGGCGCCTTTACTCACTTTTCATCAGGCTATCGCGCAACTGGTTCAGTTGTTGTTTCATGTCCACAACCTGCTCCACGCTGCAGTGGCTGGCCGTCAGGATGGCTTCGGGTAGCAGGGCCGCTGCATGGCGCAGCTGGTCGCCCTGCTGCGTGAGGGAAATGATGACCTGGCGCTCGTCGCTGGCGGCGCGCGTGCGCGTCAGCAGGCCCGATTGCTCCATGCGCTTGAGCAAGGGGGTCAGGGTGGCCGAATCCAGGAACAGGCGCTCGCCCACTTCCGACACCGTCAGGCCGTCGCGCTCCCACAACACCATCATCACTAGGTATTGCGAATAGGTCAGGCCCAGCTTGCGCAGGAGCTTGCGGTACAGCTTGTTCATGGCGAGCGAGGTCGAGTACAGAGCAAAGCACAGCTGGCTGTCCAGGCGCGGCACCTGGTGTAGCGGGTTGGGGGAAGTGGTGGTATCCATGGTCACAGTATATATAGCGCGCTATTTAATTGCAACCGAATGACAAGCGTGGCTGGCGCGCGCCCATGCCCCGGACCGGTTGGCCCGGGGCATGGGCGCGGTCGTGGCGCACTACTGCGCGTAGCGCGCGCGCAGCAGCTTGAGCATGGCGACGTTCTGTTCCCACGCGTCGCTCACGGGCTGCTGCGTCCAGGGCAGGGTTTGCGTGTACGGCGCGGGGCCGAATTCCGGCGTGAACGTCATGCGTTCGGCGCCGGCCGCGCGGCGCAGGGCGACGATGGCATCCCACCAGGCCAGGTGGGCGTCGAGCGCCGGTTTGGCTTCCGGCGCACGGAAGTCGGCCACCTGCGGTCCCTGCGCATGGCCCACGCGCGCATGCACGTGGCGCACCAGCGGCAGTACTTGCGCCAGCGTGTGCGGCTGGTCTTCCAGCAGCGATTCGCAGGCGCAGCACCAGTGCGACAGGTCGGCCGTCAAGGGCAAATCCGGATACTGCTGCAGATACGGCAGCAGCAGCATCGGATGGCCGGAAAAGCGGCTGCGGTGGATCTCATGGACGATGGGCACGCCGTGCTTTTCCGAGATAGCGGCGGCCAGGTCGATCAATTCCGCGTTCTGCGCCTGGGTATAGTAATCCTTGCCCGTGTGGGTGTTGACCAGCACGGGGCGCGCCAGGCAGGCGTTTTCCAGCAGTTCCGCCAGGGCGGCGCGGTGCAGCTCGAAGTCGCTGTGGAAGACGGTTTCCCACTGTGCGGCGATCAGGTCCAGGCCCGCATCGGCGATGCGCCCCGTCCACTCCTCGCGCAGCGCGGCATCCAGCGGCAGCGACATCTCGATGCCGTCGAAGCCGGCCGCCGCTACCCTGTCGATGAAGACCTCGGGCGGCAGGTCGTTATTGCCCCAGTGGGCGGCGAAAACCTCGATGCGCATCAGACGAAGCCCCGCACGGGGAATGCCGCATCGCGCTGTATCCAGTTGTGGGCCGCGTATTCGGTCTGGCCGTCCGTCGCATGCAAGGTGTAGGCGTGGCGCGAGACGGGCGAGCGGTTCGGCGCGCTGTAGTGGGGCAGCAAGCCGTGGAAGCAGACGAGGGCGCCCGCCTTGACTTCCAGCGGAACGGCCGTGCTGTCGTCGGGCCAGGGCATGGCATCGAGTTTTTCCACTCTTACCTGGTCGCCGTTGCGGATGAAGCGTTCGCGCAGGGGGCCGCGGTGGCCGCCCGGTTCCGCCCACAGGCAGCCGTTGTCCAGGGTCGCGTCTTCCAGCGCAAACCAGAACGTGGTCACGCTGACCGGCGTGGTCTCGAAATACGTGGCGTCCTGGTGCCAGCGCACTTCGCCGCCGATGCCGGGCTGCTTGAAGATGTACATCGATTGCCATACCTGCGCATCCGCCAGGCCCAGGTCGCGCGCCACTTCGGCCAGTTTCGGGTCGGCCGAAAAAGCGCGGAAGACGGGGTCCAGGTCATGCATGGCGTGGCCGATCTTGTTGATCGACAGCGATTTCGCCTGTTTCAGCTGGCCGTCCGGGCCGAAGGCCTCTTCCTCGAAGAAGCAGCGGATGGTGTTGTCGGAGGCGAGGAAGTAATCGTTGGTATTCTTCGCCTGGTCGCGCGTGGTGAAGATCGACTGGCTGACGCTGGGATCGAATTCGTTGACAATCTGTTCGGCGCGCGCGCGCAGGGCGGCGATTTCGTCCGCGCCCTTGAAGCCGGGCAGGATGATGTAGCCGTCGCGTTGGTATTGTTCTTGTTGTTCAGTTGTCAGCATGGCGGCGGCTCCGGAAGGTCAATGGAAAGCGCCATTGTAGGATGGGGACAGTGCGCAAACAATCGCCCGGCGGTTGACAGATTGTCGTCAAAACGCAGACAATCTTTGACATGGATCAATTAAAAGCGATGGAAATCTTTGTCGAAGTGGCGCGCCTGCGCAGCTTCACGGCGGCGGGACAGCGCCTGGGCTTGACGCGCGCCATGGTCAGCAAGACCATCATGCAGCTGGAGGAGCGTCTCAACGCGCGCCTGCTGCACCGCTCCACGCGCGAAGTGAGCCTGACGGACGCGGGCCGTGCCTATCTGGCGCCGTGCATGGCCACCGTCATCCAGGCGCAGGAAGCGGCGCGCATGGTGGCGCACGTGGCGCAGGCGGGGGCCGGGCTGGCCGGGCCGCTGCGCATCCAGGCGCCATCGAGTTTCGGCAGTGCCTGGCTGGCCGATGCCGTCGCCCGTTTCAGTTTGCTGCACCCGCAGGTGCAGGCCGAACTGTTTGTCGACGACGCGCTGCTCGACCCGATACGCCACGGTTTTGACTTGACCATCCGCGTGGGCGGCATCCCGGACAGCAGCGCGCTGGCCATGCGCCCGCTGGCGCCGTGCCGCGCGGTGCTGTGCGCCAGTCCCGCCTATCTGGCGCAATGGGGCGTGCCGCAGACGCCGCAGGATTTGTTGAAACATCAATGCCTGCATTTCAGCCACCTGACCGATGGCACGAACTGGCATTTCCAGCGGGGAGCAGGGGAACAGCGCGAGGAAGTGAGCGTGCGCGTGCAGGCGGGATTTACGGCCAATAATGGCCTGGTGCTGCACCAGGCGGCGCAGCGGGGACTCGGTATTGTCTACAGCACCACGTTCCTCGCCTGGCGCAATCTGCTCGATGGCAGCCTGCTGCCCGTGCTATCCAACTGGGAGCTGCCGCTGAATCACTTGAGCGCCCTGTATCCGGCCAGCCGTCAGCCCTCGCCCAAGGTGCGCGCGCTGATCGATTTCCTGGTGGCCGAATACCAGCCCGTGCCGCCATGGGACCGCGAGCTGGCAGCCGCGGGTTTTTTCAGTTGAAGTTCAGTTGAAGGCGACCGGTTCCACCGTCCACGCGCCATCCGCGTACACGCGCTCGTCGTCCAGATAAACGGCTTCGGTGACGGCGAAGATATCGACGTGATAGCGTGCATCCTTGCGCTTGAATTGCGGTTTTGTGTAGACGCCGTGCTTGGCGCCCAGCGACAGGTGGATGCCGCACATGCGTTCATACGTGCCGATGTCGTTGACCAGCTGTTCGCGCGAAAAGGCGCGGTTCATGCCGAAGCCCAGTTCGCGCACCCACACTTCGCCTTCATGCGCGCGGATGATTTCCAGCATGGCCAGAAATTCCGGCGTGGCGTTTTCCGTGCCCGTCACGCGGCCCTTGTCGATGATCAGGGTGATCGGCGTGTCGGGGCGGTTGACCATGAAGTGCGTGTCGCCGAAGACGAAGATGCGCACGCGCCCGTTGACGGCCTCCAGGTCCTGCGCTTCCGTAAACACTTCGCCCAGCGGGAACTGGCCGCCGATATTGTTCATGCCGCTGTAGTCGCCGATATTCAGTTTGGCTGATTCGAACGGAGAAGCAAAGACCAGCTGCTCGCCGCCGCTGTCGACCATGCCGTGGCGGGCGCCATCGATGCGCGCCTTCAACGCATGGCCGACGCCGCGGTAATAATCGGGGTCGTAGGCCAGCGAGGCAATGTAGTGCAGCCCCTGCACGCCGGGCATGCGCGACAGATGCACGTGCTCGATGACCTTCAGGCCTCGCTTGAACAGCTCGATGCGGATACGGAACGCTTCCAGGCGGAAGCTGGTCGACTGGATCAGCACGACGAGGCTGCCGGCCGGCAGGTCGGCAAACGCGGCCAGCACGGCATCGGGCGTGACCTCGTCGAAATCGATGAAGGTGGCGTCCGGCAAGGTCTGGCGATACGCTTCCGTCAGCACGACGTTGAGCCAGCTGCGCTTGTCGCAGACGACCAGGGCCGGTTCGTCGGGGCGGTGGCAGATGGCCATGGCCAGCAGGTCGGCCACGTTTTGCGCGGCCACTTCGGTGGCGGCGCTGATGGCGTCGAGCCGGCTGGTGTCATTCTCGGGAAGCGTCATGGTGCGAAGGTGGGAGACGTGAAGTAATCGCAGCATTATAAGGTGATTGCTGCTGGGCACACCATTCCCCATCCGGCGGAGGACAGGCGCCTGCCGGGTCCCTGATTATCTTGTGTAGTGCTTTACGGCAATGTATTATTTGATAAATGGTATAGCAGCGAGCCTGGAAGCGGCCCGGCGCAGCGGCAAAGGCGCGCATGCGCATGCCAGCACGCTTTCAGCGATGCACGGACAACAAGCCAACAGGCGATGACTAAGAGTGTGATGTGATGAGCATAATCGGACAAGATATTCCCATGGAGCGGCCGGATACGGATGGGCGCGCCGCTGTGTTCGTTCCCGTCACGGGCGTCAAGGAAGATGTCCTGTTAACCATACGCAAGGGTGCGGCCATTGTCGGCTTTGCCAACCACGACCGCACCATCACCGTGTATTTTGAAAGCAACCGCTTTGACGACCCCGTGCTGGCCAAGTGGGAGCACAAGGCACGCAAGGCCTATGACCGCCTGGTCGACAATGCGCCCACCGTATCGAAGCTGACCACCAGCCCCGCCAATTTCGAGCAGATCGGCTATATCAATGGCAAGGGCATCACCATCCGCCGCATGGAAAGCCTGCAGCGCTGGCTCGCGTATTCGGATGCGATGGATACTTGCCCGGCAACGGATATCATTCCACGCACGGTCATTGCCAAGGCCGACGCGGTCAAGGTGTAAGAGCGGCTGATAAAACGCCCAAGGCGTTGTTGCCTGCCTCTCGCCGTACTGACGTACTGTCTTCGAGGCGGCGCCTAGCCCTGAGCATTTTCTCAGCCGCTCTTGGCGCGCTTACGAATGGCTGTACGAAAGGCCACAGTTTGTAGCCTTTCCCTCGGTCCTGGCGTACTGTCTTCGGGGCGGCGCTTGGCCCTGCGCGTTTTTTCCGGCCGTTTTCGATTTTCCCCCTCACACCACGACGATATTCGCCTGCGCCTTGAGCGGGCAGGGCAGGGTGTCGTCGAAGGTGATTTCGATGGCGCTGGCGACGAACATGCCGCCGATGTGCTGGGCGGCGATTTCGGGCGGCGTGCCGGGCTTGGTCAGGTTGACGTCCTGGGCGAAGACAAATACGCGCCAGGTGCCGTAGACCTTTTGATCATATTGCAGCAAGGTGCGGTAAGCGCGCTTCAAGTCCAGGCTGCCCGCATAGACGCCATCGTTGGCGCCCGGGTCGAAGCCCAGGCCGTCATCGGTCAGCGACTCCACGAAATACAGGCCCTGCGGCGCCTGGAACAACACGAAGGCGTACAGTTCCGTGCCGCGGAACACATTGCCGTTGTCGCGCTTGAAACTGGCACGTATCCACAACGGTTCGTAGGCTTGCACGACGGCGGGCGTATCCGTTTCCACCGGCCCTGCCACATGGATGTTGACTTGCGTTTCGGTGACGGCGTGCTGGTAGGTGGCGCCCGTGGTGAAACGTTGATACTCCCAGCTGATGTCGGCCGTGTAGGGCAGGCCCGCATTCGGCGCTTCCGGCAACACCCACTTCGCCACCACGCGCTCGGCCAGGGTCAGTTCGCCGGCGGCCGGTGGTGTTGCTTCCTGGCCACGCCAGAACGGGTCGGCGATATCGGAGCAGGCGACGGCGATGGCGCCCGAGGCGATGGCCGAGGCCACGCCCGCCACCGTGAATTCGGGCTGGCCCGAGCCGGCCCCTTCCAGCGAACAGCAATGCACGTCGGGTTCCGTTTCATCGAAGCTGCCGCCCACACTGAAGCTGGCCTTGCCGGAACCGAGCGCGGCGGCAATGATGGCCACCAGCGCGGCGATGATGGCGATGATGATGGCGAGTATCTTCCACCACGGATCGGAAAACGGCAGCTCGCCATGCGTGCCTGCGTAGGCGGGGTTCGGCGTCCAGACGAGCGTCATGCCGGTTGGCACGATGGGGCCCAGGCCGGGCGGACAGCGGCACTCCTTCCCATCCGTGCCCGTGCTGCCCCAGCGTTTGCCAGGCAGGTGGCCCTGCGGCTTGGACAGTTCCAGGGTGCCTTCCTCGACCGTGCACGTGTAGGTGTTGGTCGTGCTGTCGAAGCGCGTTTGCGAGACGAAGATTTGCTGGATCGAGCGGTGCGGCGTATAGCCGTCCGCCTTGGCGACAAAGCTGACGAGTCTCTTGCCGGGCGCCGCATGCTGGAAGTCGGCGTCCCACATCACCAGCATGGCTGCGCCGGCGGGAATGCTGGCAAAGAAAAAGGTGCGCGCCACGGGCACGATGCCGGGGTCGCCCACGCTTTCCAGGTACACCGTGACATTGCTCAATGCGCTGTTGGACATATTCGTGACGTGGGCGGTGATGCGCAAGCCATAGATGGCGTTGTCGAAGATGCCATCGGGCAGCATGATATTGGTGACGGGCTCGATCGCGAACGGCCGCGTCAGCACCTGCAGGGGGGTGTCGCTCATGATGCTTGCTCCTCGGGGCTTTGCTGTTCTTGAGCTTGTTCTTTCTCCAGATCGGTGACGACATACGTGACGCCGCCCAGTACCTTGCCGTCCTGGGTTTCCAGCACGCGCAGCAGCGCATACTGGCGTGGCGGCAAGGCTTCGGCGCGCACGCTCAGGTACACGGCCTGCGCCTGGCCGCGCGGCACTTCCAGCGCCAGTTTTTGCTCGCCGGGCGCATCGCCATTGCAATGGGGGGTGCGCGCCAGGCCCGCTACCAGGTGTGCGTCCCTGGCCGCCTGCCATCGCTCAAGCCCGAGGGCGGCCAGCAGGCGCTCCGGCAGCTCGCCGCCATACTCAATCTGCAGTTCCACTTTTTTCGTTTCGCGGGGCAAGGCCGCCACCGCGATGGCCAGCAATTGCGCGCGTCTTGCTGCCAGCACCACGTTGACGTTGCGCTGGGCGATCTGGTCGTGCTGCGTGGGCTGGAAGGGGAAACCGTTGGGCAGCGGGTCGGGCAGCGGGTTGATGTCGCCAGGGCCGTGGGCCACGGCCAGCAGGCATTCGTGGCCGCCATTGACGATGACGGGGATCCAGGGCACCAGGCACAGCACTTCCTGCGTGGCGCCGGGCGGCAAGTCGGCAAACGCGGAACCGATCTGCGTGGCGGCACCTACGGCGATCTGGCCGGAAGGGTCGGCCCAATAAAAGTCCACGCGCACGCCATTCGAGGCGCTGTTGCCCGTGTTGTGCACGCGGCCCCACAGGTAATTGCTGATGCCGGCAATGGGCGCGCCGGGCGGGCCATTCGGATCATTGCCGGGCACGACCCAGATATCGGCGCTGTCCCACCACCAGGGCTGGCCGTCTTCGATGATCAGGTGGGCTGACATGGCAATCTCCTTGTCCGTGGCCTGTGCTTGTAGCTTAGGCCGTGGCGGCGAAGGCTTTTTGATCGGTATCAAGACTGTTGAACAGGGCGCCGGTGCGCCGGTGCCGTGCTTGCGTAAGGTAATATTGCGGCAGAACGCAGTGGAATGACTCCAGGAAAAGGTTGGAATGTGCTTGAAACAGTGAATGACGTTTGCATCAACGCCGCCTGCGGCCGGACCTTGCCGCTGCGCGTGGCGCATTGCCCGTTTTGCGGTGCGCGCCAGGTGGCGCAAGCGCCAGTTCTGGAGAAAGCGGTGGTGCCGCCGGTGCCGCGCATGCCGCCGCCGGTGCCCGTCGCCCCGCCCGTGTTCACGCCGCAAGCCGCACCGCAGCCCGCACCGCAGCCAGCTTCCGCTCCCCAGCCGGCTCCGCCGCCGGCTGCCGCACCGGCCAAGGCGCCTCCCGCGAAACCAGCCGCCAGGGGCTCGGTGCCGCCGCCGCGCCCGCCCGTGCGCTTGCGCACGTGGATCGCGGCGGCCGTGGTGCTGACCGGTATCTGGTTTTATAACAAGCCGGCCGACAAGCCGGCCAGCGTGGGGGAACAGGTCGAGGCCGCCACTGCGCTGGCGGCGCAGTGCGACCTGGACGGGGCGCGCAGCGCGCTGGCCGTGCTGAAAAGCGCCAAGGCACCCGCCGCGCAGATCAAACGTCTACAGGCCAATATCACCAAGTCCGCCGCCGCGTGCGACAGGCAACAGCAGCGGGCGCAGGCGTGGACGGCGCTGCAAGACAGCGTCCTGCAGGCCCTCGATGCGGGCAAGCCGGAGCTGGCCGCCACGCGCCTGGCCGCCTACGTGAAGCGCTGGGGCGACGATCCTGACACCCTGGAACTCGATGCCAAAGTGAAAGTGGCGCAAGCCAGCGCCCAGCTCGACCTGGCCGACGCCTGCCTGGCCAAGGGGGACCGCGTCTGCCTGGAAAACAGCCTGATCGCTGCCGAGCGCTACAAGCGGCCGGAACTGGCGGCACGCACGCAGGCGCTGCGCGCGGCCTTGTCGCAATTGCTCGAGCACTCGTTGCTCGATACGGCCCCTGGCCAGTAGCGCCAACAGCTAAAACGCCCGCCGCGGCCAGGCCGGGAGGGCGCACCTACTCAGCCTTACTCTTGCGGCACCAGCGCCAGCGCCGCGCTGAAGTCGCCCATCGGCTTGCCGCCATTGGCCACCAGCGCCTTGTCGCGCGTGTTCAAGCCGTCCAGGACGGGCAGGCCAAAGCGGTGCGTGATGGCGCGCAGGATGGAGGCAGAATCGTATTGCGTATGGTCAACTAGTCCCTTTTTCACGTACGGCGAGACGAGGATGGCCGGCACGCGCGTGCCCGGACCCCAGCGGTCGCCCTTCGGCGGCGCGGCGTGATCATAAAAGCCGCCGTTTTCATCGTAGGTGACGATGACCAGCATGTTTTTCCATTGCGGACTCTTCTTCAGCTGGGCGATGACGCTGGCGATATGCGCGTCGCCGTCGGCCACGCTGGCGTAGCCCGCATGCTGGTTCAAATTGCCCTGCGGCTTGTAGAAGGCCACGGGCGGCAGCTTGCCGGCGCTGGCGTCGGCCAGGAACTGGCTGTCGAAGTCGCGCAGGTGGGCGGCGCGGTAGGCGGGCGCCTTCACGGGGTCCATGTTGGCAAAATAGTTAAACGGCTGGTGGTGGAACTGGAAATTCGGTGGATTCGGGAAGCTGCCGGCGCGCGCGCTGGCCGTGGCCAGGGCCGTCGTGTCCTTCCAGGCGCCCGCGTACCAGGCCCAGTCGATGTTCTTGCCTGAAAGCAAGTCGCCTATATTCGTCTGTGTCTGCTGCGGCAGGGTGGTGGCCTTGGCCGTGTCCGCATACAGCCTGCTGCTGTCGCCCGAGGCGGGCGCATTGCTGCTGGGCTGGAATGGCGGCTGCATGGTGTTGACGGCGTAGAACATGCCCGTGCTGTCGGCCGGCGTCAGCGCGCCGTCGTTGGCGTAGGCGGGCGCGCCGTTCAGGACCGTGGTCGGTGCCGTGGCGGACGGCGTCAGGCGCACGAAGTTGCCGTTGGCGTCGACGTCGATCTTCGCAATTGAGCCTTTGGCCACCGAGGTGTCGGCGTTCGGATACGTGGGTGCGCAGGCGCAGATCAGATACTGGTGCGTGAGGAAGGAGCCGCCGAAGGCGCCGATGAACAGATTGTCGGCCAGCGCATACTGTCTGGCGATGTCCCACAGCTGCATCTTGCTGCCGTCGTAGTAACCCATCGACAGGCCGCCCGCATCGGAATAGGCCGCGAACTTGTCGTTGGCGCCGCCGTTGATCTGCATCTGGTTGTTGTAGAAGCGGTGCACGAGGTCGCGCGTGATCACCGATTGCGGCAGGTACAGGGGGCTGCCGGCGTCGTCGATCTGGAACGGCTTGTTCGGCAGGTTGGCCGATTGCGCCTGCGTGATGACGGTGCTCTGGCCGGCCGCCGTCATGCCGCCCCAGGTGGGCGGCAGCACGGGCAGGGTGCTGCCGTCATAGTCTTTCTGCGGCACGTAGGTGGAAGTCGACGTGGGATTGACGCCCGGCACGCCGTTCGCGCCCGGGAACAGGCCGTACAAGTTGTCGAAGCCGCGGTTTTCCGCGTAGATGACGACGATGGTCTGGATATTGTTCAGCGCCAGCGCGCCGTTCAGGGCGGCCAGCGCGTCGGCCGGTGCCGCCTGCGCGCTGGCGCTGGCGATCAGGGCCGTCACGCTGGCGTTTTCCGCCTTGAGCTTTGTCAATTCGTCGCCGCTGGCCTTGTTGAAGTCGGATGCCAGGCCCGCTTCCGACACGCCTAGGCGCGCGGCCAGCTTGCTGCTGGCGGCCGCAAAGTCACCGCCGTTGCCTTCCATGACTTGCGCCAGTTCCGTCGACAGGGCGCTGACGAAGGTGCTGTGCCCGGCGGGGGCGCGCAGCAGCAGTTTTTGCGTCACCTTGCTGCCCGCATCACCGATGGCTTCATGGCGGATGGCGTCCGTGCCGACGGTCACCAGCACGGCGCCCTGGCCGTCGAGCGTGTAGCTGCCGTCGGCGGCCGTGCGCACGGGAGTCGAAGCGCTGTCGCAGGTCAGCTTGGCTGTGGCGCTTTCCAGGCATACCTGGGCGTTTTCATAGTAGCTGCCGATGACCTGGCCCGTGGTGCTGGGCGTGATCGCATAGTCGCTGCCGCAGGCGGCCAGGCCCAGCGACAGCAAGATTGGTAGGGGACGTAAGATGGGGCGAGCGTGCGGTTTCATGTTCATGCCTTCTGGGTGGAAAACGTCGCATGCTAGGCAGGCAATATGTCAGCTCTGTGACATGTCAGCGCCTGTTACATGACGTAATGTACGGACTTGATACATTACGTTTCGCAGGGTCTTGTCACGCAGCTGTCACATGCCGTTGCTACGCTGCCAGCCCATGATGAAACCGATGCCCTCCTTGCTGCTCGCCTTTGTAGCCGCCTGCCTGCTGGCCGCCTGCCATCCGGCAGCGCAAAAAGAAGCCGCAGCCAAGCCCGCCTATCTGGCGGGCGCCTACGCCCCCTCCCTGAAACGCCAGCCTTCCGTGGCCCAGATGATGGCCATGGGACGCGCCATGTTTTTCGAACCCAGCCTGTCCGTGTCGGGGAAGATGTCGTGCGCCAGCTGCCACAGTCCCGAACACGCGTACGGTCCGCCGAACGCGCTGGCGGTACAGCTGGGCGGCCCGGAATTGAAGGATGCGGGCACGCGCGCGGCGCCCTCGCTGCGCTACCTGCAGACCGCGCCCGCCTTTACCGAGCACTATCACGACGACGATGGCGACGACAGCGTCGACGCGGGCCCCACGGGCGGGCGCAACTGGGATGGCCGCGCCCAGTCCGGCCATGAGCAGGCGCTGGCGCCGTTGCTCTCCAAACGCGAGATGGGCAACCGCGACGCGGCCGCCGTCGTCGCCAAATTGCGCGCTGGCCCCCTGGCGGCGCAATTCCGCCAGACGTATGGCGCCGATATCTTCGAGCAGCCGGGCCAGGCGCTGCGCTGGGCGCTGATGTCGCTGGAAGTGTTCCAGGAAAGCCCGTTGGATTTCTATCCATACACGAGCAAGTACGACGCCGTGCTGCGCAAGCAGGCCGTTTTGAGTCCGCAGGAAGCGCGCGGCCTGGCCCTGTTCAACGATGAGCGCAAGGGCAATTGCGCCTCCTGCCACATCAGCCAGGTGAGCGCCGGCGGCGCCTTTCCCCAATTTACGGACTACGGTTTGATCAATATCGGCGTGCCGCGCAATGGCAAGCTGCCGGCTAATGCGGACCCGGCGTTCTTCGACATGGGTTTATGTGGCCCGGACCGCACCGACTTGATGAAGCACAAGGAGTACTGCGGCAGCTTCAAGACGCCGTCCCTGCGCAATGTCGCCCTGCGCAAGGTGTTTTTCCACAACGGCAGTTTCACCAGCCTGGAGCAGGTGCTGCGTTTTTACGTGCAGCGCGATACGGCGCCGCAAAAATGGTATCCCAAGGACAACAATGGCAAGGTGCGCAAATACAACGATCTGCCGCCCGGCCTGGAAGCGAACGTGAATGTGGAAGCGCCGTTCGACCGCCAGCCGGGCCAGGCGCCGGCCCTGAACGAGCGGGAGATCGCCGACGTGATCGCCTTCCTGCATACCCTGACGGATGGCTATCCGGCGCTCCGCCCGGCAGAGGGGAAGCATGGCTGAAAAGATATCAAGATACCATTGCTTACAACTATGCCACAAAAGCGTGTTTTTATGTGCGTTAGCGCACGCTAGAAAATTTTAGGCAGGTGTATATTGCGAACTGATCTGTGTCTTTTGATAACAATGAAAGGGAATATCATGAAAGTAAGCAAAAATTGGATGACCGTGTGCGCCGCCGGCATGATGGTTGTGGCACTGGCTGCCTGCCAGAAGAAGGACGATGTCGCCGCCGGTCCTGCGGAACAAGCTGGCCAGAAGATCGATGCGGCCGCTGCCAAGGCTGAAGCCGACATCAAGGCCGCCGCTACCAAAGCCGACGCTGCCGTGAGCCAGGCTGCCTCCGATACGAGCGCCAAGATGGACCAGGTCGCCGCTGACGCGGACAAGAAAATGAGCGAAGCGGCCGATGCCGTCGGCAAGAAAGTGGAAAAAGCCGGCGAAAAGATGCAGGACGCCGCGCACAAGTAATCACTGCGCCAGGGCCGGCCGCTGCCGGTCCGGTCCCCGTGGCTGCCGTCAGGTGATGGCGGCTGCGGCGACGCCATCGCCGGCGCCCGCCTGCCTGCCGTGCGCCGCCATCCCTGTACTTGCACCATCGATCCCGTCCGTTCCCCCCAGTACCACGCTCAAATCGACATAGCCGTCGCGCCACGCGCGTTCCAGGTCTTGCTCCACCGCTTCCAGGGTCGTTCTTTCCACCTGCTGAAAACCGCGCAAGCCATACGCCCGGTTGCGCCCGTGCGCCTTGGCCAGGTACAGCGCCATGTCGATCAGGTTGACGCTGCGTTCCCACGTAAGCGGCCGTCCCAGCGGCGCCAGCGGATAGGGCGCAAAGCCCACGGACACGTGCACCTGAATGGTCTGCCCCTGGTAGTCTATGCTTTGCACCGCCATGCCGTTGAGGATGCGCCGCGCGATATCGTCGAGCCCGTCGCGCGCGACGGCAGGCAGGAAGGCGAGGAATTCCTCGCCGCCCCAGCGCACGATCATGTCTGTTTCGCGCAACACATCGTGCAAGGTTTCGGCGATGGTCGTCAGTACCAGGTCGCCCGCCGCATGGCCGTAAGCGTCGTTGATGTGCTTGAAATGGTCGACGTCGAGCAGGAACAGCGCGCCCACGACGTCGTTGCCACCGTAGGCCGGCTGCGGCTTGCCCGCATGGCTGCGCATGAATTCCTGGAAGTGGCGGCGGTTGTACAGGGCCGTCAGCGGGTCGCGCGAGCTCTGACGCTTGAGTTCCTGGTTTTTCACCTTCAGCTGCACGTTTGCGTGGCGCACCTTGCGGTACAGCAAACCGACGATGACGGACGCCATGGCCAGCACCAGCGCCAGCAGCCACCACACGCGCTGCTGCAGGCGGCGGTTGTCGATTTCCGTGCTTTTCAGCTGATTTTCGCGGCTCAGCAGCTCGATCTGGCGTTGTTTCTTTTCCGCCTCATACTTTTCTTGCAGCTCATACACGGCCTTTTGCCGCTGCTTTTCGAACAGCTGGTTGGAAATACCCCGCTCGCGGTGATACGCCGTGACGGCGCCGCGCAGGTCGCCCGCCTGTTCCAGCGCCATGCCGTATTCCAGCAGCACCGCCTGCATGTCCGGCTGGTTGGCCGTGCGTTCATAGTAGGCCAGGCCCGTGGCCACGCTTTGCTTGCCTTCCTGCAGCCGTCCCTGGCCGATCAGCGCCTGGCCGATATTGAGCCGCGCCGTCGCCTCCACCTGTTCGTCGTTGACCAGGCGCGCCGCCGTGATGGCTTCATTCGCGTAGCGCTGGGCGCGCGCGTAGTCGCCTTCCTTCAGATAGCTGTCCGACAGATTGACGAGAGTGACGGCGACCATGCCGCGCGCGCGCAGCTGGCGTTCCAGCGCCAGGGCCGCCAGCAGGGCGCGCTGGCCCCGCTGCGGCTGCTGCGCGTCGAGCGCCAGCCCGTATTCCGTGTTCTTCGCCTGCGCCATGCGGCCCGGCGATTCCAGTGTCGCGGAGACTGCCAGCAATTCGTCGAGCACCTCGAAGCCCTTGTCGTATTCGCGCATCTGCGTGTACAGCAAGGTGAGCGCATTCAGGGCGGCGGCCAGGCTGGAAGGGGATTCGCTCTGGCGCGCCAGGTCGACGGCCGCCTGCAGCTTGGCCAGCGCAAACGGGAAATTGCCTTCCTCGGCCCACGACTGGCCCGCGCTGATGGTCGCTTGCACGCGCACGGGCAAGTCGTCCGTGCGGTTGGCGATGCGTTCCGCTTCAAAGGCCAGCAGGTGCGAGGCGCGGCGCTCGTTCCTGGCAAACGTGATGTAGGCCTTGTTGAGCATGCCTTTCGCCAGCGCCACGTCGCTCTTGTTCATGCGGGCGTAGGCGATCAGCTCCTCGGCCAGCTGCATGGCGATGTCGTTCTGCCCCAGGCGCATGCGGGCGTTGCTCAGTTGGGTAAGGAATTCCGCGCGCACGGGCAAGGGGGCGCTGCGCGCCTGCGTTTCCACCTCCTGCAGGCGCTCCAGGGCGCGCGCGGGCACGAAGCGGCCATCGTCGCGCACGGCGGCAAGATACTGCTCAAGGTTGCTGACCTGGGCCTGGGCGGCAGGCGGCAGCAGGCAGGCCAATACCAGCAGCCAATGCGCTTTTCGCCATGATGCCCGTCTCTGTCTGCCTGCCAACGTCCCGCTCCCGCAATGACCACCTGTCTGGAGCAGATTATATTCTGTTGCAATCAAGAAATATCATGCGGGACGCAGAAATTTGCGAAAGTGCACACGGCAGGCATTGACAAAACAGCATTACTGCGCCAGCTGCTGCAGCAGGTACAGGCGCTGGTACAAGCCCCCTTCGATCTGCATCAAGGCGTCGTGCGGCCCCGCTTCCGTGATGCGGCCATGGTTGAGCACGATGATCCGGTCGGCCTCGCGGATGGTCGACAGGCGGTGGGCGATGGCGATGATGGTGACCTTGCCGCGCAATTCATTCAGGGCCAGTTGCACGATCTGCTCCGTCTGGCTATCGATGCGCGACGTCGCTTCGTCCAGCAGCAAAATGCGCGGCTGGCCGGCCAGCGCGCGGGCAATCGCGATCAGCTGCTTCTGCCCCGACGACAGGCGCGAGCCGCCTTCGCCCAGCGGCGTGTCGTAGCCGTGTTCCAGCGCCGCGATGAAGTCGTGCGCATGCGCGGCGCGGGCGGCCGTCTCGATCTGCGCCTGCGTGTAGCCGCGGCCCATGTCGATGTTTTCACGCGCCGAGGCGGCCAGCAGGAAGGGGTCTTGCGGCACCAGGCCCACGTCGGCGCGGAAGTGCTCGTTGTCGATGCTGTCGAGGGGCACGCCGTTGATGGCGATGCTGCCCTGCGTGACGGGGTAGAAGCGCAGCAGCAGGGAGAGCAGGGTCGACTTGCCGCTGCCCGTGTGGCCGACGATGCCGAAGAAGGCGCCCTGGGGAATGCTCAGCGACAGCTCGTGCAGCACGGGCTGGTTTTCCACGTAGGCGAACGTCAGGCGGGAAATGTCGACGGCGGGCACATCGCTGTCCGCTTTCGCCTGCCGCAGGGCCGGAGTCTCCCTTCCCTGTGCGTGTTCCAGCGCCTGCGCTTCATCGAGCAGGGCCGAGACGCGCGCCGTCGCCACGACGGATTGCTGCAATTGGCTGAATTGCATGGTGATCTGGATCAAGGGTTCGATTACGCGCGCGATGTAGCTGATGAACGCATACAGCACGCCCACTTCCACGGCGCCCATCTCGCGCCGGCCGAAGCTGAAGATGACCACGGCCAGCAGCACGATGTTGAGCATGTCGAGCGCGGGGCGCAGCAGCCAGGCGTTGGCGCGCAATTCCTGCATGCGCGCCGTGTAGTGGTCCTGGTTGATGCCCGTGAAGCGCGCGCCGAAGCGCTTTTCCGCGTTATTCGCCTGCAGCACGCTCATGCCGCCGATCGATTCGGCGATCTGGCCATTGATCTCGCTGCGCAGGGCGCGCGCCCGCGTGACGGCCGGCGCGCTCCAGCGCTGGTACAGGAAGACGATGAGCAGCACGGCCGGCAGCAGGGCCAGCACGATCAGCATCAAGCGCCAGTCGAGGAAGGCCATGGCGGCCATGGTGCCGACCAGCACGATGGAGCTGTCGAGGATGACGAACAGCACCTGCACGTACAGCGATTTCACCGCTTCCGTGTCGTTGGTGACGCGGCTGACCAGTTGCCCCGTGATGGCGCGGTCGAAAAAACTCATCGGCAGGCGCAGCACGTGCTGATACACGGTTTCGCGCAGGCGCTGCACCGAGCGCATGGCCAGGCCGGACAGGCGCACCAGCTGCAAATAGCGCAGGCCGGAAGCGACCCAGCCCGTCAGCAGGCAGCCGCCCAGCAGCAGCGACATGCGCGTCCAGTCCAGGTGGCGCGGCAGCAGATGCTGGTCGATCAGGGCCTTGCCTAAAATGGGACCCGTGACTTCCAGCGCGGCGGCGAGGATCAGCCAGAACGTGGCCCAGTACAAATGGCGCAGGTCGGGCGCGGCGGCGCGGCGCAGCAGGCCGACGGCTTGCGCGGCCTGGCGGCGCACGGATGGCGTGGCGGCGGTGGCTTGGTCGTTCTTAGATGGCATCGAGGCTGGCCTCCAGTTGTTGATAGCGCCACTGGCTGGCATACCAGCCGTCGCGCTGCATCAGCGCGTCGTGGTTGCCAGTTTCCGTGACGTGGCCATCGCGCAGCACCAGGATCAGGTCCGCGTTGACGACGGCGCTCAGGCGGTGGCTGGCGATGATGGCGCTGCGCTCGGGGCGGCGCGCGCGCAGTTCTTCCAGGTGCTGCAGGATGCGCGTTTCCGTGCCCGTGTCGACGGCGGACAGCGCATCATCCAACAGCAGCAAGCCGTTGTCGGCCAGCAGGGCGCGGGCAATCGCCACGCGCTGGCGCTGGCCGCCGGACAGGGTGATGCCCTTTTCGCCCACATGCGTTTGATAACCGTCCGGGAACTGCAAAATATCGGCATGAATGTCGGCCAGCTGGGCCGCCCGTTCCACTTCTTCGCGCGTGGCGCCGGGGCGGGCCAGCGCGATATTGTCGGCGATGGTGGCGGAGAATAAAAAGGACTCCTGCGGCACCCAACTGATGGCAGCGCGCAGCGCATGCAGGGTGTAGGCATCCAGCGGCTGGCCGTTCCACGTGGCCGTGCCCGATTGCGGCGTCACCTGGCGCAGCAGCACGCGCAGCAGGGTCGACTTGCCGCTGCCCGTGGGACCGACGAGGCCCAGGGTCTGGCCCGGCTGTAACAGCAGCGAAATGCCGGACAGCGCCGGCGCCGTCTGGCCCGCATACGCAAAGCCGATGTCCTGCAAGTGCAGGGGGCCGGGCGTCAGCGTGGCGATGCTGCCATGGTCGTCGATGGCCAGCGGCGCATCTAACATGGGTTGCAGCCGCTGCCAGGCGGCGCGGCCCCGTTCGATCAGGGACAGCACCCAGCCGGCGGCGAACATGGGCCAGATCAGCTGGCCCAGGTACATGGAAAAGCTCGTCAGTGCGCCGATGGTCAGCTGGTCTTGCCACACGAGGTAGCCGCCCAGGCCCAGGGTCAGCGCCGTGGCCGCCGTCAGGGTCAGGCCGACGGCCGGTTCGTACGCCGCTTCCCAGCGCTGCGCCGTCAGGCTGGCGTTGGCCGCGTGGCCGGCCAGGGTGGAGAATTGCTTGCTGCTGCGCTCTTCCAGGCCCAGCGCGCGCAAGGTGCGCACGCCCGACAGCGATTCCTGCACGTGGTCGTTCAGCGCCGAAAAGCGCTTTAAGGAATCCGTCGACGCCGTGTGGATATGGCTGGAAATGCGCCAGAAGGCCAGTCCCATCAGGGGGAAGGGCAGGAGGGCGATGCAGGCCAGGCGCCAGTCCACGCCCAGCAGCATGATGCCCAGCACCATCAGCAAGGTCAGGGTACCGTCGAAACCGGCCAGCATGGCTTCGCCGGCGGCCATTTCGATGGCGTCGATGTCGTTCGTCGCCAGCGCCATCAGGTCGCCCGTGCGCTGGTTCTGGTAGAACGACGCGCCCTGCTGCGACATGCGCGTGTAGAAGCGTGTGCGCAGCATCACGCCCAGCTGGTAGGCGGCCTTGAACAGGGTGATGCGCCAGCCCACGCGCAGGAAGTAGATGACGACGCCGACGGCGAGCAGGGTCAGCAGCTCAAGCCACAGCTCGGCGGCCGTCATGCGGTGCGCGGCCAGCGCATCGATGATGGCGCCCACGCGGCGCGGGATCCAGACGGTCAGTGTTGCCACGCCTGTCAGCATGACGGCGGCGGCGGCATACGCCGGCCAATGCTGACGCACGAAGCCGGCGATGAGCCTCGATAAACTCATGGTTACCTTTTGTTTTGAGTAATGGGGTGTCGCGGGGCGGAAGGACGGGCACGCGGACGGAAAGTACGCGTAGGATACAACAAGGCGGAAAAGCGCGCTGTGGACGGGCACGCAAAAAACGGGCCGTAGCCCGTTGTTTTGCTGCGTCAGTACCGTGCGCGAGGCTTACTTGCGGCCGCTGCCTTTGCTGCCGCCCAGCATGTCGAGCTGTTTCGATGGCGTGCCCTTGGGCGCTGCCTTGGCGGCCGGCGCAGGGGCGTGCTTCACGGCGGCCTTGGCCACGGTCTTGCCGGCGGTGCTGGCTGGCTTGGCGGCCGGCTTGGCGGGGGCTGGCGCGGCGGCTTTCGCTGGGGCCGCGGCGGTGGCGGGGGCAGGTGCGTGCTTGGCCGTTTCAGGCTTGGCTGCCGGTTTGGCTTCGACGGCTTTCACGGCGGGCTTGTCGGCGGCCTTCTCGGCAACCTTGGCAGGTGCTGCCGCCGGCTTGGCGGCCGGGGCGGCAACAGCGGCTGGCGCTGGCGCTGCCTTGGCGGCCGGCTTGGCTACTTCGGCAGGTTTGGCCACTTCGGCCGGCTTGGCGGCAACGGGCGCGGGCGCCGCTGCCGGCGCAGGTGCAGGTGCAGGTGCAGGTGCGGCGGCAGGCGCGACGACGGCCAGCGCGGGCTTGGCAGGGGCCGGAACAGGCGCGGTTGCGACGACAGGGGCGGCCGCATCAAGGCGGGCCTTGGCCGAGGCCAGCAATTCTGCCTGGGTGCTCGAAGCGATGCCGAACAGCTGGCGGCTGTAGGCCAGCACGCTTTCGATGTTCGGCTGCGCCTGGCTGGTGCTGTAGCTGAAGAAATCGCGCGGATCCTGCGTTTCCAGCAGGTGCTGCGCCGTTTCCGCTGTTTGCGAGATGGCAGCCTTGCCTGCGTTCAGGTTCAGGGCGATGATTTTCTCGGCGCTTTCGAAGACTTTGCTGGTCAGGGTGCTGAAGATTTGCAGCTGGTTTTCCAGTTGCGACTTGGCGGCGCTGGAAATGTGTTCTGGAAGCGGAAACATATTTACTCCTTTGTACGGATTAAAATGCTGGCAAAACGCTCTGCAAAATCCCGAAAACCAGAGTTGGCCGCGTTTTGTAAAGTAGGTAGCGTGCTAAATAGCTGATCATAGACTTTTTATGATGCAACGCAATATGAATATTCTAGCGGTGATTCGAGTTAGTTGAAAGTTATTTTCTTTAGATGGCGCGACGTGTGCTTGCCCCATTCATGCGCCTGGCAGCATTTGCGGGAAGTTTGCGCGCGCGCAAGGTGTTGCCAGGGAATCTATGGCTACGCTTTTGCCAGTGGCTGATTTCTTGCACTGCAGCATCCATGAGAAGTATATTAAATGATAATTAACTGGAAGCACCAGACACAGTCGTCAACCGAAGGAGTGTCCGCATGGACCTAGTCATCCGCAATGCCAGCCTGTCCGACGGGCGCCGCGCCATCGATATCGCCATCGAGGGCGGCCGCATCGCCGCCGTCGGCCCCGCCTTGCCCGTGACGGGCGCGCAAGAGATCGACGCCGCCGGCGATCTGGTCACGCCGCCGTTTGTCGACGCCCACTTCCACATGGATGCCACGCTCAGCTACGGCCTGCCGCGCGTCAACGCCTCCGGCACCCTGCTCGAAGGCATCGCCCTGTGGGGCGAGCTGAAACCGCAGCTGACGCAGGACGCGCTGATCGAACGCGCCCTGCAGTATTGCGACTGGGCCGTGGCGCGCGGCTTGCTGGCCATCCGCTCGCACGTGGATATCTGCGACCCGCGCCTGCTGGCCGTGGAAGCGCTGCTCGACGTCAAGCGGCAAGTGGCGCCGTATCTCGATCTGCAGCTGGTGGCCTTTCCGCAGGATGGCATCCTGCGCAGTCCCGGCGCTTTCGACAATCTGAAGCGCGCGATCGCCATGGGCGTCGACGTGGTGGGCGGCATCCCGCATTTCGAGCGCACCATGGCCGACGGCGCGGAATCCGTGCGCCTGCTGTGCGAATTTGCCTGCGAGCGTGGGCTGATGGTCGACATGCATTGCGACGAATCGGACGACCCGCTGTCGCGCCACATCGAAACCCTGGCCTTCCACAGCCAGCGCTTGGGGTTGCAGGGCAGGGTGACGGGTTCGCACCTGACGTCCATGCATTCGATGGACAATTATTATGTGAGCAAACTGCTGCCCCTGATCCGCGAGGCGGGCGTGGCGGCCATTGCCAACCCCCTCATCAACATCACGTTGCAGGCGCGCCACGATACGTATCCGAAGCGGCGCGGCATGACGCGCGTGCCCGAGATGCTGGCCGCCGGCATTCCCGTCGCCTTCGGCCACGATTGCGTGATGGACCCGTGGTACAGCCTCGGTTCCGGCGACATGCTGGAAGTGGCGCACATGGGCTTGCACGTGGCGCAGATGACGGGCCAGCAGGCGATGCACGAGTGTTTTTTGGCCGTGACGGAGACGCCGGCGCGCATCCTGGGCCTGGACGGCTACGGCATCGCGCCCGGCTGCCATGCGGACTTGCTGATCCTCGATTGCGGCTCCACGGTGGAAGCGCTGCGCCTGCGCGCGGCGCGGCGCCTGGTGCTGCGGCGCGGGAAAGTCGTCAGCGAGGCGCCGCGCGCGCAATCGCGCCTGCACCTGCCGGGGCGGCCCGACAGTGTGAACTTCCGCCTGGGGCGCTGATACAATCGGCCATCACTTGTCATTGGGAGCACCGCCTTGAAAGAAATTGATATCCGCCCGGCCAACGAAGCCGATTTCGACGCCATGTGGGCCATCTTCCAGGTCCTGGTGGCCGCTGGCGACACCTATACCTTCCCCGCCGATACCACGCGCGAAGAGTGCCACGCCTACTGGTTCGGTCCCGGCGTGCAAAGCTTCGTCGCCGTGATGGGCAGCGAGCGTCTGCTGGGCATGTACAAGCTGGTGGCGAACCAGCCGGGTCATGGATCGCACGTGGCCAATGCCTCGTTCATGGTCGATCCCGCCGCGCAAGGCGTGGGCGTGGGCCGCCTGATGGGCGTGCACTGCATGGAAGAGGCGCGCCGCGCGGGCTACCTGGCGATGCAGTTCAACTTCGTCGTCAGCACCAACCTGGCCGCCGTCACCCTGTGGAAAAAACTGGGCTTCACGGTGGTCGCCACCCTGCCGCTGGCCTACCGCCACGCGCAGCTGGGCTATGTCGACGCCTACGTGATGTACCAGCTGCTGACCGACCCGATGCAGTGGCCGGCATGAGCGGCGCCATGACAGAGCCGATCACCGTCATCGAGACGCCCCGTCTGCGTCTGCGCACGGCCACCCTGGACGATGCGGCCTTCTACATGGAGCTGGTCAACGACCCGTCGTGGATCGTCAATATCGGCCAGCGCAACATCCATACCCTGGAAGCGGCCCGCGCCGCGCTGGAGTCGGGACCCATGGCGCAGTTCCGCGAACACGGTTATTCGCTGTACATCGTCGAGCGCCGCAGCGACGGCGCCCCCGTGGGCATGGCCGGCCTGGTGCGCCGCGACAGCCTGCCCGGCCCCGATATCGGCTATGCCGTACGTCCCGCCTACTGGGGCCAGGGCTATGCCTGGGAAGCGGCGGCCGCCATCGTGCGGCATGCGCAGCACGTGCTGCGCCTGCCCACCCTGTACGGCATCACCTCGCTGCAGAACCAGGCGTCGATCAACCTGCTCAACAAGCTGGGGCTGCGCTTCGAGCGCTTTACGCGCCGCCAGCCGGATGGCAAGGATACGAATGTCTACCGCCGCGATTTTCGTCTGGATTGAATGGGCAAGGCGTATCGTCAGGCTGAAAAATAGTATTTAAAATCCGGCCGCTTTTGTAGTGGTGGCGCGCAGTCTTTGTTTTTATAGTTGGCATACCGGTGGAAGACCGCCGGACTATAAAAACTGGAGACTCGTGATGAAAATCGTTACTGCTATTGCATGGGGCGGCGTCATGTCCGCCGCCTGCGCGTCGATGCCGGCGGCATTGGCGCAAAGCTGCTCGGTGCCCGTCCTCAAGGTGCTGGCGCAAAAAAGCCTGGGCCTGACCGTGATGGAAAAGACCCTGGCCGAGTATGAAAAGAAAAACGGCACCAAGGTGCAGATCAGCTATTTCGGCGAAAACGACCGCCGCTCCAAGGCCAGGCTCGACGCTTCCACCAAGGCCGGCTCCTACCAGATCTATTACATCGACGAAGCCAACGTGGCCGAATTTGCCACGGCCGGCTGGGTCGTCCCCCTGCTCAAATACCTGCCCAAGGATGCCGATTACGACGACTTCCTGCCGGGCCGCCGCGCCGTCGCCTCGTACAAGGGCGTGGCGTATTTCGCGCCCCTGATCGGCGGCAGCGACTTCCTGTTCTACCGCCGCGACCTGCTGGAAAAGGCCGGCATCGCCGTGCCGAAGACGCTCGACGAACTGGTCGCCGCCGTGAAAAAACTGAACAACCCGCCGAACGTGTATGGCTGGGCGGCGCGGGGCCAGCGCGGCTCGGGCATGAATGTGTGGCGCTGGGCGCCGTTCATGCTGGCCGCCGGCGGCAAATGGGAAAACAATGGCGTGCCGGCCTTCAATTCGCCGCAGGCCGTGAAGGCCACCACCCTGTACCGCGAGCTGTTCAAGTACTCGCCGCCGGGCGGCGCCACCTACGACTGGAGCAATGCGCTCGAAGCGTTCAGGTCGGGCAAGGTGGCCTTCATGATCGAATCGACGCCGTTCGCCGACTGGATGGAAGACCCGAAGAAATCCTCGGTGGTCGACAAGGTGGGTTATGTGCGCCCGCCATCGCCGCTGCCATCGGCCGCGTATGGCCACGGCCTGGCTATCTCCGCCACGGGCGCCAGGGATGAATGCACGCGCCAGGCGGCTGGCAAGTTCATCGCCTGGGCCACGGGCAAGGAGCAGGAACAGGCGCGCCTGAAGGATAACGTCTTCAGCGACTACAACCGCAGCAGCACCATCGCCAGCGAGTACTTCCGCAAGCACGTCAAGCCGCAGATCCAGGCGGGCCTGACGGACACCACGCCCGTCTCGCGCGTCACCATCTGGCCCAGCCCCGAGTGGCCGGACATCGGCGACAACCTGGGCGTCGTGCTGGAAGAGGTGTTTACGGGCACGCGCGGCGACGTGCAAAGCGCGCTCGATGAAGCGAATGAGTACGCCACGGAAGTGATGCAGCGGGCGCAGAAGAGAAAGTAATTCCCATGCTGTTTAGCCGCCGTCCTTCAAGACGGCGGCCAGCTTCCCTGTGCCTGACAGTCCGTTGCGAGAGTCTCTCCTATGCCGCATACCATCCGCAAGAAACGCCATACCTGGCTGCCGGCCGTGTTCCTCACGCTGCCGCTGCTGGTCCTGCTGATACTGGGCCTGGTGCCCAGTATCGCCGCCATCAACCTGGCCCTGCAAAACCGCGTGCTACGCTACAGCGACAGCGACTACGTCGGTTTTGCCAATTTCATCCGCCTGTTTGGCGACCGCCGCTTCCTCAATGCCGTGCAGGTGTCGGCCATATGGGAAGTGGTCACCGTGGCCGGCTCGCTGCTCGTCGGCGTGCTGCTGGCCGTCTTCCTGTTCGAGAAAGTCAAGGGACGCACGCGCGATGTCATCGCGCTGCTGCTGATCGTGCCCGTGCTGCTGCCGCGCGTGTCGGCCGCCTTCATCTGGAAGTTCATGTATTCGCCGCTGATGGGCATTTTGAACTGGCTGCTCGAATGCGTGGGCCTGGGCGGCACGGCGCTGCTGTCGGACCCCGCCACGGCCCTGTATGCGGTGGCGCTGGTCGATATCTGGCAGTGGGGCCTGTTCTTCGGCGCCGTCATCCTGAAGCTGCTGGAAACCCTGCCTGCCGAACCGCTGGAAGCGGCGCGCCTCGATTACGCCAGCACGCTCCAGGTGTATGCCTACATCGCGCTGCCCATGCTGAAGGTACCCATCATGAGCCTCGTGTTCATCAAGATGGTCGAGTCGCTGCGTTCGTTCGACCTGATCTACGTGATGACCAAGGGCGGCCCCGGCATCTCCACCGAAACGCTGGACATGTACGCGTATGCGCAAGGCATCGGCCTGATGGGCAAGGTGTCGTACGCCTCCAGCATGGCCGTGCTGATGATGCTGGCCACGACTGTCATCTTCACTCTACTCTGGAAGCGGGTCGCCAAATGGGAAAACTGACTTTGACGCGCGGCGTTGGTGCCGTCACCACCACCGCCATCACCACCGTGATTATCCTAGTGGCGCTGTTTCCCATCCTGTGGGCCGTGCTCAATTCCTTCAAGGAGCTGATGGATATCGTCACGCCCGTGCCGCGCTTTTTCTTCAGCCCGACCCTGGCCAACTACCAGCAGGTGCTGGCCAGCCCGGAAGTGCTGACGGGGCTGGGCAACAGCGTGGCCATCGTCGGCGTGGCCGTGCTGCTGGGCGCCGTGCTGGGCGTGCCGGCCGCGTATGCGATCGCCCGCTATCCGATTCCGGCGAAGAAGGATATCCAGTTCTTCCTGCTGTCCCTGCGCTTTTTGCCGCCCGTGGCCGTCGCCATTCCGCTGATCTCCATCTGGATCGACCTGGGGCTGTACGACTCGCGCCTGTCGATGGTGGTGACGTATCTGCTGGTGACCCTGTCGACCATCATCTGGCTGTCGATTCCCGCGTTTGCCCGCATCCCCAAGGAGATCGAGGAAGCGGCCGCGCTGGACGGCTATGGCCCCTACCAGGTGTTCTGGCATGTGGCCCTGCCGGTAGCCTCGAAGACCCTGATGGGCGGCATCGTCTTCAGCTTCGTGCTGGTCTGGAATGAACTGATGATCGCGCTGGCGCTCACCTCGTCGAAAAGCATGACCCTGCCCGTGGTGGCGTCGGCGTTTACCTCGATGGGCCAGGAAGTGCCGTGGGGCGTGGTGAACGCTTCCACCGTGCTGCTGGCGCTGCCGCCGCTGCTGTTCGTCGGCATCCTGGGACGGCTGCTCAACTCCATGCTCAAACACAAATAAAAGGAATTCATCATGCAAGCACTCGTACTGGAACAGGCGGAAAAAATCACCTTGCGCGACATCGACATGCCGCTCGTCGTCGGCCCGCGCGACGTGAAGATCAAGATTCATACTGTCGGCATCTGCGGCAGCGACGTGCACTACTTCAAACATGGCAAGATCGGCCCCTTCGCCGTCGAAGCACCGATGGTGCTCGGCCACGAAGCGTCCGGCGTGGTGGCCGAAGCAGGGGATGAGGTGACGCATTTGAAAGCGGGCGACCGCGTCTGCATGGAGCCGGGCGTGCCGCAGTTCGATTCGCCGGCCACCATGCGCGGCCTGTACAACCTCGACCCGGCCGTGCGCTTCTGGGCCACGCCGCCCATCCACGGCTGCCTCACGCCGTATGTCGTGCACCCGGCCGCGTTCACCTTCAAGCTGCCCGACAACGTCAGCTTCGGCGAAGGCGCCATCGTCGAGCCGCTGGCCATCGGCCTGCAGGCGGCCAAGAAGGCGGCCATCAAGCCGGGCGACGTGGCGGTGGTCATCGGCGCAGGCACCATCGGCGCGATGACTGCGCTGGCCGCGCTGGCGGGCGGCTGCTCGCGCGTGATCCTGGCCGACCTGGTGCCGGAAAAACTGGCCCTGTTCGCCGATAACGCCGCCGTGACCACCGTCGACGTGCGCCAGGCCAGCCTGGCCGACACGGTGCGCGAACTGACGGATGGCTGGGGCGCCGACATCGTCTTCGAGGCCAGCGGCAGCATGCGCGCCTACGACCATATCGTCGACCTGCTGTGCCCCAACGGCTGCCTGGTGCTGGTCGGCATGCCGCCCGGGCACGTGCCTTTCGATATCGTCGCCATCCAGGCCAAGGAAGTGCGCATCGAATCGGTGTTCCGCTACGCGAACATCTTCCCGCGCGCGATCGCCTTGCTCGCTTCGGGCAAGATCGACGTGAAGCCCTTCATTTCGCGCACCTTCGGCTTTGCCGACGGCGTGCAGGCGTTCGAGGAAGCGGCCAAGGGCCATCCGCGCGACGTCAAGATACAAATCGAACTGGCAGGAGACTGATCATGGCAAACATCGCCTGCAGGCAGCTGCACAAGACCTATGACCAGAAGACGGCCGTGCTGCAGCCGTTCGACCTGGAGATCGCCGACGGCGAATTCATCGTCCTGCTGGGGCCTTCGGGCTGCGGCAAGTCGACCCTGCTGCGCATGATCGCGGGCCTGGAAGACATCAGCGGCGGCGAGCTGCACATCGGCGGGGCCATCGTCAATGATTTGCCGCCCCGCGCGCGCAATGTGGCGATGGTGTTCCAGAACTACGCGCTGTATCCGCACATGACGGTGTACGACAACATCGCCTTCGGTTTACGGCGCCTGAAGGTGCCGAACGACGAGATCGAGCGCCGCGTGCGCGAGGTGGCGGCCATCCTCAGCCTGGACAGCCTGCTGGAACGCAAACCGCGTGCCATGTCGGGCGGCCAGCAGCAGCGCACGGCCATCGCGCGCGCCATGATCAAGACGCCGCAGGTGTTCCTGTTCGACGAACCGCTGTCGAATCTGGATGCCAAGCTGCGCGCGCAGCTGCGCGCCGACATCAAGCGATTGCACCGGCGCCTGCGCACCACCACCCTGTACGTCACGCACGATCAGCTCGAAGCCATGACCCTGGCCGACCGCGTGGTGCTGATGAAGGGCGGGCATATCGAGCAGATCGGCACGCCGGCGGAACTGTACAACCATCCGCGCACCCTGTTCGCGGCAGGGTTCATCGGCACGCCGGCCATGAACTTCATCGACGGCGTCATCGAGAAAGAGGGCGGGCAAACGCTGCTCGTGTGCGCCGGCTACCGCTGGCCATTGACGTCGCCCCGCTTCGCGGCCTTGCAGGCAGGCGCGCGCGTGGTCTTCGGCCTGCGGCCGAACCACTTGCGCGCGGCGCTGCCGCAGGAACACGCCGGCAGCCATGGCCTGGCGTGCGTGATCGACCTGGTCGAGCTGCTGGGGGCCGAAGCGCTGATCAGCTTCCAGTGCGGAGCCTTGAGCCTGTCGGCCCTGCTGCCGGCGAATGCGGCCAACAGCGTGGCGCAGGTGGGCCAGACCCTGGCGCTGGCCTTCGACGAGGAGCACATGCACCTGTTCGATGCCGACAGCGGGCTGGCCGTGGCGGTCAGTGCTCAGGTAAGTGGTTAGAATAGCTGGCAACGAGACCGCGCAAGGGAACTGCCGTGACGCCTGACCTGGAACTGATCCACAAACCGATCCACGAATCGTTTCGCGCATGGGCGCACGGCTTTCCGCATACGGTGGCGAAATGGCATTTTCATCCCGAGTACGAACTGCACTTCATCATCACATCGAACGGTAAATTTTTTATCGGCGACCATATCGGCAGTTACGGGGCGGGCAATCTGATCTTGACGGGGCCGAACCTGCCGCATAACTGGGTCAGCGAACTGCCGGAAGGCGTGGTGCTGCCCGAGCGCGACCTGGTGCTGCAGTTTTCCAGCGATTTCATCGAGCGTTGTGCGCTGCTGTTCCCGGAAATGGCGCCCCTGAAATCCCTGCTGGTCGAGGCCGCCAGGGGCTTGCAATTTCCCGATGCGCTGGGCTTGCGCCTGGTGCCGCTGATGAAGGAATTGACGACGGCACAGGGCTTGCGCCGCGTCGAACTGTTTACGCGCCTGTTCGGCGAGCTGTGCGACTGCCGCGAGCGGCGGCCCCTGGCCAGCGTCAGCTACCTGGCGCAGGCGGGGCGCTACATGTCGTCGACCATCAACCTGGTGCTGGCCTACATCAAGCAGAACATCACGCTCGATTTTTGCGAGCAGGACGTGGCCGACGTGGCGGAAATGAACACCTTGAAATTCACGCGTTTCTTCCGCAAGCATACGGGCACCTCGTTCATTCAATACGTGAATCAGGAGCGCATCGCGCTGGCCTGCGAGCTGCTGATGAACACGGACATGAAGGTCACCGATATCTGCTACCGCACGGGATTCAACAACCTTTCCAATTTCAACCGCCAGTTTTTGGCGCACAAGCAGATGTCGCCGTCGAAATTCCGCTCCTGCCTGCTGATGAACATGCCCGAGCCGTCCGGCGACGGCCATTCTTAACTTTCTCTTGGAATCAAATGACTTATCTCGGTATCGATATCGGCACTTCCGAAGTCAAGGCCATCCTCACCGATGACGCGCAGACCATCCTTGCCAGCAGCGGCGTGACCCTGCGCGTCTCGAGTCCCCATCCCGGCTGGTCGGAACAGAATCCCGAAGACTGGTGGCACGCCACCCTCGACGTGATCGCCGCCATCCGCGCCGCGCAGCCGGTGGCGTTTTCCGGCCTGCGCGGCATCGCCCTGTCGGGCCAGATGCATGGCGCCACCCTGCTCGACAAGCAGCAGCACGTGCTGCGCGCGGCCATCCTGTGGAACGACACGCGCGCCTTTGCCGAATGCGTGGAGCTCGAGGCGCTGGTGCCCGAGTCGCGCGCCATCACGGGCAACCAGGCCATGCCCGGTTTCACGGCGCCCAAGCTGCTGTGGCTGCAAAAATACGAGCCATCGCTGTTCCGCGCCACGGCCAAGGTCCTGCTGCCCAAGGATTACGTGGCCCTGCGCCTGACGGGCGAGTATGTGTCGGACATGTCCGATGCCTCCGGCACCCTGTGGCTGGACGTGGCCAGGCGCGACTGGTCCGAGCGCATGCTGGCCGCCACTGGCCTGACGCGCGACCATATGCCGCGCCTGGTGGAAGGCAGCCATGCCGCCGCGCAGGTGCGACCCTCGCTGTGCCAGGAATGGGGCATCGCGCACGCGGTGGTGCTGGCCGGCGGCGCGGGCGACAACGCCGCGGCGGCTGTCGGCTTGGGCGTGGCGGAGCCGGGCGCCGGCCTGCTGTCGCTGGGGACTTCGGGCGTGCTGTTCGCGGGCAGCGACGGCTTCGCGCCCAATCCGGGCCAGGGCGTGCACGCGTTCTGCCATTGCCTGCCCGAGCGCTGGCACCAGATGAGCGTGATTCTCAGCGCCGCGTCCAGTCTCAGTTGGGTGGCGCGCCTGACGCAGTCGTCCGACATCGGAGAATTGGTGAAACTGGCGGAAAACGTCGAGGCGCGTACGGCGCCCGTGTTTCTGCCCTACCTGAGCGGCGAGCGCACGCCGCACAACGATGCCACGGCGCGCGGCGTGTTCTTTGGCCTGTCGACGGAGCACGGGCGCGCGGAACTGGCCTACAGCGTGATGGAAGGCGTGGCCTTTGCCATGGCCGACGGCAATGCGGCCCTGCGCAGCGCCGGCACGCATCTGGAAGAAGCGTCGTTCGTGGGCGGCGGCTCGCGCAGCCGCTTCTGGGCGCAGCTGTGCGCGAATGCCTCGGGCTTGCAGGTGCTGCGTCACGACCATGGCGTGGCCGGCGGCACCCTGGGCGCGGCGCGCCTGGCGCAGATGGCGGCGACGGGCTTGCCGCCCGTGCAGGTATGCACGCGCCCGGCCGTGCTGGAAACGGTGGCGCCGCAGGCGTCCGGCGTACTGGACGAGCGCCTGGCGCGTTACCGGCGTTTGTACCCGCTGCTGCGCGAGGAGTTCGCGGGTGCGGCGGCGGCGCGCTGACGGGGCCGGCAAGATTGCCTGCCCGGCCATGCTGTGGGCGCGGGAATATGGCCAGACAGTCAATCTTCCAGTGTAATTTGTTGTTTCTATGTTGAAAGTGTTTCTCTAGCGAAAGCGCCGCTTGGTTTTTCACGGGGCGCGCCGCATGATTTCTGTATTCGGTGAGAATTGGATAGATTTGGCGGCGTCTTTGTTGCCATCCTGTTCTTGCCGCCGGGAGAAACACATGCAACTCGCGAATCTGAAAATCTCCGTCCGCCTGGGTCTGTTGGGCGCCTTCTTCTTTCTTGCGCTGGTGTTCGTCGGCGCGCGCGGCTGGAGCGCGCTCGACGCGGCCAGCGCGCGCGGCAACGAAGCCATGCAGCGCTCCGTGGCCCTGACGGAAGCCGTCGACGCGGCGCGCAGCGCGCAGGTGGAATTCAAGATCCAGGTGCAGGAATGGAAAAACATCCTGCTGCGCGGCGGCGACGCGGCCGCCTTCCAGCGCTACCGCGAAGCGTTTGTCGCCAGCGGCGCGCAGACGCGCAAGGAATTGAAAGGCCTGCAGGCCATGATGGGGGCGTTGAAACTCGATACGGCGCCCGTGGAGCATGCGCTGCAGGCGCACGACGCGCTGGGCGTGAGCTACCTGGCGGCGCTGCAAAAGTATGATGGCGCGCGCGCCGACAGCGCCCAGACGGTCGATGCGCTGGTCAAGGGCATGGACCGCGAACCGACGCGGCAGATCGACGCCATCGTCGCTTCCATCGGCAAGCAGTCGCACAGCCTGATGGCGCAGATGAAGGAGCAGGATGACGCCGCGCACCGCAGCGCCAGCATCGTCATGCTGGCCACCGTGCTGGTGACCCTGGTGGTCGGCAGCGTCACCGTGTGGTGGCTGATCCGCAGCATCACCGTGCCGCTGGGCGCGGCCGTCGGCATTGCCCAGCAAGTGGCGGCCGGCGACCTGCGCGCCGTGGTGGCCGACGGCAGCCGCGATGAAATCGGCGACCTGCTGCGGGCCCTGAAAGCGATGAGCGGCAACCTGGCCGCCATCGTCGGCAGGGTGCGCGCCGGCACGGACGCCATTGCCATGGCGTCCGGCGAAATCGCCAGCGGCAATATGGACCTGTCCTCGCGCACGGAGGAGCAGGCCAGTTCGCTGGAAGAGACGGCCGCCTCGATGATCGAGCTGACGTCCACCGTGCGGCAGAATAATGACAACGCCGACCAGGCGCGCCAGCTGGCTGGCGGCGCGTCCGACGTGGCGCAGCGGGGTGGCGCAGCCGTGGCGCAGGTGGTGCAGACCATGCACCATATCAATGCCTCCTCGAAGCGCATCGTCGATATCATCGCCGTCATCGACGGCATCGCCTTCCAGACGAATATCCTGGCCCTGAATGCGGCCGTGGAAGCGGCGCGCGCGGGCGAGCAGGGACGCGGCTTCGCCGTCGTGGCCAGCGAAGTGCGCAGTCTGGCGCACCGCTCGGCCGCAGCGGCCATGGAAATCAAGCAGCTGATCGGCGAATCCGTGCGCACGGTGGAAGAGGGCAGCGTGCTGGCCGGCCAGGCGGGGCGCACGATGGATGACGTGGTGAGCAGCGTGCAGCGCGTGAACGCCATCATTGGCGAGATCGCCGTGGCCAGCGTGGAGCAGCGCGACGGCATCGAGCAGATCAGCATCGCCATCAGCCAGATGGATGGCGTGACGCAGCAGAATGCGGCCCTGGTGGAGCAGGCCGCCGCCGCCGCGGACGCGCTGCAGCAGCAGGCGGCCAGCCTGGCCGACGCCGTCAGCATCTTCAAGCTGCACGGGACGCCCGGCGTGGCGCTACCTGCCGGTGCCGCCCTGGCCCGCACGCTGTCGCTGGCCTGACGCAGTCGCACCCTGCGCCGCTTGATGCCAGTCAAGCGGCGCCCGATCAGGCAAATATCGCGCCGAAATTCTTATACTATTTCCTTTCCGCATGTATCTGCGCCCGGCCGCATGGCGCGCGTTGCAAAGGAAAACCATGTTTCGTACTTTCCGCCTGCCGGGTGACGCATGACGGCGCTGCTGCTGGCGCTGTGCCTGTGCCTGGCCGTGATGCTGAGCGTGCTGCTGGCCAGCCAGTGGCAGGCGGCGCGCATGTGGCGCATGCGCCATGCGACCGGCGCGGTGCTGCAGGCGGCGCAGGCGCAGCGCATGGCAGATGCGCTGGCGCTGCTGCATGCATTGCCGGCGGCCATCATCGGCACCGACCGCGATGGCGTGGTGCAGTACCTGAATCCCCGCGCCAGCGCCATGGGGGGCTTGCTGGGCGACGATGGCCTGGGCCAGCCCGTGACCGGGCTGCTGCCGCTGTTCCATGACGGCACCCCCGTCGATGCGGCGCGCCAGGTGCGCGACTGTGTGGCACGCCAGGAAGTGCTGGAGGTGGCGCGCGGCGCCGTGCTGCTGCGCCATCTCGACGGCAAGCGCATCGACGTGCAGTACAGCTGCGCGCCGCTGGCGCAGGGCGGCGCGGTGCTGCTGCTGCACGATGTGTCGGCCCGCCGGCGCGCCGAGCAGCAGCTGGAATTCATCGCCCACCACGACGGCTTGACGGGGCTGCCGAACCGCCTGCATTTCCAGATCCGCTTCGAGCACGGCATCGCCTACGCGCGCCGCCACCAGGCCTTGCTGGCCGTGCTGTTCGTCGACATCGACCGCTTCAAATCCATCAATGACAGCCTGGGGCACGACGTGGGCGATCAGGTGCTGACGGAGTTTGCGCGCCGGGTGCAGCAGTGCGTGCGCAAGGTCGATACGGTGGCGCGCCAGGGCGGCGATGAATTCATCATCCTGCTGACGGAACTGCGCGTGGCGCACGATGCCGAGCGGGTGGCCGAAAAGATCGTCGCCGCCATCGCCGCGCCCTTCGTCATCGGCGAGTACAGTCTGTCGGTGGCGGCCAGCGTGGGCGTGGCCCTGTACCCGGACGACGACGACGACGTCAATGCACTGATTGAAAAGGCCGACCTGGCCATGTATGCGGCCAAGCGCCACGCGCCCGGAACTTGCCTGCGCTACGCCGCGCGCATGCAGACGCAGTCGTATTCGCGCACCATCCTCGAGACGGCCCTGCGCCACGCGCTCGAACGCGATGAATTCGCCCTGTTCTACCAGCCGCGCATGGACTTGAAGACGCGCAGGATAACGGGCGTGAAGGCGCTGCTGCGCTGGAAGCACCCGGAACTGGGCCTGATGATGCCGCTCGACTTCCTGCCGGTGCTGGAGGAAAGCGCCTTGATCCTGCCGGTGGGGGCGTGGGTGATGGCCACGGCGGTGGAGCAGGCGCGCAGCTGGATGGCGCAGGGGCAGATGCTGACCGTATCCGTCAGCCTGTCGGCGCGCCAGTTCTACCAGCGCGATATCGCGCGCAATTTCGCCGCCGCGCTGGAGGCGGCCGGCGTGCCGGGCCATTGCATCGAGCTGGAAATCGCCGCCGGCATTTTGATCGACCGCAACCAGAACTGCGAATTGATACTGCGCCAGTTCCGCCAGCTGGGCATGGCGATCGCCATCAGCGATTTCGGCACGGGCGACGCTTCGCTCACTTACCTGAAACGCTTTCCCACGGATGCCGTGAAGATCGAAAAGTGCTTCGTTGACGACCTGGGCAAGCCGGGCGGCGACGGCGCCATGGTGCGCGCCATCGTGGCGATGGCGCACACGCTGGGGCTGCGCAGCATCGCCGGCGGCGTGGAAAGCGGCGAGCAGCTGGAACTGCTGGCCGAGATGGGCTGTGACGAGGCGTTTGGCTATTTTCTCGGCCGCGCCATGGCGCCCGAGGGCATCGAGGTGCTGCTCAACTTGTCTAGCCCGGCGTGATGGACAGCGCCGCCAGCAGCACGGCGGCCAGTACGGCCGCGCCGCCGATGACGCGCGCCAGGCGCATGGCCTGGTGCGGCGCATACGGCAGCAGCCAGATCAGCAGCAAGCCGCAGCCCGTCAGGCTGCCGACCCAGTAGACGAGGCCGTAGCCGCCGCCGGCGATGTGCATGGCCCAGGCCAGGCCGGCCGCCAGTGCCAGCCAGCCGGCCCACTGCAGGCGGCGGCGCAGCGGCGCGGGCGGTTCGGCGCCACGTCCGTGCAGGTCCGCGTAGTGGCGGTCCATCGCCAGGCACAGCGAGGACAGGCCTGCATAGCACAGCGCGAAGACGAGGAAATTGGCTAACAGTTCCATCACGCGGCCTCCATCGTCGTCGGCGCCGGCTTGGCGGCGGGTGCGGCCTTGGCCGCTTTCACGGGCAGCGGTTTCAATTTGAACGCCGCATATGCGAGGCCCAGGCCCAGCACCAGCACCACCAAGTCGAAGGCGGCCACCGCCACGGGGCCGCGGCCCAGGAACAGGGTCACGCCCAGGTGCGATGCGGTGGTGAAGACGTTCAGCACGGGCAGCGACGCCAGCAGCAAGGCGCCGGCGCCCAGCTGCATGCGCCACATGGCGCGCGACGGGCGCAGCTGGGCGATGATGGCGGCCAGGGCCCAGGCGCCGAAGAAGCAGGCGATTTCTTCTTTCGGGCGCTCTTCCATCGCCACCGGCAGCAGGCGGTTGGCCCAGAAGTAGGCGCCGAAGGCGATCGGGATGCCGGCAATGGCGCCGATGTTGAGCGCTTCGACCAGGCGCAGGCCGAAGCTGGCGCGCTTGCCGGCGGCCAGCGCCTTGGCCTGCTTCTGGCGCGTCTTGACGGCCCACAGCAGGGCGCCCGTGGCGACCATGGCGCAGCCGGCCAGGCCGGAGAGGAAGAACAGGGCGCGCAGCAGCGGTCCGCCGAAATGCGCGACGTGCAGGCCAACCATCACGCCTTGCGTGGCGGCCGCGCCGGGCTGCGCCTCGCCATCGCTTGAGAGCAGTTTGCCGGAAACGCCATCGAATTCCATCGACGGCTGCTTCGACGACATGTCGCGTCCGCCCGCGCGCGTCAGCGTGATGGTGGCGTTGGCGTCACCTGGGTGGTTGACGGAGATGCGTTCGACCTTGCCGCCCCACTGCTGCTCTGCCTGGCGCACGAGGGGCGCGATCGGCGTCAGGGGCGCGGTCACGCCGGCCGGCTTGCTGTCGCCCGAGCGGCCCGGAAAGGCTTCGGCGAAGAAGGCGTCCTGGTCGCCCTTGTAGGCGGCCGTGACGCCGGACGGCATGTACAGGAACATCAAGGTGACCAGGCCCGTGTAGGTGATCATGATGTGGTAGGGCAGGGCCAGCACGGCCGTCACGTTATGCGCGTCGAGCCATGAGCGCTGGCCCTTCTTCGGCCGGAAGGTAAACAGGTCCTTGAAGATGCGCTTGTGCGTGACGATGCCGCTGATGATGGAGACGAACATGAACATGGCGCAGAAACCCACGATCCAGCGGGCCCAGATGGCCGGCATGTAGTGCAGGTCGAAATGCAGGCGGTAGAGGAATTCGCCGCCCCGCGTCTCGCGCGGCTTGGACAGCACTTCGCCCGTGGCCGGGTCGGCTTTTTCGCTATGAAAATTGCCGCGCCGTCCGCGTTTCTTTTCGCCCGGTTGCGACGGCTTGCTCCAGCCCAGCTGCGTGGCGGGGCTGCGCTCGCCGGGCAGGCTGATGAACCAGCGCGTGGCGCCTTCGGCCCGCTCTTCCATCGCCTGCTGCGCCACCTTGGCCGCGTCTTCCGTCGTCACGTCGCTGGCGGCGGCGCCGTGCAGTTCAGGCTGCATCCACAAGGTGATTTCATTGCGGTGGTAGCTGGCCGTGCCGGCGCAAAACACCAGCAGCAAGATCCAGCAGACGAGCAGGCCGGACCAGGTGTGCAGCCATGCCATCGACTGGCGGAAACCTTCTTTCATGCGAGACTCCAGGAAAGTGCATCCATCGACTGCAGGATGGCGGCGATGACGGCGGCCGGAATCAGGAGACCCAGCCAGGCGCGCAGGGCGCTGCGCGTGGCGAAGACCCACAGCACGGCGCAGGTATAGATGGCAAACGACAGCAGGGTGGCCGTCATGACGGCTTCGGAACGGGCCAGGGGCAGGCTCACCGACAGCAGCATGGTGACCAGCGCGGCCAGCACGTAGCCGCCAGCGATGGCGGCCACGCTGCGCGACGCCACGCCGAGGCGGTACACGGCCCCGGCGGAGAGCCGCAGACGCGGCATTTTAAGGATGGCAGGCGCTTGCATGGTCAGTCGTGATCCTTGCTCGGCGGCTGGGCCGGGCCGGCCGGCAGCGGCGTCACGCCTTGCGGCTGCACCAGGCTCAGGGTGGTCACGAACATGGCCTTGTCATACGCTTGCGCGCCGCGCTGTCCGGCCGTCTTGTCCGTGTGCTGCACTTCCAGCACATACGTGCCTTGCCATGGCAGCGGGAAGCTGACCAGGCCTTGCGCATCGCTCCACGCTTCCTTGCCCCAGCCCGACTGCACCACGGCGTTGACCTTGGCCTGCGCCAGAGGCTTGCCCTGGTAGCTGACCTGGAACTGGCCCGGCGTGCCGGTCGGTACCAGGTCCAGCGTCAGCGCGGCCGCTTGCGCCCTGGCGTCGGCGATCAGGCGCGCGGCGGGAACCCACACGGTGCGCGTGGTCTTGCCCTCTTTTTTCTCTTCCCACGACGGGTAGTTGTCTTCCTCGACGATGATGCTTTCTCCGGCGCCCACCTTGCCGTTCAGGAGGAAGGCGCCGGCCGTCTTGCTGGCCTGTAGCGGCTGCGCGCCCTTGGCCGACAGCCACGTCACGCGCTGGATGCTGAACTTGTCCAGCAGGCCGGGCGACGCTTCGCGCAGGTTGTCGCCGAATTCGCCGAAGTACACGCTGGCCGCCTTGCCGTCCTGCTGCAGCCAGATCTGGTGCGCGCTGGCGCTGCCGCAGGCGATGGCCGCGCCCAGCAGGGCGGTAGCGAGGGCGCCGCGGCGCGCGATGGAAGCGATGTGCATGGTGTATCCCTTATCTTGTTATGTGAATGGAAAAAGCGGCCGCGCGTCCGAGGACCGGCGGCCGGCGGTGCATCAGTACTGGTAGCGCAGGTTCAGCGCCACGTTGCGCGGTTCGCCGTAATAGCCGCCGTTATAGAAACCCACGCGGCGGAAATACGTCTTGTCGAACAGGTTGATCACATTCAGGCTGGCCGACAGTTTCGGGTTGATCTGGTAGCGCGCCATCAGGTTGGCCAGCACGTAGCTGCCCTGGCTGACGCGGATCTTGCTTTTGTTCGGCAGGGTGGCCATCGTCCAGATTTCGCTCTGCCAGTTCAAGCCGCCGCCGATGGTCAGGTTCTGCAGTTCGCCCGGCAGGCGGTACGTGGTCGAGACGCGCAGCATGTTGGTCGGCTGGATGGTATTGGTCACCACGCCCTTGCCCGTCTTCGAGGTACTGCGCGTGTAGCCGGCGAACAGCTGCCAGCCGCGCAAGGGGCTGCCCGACACTTCTGCTTCGTAACCTTTGCTTTTCGTGCCCTTGCCCGTCGACATATACGGACGGCTGCCGTCCGGCAGCACGAAGGTGGGCGGCACCGACTTGTCTTCCTCGCCCAGGTTGTCCTGCTTCGCCTCATACACGGCGAACGAGGCATTGACGGCGCCGTCGAGGAATTCGCTCTTCACGCCCGCTTCCACGTTGCTGCCCGTGATCGGGTCGAGGAAGGCGTTGTTCTTGTCCTTCAGGTTTTGCGGCTTGAACAGGTCCGTGTAACTGGCGTACAGCGAGGTGCTCTTGCTCACGTCCAGCACCAGGCCCGCGTATGGCGTGACGACGTCATCCGTTTTATACGCGGAGCTGCGCTTCACAAACCGGCCCCCAGTGTCGTAACGGTCGTTATACGTTTCCCACTTCGACACGCGCGCGCCGGCCAGTACCTTGAAGCTGTCCGTGACGTTGATGCGCGTGGCGATGAAGGCGCCCGACTGTTTCGTGGTGGCGACGTCGCGCGCGCCCGTGCGCGTGAGCGCCGGCTCGGGCACGTCGCCCGTCCAGTGGCGGAAGTCGGGGATGGTGGTGGCGAACGGCAGCGGATCGGGCAGCAAGGTTTCATTCGTCGTGCCCGTGCGCTTCCAGCCGTTCACGCCCAGCACCAGGTCGTGCCGGCGGCCGAACAGGGGGAAGCTGCCATTGGCCGACAGGTCGAAATTGTCCTGTTTTTCCTCGTAGGGGAAGGCGCCGCTCCAGACTTCCAGGCCGCTGCCGTCGCGTTTCGGATAGCCGCTGCCGCCGTAGAACAGCTTGCCGTTCGAGGAACTGTCCAGGCGTCCGTAGGCGGCCTTGAGCTTCCAGTCGCTGGCGAAGCGGTGCTCGAGGTAGACGTATTTGTTTTCGAATGCGCGCTCCCAGCTGCTCCACTTGGCCGCCATGTTGAACGAGCGGGGCATGTTGGCCGGCGTGCCGTCCGCGAAGAACAGGGGCGTGGTGCCCCAGCTCGTGCCTTTCGGCGTGTTCTTTTGATAGTCGATGCCGGCCGTGAGCAACGTTGCAGGCGTCAGGTCCGCCTCGACGATGACGGCGCCCGCCAGCTTGCGCTCCTGGTACAGGTCCATGTAGGAATGGCGGTTCTGGCCGGCCACGACGACGCGCCCGCGGATGCTGCCGTCCGCATTCAAGGGCGCGCTGATGTCGCCTTCGAGCCGGACCTTGCGCCACGAACCGACGGTCAGGCCGGCCGAGGCGGAAAATTCCTTGCCGGGACGCTTGTGCAGCATGTTGATGGTGGCCGACGGGTCGCCATTGCCGCTGACCAGGCCCGTGGCGCCGCGCACGATTTCGATGCGGTCATAGATGGCCGTGTCGAACAGCGCATTCGACCCGGAATTGACGGCCACGCCGTCGATCTGGTAATTGCCGATGGAAAAGCCGCGCGCGGAAAAACTCGTGCGTTCGCTATCGTTTTCCTGCACCGTCACGCCCGTCGACTGCACCAGCACCTCGGCCAGGCTGTTCAAGCCCATGTCGTCCATGCGCTGGCGAGTCACCACGGAAATCGATTGTGGCGTTTCGCGCATCGACAGGCCCATGCGCGTGGCCGTGGCCATTTCCCTTGTCGTGTAGGAACCCGTGTGCTCCGTCGACGCCTGGTCTTGCTGGCCCAGCACCTTGATCTCGCTCAAGGTGGCTTCGTCGGCCTTGGCCTGCGTTTCGGCGGCCAGGGCCGTGCCTGCGCCCAGCGCCGCGGCCAGCAATGCCGCCTGCACGGCGACAGCCAGCGGACGCAGGGCGGTATTGCCAACGGTTGGGGAAAACGGGCCGGCAACCATGCCGGCCAGCGAACGTGCTCGCGCCATGAAACATCCTTCTTCTCGCATGCCCGCCGTCGGGCGGCTGGCGTTTTTGGTAGGGGAGGCTTGCTTGGCGGTGTTGCCTGGCTGGCGCAGCGTGTCATCCAGCCATATGGCAGTCAGGCGACTGCGCGCAGACTCCGGCGAGTCTAAATGTGAATGAGAACTATTCCTATTATAGTGCGGGGTTGTGAGACATGCAAGAGTGCGATGTTGTAAACGCACACGGCCGCCCCAGTGCTGGCGGCGGCCGTAGATGCGATGCTGGCTGCGAGGCGCTTACAGCGCCGGCGTGTAGCGCACGGTGAGGATGATGTTGCGCGGTTCGCCGAAGTAATTGCCGCGGCGCAATTCACCCGTGGCGGCCCAGTAGGTCTTGTCCGTCAGGTTGGCGATGCTGAGGCTGGCGCTCCAGTGGCGGTTGAAAATATACGCGGCGCGCGCGTCCCAGACGGTGCGCCCGCCGTTGCGGAAACGCACGTCGGGGTTGTCATCGGCCCGGTAGACATAGCCGCTTTGTGCCGAGACGCCGCCGCCCACCGTCCAGTGGTTCCAGGCCCCGGGCAGGCGGTAGCTGGTCGACACGCGCAGCATGTGCTTGGGCGTGACGGTGGGCGGCGTTTCGTCGCCTTCGCCGCGCGCGATATTGTAGGTGTAGCCGGACGACAGCTGCCAGCCCGGCAGCACTTCGCCGCTGGCGTCCGCGTCGATGCCCGTGCTGCGGATGGGGCGGCCATTGCGGTAGCAGCTGCCCGTCACGTCCCACTTCAGGCAGTCGTCGTTGCTGGCCTCGTCGTAGATGGCCGTGTCGCGCTTGTTGATGCGGAAGGCGGCCAGCGCCACGTTCAGGCGCCCGTCGTACAGCTCGCCCTTCACGCCCGCCTCATAGGTATCGCCCACCACGGGTTTCAAGGGCTGTCCGCCCAGGGTGTAGTACAGGCTCTGCGGCTGGAAGATGCTGGCGTAGCTGCCGTACACGGACCAGCGCTTGTCGAGGTCGAGGACCAGGCCCGCGTACGGCGTGAATTCGCGGCTTTCCTTGTAGCGGCTGACGGGGTCGGTCTCCAGCTTGCCCGTGGTCTGCTTGTCGAACCAGCTCAGGCGGCCGCCCAGCAGCAGATGCAGGTCCGGGCGCAGTTCCCAGCGCGTGCTGGCATAGGCGCCGTAATGCTGCTCGTTCAGGTGCGGCAGCGCGTCCCAGGCCGGATGCGGGGGCTGTGCCAGAAGGGAATTGTTCGGATGGAAGACGTCGAAGGGCAGGCCCGGCGAGGTCGAGGCCGCATGGTCGTCGGTGACGGCGCGCGAGGCGTTCATGCCCAGCAACACCTCATGCCTGCCGCCCCAGGCTTGAAAAGTGCCGCCCGCGTTGACGTCCAGCCCCGTGGTGACGATATCCTGCTTGCGGTAATTGAGCGTGTACAGGCGCGCCCCTTGCTGCGTGGCGGGATTGATGCTGCCGCGCACGATGGCCGCCTGCTGGTCGAAGGCCCCATACGTGCGGTTGATGGCAACTTTGGCCTTCCAGTCGCCGCCAAAACGGTGTTCGAGGTCGGCGAACAGTTCGCCGATGGTGGCGTCGTGGCGGTTCCAGTCCTGCGCCAGCGAGGTCGAGCGGCGTATCGGCAAGGTGGCGCCATCGCTGTAGCGGGGCAGGCCGAACAGCCAGTAGCCGTCCGTCACCGTGTGCTGGCGGCGCGCGCCGGCGCGCAAGGTGGTGGCGGCATCGAGGTCCGCCTCGACGATGCCGTAGAACAATGGCATGCGGCTGTGCGCCGCGTCATAGAAGTAATCGCGGTCTTCATAGGCCACCAGCGCGCGGCCGCGCACCGTGCCGGCCGCGTTCAGGGGCGCGCCTGCGTCGAGCTCGATGCGGCGCTGGTTCCAGCTGCCCGCGGTTGCCGTCACATCCGCATGGGCTTCGGCGCGCGGGCGCTTGCGCACCAGGTTGGCCACGCCGCCCGGCGTGCCGGCGCCGACGATCAGGCCGGCCGAGCCGCGCAGGATTTCCACGCGGTCATACACGGCCATGTCGGGGATCAGCCAGCCCGTGGCATTGTCGGAAATGCCGGGCATGCCGTCGATCAGATAAGACAAGGCGTTGCCGCGCGACAAGAATTCATGCGAGCCGAAGCTGCGGTTCATGCGCGTCAGGCCCGTGCTTTGCTCCAGCACCTGGTCCAAGGTGAACAGGTTCTTGTCATCCATCTGCTGGCGCGTGACGACGGATACCGATTGCGGCGTGTCGCGCAGCGAGCGCTCCGCGCCCGCCAGGGTCACGGCGCGCGTCGTGTAGGCGCCCGTGCCTTCGCTGGTGGCCGTGCGCTCGCCATTGGCCGTCACGGTGATTTCCGACAGGGTCGCCGTCTCGCCCGTGGCCTTGGGTGCCGCCTTGATGATGACGGCGCTGCCGTCGATCGACGCCTGCAGACCGCTGCCCGCCAGCAGGCGATCGAGGCCGTCGCGCACGCTGAGGGTGGCGCTGATGGCGGGCGCCGTCTTGCCGGCCACCAGCTCGGGCGAAAACAGCAGTTGCAGGTTGGCTTGCCGCGCCAGTTCATTCAGGGCTTGCCCCAGCGGCTGGGCGGCGATGGACAGTTTGACGGTGGGCAAGATTTGCGCCTGTGCAGCACTGAGCGTGCCCAGGGCCAGCATGGCGGCCAGGGCGAGGGGGGCGGGTTGCAGATTGAAGCGGGGGGACCACATGCGGCATTCTCCAGGTTACTTGTTGTCGATTAACTTGGTAGACGCGGCAGTGGGAAAAACCCTCACCTGCGAATGCGACTTATTTTCATTTATTTTTTGGGGAGGTGCATGGCGGGCGCCTGCGCAGGCATTGTTGCCGCCATGCGGATCTCGCTGGCCGCACCGGCGCGCACGAGCTGCACGGGCAGCAGCTGGGGCAGGGCGGCGGCGAAGCGGTCGAGCTGGGTCAGGCTGAAGCTGCCGCCGATGCGCAGCCTGGCGACGGCGGGATCGCGCACGAGCAGGCCCGTGTCGCCATAGCGTTCGAATTCGGCCAGCGCCGCGCCCAGCGGCACGTTGTCGAAAGTGATCCTGCCGTCGCGCCACGGCGCCACGCTGCCGGGCGCCAGGCTGGCGACGGCCGACAAATTCCCTGCGGCGTCGGCCGTCACGCCCTGGCCGGCCGTCAGGTCGACTTGCTCTTGCCGCGCGCCCGCCACGCGCACATGGCCATGCTGGACGGCCACGCGCAGCTGGCCGTCATGCTTGAGGGTGTTGCGCACGGAAAACTGCGTGCCCACCACCGTCACCGTCACTGGGCCGCTGAGCACGTCGAACGCTTGTCCTTGCTTCGCTTGCACCTGGAACAGCGCTTCGCCCTGCGCCAGGCGCACTTCGCGGCGCTGGCGGTACAGGGTGACGTGCAGCTGCGTGGCCGTATCGAGCTGCAGCTTGCTGCCGTCGGGCAGGGCGACGGCCAGGCGCTGGCCCCGCGCCGTGGCATACGACTGGCTGAACACGGCTTGCTGCTGCCACCACTGGTAGCCGCCCGCGCCCACGCCGAGCAGCAGCATGGCGGCGGCCGCATACGGCAGGGCGCGCAGCCAGTGTCGGCGGGGAGCGGACACTGGCGCCGGGGGCGCCGGGGGCACCGTCCAGCGCGCGGCGACCTGCGCGGGAATCCGTCGCACCGCGCGATGGGTATCTTTTAGCTGCGCATACTCTTGGGCGTGACGCGCATCGGCTGCCAGCCAGGCGGCAAAGTCGGCCTGTTGCTGCGCATCAAGCTGGCCGCGCCGGCTGAACCAGGTCGCCGCCGCCAGCGCTGCCGGGTCTTGTGTGGCGGTAAAAGCGGCGTACTCGCGCAAGTCCGCCTGCTCCTGGGCGGAGGGGCCGAAATCATGGCGGGGCGGGCGGGCGGTCATGGGCGCCATTATGTGGCTTTGCGCAAAGAATGCAACTGCGCCTGGCAACTGAGCATGCCGCGCGCGATATGTTTTTCCACCATGCTCACGGAAATGCCCATGCGCGCGGCGATCTGCGCGTGCGGCAATTCCTCGAAGACGTGCAGCACGAAGGCGTCGCGGCAGCGGGGCGGCAGCGCGTCGATGGCGGCCACGCAGGCTTGCCAGTCCTGGCTGCTTTCGAGTGCCTGTTCCGGCTGCAAATGCAGCGGCGCGGCCGGATGCGCCGCTTCCGGCAGGGCATCAAGTTCCTCGTGCTGGCGCAGGGCGGCGCGGCGGTGCTGGTCGATCATCAGGTTGCGCGCCGTGCGGTACAGCAGCGCGCGCGGTTCGCGCACGGCCGCTTCGCCCAGCACGCGCAGATAGCTTTCCTGCACCAGGTCGGCGGCAGCCTCGCGGTTGCGCAAGCTGCGCCAGCAAAAGTTCAACAGTTCTTGGTAATAGCGTGCAACCACGGCGTCCGATGTATGAGTCCGCAGCGAGGAATGCCGCATATGAGAATGATTCTCATTATACGATATGCCGGGATACGGCGTTAAGCGGCTTGCCGCACCGTGGCAGGCGTACAACGCTTTGCCGGGCGGCCGGCATCGGTTAACATGGGAAGTTAACAGGGAGGCAAGATGGCTATTCAAATTATCAATACGGCACCGATTGCCGGCCAACGGCCCGGCACGTCGGGCTTGCGCAAGAAGGTAGCGGTCTTCAGCGCCCCGCAATACCTGGAAAATTTCGTGCAAAGCGTCTTCGACACGCTCGGCGACTGCCGCGGCCAGACCCTGGTACTGGGCGGCGACGGGCGTTACTACAACCGCGCGGCCATCCAGACGGTGCTGCGCATGGCGGCCGCGCACGGCTACGCGCGCGTGCTGCTGGGGCAGGGCGGCATTTTGTCGACACCGGCCGTCAGCTGCGTGATCCGCAAGCATGGCGCCAGCGGCGGCATCATCCTGTCGGCCAGCCATAATCCGGGCGGCCCCGATGGCGATTTCGGCATCAAGTACAACATCGCCAATGGCGGCCCGGCGCCCGAGAAGGTCACGGAAGCCATGTTTGCGCGCACGCAAACGCTCACCGAATACCGCATCAGCGACGCGGCCGACATCGACCTCGACGCCTTGGGCACTGTGCGCATGGAGCAGATGACGGTCGAAGTGATCGATCCCGTTCTCGACTACGCGGAACTGATGCAGCAGCTGTTCGACTTCGACGCCATCCGCGCCCTGTTCGCGGGCGGCCTGCGCATCTGCTTTGACGGCATGCACGCCGTTTCCGGCCCGTATGCGACGGCCATCCTGGAAGGCATGCTGGGGGCACCGAAAGGCAGCGTCATCAACGGCGTGCCCCTGGAAGACTTCGGCGGCGGCCACCCGGACCCGAATCCCGTGAATGCGCAGGAACTGATCGCCATCATGGCGGCCGAAGATGGTCCGGACTTCGGCGCCGCCTCGGACGGCGACGGCGACCGCAACATGATCGTCGGCCGGCGCTTCGACGTCACGCCGTCGGACAGCCTGGCCATCCTGGCCGCCAACGCCGCCGTGGCGCCCGGCTACCGTGGGGGCTTGAAGGGTATCGCCCGCTCCATGCCGACGTCGGGCGCGGCCGACCGGGTCGCCAGCGCGCTGGGCATCCCCTGCCACGAGGCGCCGACGGGCTGGAAATTCTTCGGTACCCTGCTCGACGCCGGCATGGCCACCCTGTGCGGCGAGGAAAGCTACGGCACGGGTTCGAACCACGTGCGCGAAAAGGATGGCCTGTGGGCCGTCTTGTTCTGGCTCAACCTGCTGGCAGAGAAAAAGCAGCCGGTGGAAGACATCGTGCGCGCGCACTGGGCTGCCTATGGCCGCAATTACTACTCGCGCCACGACTATGAAGACATCGACAGCGCCGGCGCGGCGCAGCTGATGGACGCCGTGCGCGGCCAGCTGGCCGCCTTGCCGGGCCAGGTGTTCGATGGCTACACGGTGGCGCTGGCCGACGATTTCAGCTACACGGACCCCGTCGACGGCTCCGTGGCGACGCAGCAGGGCATCCGCATCATCATGACGGACGGCGCGCGCATCGTGCTGCGCCTGTCGGGCACGGGTACCGAGGGCGCCACCCTGCGCCTGTACCTGGAGCGCTACGAAGCCGATCCCGCGCAGCATGACATTCCGACCCAGCAAGCGCTGGCGGGGCTGGCCGCCGTGGCGGAGCAACTGGCGCAGATACGCGCACGCACGGGGCGCGACGCGCCGACGGTGACGACGTAACAAAAAAGGGCGCCCGAGGGCGCCCTTCTGCATTGCGACAGATCAAACCGGCATCATGCTTTTGCCGGGATGGCCGCCTGGCGGTAGTTGTCCACCATCTTGTAGCGCTTCGCATACAGGCCGAAGGCCAGCATGGCGACGGCGGCAAAGGCGGCAAAGAAGAACATCTGGAAGGCCGTCACGCTGATGCCGCTCTCGGCGATCTTGCCGATCACGCCTTCGTTCATGACGCTGCGGTTGACGATCAGCACCCACAGGTTGCCCACGGTGGTCGACAGGTTCCAGAAGCTCATGATGGCGCCCTTCATCGACACGGGCGCCTGGCTGTAGGCAAACTCCAGGCCCGTGGCCGAGACCAGCACTTCGCCGAACGTCAGCAGGGCGTACGGCAGGATCTGCCACATGATGGAGACGGCGTTGCCGCTGTCGAGGGCCAGCTGCAGCAAGCCGATGACGATCCACGCCAGCGAGGAAAAGCCGATGCCGGCCGTCATGCGGCGCAGGGCCGTCGCTTCCAGGCCGAAGCGGTTGAGCATCGGGTACAGCACCAGGTTGTTGAACGGGATCAGGAGCATCACCAGCATCGGGTTCAGCGCCTGCATCTGCGCCGGCAGGAACCAGCTCGGTTTTTCCATGGTGTTCGCCTGCACGATCCACGTCGAGGCCTTCTGGTCGAACAGCGAGAAGAACGGCGTGACGAGGGCGAAGATGACGAGGATGCGCAGCACGGCGCGCACGCCTTCGACGGCTTCGTCCGGGTGGATGCCGCGCGCGCGTTCCAGCTGCATGGCCGTGCCGATGCTGCCGAAGGCCAGCAGCAATACTAGCGCCGTACACGCGGAAATCACGAAGCCCCATTCGGGAATGCTGTAGAACGCGTACAGGGCGCCGATCACGCCCACGTAGGCCACGTACAGGCCGGGACGCGAGCCGCCGTCGACGCGGGCGAGCAGGGCCGTGCGGGCCACGCGGGTGAACGAATCGGGATTCGGCGGCGCCGGCGGCACGTGCACGTATTTCTTGGCGCCCATCCAGAAGACGATGGTGGCGGCCAGCATCATCAGGCCGGGAATGCCGAAGGCGATCGAGGGACCGAAGTCGCGCAGGAACATCGGCATCAGCAGCGAGGCGAAGAAGGAGCCGAAGTTGATGATCCAGTAGAACAAGTCGAAGACCAGCTTGGCCTTGTGCTTGTTGGTCTGGTCGAACTGGTCGCCGACGAACGAGGCGACGAGCGGCTTGATGCCGCCGGAACCGAAGGCGATCAGGAACAGGCCGAAATAGAAGCCGTTGACGCTGTTTTCAAAGATGGCCAGGCAGGCATGGCCGGCGCAATACACGAGGCTGAGCCAGAAGATGGTGTTGTACTTACCGAAGAAGCGGTCGGCCAGCCAGCCGCCCAGCAGCGGGAAGAAATACACGCCGATGACGAAGGTGTGGAACACGTGCTTGGCTTCGCCCGTGCGCTGGTCGATCGGGATCATCAGCAGCAGGGTGCTGATGAGGAATGGCGTCAGGATGTTGCGCATGCCGTAAAAGCTGAAGCGTTCGCAGCCTTCGTTGGCGATGATGTACGGTATTTGCCGCGGCATTTTGCCCGTGGCGGTTTGTGTCTCGGCCGATGACATTGGCTCTCCCCCAAGTTTTTTTTGTAAGCCGCGATGCTAAGGCCTGCCGCGTTTGCTTGCAACAGAAAAAACGGCCTGTCCGCTATTTCGCAGGGATTTGTAAGGTATTGATTTTCATAAAGACATTACTTTCGGCACTTGCACGGGCCGGGCGGGGCAGCAACAGCTGCAGTTGCAGCATGCCATCCGGTGCGGGGCTGTCCGCCAGGGTAAAGCCGCAGCCCAGGTACAGGGTCAACGCCGCGTGGTTGTCCTGCGCCACGGCCAGGCGCACACGGCCCAGTTCGGGAATGGCGCAGGCATGCGCGATGGCGGCCTGCACCAGTTGCCGACCCGCGCCGCGCCCGCGCGCCTGCGGCGCCACATACACGCCCCACAGGCTGGCCTTGTCATGCACGACGGCGATCGGCTCGCGGCGCAGGCCGGCAATGGCGATCAATTGTTCTCCGTTGAAAACGCCAAATATTATTTGGTGGGACGTGATGCGCAAGCGCTCGGCTATCCGTGCCAGCGGCAAGCCGCTTTCCGCCGCGTACGTGGTGCAGAAGGCGGCGGGCAATTCGGCGATGCCGGCCAGGCGCAGCGCGCGGTAGGCGGCAACGTCGTCGGGTGTCAGGGGGCGGACAGTGGTAGCGGGCATGTGGGCGAGTATCGGGCTTCGATGCCAGAAAGTAAACCTTGCGTTACAGGGACTTCGATAATAAGATATATCTTATTGCGATATATCTTAAGGAATTATCATGTTCCATCTTCTGCACGGGATGCACCCCGTGCGCGCGGCAGCCCATGGCCAGGGCGATGCGCCGGGCGCCGCTGCCAGCCTTGTCCCCGCCGCGCGCGGGCCGAAAATGTTTGACGCGGGCACCTTGCGCTACCTGGTGCTGCAATTGATCGCCGACAAGCCGCGCCACGGCTACGACATCATCAAGGCCATCGCCCAGCGCGCCGGCGGCGCGTATGCCCCGAGTCCCGGCGCCATCTATCCGCTCATGCACGGCCTCGTGGGCCACGGCTACGTGGCCGTCAGCCTCGATGGCAACAAGAAGCTGCACAGCATCACGCCCGAAGGGCTGGCCTTCCTGGCGGCGAACCGTGCGTATGTCGACGCGATTGCCGCCAGGATCGATGCGCCGGCCGGCGCGGACGACGACCTGCGCCACCTGATGCACGAACTGAAGGCGGCCGTGCTGGCGCGCGGGCGCGCGGGCGATGCGGATGCCGTGCGCCTGGACGCCATCCGCGCCATCCTGCGCCAGGCCCGCGCCGATATCGAGGCGCTGGCATGACGCCCGCGCCCGTACCCATGCTGACGCCGGCGCGCGAGCGCGCGATGCTGTGGCTGCTTGCACTGACGCAATTTACCGTCATCATGGATTTCATGGTGATGATGCCGCTGGCGCCCCAGCTGATGCAGGCGTTTCACATCGGCCCGGCCGCCGTTTCCGGCGCCGTTTCCGCGTATGCCTGGTGCGCGGGCCTGTCCGGCTTGCTGGCGGCCACGTATATCGACCGCTTCGACCGCAAGAAGCTGCTGCTGACCATGTTTTGCCTGTTCACCCTGTCGAACCTCGCTTGCGCGCTGGCGCCGAACTTCCACGTGTTGCTGTGGTCGCGCGCGTTTGCGGGGCTGACGGGCGGCGTGCTGGGCGCCATGGTCATGGCCATCATCGGCGACGTGATTCCTTCCGAGCGGCGCGGCGCGGCCACGGGCATCGTCATGACCTCGTTTGCCATGGCGGCCGTGGGCGGCGTGCCCATCGGCGTGGTGCTGGCCGCGCACTTTGGCTGGGCCTCGCCGTTTTTCCTGCTGGTCGTGCTGTCGCTGCTGGTCTGGCTGGGCGCGGCGCGCGTGCTGCCGGCGCTGACGGCGCACATGGGCGCGGCTCCCACGCCGCTGCACCAGGTGCTGCCGAACCTGCTGGCGCTGTTTCGCGAGCGGCGCCACCTGCAAGCGTTTTCTTTGTCGATTGTCAACATGACGGCCGGCATGCTGGTGATTCCCTTCATTTCGCCCGTGCTGGTAGGCAATATGGGGCTGGCGCCGGCCGACGTCACCTGGGTCTACCTGGCGGGCGGCTGCGCCACGATCTTCACGGCGCGCCTGATCGGCCGCTGGGCGGACCGGGCCGGCAAGCAGCAGGTGTACCGCTGGGTCTCCCTGTTGTCGATCGCGCCGCTGCTGTTCATGACGCACTTGCCCCAGTTGCCCCTGCTGGGGCTGATGCTGGCGTTTCCCTTCTTTATGGCCCTCGTCTCGGGCCGCATGGTGCCGCTGCAGGCGCTGCTGACGACCATCCCGGAACCGCACAAGCGGGGCGCGTTTCTCAGCGCCAATTCGGCCCTGCAAAGCTTTGGCAGCGGCCTGGGCGCCTGGCTGGGCGGCCTGACCCTGCAGACGGACGCGGCCGGCCACATCAGCGGCTACGGCATCAATGGCTGGCTGGCGGCGGGCTTGTCGCTGTGGACGGTGTGGTGGGTGGCGCGCGTGCGCGGCGCGGCGCCGCAGGGGGCGCCGGCGTAGGGGATTACTGCGTGGCGATGCGCTGCATGGGCGCATTGTCCTTGCGCCATTGTTCCAGGCTGATCAGCTCACCGCTGACGACGTCGTCGACTAGGATGCGCTTGCCATCCTGGGAGACGACGAAACTCTCCCAGCGGTGCGCCGCGTCCGGCGTGTTTTCCACAAAGTTCAGGTCATAGTAGGGCTTGCCATCGATGAGACGCACATCGGGCGACGTTTCCATCACGGCGCCATGGGCGCGGCCGCCCGAAGCCTTTTCGATATGCGCCGACCAGGCCTTGATTTCCGGCAACGCCATCAGCGCATCGACGGCGCGCGCATTCTGTTCCTGTGCCGCCGCCGGGCTGCTCGCGGCCGGGGCATGATCGCCGTGCGGCGCGGACTGCTCGTGCAGGTAGAAAGCGCCGAGCCCGGCGGCCAGCAAGCCGGCCAGGATGCCGGCGATGATGGTGGTTTTGGAAGAAGAGGCGCGTGGCTGCATGATGGTGGCGTGAGAAAGAGGGACGATGGCGGCCATGCTAAAGCAAAACGTGCAGGCGGGCAATCGTTGAAATTTCTAAAAAGCAAGGCGAAAAAAAGCCACCTTCCGTAGAAGATGGCTCTTGGGGCTGCCGGGCAGGCGCAAGCAGCTTTTGGTCTGCCTGTCCTGTCCCGGCGATGCATCCCCGCGCGCCGTCGCCTGCGCGCGGGGATGCCGGACATTACATCATGCCGTCCATGCCGCCCATGCCGCCCATACCACCCATGCCGCCGCCCATGCCGCCGGCTGCCTTGTCGTCAGCGATTTCGCAGACCATGCAGTCGGTCGTCAGCATCAGCGAAGCGATCGAAGCGGCGTTTTGCAGCGCCGAACGGGTCACTTTGGCTGGGTCCAGAACGCCCATTTCCACCATGTCGCCATACGTGCCGTTGGCAGCGTTGTAGCCGTAGTTGCCCGAGCCAGCCAGTACGGCTGCCACGACGACCGAAGCTTCTTCGCCAGCGTTTTGCACGATCATGCGCAGTGGCTCTTCCATTGCGCGCAGGACGATCTTGATACCAGCGTCTTGATCAGGATTGTCGCCCTTGACCGTGATGTTGGCGCGTGCGCGCAGCAGGGCTACGCCGCCGCCTGGCACGATGCCTTCTTCCACGGCAGCGCGTGTTGCGTGCAGTGCATCTTCAACGCGGGCTTTTTTCTCTTTCATTTCGACTTCGGTGGCTGCGCCAACCTTGATCACGGCAACGCCGCCAGCCAGTTTGGCTACGCGCTCTTGCAGTTTTTCACGGTCGTAGTCCGAGGTCGCTTCTTCGATCTGCACACGCACTTGTTTCACGCGTGCTTCGATCGAGGCAGCTTCGCCGGCGCCATCGATGACGATGGTGTTTTCCTTGCCCACTTCGATGCGTTTCGCCTGGCCCAGTTCGGCCAGCGTCACTTTTTCCAGGGTCAGGCCGACTTCTTCAGCGATCACTTGGCCACCGGTCAGGACAGCGATGTCTTCCAGCATGGCTTTGCGGCGGTCGCCGAAGCCAGGTGCTTTCACTGCGCAAGTTTTCAGGATGCCGCGGATGTTGTTCACAACCAGGGTAGCCAGCGCTTCGCCTTCGATGTCTTCCGCGATGATCAGCAGTGGACGGCCAGCTTTGGCGACTTGTTCCAGTACCGGCAGCAGGTCACGGATGTTCGAGATTTTCTTGTCGCACAGCAGGACGAATGGGCTGTCCAGGACGGCAACTTGCTTCTCTGGGTTGTTGATGAAGTATGGCGACAGGTAGCCGCGGTCGAACTGCATGCCTTCAACGATGTCCAGCTCGTCGTTCAGCGACTTGCCGTCTTCCACCGTGATCACGCCTTCTTTGCCGACTTTTTCCATCGCTTCAGCGATACGCTCGCCGATCGAGTAGTCCGAGTTCGCCGAGATCGCGCCAACCTGGGCGATTTCCTTGGTCGTGGTGCAAGGACGGGCGATTTTCGCCAGTTCTTCGACGGTCGCAGCAACAGCCTTGTCGATACCGCGCTTCAGGTCCATCGGGTTCATGCCGGCGGCAACGAACTTCATGCCTTCGCGCACGATGGCTTGGGCCAGCACGGTTGCGGTGGTGGTGCCGTCGCCGGCGTTGTCGCTGGTGCGGGAAGCCACTTCCTTGACCATTTGCGCGCCCATGTTCATGAGCTTGTCTTTGAGTTCAACTTCTTTCGCTACCGACACACCATCCTTGGTGACGGTAGGGGCGCCGAACGAGCGCTCCAGGACCACGTTGCGGCCTTTCGGGCCCAAGGTGACTTTGACTGCGTTGGCGAGGATGTTGACGCCTTCGACCATCTTGGCGCGCGCTGCGTCGCCGAATACTACTTCTTTAGCTGCCATGTTCAATTCTCCTGAGTTTCGGGATGTATCTGTCTACAACGTGGAAACAATTACTTGACGACGATCGCCATGATGTCTTCTTCGCGCATGACCAGCAGCTCATCGCCGTCAACTTTGACGGTTTGGCCGGCGTACTTGCCGAACAGGACGCGGTCGCCCACTTTGACATCCAGAGGACGGACTTTGCCGTCGTCGAGAATCTTGCCATTGCCTACGGCAAGGACTTCGCCTTGATCCGGTTTTTCAGCAGCTGCATCAGGAATGATGAGGCCGGACGCAGTCTTGGTTTCCTGGTCGAGGCGTTTGACGATGACGCGATCGTTCAATGGGCGCAGATTCATACAAAACTCCTTAAAGTTCAATGGATAGGTGTTGCTAAATGAATACATGCCTGGCACAGCGCCAGGCGTGCTTTCAGTGACCGCCGTTGAAAGCAGCCCGCAACGGTCAAGCAAACCCCATGGCATCGGGTGCATGCCGGCGCTGGGCAGTGGTGGCATCGCGGCGTCGCCCGCCGCGTAGCGTTCCCTGCTGTTGCCCGGCAGACACCATCATGTCCTGAGGATTGCTACGAAAGAGTTTGTTAGCACTCTCTACTAACGAGTGCTAATTATAGGGACGGTAGGGGGCTTATTCAAGGGCTTATTCTCCGGGAAGATATGCATAGACGTTCTGTGCAGCCTGCATTTACGCAGGGTTTGCGCAAACGCAAGCCTCGTTCCCGGGCGTCAGCAACAGGCGCGACTCTAGCATGCCCTTCAGGCGAACGGCGTTCCTGTACGCACGGGAAACAGAGTTTTGCTATGGACTTTGATAAGATGATTGCAATTGCATATCAATATTCCCCCTGTACCAGAAAGCACACCATGCCATCGACTCTTTCCCGTCCTACCCTGCGCCTGCTGGGCGCCGCCCTCGTCGGCCTCGCCTGCCTGGGCAATGCCGCCGCGCAAACGCCCACCATTCTCGACGAGATCACCGTGGCGACCCTGACGCCGCTGGAAAAGGAAATGCTGCTCAACGAGCTGTTCAACGATCTGAACAAGGACGACGACGACCAGGAAGCCCATGTGTGGAACAACGGCGGCGACAGCGGCGTGCTGGTGAAGGTCACATATCACTTCAGCAACTCCGGCATGACGGAACACAGCCTGAAGGCGCACATCTGCCGCGACCTGAAATTCGTCGTCACGGCGCGCGACAAGTCGCAGGACCTGAGCCGCCGCACCTGTTCGCAGAACAGCGGCCGTTGGGATGTGCAGGGCAAGGACCCGGCGCCCGTCGTGTATCCGCCCTTCCTGTCCGACGTGACCATCGCCAGGCTGAATGCGAAGGAACAGAAATCCTTGCTGACGGCCGCCGTGCGCACCCTGAAAGATGAAGAGGATGGCAAGAGCCGTGAATGGAGCAACAAGGGACTGGGCAATGCCGTGCCCTTGCGCGTCACTTTGACGCCCTCGCGGACGGACGCCAAACCTGGCAGCTACCATCGTACTTGCCGCGACTTGACGATGGTGCTTGATGGCAAGAGCGGCAAGCAGGAATTGACGCGCCGCTCGTGCGAAAACCGCTATGGTGGTCTCGATATCGAACCCGATTACGTCGACGAGTAAAACGCTGCCATCGCGGCGCCGGCGGATGCGTGCAGATGGCGAAACGCGCCGGAAAAAGCGTGTATTTCACGGCAACTGACCTGCATTGATGTAAATATGTGTGACAGCGGCGTGATTCGATTGACGCCCATGGAGCGTCCGCCCTATAGTGGCGGGATGATTTCCGAATTCAACGAATTATCCGACAAAATAGGCCTGCTGGCCGAAATGACCCATGCGCTGCGCCGTGAAAACGCGCAATTGCGCAAGGACAATGCCGCGCTGGCCGCCGAGAACGCCCTGTATGTGCAACGCATGCGCGAGGCGCAGGAGCGGGTGGAAGCGTTGCTGGAAAAAATTCCCGAACTGGTGCAAGCTGGCCTGGAGCAAGCCGCTTCGGAGGCGGGCGCCTATATTGCCGAGAACGAGAAGGAAGCGTAATGCCGCGTGTCGATGTCAATATCATGGGCCAGTCCTACAGCATGGTGTGCCGCGACGGCGAAGAGCGCGCGTTGCGCGAAGCGGCGATTTATCTCGATAGCAAAATGAAAGCCATCCGCGACGCGGGCAAGGTCAAGGGCAATGACCGCATCGCCGTGCTGGCCGCGCTGGGCGTGGCCGCGGAATTCCTCTCCGTGAAGTCGCCGCAAGGTCCGCTGTCGGAACTGACGATCCTGGAAGTGAAGCAGAAGATCTCGGCCATGCACACGGTACTGGACAGCGCATTGACGCCCCAGGAAAACCTTTTTTAAACACCGAACCAAACCTACTGCGCGTCGCGACTTGCGGCCTGCGATGCTCGCTGCCTCGGCGGCCCCGTGCAAGCACAGCTGCGCTTCTTGGCCACAATTCATCGCCGCTCGCTACGGTTTTGTTCAGTGTTATTAATTGGATTTTAAGCGGACACGGTACGATTTGTCTTTGCGATGCGCGATCAAAGGAGTAAACTTGGGTCTACCCTGCGGTGTTCGCGATTGCCATATATTCCTTGAACCATTTATGCGCATCGGTTGCGAATTTTGTTTGATGGGAGTGAGCGTCGCTCGTTCGACGAACCCGAAATTGAACTAACGTGACCACCTTGAACCGTTTGGTTCGGGATGCCGGCATAGCGGCACAGGCGGGGCCCAATTTGCATCACCACCGAAAACGGTTGCCGCATCCTGCGCAACCGTTTTTTTACGTCTGTCGCTTTCACACGGAGTCTGCATGAAACAATACTGGCTGATGAAATCCGAACCCGATGAAGTGAGCATCGACGACCTGATGGCGGCGCCCGGGCACACCATGCCGTGGTTTGGCGTGCGCAACTACCAGGCGCGCAACTTCATGCGCGACGGCATGCGGCCGGGCGACGGCGTGCTGTTTTATCACTCCAGCTGCCCGCAGCCGGGCGTGGCGGGCGTGGCCGAAGTGGCCAGCGGCGCGTATCCCGATCACAGCCAGTTTGAAGAAGGCGGCAAGTATTTCGATGCTAAGGCCACGCCGGAACAGCCGCGCTGGATCAGCGTCGACGTGCGCGGCGTGAAGAAGACGGCGCTGCTGCCCCTGTCCGAGATGCGCCAGATGCCGGAGCTGGAAGACATGCTGCTGCTCAAGAAGGGCAGCCGGCTGTCGATCACGCCCGTGACGCCGGCGCAATGGAAGGTCATTACCGGCAAGCTGAAGGTGTAGTCCAAGCCTGCTCCTCGACCCGGTTGCGGCCATTCTGCTTGGCCCGGTACAGGGCCTGGTCGGCGGCGGCCAGCAGTTGTGCCGGCGTTTGATTTTCGTCATGCAGGGCCAGGCCGATGCTGGCCGTCACCAGGCCGCCGCGCGACGGCGCGTGGGCGATGGCGGCCGCGGCGATCGCTGCCTGCATCTTGTGCGCCACCGCCAGCGCCCCCGCGCGGTCGGTGGCGGGCAGGATGGCGGCAAATTCCTCGCCGCCGAAGCGGGCCGCCAGGTCGCTGGCGCGCGGTAGCGCGGAATGCAGGGCCGCCGCGACTTGCACCAGGCAGGCGTCGCCATACGGGTGGCCGAAGGTATCGTTGAGGCTTTTGAAGAAATCGATATCGATGATCAGCAGCGCCAGCGGCTGACTGTTGCGCGCGGCGCGCTGCCACTCGAGCTGCAAGGTCTGGTCGAAGCAGCGCCGGTTGGCAATGCCCGTCAAGCCATCCGTCAGCGACAGCTTTTCCAGCTTGTCCAGCGCCGCGCGCAAGGCCAGTTCGCTTTGCATGTAGCGGCTTTGCAAGGTGGCCGAGCGCAGCGCGTGGACCAGCAGCGCGACGAACAGCGACGCCGCCGCCAGGTAGAAATGCGTGCGCATGACGGCAAAGCCCAGGCCCAGCAGGGCGGCCGTAAAGAAGATGGGACTGAAATTGTCGATCAGCAGGGTCAGCCGCCGCGGCGGCTGGCCTGGCCGTGCCTCGTCCCCGGTCATCCGGGTTTGCGCGGCCAGCACCGCCAGCAGCAGGAACGGCAAGCCCGGCAGCACTTCGCTCCATGCTTGCGTCACGCCGTGCAAGGTCAGATAGTTATAGATGGCCGCGCAGCCCCCGTAGCAGCATAAAAACACCGTCAGCAGCAGGTAAAAGCGGCCCTGTTCGCCATCGCGGCGGTGCGCCAGCAAACGCAGCGAGGCGCAGCAAGCCAGGGCCAGGTTTTCCACGTTGTAGGTCAGCACCAGCAGGCTGGCGGGAATCGGCGCGATGGAGCGCTGGTCGAATGGCGACACGGAAAAGATAGCCGTATAGGCCAGGTAGGCCGCCAGCAGCACCTGCACGGCGTCCAGCCATTGCAGGGTGCGCGAGGGATGCTCGTGCGTCACGGACGACATGGCCAGAAGCAGGGGCGCGCCATACATGAAATAGGCAAAATCGGAAAAATACGTGGCGTCGGATGCCACCTGGCCGCTCAGGTCTTGCCAGGCCGACAATATCATCCCCGTGCTCCAGAACAGCATGGCCACGGCGAACAGGGCCCAGCCTGTCCTGGCTGTGCCTGCCGTGCTGACGCAGGCGCAGCGGCAACAGGCGGCCAGCGCCAGCAGCGGCGCGACAATGCTGAAGGCATAGCTCACCCAGGGGGCGCGCGTGCCCGCCCATGCCGTCAAGGCCAGCTGGGCCAGCACATAGCAGGCGCCCAGCGTAGTCCAGCAGGTCAGTTTTCGCCCGGCAGGCGGCATGGCAAGGCACTCCCCGGTGGCGTCGTGGCGTAGCGCCAATACGGCGATACGTGAAAACGATGATACCCAGATGTCAACAGCTAGTCCATTCCATGCAGAAATTTTGCTGTTTTTAGGGAAATGTTGGCGGGGGAGGGGATGGCGCGCCTGCCTGGCGCGCCACCGGGGGAATTGTGGTGCTTAGGTGTTGGCCGGGCGGGCCTTGGTGGGCGGCGTGCCCATCACCTGGCTTTTGTACGCCCACACGAGCAGCGCGATGGCGCCGACGATCATCGGCAAGGACAACATCTGGCCCGAGGTGATCGGCACGCCCAACCACACGACTTCCCAGTCCGGCGTGCGGAAGTATTCCGTGAAGAAGCGCGCGCAGCCGTACAACAGGGTGAACATGGCGCCCACGGCCATGCGCGGACGCTGCTTGCGCGCATACAGCCACAGGATGATGAACACCAAAATGCCGTCGACCAGCATCTGGTAGATGGGCGACGGGTGCACGGGATACGGGATGCCCGGCCATTGCATGGCCCACGGCAGGGTTTCCGGTGCGATGCGGCCCGGCAGTTCGGCATTGATGAAGTTGCCCAGGCGGCCGGCCGCATAGCCGAGCGGCACCAGCGGCGCGATGAAGTCAAGCACGTCGAACAGGTTGCGGCCCGCCTTGCGGCTCCACAGGTACATGGCCAGGATGACGCCGAGGAAGCCGCCATGGAAGGACATGCCGCCATGCCAGACCATGAAGATCTCGAGCGGATTGTGCAGGAAGTATTCGGGACGGTAGAACAGCACTTCGCCCAGGCGCCCGCCGATCACCACGCCCAGCATGCCGTAGAACAGCATGTCGTCGAGGTCTTCCTTCTTCCAGCCCAGCACGGCGATATGCGGCTGCTTGATGCGCACGCGGCCCAGGATAATGAACAGGGCGAAGGCCAGTACATACATCAGGCCGTACCAGTGCACGGCGAGCGGGCCGATCTGGATGGCTATCGGGTCGGGCATCGGGTGTATCAGCATGGGAATTCTTTCTTTGTTTAAAGCCAAGGTTGCGTAGTATGGGGGCGCTGGCGGTTTTTTGCCTTAGCGGCCACTTAATTTAATCGGCGGCAGCGCTGATCTGCTTGCGCAGCAGCGCCAGGAAACCTTGCAGCACGGCGGACGGATTGTCGCGGCGCCAGGCCAGGCCCGTTTCCACCAGCGGCGTGGCGTCCTGCAGCGGCCTGTATTCTACGCCCGGGCGCATCAGATTCGATACCGATTGTGGCACAAGCGCGATGCCCATGCCAGCCGACACGAGGCTGACGATGGTTTGCATCTGGATCGCTTCCTGGCCGATCTGCGGCGTGATGCCGGCCGCGCGGAACACGCCGAGGATGGCATCGTGCAGGGCGGGGGATATTGCACGCGGGAAAATGATCAAGGGCAGGGGCGGCAGGTCGCGCAGGCGCACGGGGCCCGGCGTGTTCAGGATGTCGAGGCCGGACGGCGCGGCCAGCACCAGCGGCTCGGCCAGCACGGGCAGGTAGTCGAGTTCGCCCTTCGCCTTCTCGGGCAGGGGCGGGATCAGCAGGCCCGCATCCGTGCGCCCGGCCAGCAGTTCGTCCAGTTGCAGGTCCGAGGTGGCTTCCTGCAGGGCGATCTGCACCTGCGGACAGGCCGTCTGGTAGGCGCGCAGCAATGGCGGCAGCACGCTGTAGTCGGCCGAGGAAACGAAAGCCAGGCTCAGACGGCCCGCCTCGCCCTGCGCGGCCCGCCGTACCAGCGCGGGCAAGTCCTGCGCCTGCGCCAGCAGGCGGCGCGCCTCGGGCAGCAGGGCGCTGCCGGCCGGTGTCAGCTGCACTTCGCGGCGCGTGCGCACGAACAGGGGCGCACCCAGCAGTTCTTCCAGGGCCATGATGGTTTGCGACAGCGGTGGTTGCGTCATGTGCAGGCGCGCGGCGGCGCGGCCGAAGTGCAATTCCTCGGCGACGGTGACGAAATAGCGCAGCTGGCGCAGTTCGATATTCATATGCGTTTCCATGTGGAGTAAGTGCTGTGATATGCAAAACGACTCACAGGAACGTGCATCATATATTTGACAGTGGGGCGCGCGCAAGGCAATCTGACGTACCCCCACTGCATGCAGGGTTTTGTTGAAAATCCGCGCAGTCAGGCATCAATCATCCTTGGAAGGACCCCATCATGCCGCAATACCGCTCCCGCACCACCACCCACGGCCGCAACATGGCTGGCGCCCGCGCCCTGTGGCGCGCCACCGGCATGAAGGACGGCGACTTCGACAAGCCGATCATCGCCGTCGTCAACTCGTTTACCCAGTTCGTGCCCGGCCACGTGCATCTGAAGGACCTGGGACAGATGGTGGCGCGCGAAATCGAGGCTGCCGGCGGCGTGGCCAAGGAATTCAACACCATCGCCGTCGATGACGGCATCGCCATGGGCCACGGCGGCATGCTGTATTCGCTGCCCTCGCGCGACCTGATCGCCGACTCCGTCGAATACATGGTCAACGCCCACTGCGCCGACGCCATGGTCTGTATCTCGAACTGCGACAAGATCACGCCGGGCATGCTGATGGCCGCCATGCGCATCAATATCCCCGTCGTGTTCATCTCCGGCGGGCCGATGGAAGCGGGCAAGGTCGTCAAGGTGGTCAACGGCACGCAGAAGATCATCAAGCTGGACCTGGTCGACGCCATGATCAAGGCGGGCGACAGCACCGTCTCCGACGCTGACGTGGCCGAGATCGAGCGTTCCGCCTGCCCCACCTGCGGTTCCTGCTCCGGCATGTTTACGGCCAACTCGATGAACTGTCTGACCGAAGCGCTGGGCCTGGCCCTGCCCGGCAACGGCACGATTCTGGCCACGCACTCCGACCGCCAGCAGCTGTTCCTGCGCGCGGGCCGTCTGATCGTGGAACTGGCCAAGCGCCACTACGAGCAGGACGATTACTCGGTGCTGCCCCGTTCCATCGCCACCAAGGCCGCGTTTGAAAACGCCATGGCGCTCGACGTCTCCATGGGCGGCTCGACGAATACCGTGCTGCACTTGCTGGCCGCCGCGCATGAGGCGGAGGTGGAATTTTCCATGGCCGACATCGACCGCATTTCGCGCAAGGTGCCTTGCCTGTGCAAGGTGGCGCCGATGACGGACAAATACCATATCGAGGACGTGCACCGCGCGGGCGGCATCGTGGGCATCCTGGGCGAACTGGCGCGCGCCGGCCTGCTCAACACGACCCTGCCGACGATCCACGCGCCGACCCTGGCCGACGCCATCGCGCAAAACGACATCATGTGCACGGATAACCCCGCCGTGCATGAACTGTTCCGCGCCGCGCCGGGCGGCGTGCCGACGCAGACGGCATTCTCGCAGTCGGAGCGCTTCGCGGCCGTCGATACGGACCGCAGCACGGGCTGCATCCGCGACAAGGCCCACGCCTACTCGCAGGATGGCGGACTGGCGGTCTTGTACGGCAACCTGGCCGAAAAGGGCTGCATCGTCAAGACGGCAGGCGTCGATGAAAGCATCTTGAAGTTCTCGGGCAAGGCGCGCGTGTTCGAAAGCCAGGATTCCGCTGTGGAAGCGATTTTGGCCGATACCGTGCATGAAGGCGACGTCGTCATCATCCGCTACGAAGGCCCGAAAGGCGGTCCCGGCATGCAGGAAATGCTGTACCCGACCTCGTACATCAAGTCCAAGGGCCTGGGCAAGGCCTGCGCGCTGTTCACGGACGGGCGCTTCTCGGGCGGCTCCTCGGGCCTGGTGATCGGCCACGCCTCGCCGGAAGCGGCCGAAGGCGGCGCCATCGGCCTGGTGGAAGAGGGCGACTTCATCGACATCGACATCCCCGAGCGCACCATCAACCTGCGCGTCACCGATGCGCAGCTGGCCGCGCGCCGCGCCGCCATGGAAGCGAAGGGCGATGCGGCCTGGCTGCCCGTCAACCGCGAGCGCTACGTGTCGCAAGCGCTGCAGGCGTATGCGGCGCTGACGACGTCGGCCGACCGGGGCGCCGTGCGTGATCTCTCCCAGCTGAAGAAGCAGAAACGCTGATTTGTTGTGTAAGTACGACGGCCGGCCCCGTTTGACTGTGCGGGGCCGGCTGTCGTTACATCGCCTTACAAACAACATGGTCATGCGCGCGCAGATGGGGCAGAATAGCTATGCCTTCTGACGACATTGCGTTACTACATTGAAACGCTTGATCTGGGCTCGTGGTGCATCTGCGGAAACACAGTAAAATGCCGCAGGAAGTAACTTTGGAGAAAAGACAATGAAACGTTTTATGTTGGTGAGTGTATTGGCCGTATCGGCTCTGGCATCGCAAGCAGCGTTGGCCAATCCGGACCTGGCGAAAGCAAAAAACTGCATGGCTTGCCACGCGGTGAGCACGAAACTGGTGGGCCCTGCGTTCAAGGACGTGGCTGCCAAGTACGCCGGTCAGAAAGACGCGGAAGCCAAGCTCGTGGCGAAAGTCATGAAGGGCGGTTCCGGCACCTGGGGCGCGATCCCGATGCCAGCGAACCCGCAAGTGAGCGATGCGGAAGCCCACACCCTGGTTAAATGGGTACTGGCACAGAAATAATCTGTGCCGCAGTACCTGCAATTAGCGCGCCGGCAATCCCGGCGCGTTTTTTTTGCCCCCAGCCTGCAAATTCTGCAGGTTCCCCATGCCCGTCAAGGTCGCCCGCACGGCCTCGTCGAGCGGCGTATGCGGCTCCTGGCCCAGCACGGCCAGCAGCCGCGCATTGTCCATGGACAGGGGCGCTTGCCACAGATAGCGCATCTCGCGCATTTCGCGCAAGGTCGCCACGAACGGCGACGCCAGCGCCACCAGCCACCACGGAAAACGCCGGATGGCGGGCGCCGCTCCTGTCGCCTGTTCCACCACGCGGGCGATCGCGCCCGTCATTTGCCGGCCGTCGTGGTCCCAGTGGCCGGCCATGTGAAAGCGCGCAAACGCGGGCAAGGTGGCGCGCATGGCCAGCAATTGCACCATCGTGCGCGCCACGTCGGGCAGGTAGGACCACTGGTGGCCCACGCCGGGCGCGCCAGGATGCAGGATGCTGCGCACGCTCTGGCCCGGTTTCACCAGCCCCTGCGAAAACCAGTTATTGCCGGCGCGTGGGCCGAAGAAGTCGCCTGCGCGCACGATCAGCACGCGCGCGCCCTGCGTGCTGGCCCGTTCCAGCCGTGCTTCCAGTTCCACGCGGATGGCGCCCTTGCGCGTCTGCGGGTGCTGCGGCGCGTCTTCCTCCAGCACGGGAAAGGCGTCGGGACCGAAGTTATACACGGTGCCGGGCAGCACGATGGTGGCGCCTTCGGCCATCGCCGCGGCAATCGTGTTGTCGAGCATGGGCAGCACCAGCCGGCCCCAGTGGCGGTAGCCGGGCGGATTGACGGCGTGCACGATGACGGCGCAGCCTTTCGCGGCTGCCAGCACGTCCGCGCGCGACAGCGCATCGCCGCGCAGCCACTCGATGTTATCTCGCCGTGGCGATGGCGTTTCTCCCCGCGTCAGGGCGCGTACCTGCCAGCCCGCCGCCAGTAGCTGGTGCACCATCTCGCCGCCGATGCCGCCCGTCGCGCCCAGTACCAATGCTGTTTTGTCCATCATGACCTCCGTGTGGTTGATGACGCCAGTATCTGCCGCGCAAGGCTAATTGGGAATTGACGAACATCGAGCACAAGCTATACATTTATGTATGACCAAGTTGACACCATGAACCCATCCATTCCCTGGGAATACTACCGTTCGCTGCTGGCCGTGCTGAAGCAGGGCTCCCTGTCCGGCGCCGCCCGCGCGCTGGGCATCACGCAGCCCACCGTCGGCCGGCACGTCGCCGCCCTGGAGCAGGCGCTGGGCGCGACCCTGTTCACGCGCTCCCAGCTGGGCTTGCTGCCCACGGAAGTGGCCCTGGCGCTGCGGCCCCATGCGGAAACCATGGAGCACACGGCGGCCCTGATGCAGCGCGCGGCCAGCAGCCAGGGGCAGGGCGTGGCCGGCGTCGTGCGCATCGCGGCCAGCGAAGTGGTGGGCGTGGAGGTGCTGCCGCCCATCCTGGCCCGCTTGCGCGCGCGCCATCCTGGGCTGACCATTGAATTGGTATTGAGCAATAAAGTGCAGGATTTGCTGCGCCGCGAGGCGGACATTGCCGTGCGCATGCTGCGTCCGCGCCAGGAGCAGCTGGTGGCGCGCAAGGTGGGCGAGATCGAACTGGGCCTGCATGCGCACGCGGATTATCTGGCGCGCCATGGCACGCCGGCGGGGTTGCTTGATCTGGCGCAACACGCCGTCATCGGCTACGACGAGGCGAGTCCGTTCGTGCGCAACGCGGGTGCGGCCTTTCAGGGATTTTCGCGGGAAAACTTTGCCTGGCGCAGCGACAGCGACCTGGCGCAACTGGCCCTGATACGGGCGGGCGCCGGCATCGGCGTGTGCCAGGCGGGGCTGGCGGCGTGCGATCCGGCCCTGCGGCGCGTGCTGCCGCAAGCGTTTTCGCTGCCGATGGAGACGTGGGTCACCATGCATGAAGATTTGCGCGGCAGCCTGCGCTGCCGCGCCACCTTCGACGCGCTGGCCGAAGGTTTACGCGATTACGTGGCTGAGCAGCCGCTTACTTGACGACCTCCATCTTGGTCTTCTTGCCGTCGCGATATGTAAATAAAGTCAGCGCGCCATCCTTGATGTCGCCGTTGGCGTCGAACGAGATCGGACCCGTCACGCCCTGGTAGTGCACCTTGGCCAGATACGGCAGGTAGACGGACGGTTTCGACGATTTGGCGTCCTGCATGGCGGTGGCCATGGTCATCACGGCATCGTAGACGTATGGCGCGTACAGCTGCACTTCCATGTTGTATTTCTGCTTGTAGCGGGCTCGGAAATCGTCCATGCCTTTTTGCTGCGCGCCCGTCACGCCGCCCGCTTCCGCGCAGGTGACCATGTCTTCGCCCACGGCGTCGCCGGCCAGCTTGCCCAGCGGTTCCGTGCACAGGCCGTCGCCGCCCATGAACTTGGCCTTGATGCCCAGCGCCTTCATCTGGCGCAGCATGGGGCCGCCCACGGAATCCATGCCGCCAAAGAAGATCAGGTCGGGATTTTTCGACTTGATGCTGGTCAAAATGGCATTGAAGTCCGTCGCGTTGGCATTGGTAAATTCCTTGCCGACGATTTGCACGCCGGGGGCTGCCTTCTTGGCGCCCTTGACGAACTGTTCCGCCACGCCCTGGCCGTAGGCCGTGCGGTCATCGATGACGGCGATTTTCTTTGCTTGCAGCTTGCCCACGGCATACGCGCCCAGGGTGCCCCCCAGCTTGTTGTCATTGGCGACGACGCGGAAGGCCGTGTTGAATTTCTGCTGGGTGTAGGTCGGGTTGGTGGCGGCCGGCGAAATCTGCGGGATGCCCGCATTGAAGTAAATGCGCGAAGCGGGAATCGTCGTGCCCGAGTTCAGATGGCCGACGACGCCGTTGACCTTGGCGTCGACCAGCTTTTGCGCCACGGCCGTGCCCTGCTTGGGATCGGCCGCGTCATCTTCGGGCACCAGCACGAATTTGACGGCTTTGCCGTCGATCTTGAAGCCTTTGGCGTTCAAATCCTCGATGGCCATCTTGGCCGCGTTCTCGTTATCCTTGCCCAGGTGGGAGCTGGCGCCAGAGACCGGGGCGACGTGGCCGATCTTGATGATTTCCTGCGCGCCCGCATGGCCGGCAAAGGCGAGGGCGAGGGCGAGAGGAAGGACTTTGGTCTTGAGCAGCATAAACATTCTCCAATGGATAAAGATACGGCGGCGTCTCGTGAAAACCGCTTCGAATGGCGGTACGTGTGAAGAAAGGTACAACAAAAAACAGGCGGCGCAAAGCCGCTTTTCGGGCTTTTTGCATTTTGTCGCAACAATCACCAAAGTGAGGCGCGATGCACCGATTTCGCAGGCGCGCGCGCACCAAAGAATGGCGTTGGGAGGGGGAAGGGTGTAGGAATGCCGGCATTAACCCCGCGGCAAGGACTGGGGGCGGACTCTCAGGGGCCGACCCCGGCAATTCGCTGCTAGGGGTAAAGTGGCTTGATTACTGTGCCGGCGGATGCAGATGTCCCAGTTCATGGCTCACTGCATGGGCAACGATCTGTTCCAGCGATTGCTGCAAGTCTTCGCGCAGGGCGCCGCGCATGCCGATCAGGGCGTTTTGCAGGGCCGTCTGCAGGACGTGGGCGATGCGTTCTTCCAGCAGATGGTCGATCTTGCCCTGCACTTGATGCAAGATGCGCTGCGTTAGGCGCTGTTCGATGGCGTCCCAGTCGGGTTGCGGCATGCTGGGCGGCAATGCTGGCGCTTCCTCGAAAGCAGGCGCAGCAGGTGCGACGGGCATCACCTGTGGCACCTCCGGCACCTCCGGCCCCAGCAGCACCTCCGTCAGCAGGGGGATGCCCTGGTCGAATGGCGGTTGGTTCATGCTTTACCCGCCACGAAATGTGTCGGCTGCACGTCCTGCTGGCGGTAGTGCAGGAAGCGCTGGCGGCCCGCCTGCGCATCCTGTTCATCCATGGAGACGATCTCGAAGACGCGCTGGAAATCCGCGTAATTGGCGGGCGGCAGCTGCGACAGGTTGACGAGGATGTCGTGGTGCGGCAGCTCGGCCGCCGCGTCATCGGTCAGGATGATGGGCGTTTGCGGGGCCAGCGGGTCGCCGGCCAGCACGTGCGGCAGGAAATCCGTGGCGGAAATGGTCCACATGGCGCTATTCAAGGCGTCGAGCTGGGTGCCATCTTGCACCAGCACGACCACCTTGTTGCCGGCCATATACGCCTTGCGTGCCAGACGGCAGGCGTAGGCCAGCTTGTCCGGCACGTTGCTGTGAAAATCGACGCGGCTCATGGCGATCAAGCGGCCATGCCGCTGTGGCGCAGCAGGGCGTCGATCGACGGTTCGCGGCCGCGGAAGGCCGTGAACGATTCCAGCGCGGGGCGCGAGCCGCCGACGGACAGGATTTCCTGCAGGTAACGCTTGCCCGCCGCCGTGGTGGCGGCCGGTCCCAGCGCTCGGGCTTCCTCGAAGGCCGCATAGGCGTCGGCGGACAGCACCTCGGCCCATTTGTAGCTGTAGTAGCCAGCCGCGTAGCCGCCGGAGAAGATATGCCCGAAGGAATTCTGGAAGCGGTTGAAGGCGGGCGGGATGATCAGCGCGAACTTGGCGCGCACGCCGTCGATCAGCTGCTGCACGCTCTGGCCCGTGCTGGCATCGTAGTCATAGTGCAGATGCATGTCGAGCAGGGAGAATTCCACCTGGCGCAGGGTTTGCAGGCCGGACTGGAAATTCTTGGCCGCCAGCATCTTGTCGTACAGCGCGTGCGGCAGCGGCTCGCCCGTGACGGCATGCGCCGTCATGTGTTCGAGCACTTCCCATTCCCAGCAGAAATTTTCCATGAATTGCGACGGCAGTTCCACGGCATCCCATTCGACGCCGGCAATGCCCGACACGCCCAGCTCGTCGACGACGGTCAGCATATGGTGCAGGCCATGGCCGAACTCGTGGAACAGGGTGATCACTTCATCGTGGGTGAACAGCGCCGGCTGGGCCTGGCCATCGACCACGGCCGGTTCCGTGAAATTGCAGGTCAGGTAGGCGATCGGCGTTTGCACTTGCTGTGCATCGGCACGGCGGCCGCGCGCGTCATCCATCCAGGCGCCGCCGCTCTTGCCGGCGCGCGCATACAGGTCCAGGTAGAACTGGCCGACCAGCTGGCCATCGCGCTCGATGCGGTAAAAACGCACGTCCGGGTGCCAGACGGGCGCTGTATCCAGTTTGATCTCGACCGCGAACAGGTTCTGGATCTGGCGGAACAAGCCGTCGATCACCTTGTGTTCAGGGAAATACTGTTTGACTTCCTGGGCCGAGAACGCGTAACGGCGTTCCTGCAGTTTTTCGGAGGCGTAAGGCACGTCCCACGCCTGCAGTTCGGCGATGCCCAGTTCTTCCCGGGCGAATTGTTTCAGCTCGGCCAGGTCCTTCTCGGCGAACGGACGCGCGCGCTTGGCGAGGTCTTCCAGGAAAGTGACGACTTGCGCGGGCGAGGTGGCCATCTTCGATACCAGCGACACTTCGGCGAAATTGGCGTAGCCGAGCAGTTGTGCCTCTTCGTTGCGCAGCCGCAACAAGGTGACGATGTTTTGCGTGTTGTCCCAGTCCTCTTTCTTGCTGAAGACCTCGCCCTGGTCCGATGCCTTGGTGGCGTTGGCGCGGTAGATGGTTTCGCGCAGCGCGCGGTTGTCGGCAAATTGCAGGATAGGGTAATAGGACGGGAAGTGCAGCGAGAATTCATAGCCTTGCTTGCCGGCCTTTTCGGCGGCGGCGCGCGCGGCGGCCTTCACGTCGTCGGGCAAGCCGGCCAGGTCGCTTTCGTTCTCGACCAGCAACTTGTAGTCATTGGTGGCGTCGAGCACGTTTTCGGAAAAACGCGTACCGACGGCCGCATGTTCTTCCTGGATGGCGCCGAAGCGCTCTTTCTTGTCCTCGGGCAACTCGGCGCCGCCCAGGCGGAAGTCGCGCACGGCATTCTCGACGATGCGCCGGCGCGCCGGCGACAGGCTGGCGAAATCGGCGCGGGCCTGCAATTGCTTGTATTTGCCGAAGAGGATTTCGTTCTGGCCCAGCTCGGTCAAGAACTCCGTTACCTTGGGCAGGTTGGCATTGTAGGCGGCGCGCAGTTCCGGCGTATCGACCACGCTATTCAAATGGTTGACGATGCTCCAGGCGCGGCCCAGGGTTTCGGCGATCTGGTCCTGGGGCGCGACGAAGTTGTCCCAGCTCACTTCTTCCATGGGCGCTTCCAGCCGCGCCACCGTGGCGCGTGCCTGTTCCAGGAGGGTATCGATGGCAGGCGTGACATGCTCGTGCGTGATCGCGTCGAAGCGTGGCAGGCCGGAAAAATCAAGCAGGGGATTGGTATTCATCGTCGGTTCGTCCATTCTGTCTTCATATATGGAGCGCCTGAAAAACGTTCAGGGCAAGGCGCGGTGCCGAAGGCAGTACGAATAGTACGGCGAGGCACTGCAACGCAGCCATGGACGTTTTCTCAGGTGCTCCTCTTAGATGCGCTCGGCGGCCTCTACCGTATTCATCAACAGCATCGTGATCGTCATCGGGCCCACGCCGCCGGGCACGGGCGTGATGTGGGAGGCGATTTCTTTCACTCCGGCAAAATCCACGTCGCCGCACAGCTTGCCGTCATCGTCGCGGTTCATGCCCACGTCGATGACGATGGCGCCCGGCTTGACCATGTCGGCCGTCAGGGTGTTGCGGCGGCCGACGGCGGCCACGACCACGTCCGCCTGGCGCGTGTACAGGCCCAAGTCCGGGGTCGCACTATGGCAGATGGTGACGGTAGCGTTCGCTTGCAAGAGCAGCAGGGCCATCGGCTTGCCGACCGTGTTGCTGCGGCCGATGACGACGGCATGCTTGCCGCGCAAGTCCACGCCCGTGCTTTCGATCAGTTTCATGCAGCCGTACGGCGTGCACGGGCGGAAGCCGGGCAAGCCCGTCATCAGTTCGCCGGCGCTCAGGACGGAATAGCCGTCCACGTCTTTCGTCGTGGCGATCGCTTCGATGACCTTGTGCGGGTTGATGTGCTTGGGCAAGGGCATCTGCACGAGGATGCCGTGGATGGCGGGATCGGCGTTCAGGCTGGCGATGCGTGCCAGCAAGTCCGCTTCGGACAGGTCCGCTTCATATTTTTCCAGCACCGAGTGGAAACCCACGTCGCCGCACGCCTTGACCTTGTTGCGGACGTACACCTGGCTGGCCGGGTCTTCGCCGACGAGGATCACGGCCAGGCCGGGCTGGGTGCCCTTGGCTGTAAGGGCGGCGGCGCGCGTGGCGATCTCGCTGCGCAGTTTTTGGGAGAGGGCGATTCCGTCGATCAGTTGTGCTGGCATGGTAGGGGCTGAGAGATGTGGGAGGGAAAAGACAGATTATAAAGCCGGGCGGCGCAAAGGGGCGGTTTTGGCTATGCAAAGGCGTAGCAGCAGCGGGCCAGAGACGCGGGCCTGAGAAAATGCCGATGGCGGCGTTGCAGCTCCTTGCCGTACTGGCGTACTGTCTGCGTCGCTGCGCCTTGCCCTCGACATTTTTCAGGCCCGCTTGGCCCGGTATGCCTGTGCGGACGACTGGGGCGTTAATGCGTTTTGCTGGTGGGCTGGTGGCCTAGGGAGCGCAAGGGCCTGCGGTTCTTTTGGCGCCGTTTTTGGCACTTTGATCACCCTAATTTCCGGGCAGAATTTGCGGCAGTGCAGCATAAATTTCATAGGGCGATTTCATAATATGAAATGCTATATCGTAATTTGAAAAATACTAAATACGCTGTTAGAATCCCCACACTAAACCGACTTAATAGTAAATAATCAGCGAAATACCGTCCGACAGCGATCCGGAAAATCGGGGTGGGGCGTTCACAAAGGAGACTCAACAGATGTCAGCTCAACTGAACCAGGTAACGACACAGATCGGCACCGACCCGGATATGCAGGAAACCAAGGAGTGGCTGGACGCGCTCGAAGCCGTGCTGGAAAACGAAGGTCCGGAACGCGCGCATTACCTGATGGAGCGCATGGTTGACCTGGCCCGCCGCCGCGGCGCCCAGATCCCGTTCTCCAGCACCACCGCCTACGTCAATACCATCCCCACCAAGCAAGAAGCACACTGTCCCGGCAACCTGGAGTACGAAGAGCGCCTGCGCTCGTGGATGCGCTGGAACGCCATGGCCATGGTGGTCAAGGCCAACCGCGCCGACGGCGACCTGGGTGGCCACTTGTCCTCGTTCGCGTCGCTGGCGAACATGCTGGGCATCGGTTTCAACCATTTCTGGCACGCGCCGACGGCCGACCACGGCGGCGACCTGCTGTACATCCAGGGCCACTCCTCGCCCGGCGTCTACGCGCGCGCCTTCCTGGAAGGCCGCTTGACGGAAGAGCAAATGCTGAACTTCCGCAAGGAAGTCGACGGCAAGGGCCTGTCCTCGTACCCGCATCCGAAGCTGATGCCTGACTTCTGGCAGTTCCCGACCGTGTCGATGGGCCTGGGCCCGCACATGGCGATCTACCAGGCGCGCTTCCTGAAATACCTGCACGCACGCGGCATCGCCAAGACCGACAACCGCAAGATCTGGGCCTTCTGCGGCGACGGCGAGATGGACGAGCCGGAATCCCTGGGCGCGATCGGCCTGGCCGCGCGCGACATGCTCGACAACCTGGTCATCGTGGTCAACTGCAACCTGCAGCGCCTGGACGGCCCGGTACGCGGCAACACCAAGATCATCCAGGAGCTGGAAGGCGAATTCCGTGGCGCCGGCTGGAACGTCGTCAAGGTCATCTGGGGTCCGGGCTGGGACGCCCTGCTGGCGCAAGATAAAGAAGGCATCCTGCAGCGCGTGATGATGGAAACCGTCGACGGCGAATACCAGAACTACAAGGCGAAAGACGGCGCCTACGTGCGCAAGCATTTCTTTGGCAAGCATCCGAAGCTGCTGGAAATGGTTGCCAACATGACGGACGACGACATCTGGCGCCTGACCCGCGGCGGCCACGATCCGCACAAGATCTACGCGGCCTTCAAGATCGCCCAGGAACACAAGGGCCAGCCGACCGTCCTGCTGGTAAAAACCATCAAGGGCTACGGCATGGGCAAGTCCGGCGAAGCGCGCAACACGGCGCACCAGACGAAAAAACTGGACGACGAAGCCATCCGCGAAATGCGCGACCGCTTCTCGCTGCCTATCCCCGACGACAAGCTGGCCGACATCCCGTTCTTCAAGCCTGCCGACGACGCGCCGGAAATGGTCTACCTGCACGAGCGCCGCAAGGCCCTGGGCGGCTACCTGCCGCAGCGCCGCCAGAAAGCGGAAGAAACCCTGCCCGTGCCTGGCCTGGACGCGTTCAAGAACGTGCTGGAAGCGACGCCGGAAGGCCGCGAAATCTCGACCACGCAAGCCTTCGTGCGCGTCATTTCGACCCTGCTGAAAGACCCGAACCTGGGCCAGCGCGTCGTGCCTATCCTGGTCGATGAATCGCGTACCTTCGGCATGGAAGGCCTGTTCCGCCAGATCGGCATCTACAACCCGAAAGGCCAGTTGTACGAGCCGGTCGACAAGGACCAGGTCATGTACTACCGCGAAGACAAGGCCGGCCAGATCCTGCAGGAAGGCATCAACGAAGCGGGCGGCATGAGCTCGTGGATCGCCGCGGCGACGTCGTATTCGACCAACGACCGCATCATGATCCCGTTCTACACCTTCTACTCGATGTTCGGTTTCCAGCGCATCGGCGACCAGGTGTGGGCTTCGGCCGACATGCGCGCCCGCGGCTTCCTGATGGGCGGCACGGCCGGCCGTACGACCCTGAACGGCGAAGGCTTGCAGCACGAAGATGGCCACAGCCATATCTTCGCCGCGACCATCCCGACCTGCATGCCGTACGACCCGACCTTCAGCCACGAAGTCGCCGTCATCATCCAGGACGGCCTGCGCCGCATGATCGCCAACCAGGAAGATGTGTTCTACTACATCACGATCATGAACGAGAACTACGCCCAGCCAGGCATCAAGCCAGGCCAGGAAGAAGGCATCCTGAAAGGCATGTATAAGTTGCAAGAAGGCAAGGCTGACGCCAAGCTGCGCGTACAGCTGATCGGTTGCGGCACCATCCTGCGCGAATCGATCTTTGCCGCCGAATTGCTGGAAAACGACTGGGGCGTGGCTGCGGACGTATGGTCGGCGCCGTCGCTGACCCTGGTGGCCCGCGATGGCCAGGACGCCGAACGCTGGAACATGGTCAACCCGTCGAAACAGCAGCGCGTGCCGTACGTGACGTCGCTGATGCAGGACACGGATGGCCCGATCGTCGCCACGACCGACTACATGCGCGCATTTGCAGAACAGATCCGCGCCTTCATGCCGAAGGGCCGCACCTACAAAGTGCTCGGTACCGATGGCTTTGGCCGCTCGGACAGCCGCGCCAAGCTGCGCGAGTTCTTCGAAGTGAACCGTTATTATGTCACCGTGGCCGCGCTCAAATCGCTGGCTGACGAAGGCAAGATCGACGTGTCGGTGGTGGAGCAGGCGATTGCCAAGTACGGCATCGACGCGAACAAACCGAATCCGGTGACCCAGTAATCGTTGTGCGGACCCGATGATGCCAGGGCGGTGCGAAAGTGCCGCCCTGGCGTGTGTGCGGGTCCATCTGACAAATAAAATAACGGAGCAAGCTATGAGCATTGTGGAAGTCAAAGTCCCGGATATCGGCGATTTCAAGGAAGTCGAGATCATTGAACTGATGGTCAAGCCAGGCGATACGGTCAAGGTGGACCAGTCCCTCATCACCGTCGAATCGGACAAGGCCAGCATGGAAATTCCATCGAGCCACGCCGGTGTCGTCAAGGAATTGAAAGTCAACGTGGGCGACAAGATCGCCGAAGGTTCGCTGGTTCTGCTGCTGGAAGTGGCGGACGACGCCTCGGCGCCGGCGCCTGCCGCCGCTGCTGCCCCGGCACCTGCCGCTGAAGCCGCCCCCGCCGCCGCTCCTGCGGCCGCGCCAGCGCCTGCCGCCCCTGCCGGCGCGCCGGCCCTGGTCGATGTGACCGTGCCCGATATCGGCGACTTCAAGGAAGTCGAAGTCATCGAACTGATGGTCAAGGTCGGCGACACGATCAAGGTCGACCAGTCGCTGCTGACGGTCGAATCGGACAAGGCCAGCATGGAAATCCCATCGAGCCATGCCGGCATCGTCAAGGAATTGAAAGTCAAGGTCGGCGACAAGGTCGCCAAGGGTAGCTTGGTACTGGTGGTGGAAACGACCGGTGGCGCTGCCGCCCCGGTCGCTGCACCCGCTGCCGCGCCTGCACCGGCCGCGCAAGCTGCCGCCGCACCAGCCGCCGCCATCGCTTCGGCGCCGGTCGCCGCTGCCCCGGCACCTGCCGCCGCGCCTGCCGTCAACGGCAAGCTGGCGCACGCGTCGCCATCGATCCGCAAATTCGCGCGCGAACTGGGCGTGGACCTGGCCCGCGTGGGCGGTTCCGGTCCGAAGGGCCGCATCACCCAGGAAGACGTGCAGAACTTCGTCAAGGGCGTGATGTCGGGCGCCGTTGCCGCGCCAAACGCGCCAGTCGCTGCCAAAGGCGGTTCGGGCGTGGGCCTCGATCTGCTGCCATGGCCGTCGCTGGACTTCAGCAAGTTCGGCACGACCGAATTGCTGCCGCTGTCGCGCATCAAGAAAATCTCGGGTCCGAACCTGCACCGCAACTGGGTCATGATCCCGCACGTCACGCAGTTCGACGAAGCGGACGTGACGGACCTGGAAGCATTCCGCGTCGACACCAACGCGGCCAATGCGAAGAACAAGGATGCGGCCAAGCTGACCATGCTCGCCTTTGTGATCAAGGCCTCCGTCGCCGCGCTGAAGAAATTCCCCGCGTTTAACGCCTCGCTCGACGCCAAGGGCGAGAACCTGATCCTCAAGCAGTACTACAACATCGGCTTCGCGGCCGACACGCCGAACGGCTTGGTGGTACCGGTGATCAAGGGCGCGGACCAGAAGTCGGTCTCGCAAATCGCCCGCGAAATGACGGAACTGTCGCTGCAGGCACGCGAAGGCAAGCTGAAACCGGCCGACATGCAGGGCGCCAGCTTCACGATCTCGTCCCTGGGCGGCATCGGCGGCACGCACTTCACGCCTATCGTCAATGCGCCGGAAGTGGCGATCCTGGGTCTGTCGAAAGCCTCGATCAAGCCGGTATGGGATGGCAAGGCCTTCCAGCCACGCCTGATGATGGGCACCTCGCTGTCCTACGACCACCGCGTGGTCGATGGCGCGATGGGCGCGCGATTCTCCGTGTACCTCGGCGAAGTCCTGGCCGACATGCGCAAAATTCTGCTGTAAGGAGCGATTGATGAGCACAGTAGAGGTAAAAGTACCGAATATCGGCGATTTCAAGGAAGTCGAAGTCATCGAACTGATGGTCAAGGTGGGCGACACCATCAAGGTGGACCAGTCCCTGATCACGGTCGAATCGGACAAGGCCAGCATGGAGATTCCGTCGACCCACGCCGGCGTCGTCAAGGAAGTCAAGGTCAAGGTCGGCGACAAGATCGCCGAAGGCAGCGCGCTGCTGGTGGTGGAAGCGGCTGTAGGCGCGGCTGCTGCTCCAGCAACTGCGCCGGCGGCCGCTCCTGCGCCTGCCGCAGCCGCTCCGGCAGCCGCTGCGGCTCCTGCACCTGTCGCCGCCATCCCGGCCGGCAATTACAGCGGCCAGGTCGACATCGACGTCGACATGATGGTATTGGGCGGCGGTCCTGGCGGCTATTCGGCGGCGTTCCGCGCGGCCGACCTGGGCATGTCGACGGTTATCGTCGAGCGCTACGCCACCCTGGGCGGCGTGTGCCTGAACGTGGGCTGCATCCCGTCGAAGGCGCTGCTGCACGTTGCTTCCGTCATCGATGAAACGGCGCACATGTCGAATACAGGCGTGACATTTGCCAAACCGACCATTGATATCGATCAAGTGCGCAAGTACAAGGAAGGTGTAATTTCGAACATGACGGGCGGCCTGGCCGGCATGGCCAAGGCGCGCAAGACGCAAGTCGTCACGGGCGTGGGCCAGTTCCTCTCCGCGAACCACATCGAAGTGACGGCTGGCGACGGCTCGAAAAAAGTCGTGCAGTTCAAGCAAGCCATCATCGCTGCCGGTTCGTCCGTGGTGAAACTGCCCTTCGTGCCGGAAGACCCGCGCATCGTCGATTCGACGGGTGCACTGGAATTGCGCCAGATCCCGAAACGCATGCTGGTCATCGGCGGCGGCATCATCGGCCTGGAAATGGCGACTGTCTACTCCACGTTCGGCGCGCGCATCGACGTGGTCGAAATGATGGATGGCCTGATGCAGGGCGCTGACCGCGACGCCGTCAAGGTGTGGCAGAAGTTCAACGAAAAGCGCTTCGACAACATCATGACCAAGACCAAGACGGTCGCCGTCGAGGCGTTGCCGGAAGGCATCAAGGTCACGTTCGAAGCTGCCGAAGCGGGTGCCACGGCACCGGCGCCGCAAGTCTACGACCTGGTGCTCGTCGCCGTGGGCCGCAGCCCGAACGGCAAGAAGATCGCTGCCGACAAGGCCGGCGTGAACGTCACCGACCGCGGCTTCATCGAAGTCGACAGCCAGATGCGCACCAACGTGCCGAACATCTTCGCCATCGGCGATCTGGTCGGCCAGCCGATGCTGGCGCACAAGGCCGTGCATGAAGCACACGTGGCCGCCGAAGCGGCATCCGGCCAGAAGTCGCACTTCGACGTCAAGGTGATCCCTTCGGTCGCCTACACCGATCCGGAAGTGGCATGGGCCGGCATCACGGAAGACGAAGCGAAAGCCAAGGGCATCAAGGTTGAGAAGGGCCACTTCCCGTGGGCCGCTTCGGGCCGCGCCGTGGCCAACGGCCGCGCCGAAGGCTTCACCAAGCTGCTGTTCGATGCGGAAACGCACCGTATCATCGGCGGCACCATCGTCGGCACGCATGCGGGCGACATGATCGGCGAAATCGCGCTGGCCATCGAAATGGGCTGCGACGGCACCGACATCGGCAAGACCATCCACCCGCACCCGACCCTGGGCGAGTCGATCGGCATGGCCGCCGAAGTGTACGAAGGCGTATGCACGGACTTGCCGCCGCCGCGCAAGCGTTGATGTTGTAGCGCTGTGACACTAAAAACCCCGCAAGCGATTGCGGGGTTTTTTATTGTCCAAATACGATTAAATACCTGACCGGCGGCACCATCGTCGGCACGCATGCGGGCGACAGGTGAAAGATGAAGCGGCGAAATCGCGCTGGCCATCGAAATGGGCTGCGACGGCACCGACATCGGCAAGACCATCCACCCGCACCCGACCC
>NZ_JBXAKW010000009.1:0-58707 GCF_058798815.1 Janthinobacterium sp. GW822-FHT07A03 | reverse complement strand
CTGGGTGAGTCGATCGGCAGGTTGGCAAAAGCGCGCCGACGTGTACGAAGGCGTATGCACGGACTTGCCGCCGCCGCGCAAGCGCTGATTGTAGCCGCACGTTGTAACACTCAAAAACCCGCAAGCGATTGCGGGTTTTTTTATTTCCCTTGACCTGCAGCGTGGTAAAACGTGGCGCGGCGGCACCATGTGAAAATTGGTGAGTATTGCCGTGTGGAAAAAGTGGCAGAATGGAGGTCTGTCACCACGTTCTGCTTTCGCTTCGACAGGAGCGTGTGATTTTTCCAGGAATGTTGCCAGCGTGGGGTTTGGTCAAGTTCCGCTGTATTAAGCGCCTGTCCCAGTAGATGCATACATCCCCTGCTGGCGCCCCTCGGAAGCGGGGACTGCGTTGATCGTCGTCGCGTGGCTCGCCACGCATCCTCCTCACGCCTTGTCCGTGCTCCTGATGAACTGCCAGCAGAAGACGCTCCCTACTGGGATAGGCTCTAAGAAAGTTTTGCAACGATGAAAAAATTTACCGCCCTTCATATTGCCGATGTCCGCCTGCGCCGGGCTGATGAGCAAGAGCAAGCCGTGATGCTGCATGCCTTGTACCAGGATGTGGCCGCTATCCTGGCGGCGGGCAAGAAGATCGATGCGATTTTCTTCACGGGTCAGTTGGTGGCGCCGGACGCCTGTGCCGGCACGACGCCCGTGTACGTCTACGAATACTTCCTGCGCCCCTTGCTGCAGGCGGCCAGCTTGCCCGGCGCGCGTTTCTACCTGGTGCCGGGCAGCCGCGCGCAGGGTGTCGCGGCGGCGGCGCTGGGCAATGCCGGTTTCAGCTTTTTCTCCGCCGATGAGCACGCCAGTGCCGAGCAGCGCGCATACTACAAGAATATCCACGCCGTGTTCCATGGCCACCAGCATACGGGCGATGCCAGTTCGCTGATGAAGTCGCTGGGCATCCTGTTCAAGAGCAATCCCGGCAGCCTGTACGGTGCTCAAGGCCAGATGGCGGCGTATGCGGTGCTCGAATTCGGCACGGGCGAGGCCGATGACGGCAGTGCAGGCAAGCAGTGGAAGGTGTCCCTGCGCGAGTTCGACGACGTGAGCAAGAACTTCGCCCTGTCGGTGCTGTACACGCCGAACGGCCAGGAAACGGGACAGATGGACGCCGAGTATGTGTTTGCCACCTTGCTGCCGCGGCTGGCAGGCGAGCGCGCCTATCTCGATGGCTTGCTGGGCACGGCGGGCGCGCAGCGGCGCGAGGACGCCGGCGTCGCTGCCAACGCGCGCGAATTCCTCATCGAGCTGGCGTTCGTGATGTTCGAAGCCAAGAGCGCGTTCCTCAACGAGGCGGAACTCGAGCGTTTTGCCAGCGACTATTGCGGCGTGAAGGGCTGGGACATGGCGGCCGGGGATTGGCTGGCGCCGCTGTATGCGCATGGCTTGCTGCTGCGGGCCGATGGCCAGGTGGCGTTTTCCTTCGATTACTTCCGCACGTATTTCCTGGCGCAGCGCTTTGAAACCTCGTTCGACCTGATGCGTTATGGCCCGGACCGCTACGATGGAAGTGAGTCTTCACTCAGTGTTGATGGCCCGTCGGCGGCCCAGCCTTTCCTGCGCGCGCTGGGTTTGAACGAAGAACAGGCCGAAGCGGCGCTGCCGGAAGACTGCAGCCGCCCTGGCTGACTTCCGCGGCCAGCCGTCCCGCGTCAGTCCGCCAGCGGCTGGCGCAGGGTGCCGCGCAGGAACAGGTCGAGACTGACCGCCACCTTGGCGCGCAATTGCGCCATATCGGGCTGGGCCGGCGGAGGAAACAGCAGGCGCGACATCTGGTCGCCCAGCAGGCAATTGAGCAGGTGCAGCGCCAGCATGGAGGGCGTCAGCTCCGCGCGAAACAGGGGCGCGATGTCTGGGCGGCTGAAAAACTTGGTCAGCATCTCGCGCGTCTGTCCCGGTCCCACCTTGTAAAACGTTTCCGCCAGTTCCGGGTGCGTGGCCGCTTCGGCCACCACCATGCGATTGAGGAGGATCGCCGCCGGCATGGTGACCAGTTGCACGAACAGCAGGCCGAACTCGCTCAAAATGGCGGGCAGGGGCCGCATATCCGTTTCCAGTGCCGGCATGGTCGAGAAGTAGGCGGCGCGGCGCAATTCCACCACGGCATTGAACAAGCCCGACTTGCCGCCAAATTTTACATAAATCGTGCGCACGGCCACATGGGCTTCGCGGGCGATCATTTCCAGGCTGACCTTTCCATACCCTTTTTCCAGAAACAGGCAACCGGCCGTGTGCAGCAGGTTTTCCATGCGCGCTTCCATGTCGGCCGCGCGCGGGCGGCCGGCTGGCTTGCCGCAGCAGGAAAGCTCCTGGGCGGCGGCGTCGGATTCTGTATCGGTGGGCAAGGTATCGCTGAGGCCGGGATCGGACATGGTCTGGGTCTCTTTCAATAAGGTGGAAGGTAAGTGATGGCTCACACTGTAGTGCAAATTAAAATGAAATGCAATCGTTTCATTTCTTGACTTTGCCTTTTCTTTGCCCAATAATGAACCTATATCATTTCATTTTCGGAGCGAGTATGTCCAACCAGCCAGGCCAAGCAGAGCACAAGGTGCTGAGCGCCGTCCCACCCGCGGCCCCTGCCGCACCTTCCACGCCCGCCGCTTCCGCCAGCTCCGCACCACCGAACAACCGCGTGAAAATCATCGCCGGCCTGATCGTCCTCGTGGCGCTGGGCGCCGGCGCGCGTATGTGGTACCGCAGCCACTATTTCGTGGAAACGGAAAACGCCTATGTGGCCGGCCATGTGCATCCCGTCTCGGCGCGCATTTCCGGCGTCGTCACCAAGGTTTTCATTGACGACAATCAAATCGTGAAAGAGGGCGACGTGATCGCCGAACTCGATCCCTTCGACCAGCGCGTGAAAACCGAGCAGATCGCCGCGCAGATCGCCAGCGCCGAGCAGCAGGTGCTGCAAGCGGACGCGCAGATCGCGCAAGTGCAGGCGCAGGCGAGCGCCGCCCAGGCGCAAGTGGCGCAAGCCGATGCGCAATTGCTGCGCGCGAAACAGGATGCCGAGCGTTACGGCCAGCTGTACACGAGCCAGATGAAAGCCGTCTCGAAAGCGGAACTCGACGCGGCCAACGCGGCCCGCTCGAGCGCCGTGGCCGACCTGGCTGCCCGCCGCGACAGCGCTTCGGCCGCCAAGGCGCAGATCGGCGCGGCGCAAGCTGCGCGCGACGTGGCCAAGGCGCAAGTGGCCGTGCTGCGCGTGCAATTGAAGGACGCGGAACAGCAGCTGCAATACAACCGCATCCTGGCCCCCGTCGCCGGCCGCATCGGCAAGCGCAACGTGGAAACAGGCATGCGCGTGCAGCCTGGCCAGCAGTTGACGGCCATCGTGCAGGACAACGTCTGGGTCACCGCCAACTTCAAGGAAACCCAGCTGGCCGACCTGCACCGCGGCCAGAGCGTGCACGTGACCATCGACGCCATGCCGGGCAAGAAACTGGTGGGTACCGTGGACAGCTTCGCCCCTGCCTCGGGCGCGCAATTTGCCCTGCTGCCGGCCGATAACGCCACCGGCAACTTCACCAAGATCGTCCAGCGCGTGCCCGTGAAGATCGTCTTCCAGCCGGAAGACATCAAGGCCATGAATGGCCGCCTGGTGCCGGGCATGTCCGTGATCGCCGAAGTGGAAGTGAACCAGCCGGCGTCGGACAAGGCCGAGGCTCCGCGCCACGCCGCCGCGGCAGCCGCTCCTGCCGCGCAGACCGCCGCCCGCTAAGCTTCCATGAGCAGCCCTTCCACCACACCGGCGGCAACGCCGGCGTTTCCCGTGATTAGCGAGAAAGTCTCCGGGCGCACCTGGCTGGCGGTCGCCGCCGGCATGCTGGGCGCCTTCATGGCGGTGCTCGACATCCAGATCACCAACTCCTCGCTCAAGGATATCCTTGGCTCGCTGTCGGCCACCCAGGAAGAGGGCTCGTGGATTTCCACGGCCTACCTGGTGGCGGAAATTATCGTCATTCCCCTCACCGCGCTGCTGGCGCGCGTGTTCGGTCTGCGCACCTACATGATCGGCACCACCGCTTTCTTCCTGCTGTTCTCCACCCTGTGCGGCACGGCCTGGAACCTGGAAAGCATGATCGTCTTCCGCATGCTGCAGGGGTTCACGGGCGGCGCGCTGATCCCGATGGCGTTTACCCTGGTGATGCTCAAGCTGCCGCCGTCGAAGCGCGCCGTCGGCATGGCCATCTTCGGCCTGACGGCCACGCTGGCGCCGGCCATGGGCCCGACCCTGGGCGGCTACCTCTCCGAGCTGTATGGCTGGCCCTCGATCTTCTACATCAACTGGGTGCCGGGCGTGCTGCTGATCGCCGGCATGATCTATGGCCTGGACAAGGAGCCGATGAAGCTCGAGATGTTCTGGAAGGCTGACTGGCTGGGCATCTTCTTCATGGCCCTGGGCCTGGGCTGCCTGACGATCTTCCTGGAAGAGGGCAATTCGAAGGACTGGTTCGACTCCGGTTTCATCATCACCTTCGCCGCGCTGGCCCTGACGGGCATCCTGGGCTGGGTCGTCACCAGCGCCACGCGCGCCGAGCCGTTCGTCAACCTGGGCCTGTACGGCCAGCGTAACTTTTTGGTCGCCACCGTCCTGTCGGCCGTGACGGGCATGGGCCTGTACGGCTCGGCCTTTTTGCTGCCCCTGTTCCTGGGCCAGATCGCCGGCTATTCGCCGATGCAGATCGGTGAAGTCATCATGTGGGTGGGCTTGCCGCAGCTGTTCATCATGCCGTTTGTCGCCAAGCTGTCATCCGTAGTGGACAACCGCATCCTGTGCTCGTTCGGCCTCTTGCTGTTCGGCGGCTCGTGCATGATGAATGCCTACATGGACGCGTCCACCGGCTACGACCAGCTCTTGTGGTCGCAGGTGGTGCGCGCGCTGGGCCAGCCCTTCGTCATGCTGACCCTGTCGAACTTCGCCATGAAGGGCATCGCGCCGAAGGACATGCCGTCCGCCTCGAGCCTGTTCAACATGACGCGCAACCTGGGCGGCTCGATCGGCATCGCCCTGCTGGCCACGGCCCTGAGCACCCGCGAACACTTCCATTCGCAGCGCCTGGGCGAGGCGATCAATGCGTATTCCAGCGCCACTCAGCTGCGCATCGACCAGCTGACGTCGTCGTTCATGGCCAAGGGCTATGACGCCGTCACGGCCGGCAACCAGGCCTTGCAGGCGATTGACGGCATCGTGCGCCGCGAAGCGTATGTGATGGCCTACAACGATGGCTTCTTCCTGATCGGCGCCATCCTGCTGGCCTGTATCGTGCCCCTGTGGCTGGCCGACAAACTCAAAGCTCCCGGTGGCGGTGGCAGCGGTCATTGACCGCGCACAGCGCGCACGTGCAGCACCTCAAGAACAAGAAGGTATACATCATGCAAACAGTATTGACGAAAATCGCGCTGGCCACCTCCCTTGCCGTGGCGCTGTCCGCCTGCGGCACCGTGGGCCAGGATTTTACGGCACCGGCAAACGTGGCCGGCATCGACAACGGTGTGTTCCGCCACGGCGCGGCCGCGGCCGACGCCGCGCAGCTGCCCAAAGAGTGGTGGAGCATCTACGGCGACGCCACCCTGGACCGCCTCGAGCAAAGCGCATTGCAGGACAATCCCAGCGTAAAAGCGGCCGGCGAGCGCCTGCTGCAGGCGCTGGCGCAAAGCGGCACGGCGCGCGCCAACCAGGACCCGAGTGTCAACGTCAGCACGGGCATCTCGAACTCGCGCACCTCGGCCAACACCTCGCAGGGCCTGGCCCTGGGCAACCGCTCGATCAGCGGGAATAACTTCTCCGTGGGCGGCTCGCTGTCGTATGAAGTCGATTTGCTGGGCCGCGTGAAACGCATGGTCGAAGCGGCCGATTCGCAGGCGCTGGCGGCGCAGGCCGACCGCGACGGCGTGCTGCTGATGCTGTCGGCGCAAGTGGCCAGCAATTACTGGCAGCTGCGCGGACTGGACGCGGAAATGGCGATCCTGAATGGCGCCCTGGACACGCGCCGCGAGTCGGCGCAGCTGGTCGAGGCGCGCTTCAATGCAGGGCTGACGAATGAGCTGGACCTGGCGCGCGCGAAGGTCGAACTGTCGAACGCGCAGGCCGACCTGCACGAAGTCAAGCGCCAGCGCAACCAGCTTGAAAACAGCCTGGCCACCCTGACGGGCAAGCCGCCGTCGGCGCTGCAATTGCCGGTGGCCGCCGAGCCTTCCAGCCTGCCGCTGCCGCCCGCCATCCCTGTCGGCTTGCCCGCCAGCCTGCTGGCGCACCGTCCGGACCTCGTGTCCAGCGTGGCGGGCCTGCGCGCGGCGAATGCGCAGGTGGGCGTGGCCGAAGGCGCGTTTTACCCGTCGCTGCAATTGACGGGCAATTTCGGCTACGCCTCGGAAAAACTGCGCGACCTGGCGCAGGGCGGTTCGCGCCAGTTCAGCTTTGGTCCGCTGGCCCTGTCCCTGCCGATCTTCGACGGCGGCCGCAACCAGGCGAATCTGGACCTGTCCAAGGCGCGCTATGCGGAAGCCGTGGCGAACCACGAAACGAAGCTGCTGACGGCCTTGCGCGAAGTGGAAGATGCGTTGTCCGACGTGGAGCAGCGCCAGTTGCAGGGCGATGCCCAGGCCCTGTCGCAGGCAGCGGCGGCGCGCGCCTACCTGGTGGCGCGCACGCGCTACGAGCGCGGCATCTCGACCTACCTCGACGTCACCGATGCCCAGCGCAGTTCGCTGGCAGCGGACCGCGCCGCCGCGCAGATCAAGACCCAGCGCCTGCTGGCGACGGTCGCCGTGGCCCGTTCGCTGGGCGCCGGCTGGCAGCCGGACGGCGAGCTGGCCAGGCTGGCATCGGCGCCCGCCGCAAAGGCCAACTAAGTACGACGGTTACGTGAGCGTGGCCGGTGGCGGTGTCGCCGCCGGCCCGTAGCGTTCCAGCAGAAAATCGATGAAGGTCGTCAGCTTCGGCGTGGGCTGGCGGTCGCGCGCGTACACGAGGTGCATGGGGCGGGGCGCCGGCACGTAGTCGGCCAGCAGCGGCACCAGCCTGCCGGCGGCGATATCACCGGCCATCAGGATTTCCGCCTGCATGACGATGCCGAAGCCGTGCAGCGCCGCCACGCGCAGCGCCTGCCCATTGTTCGAGCGGAAGCGGCTTTCGCGCACGGGGCTGCCATCGTCGTCGCCGCTCCTGGCCAGGCGCCAGCGCACGTGGCGCGTCCACTGCATGAAGTCCAGGCATTCGTGGCGTGCCAGGTCGGCCGGCGTGCGCGGCGTGCCGTGTCTGGCCAGGTAGGCGGGCGCGGCGCAGATCACCATCGCATACGGCCGCAGCACGCGCGCCACCATGGCGGAATCTTCCAGCTTGCCGATGCGGATGGCCGCATCGAATCCTTCCTCCACCAGGTCCACCGTCCTGTCGTTCAGGTTCAATTCCAGGCTCACTTCCGGATACGCATCGAGGTAATCGGCCATCAGCGGCGCGATGCACTCGCTGCCGAAGGACACGGGCGCCGTGATCTTCAGCTTGCCGCGCGGCGCCGCGCGCATGGCTTCCGCCCCCCGTTCGGCCGCATGGATGCTGGCCAGGATCTGGCGGCACTGTTCCGCATACTGCTGGCCGATTTCCGTCAGGCTTTGCCGCCGCGTGGTGCGCGCCAGCAGCCGCGCGCCCAGCCGCTCTTCCAGGTATTTGATGTGCTTGCCCACCATCACGGGCGAAATCTGGAATGCCTCGGCGGCAGCCGTGAAACTGCCCGCATCGACGACGGCGACAAAAATCTCCATGCTGCGCAATTTATCCATGGCATCCCGATTGCAAACTACAGATTAGTAATCTTGTAAATTCTAGCGTATTTATTCCTTTTTGTAAGCGGCGCATACTGGCTCCATCGTTCAACAGCAGACAAGGACAGCATCATGAAAATCGTCATCATCGGCGCCAGCGGCACCATCGGCACGGCCGTCGCCGCCCAACTGGCGCAACGCCATGAAATCATCGAAGTGGGCAGCCGCAGCGGCACGCACCAGGCCGACATGGGCGACATCGCGCAAGTGCGCGCCCTGTTCAAGCGCATCGGCAAGGTCGATGCCGTCGTCGTGACGGCCGGCAAGCTGCATTTCGGCCCATTGAACGAATTTACTCCTGAGCAATTCCAAGTGGGCCTGGAAAGCAAGCTGATGGGCCAGGTCAACGTGGCGCTGGTAGCGCAGGAATACCTGAACGACGGCGGCTCGATTACGCTCACCAGCGGCATCGTGGCCGACCAGCCGATCCGCTTCGGCACGGCCGCCACCATGACCAACGCGGCCGTGGAAGGCTTCGTGCGGGGCGCCGCCATCGAGTTGCAGCGCGGCGTGCGCATCAATGTCGTCAGCCCCACGGTGCTGGCCGAATCGCTGGAAGCGTACGGCCCCTTCTTCTACGGCTTCGAGCCGGCCGCCGCCAGTCGCGTCGCCCTGGCCTACAGCCGCAGCGTGGAAGGGGCGCAGACGGGGCAGGTGTACAAGGTCTGGTAAGCCGCTTGCCATGCCATGGGGGCAGGTGGGACAATCGCAGGCTGAGCAAGAAAGCGGTAGCGCGCCATCCGCGCCAGCCGCGTCTGAGAAAAATCCAACCGAGACCCCCATGAAAAAACTCCTGATTCCCCTGCTGATGGCCGCCGCCGTCGGCAGCGCCTGCGCAACAACGCCAGCGGCCGCGCCAGCCACCCCGGCCACCGCACAGCAACTGACGGCCATGAGCGCCCGTTACGCACCCGTCGCGCTGAGGGCCGACGTCACCCACTTGTCCGCGGGCGACCGCCAGGCCATCGCCAAGCTGGTCGAAGCGGCCAAGCTGGTCGACGTGCTGCAGCTGCGCCAGCGCTGGTCCGGCAATGAAGCGCTGTGGGCAGCCTTGAAGAAGGACAAGTCGGCCCTGGGCCAGGCCCGCCTGAACTATTTCTGGATCAACAAGGGGCCATGGTCCGTGCTCGACGCGCACGCCTCGTTCATGCCGGCCAGCTATGCGGGCATCGCCATTCCTGAGCACAAGCCGGAAGCGGGCAACTTCTATCCGCAGGGCGCCACCAAGGCCAGCCTGGAAACATGGATGAACGGCTTGCCGGCGGACGACAAGCAGCAGGCGCAATGGTTTTTTACCACCATCCGCGCGGGCAAGGATGGCAAATACCAGACCGTCAAGTATTCGGACGAGTACAAGGTGGAGTTGAAACAGCTGGCCAAATTGCTCGATGAAGCGGCGGCCGCCACGGACAATGCATCGCTGAAGAAATTTCTGACCCTGCGCGCCAAGGCTTTCCTCGACAACGACTATTTACCGTCCGACTTCGCCTGGATGGACCTCGATTCGCCCGTCGACATCACCATCGGCCCGTATGAAACGTACAACGACGAACTGTTCGGCTACAAGGCCGCGTTCGAAGCCTACGTGAACATCCGCGACCAGGCGGAGACGCAAAAGCTCAATTTCTTCGCCAAGCACATGCAGGAGCTGGAAGACAACCTGCCGCTCGACGCCCGGTACCGCAATCCGAAAGTGGGCGCGCTGGCGCCGATGGTGGTGGTCAACCAGGTGTATGGCGCCGGCGACGGCAACATGGCCGTGCAGACAGCCGCCTACAACTTGCCCAATGACGAACGCATCATCAGCGCGCGCGGCTCGAAGCGCGTGATGCTGAAAAACGTGCAGGAAGCCAAGTTCAAGGCCACCCTGACGCCGATCTCGAAACTGGTGCTCACGCCCGAAGCGCAGCAGGACGTGGATTTCAATTCCTTCTTCACGCACATCCTCGCGCATGAAATCATGCATGGCCTGGGCCCGCACGCGACCGTGGTCGACGGCAAGCCATCGACGCCGCGCCAGGACCTGAAGGAAGCGTATTCCACCATCGAAGAAGCCAAGGCCGACATCACGGGCCTGTTTGCGCTGCGCTACATGATGGACAAGGGGCAACTCAACGACACCCTGGGCCAGGGCGAGGCGGCCGAGCGCAAGCTGTACAACACCTTCCTCGCCTCCGGTTTCCGCACGCTGCATTTCGGCCTGACGGATTCGCATGCGCGCGGCATGGCCATCCAGATGAATTACATCCTCGACAAGGGCGGTTTTGTCTCGTTGGGCGACGGCAAGTTCGGTGTCGATTTCGGCAAGATCAAGCAGGCCGTGATCGACCTGGACCGCGAATTTCTGACCATCGAGGCGACGGGCGACTATGCGCGCGCGCAAGCGATGATGAGCAAGTACGTGGTCATTCGCCCTGAGGTGCAGGTGGCGCTCGACAAGATGAAGGCCGTGCCCAACGATATCCGCCCGGAATTCGTCACGGCCCGCGCGCTGGACAAGGCGGCGAAGAAATAACTCCGACGCTGTATTGTCAGAGTGAACAGCCGGCGCTTCTGCGCCGGTTTTTTTTCGTCTTTATTTGTGAAAAGTTGCCAGTTTTTCCTTGTGGAAATATATCCACCGCTTACTCTGCAGTGGTAAATCCTCTTTTCTTCCCGCCGATCCCATGTTGAATCCGTTCTTGCTGATGAGCTTGCTCATCGCTTTCTCTCCTTTGCCTGCCGTGGCTGCCGCCCAGCTCACCGAACTGGAAACCCGTTGGCTGCAGGCGGGCCAGCCCGTCATCGCGTTTGCGCGTGCGCAAGGTTTGCCCATCGATATCATCGTGCAGCCGCAGGATGCGCCCGGCGCCGTGCCGCTGGCGCTGGGTTACGAAGCGGGGCGCTGCAAGCTGGTGCTGTCCTTGCGCGGCAATGCGCAGGCGGACAGTGTCTTGCAGGGCGTGCCGCCCGCGCGCCAGGGCCTGATGATGGAAGCGATGACGGCGCATGAGATCGGCCATTGCCAGCGCTATGCGCAGGGCGACTGGCATGCCTTGCCGCGCGGCTTTGTCGAGCCGCGCAGCAGGCAGCGCGGCAAGTTAACACCGCTGGCGCAGGAACTGCGCGAGACGCGCCGCGAAGAGGGGTATGCGGACCTGGTGGCCCTGGCCTGGATGCATGGACGCCACCCCGGCCAGTATCAGGATGTGCTGGCCTGGATGCGCGGCGTGCGCGCGGCAGGCGAGGCTGCGGGCGGTTCGCACGCCACGCAGGCATGGCTGGCGCTGGCCGATGGCGCAGGCGCAGGCGCATTTGATGGGGCCGTTTCACCATTTGAACAGGCGCAAGTATTGTGGCGGATGGGTTTGAGCGGCGACAAATAAACGGTGATTTTTAGGCGAATGGACTGTCAGCGTGTGCTGTCGCACGGAGCTTTGCGCGCGGCAGGGGTCTAATCTGGGCATCAACTAACCAGAGAGGAACCATCATGAACAAAATGATCGCACTCATGCTGGCCGCCAGTGCCAGCGCCCTGCTTGCCGCCGCGCCCGCGTATGCGCAGGATGCCTCGTACAAGAGTTTGACGGACAAGGCATCGGCCGACTACAAGCAGGCCAAGGCCGCCTGCGACAGCCAGAGCGGCAACGCGAAAAAGGTCTGCGTGGAAGAAGCCAGGGTGGCGCGCGCCAAGGCCGATTCGGACGCCGTGGTGCAGTTCCGCAACACGCCGCGCGAGCTGGGCAAGGCCCGCAAGGACGTCGCCAATGCCGAGTATGACTTGGCCAAGGCCAAGTGCGGCGACCGCACGGGCGCCGACAAGACCACGTGCATGAACGATGCCAAGGCAGCGAAAACGGCTGCGCTGGCGGATGCCAACACGGGCGCCCGGGCCGGCACCAACGTGGCGCAGAATCCGCCCGCCACCACGAAGGAGAATTGCGACGCCATGGATGCGACGGCCAAGGCCGCCTGCGTGACGCGCAATGCAGCCAGCAGCACCAAGGTGGCCGTGGAAGATTCCGTCATCACTACCAAGATCAAGGCGGACCTCGTCAAGGACAACGACTTGAAAGCGCTCGACGTGCACGTGGAAACGGTCAACGGCGTCGTCATGCTCAGCGGCTTCGTGCCTTCCCAGGCGCAAGTGAAAAAAGCCGCCGACCTGGCCCGTAGCGTGGAAGGCGTGACGGATGTGAAGAATGGCTTGAAGGTCAAGTAAGCCACATTCTGCGCAGCGTTAAAGCCAGGACTGGAGCGGGACGCAGCAGTGCCGCTCCAGTTTTTTGATTGTATAAATTACGATCATAATATAACATGAGAAAAATCCCGCCGGCTGGTAGTGACCGGCATCCACTTTTTCTCATGAGGACAGCATGCTTTCTCTTCCCTTTTCGCAATGGCTGGAGCGGCGCGGCATCCACTTTGCCTGGGTCATCGTCGCCATCACTTTCCTCACCGCCTTGACATCGTCTGCCGCGCTGGGCTTGCCAGGCGCGCTGATGCAGCCCTTGAGCCGCGAGTTCGGCTGGGATGCCGAGCAGATTTCCTCGGCCTTGGCCGTGCGTTTCGTGCTGTTTGGCCTGATGGGGCCGTTTGCCGCCATCCTGATGGAACGCTTCGGCTTGCGCAATGTCATCTGCGTGGCCCTGGGCCTGATCGCTGCCGGCATGCTGCTGGCCACGCGCATGACGCAGTTCTGGCACCTGGTGGCCCTGTGGGGCATCCTGCTGGGGCTGGGCTCGGGCATGACGGCGCTGGTCTTGAGCGCCGTGGTGGCGAACCGCTGGTTCGAGACGCACCGGGGCCTGGTGGTGGGCGTGCTGACGGCCAGCTCGGCCACGGGCCAGCTGCTGTTCCTGCCCGTGGGCGCCTGGCTGATCGAGCACTTCGGCTGGCGCACGGCCGTCATGCCCGTGTTTGCCAGCTGCGCCATCGTTGCCGTGCTGGCCTTCCTGTGCATGCGCAACCGGCCGCAGGACGTGGCCTTGCGGCCTTACGGCGCGGACCCGGCCACGCCCCTGGCGGCGGTGCCGGCGGCAAGCATGACGTTCGCCACGCCTTTTTTGATCCTGCGCAGCGTGGCTTCCAACCGCACCTTCTGGATACTGTTCGGCACCTTCTTCATCTGCGGCCTGAGCACCAACGGCCTGATCCAGACGCACTTCATTTCCCTGTGCGGCGACTCGGGCTTGTCCGCCGTGCCGGCCGCCTCCGTGCTGGCCATGATGGGGGCGTTCGACCTGTTCGGCACGATCCTGTCCGGCTGGCTGTCGGACCGCTATGACAACCGCAAACTGCTGTTCTGGTACTACGGCTTGCGGGGGCTGTCCCTGTTCTGGCTGCCGTATTCGGAATTCACCCTGTATGGCCTGTCCCTGTTTGCCATGTTTTACGGCCTGGACTGGATCGCCACCGTGCCGCCGACCGTGAAACTGGTGGGCGCCACGTTTGGCCGGGAGCGGGCGGGCATGGTGTTTGGCTGGATCTTTGCCGGCCACCAGCTGGGTGCCGCCGTGGCCGCGTATGGCGCGGGCCGCATTCGCACCCTGATGCTGACCTACAACCCGGCGCTGTTCGCGGCTGGCGCCGCCTGCCTCGTGGCCGCGCTGATGGTGCTGGCGATCGCCCGCCAGAAGGCGGCCGTGGCCGCTGTCCAGCCCGCATGAAAAAAAGCCAGGCCCGCGTGAGCGGAACCTGGCTTTTCAAGAAGCGTACAGCGCGATTATTTCAAATACTTTGCCAGCCAGCCCTCGACTTCGCTGTAGAAGAAGCGGCTGTTCTCGCCTTTTAAAATCCAGTGGTTTTCGTCCGGAAACACCAGCAATTTCGCCGGCACGTTCAGGCGTTGCTGGACAGCAAAGTTCATCAGCGCATTGTTGGCCGGCACGCGGTAATCGAGTTCGCCCACGGTGATCAGGATGGGGGTGGTGAAACCCGTGCCTTTTTCGTGGTTGCCTGCTTGCATCACCGGGCTTTGATCGCGCCACACGGGCAAGTTCGACCAGACGGGGCCGCCCGCATTCGTTTCACGGCCGAAACCGCCATCGCTGGTGCCCCACTGCATGATCAGGTCCATTTCGCCCGCGTGCGAGACGATGGCCTTGTAGCGCGTGGTGGTCGCTTGCAGCCAATTGGCCAGGTGGCCGCCATAGCTGGCGCCGCCGGCGGCCAGTTTCGTGCTGTCGATAAATGGGTATTTCTTGATGGCTTCATCGACGCCCTGGTTGACTTCATCGCCCGGGCCCTTCAACGGGTCGAACTGGATCGAGCGCGAGAATTCCTCGCCATAGCCGGTGGAACCCTTGTAGTCGGTCAGCAAGACAACATAGCCTGGCTTGGCCAGCAAGTGATAGTTCCAGCGCAGCACGAACTGGTCGCGCCACATGCTGGCGGCGCCGCCGTGGATGACGGTAAACAGCGGATACATCTTGTTCGGGTCGAAATTCGCGGGCTTGACGAGCATATTGTGGATCCGGCGGCCGTCGGCCGTCGTGAACCAGAAGTGCTCGGGCGCCTGCCAGTCGATCTTGTCTGCCTTGTCCGTGTTGAAGGCCGTCAGCCGTTTCGGCTGCTTGCCGTTGAACGCATAGATTTCCGGCGGGTTGATGGCGGACTCCCACACGCCCACCAGGGCCTTGCCGCCGCTGCTCAGCGAATTGATGGTGCCCGTCGGCAAGGATGGTTCTTCTCGGACCTCGCCGCCTTTGGCGTCGATCGAGTACAGCTTTTCCAGCCCCGCATGTTCATAGCTGAAGATGACGCGCTTGCCGCCCTCGGGCAGCACGAAGCGGGAAATCGAACGGTCCAGCTTGGCTGTCAATATCGTTGGCGCAGGGGTGCTCATCGGCCAGGCGAAGCTGGCCAGGCGTTTCACGTCATACACTTTACCGGGCGTTTGCGCGTCGCTGAGGGCGAACAGGGTCTTGCCGTCGGCCGCAAATTTCAGGGAGCCGTAGCTATGTTTGTCCTGCGTCAAACGCTGCGCTTCGCCGCCCGCCACGGGCAGCAGATACAGTTGCGAAACCACGGCTTCGCGCTGCGCCGCGTCGCGGTTGGTGGCCGCGTTGAAGACGACGGCCTTGCCGTCCGGCGTCCAGATGGCGTCCAAGGATTGCCCCTCGTCACCCTGGCCGCCGCCAAAGCCCGGCAGCGCCACCAGTTGCGTGCCCGACAGGATGTCGCGCGGCGTGTTTTCACCTTTCGACTCCGGCTGCGCGTCGACGATGAACAGGCGTACCTGCTTGTCCGTCAGCCATTTGTCGAAATAGCGGGGCGCCGTCGTTTCATACGAACGGGCGCTGACTTTGCGCTCCTTGCGCTCTTTCGCGCTTTGCTTGACGTCGGCTTCCGTCTTGTTGCCAGGATAGATGTCGCTGATGAACAGCAATTGCTTGCCGTCCGGGCTCCATTTCGGCATGCGCGCGCCCAGGGTGAGCGAGGTCAGGCGCTGCGCTTCGCCGCCGGCGGCCACGTCGAGGCGGTAAATCTGTCCCGCTTCATCGCCGTCGCGCTTGGCAACGAAGACCAGCTGGCGGCTGTCCGGCGACCAGGCCACGGCGCCTTCGCCGCCCTTGGAATACGTCAGGCGGCGCGCGGGGCTGTCGTCAAGCAGCGACTTGATCCACAGATCCGACCATTGCTCCTTGCTGTCGTAGGCGCTGTCGACCACGGAAAACACGGCCCATCGCCCGTCCGGGCTGGCGACGGGCGCGCCCACCCGTTTCATCAGCCACACGTCTTCATGCGTGATGGCGTGTCTGGCTTGCGTTTGCGTGGCGGCAACTGGGGTCGTGGCCTTGTTGGTATCGGCGGCGTGGGCCAGCGAGGCGCAGGCTGCTGCGATCAGCAGGGAGCCGAGGGAACGGCGAAGACGGGGTGAGGTCATGGGCGTGGTCCGGGTAGTGAAAAAAGTACAGCGGGCAACATTATTGCCCATCGATTCGGCCACTGCCAAGGCCATGAACCGTTACTTACCAGGCGGGAGGGGCGCGTATCGGGCGGGCAGCGCGTATCCGATCAGTTAAACTTGCCGCTTTACTCACGCTGGTGCCGATTCAACATGAAAATTTGTCTACCCTTATTGAAAACGGCCTTGCTGGGCGCGAGCTGTCTGCTGGCTGCCCCGGTTTTTGCTGCTGCGTCTGCACCCTACCCGAACACCAGCGCCATGGGCGTGGGTCACGCGGAAAGCACGGCCTGGTATGCGGGCTGTCTGAAGGTCAAGGATGCGGCGCCGCCGCCGGCCGACCTGCCGGCGCCGTCCGCCGTGGCATCGCTGCAGCAATGCCAGGCGACAGACCTGTATTACGATACCAAGAGTATGTCTTCGCCCAAGCCCGCCGACTGGCGTCCCGCGCGTCATTGCGCGATGGCAACGCAGAACAGCGCCGTGTTGATGATGCTGTACCAGAATGGACAGGGCGTGCAGAAAGACCCGCTGCTGGCGCTCAAGTATGCGTGCAGTATCGACGCGGCGCCGGCCGAGATGCAGGGCCGCATCGAACACTTGCAGCAGATCAACGCCAGCGGGCGCGGCATGATCGACTTGTGCGACGACATCACCAGCGGCTACATGATGGGCGTGTGCAGCGCCATCGATGCGCGGCAGAAACAAAGAGTGCGTGCGCAGGCGACAGGCAAGGTCAGCGCAAGCATGCCTGCCGTGGCGCAAGCATCGCTGCAAAAACTGCAGGCGGCGGCAAGTAAGTTTGCCGACGCGCGCGCGGACTATGAAACGGACTTGAGCGGCACGACACGCGCCGCCCTGAGCATCGCGGCCCGCACGGCCGAGCTCGATTTGCTGGCGCACGATCTGCGCGAGTACGAAGGGGGCAAGTTGCCGGCAAGCATGTCCAAGGAACAGGCGGCAGCGCTCGACAAGGAGCTCAACGCCATCTACGGCAAGCTGATGAAAAAGCCGGCGGAAACCCATGCTGGCGCCGTGGGCAAGGATGGCATCCGCGCCACCCAGCGCCTGTGGCTCGCGTACCGCGATGCCTGGATGAATTTCGGCGCCGTGCGTTATCCATCCGTGACGGGCGAGACCTGGGCCGGCCTGCTGACGGCGCGACGCAATGCGCAGCTGCAAGACTTGCTGGAGAATTGACGCATGCGGGAAGCCTACTATCACGAAGACGATTTCTGCATGATCGAACTGCTGCCGCTGGATAACTTGCAGCACTGTTTGACGCAGATGGGCGAGCAGCAGGCGTTCGCCGATGCGCACCGCAGCGGCGCCGGCTGGACGGACATGTTCGTCCCCGAGGCGCCACCGTCGCCACTGCGCGCGCTGGGTCTCACGGCCGACCGGCTGCGCCTGGCGCTGGACCATGCCTTGCCGCCGTACGACGCCGTCTGCACGGGCTACAGCAGTTACCGCGTGGAATGCAAGAACGTGCTGGCCTTTGGCGGCGACAAGACGGAAACATTGTTTGCCGGCCTGGACGAGCAGGGTATAGTGTGCGACCTGTGGTGCAGCGACGGCATGCCCGAGCTGTTGCTGTTGCCCTTGAAGGAGCTGCTGCTGCTGGCCGACTGGGGCGCGGGGTTTGCGTGTCCGCTGGCCGATGGCGACTTGTTCGCCCGTTATCTGCAGGAGTATGAACTGGACTGATCGAACTGAACTGATTACTCGCAGGCGATGGCGTTCGGCTGCGCCACCTTGACCACGGACGCCAGGCGCGCCATGTCGTTGCCGTCGCCTTGCTCGACGTACGGTTGATACGTGTCAATGACGATGCGCGCGCGGGCTTGCCAGCCGCAATTGTCGGCCTGGCGCGCGGGCACGCGCAGCAGCCGGCGCGCCTCGGCATCGTTGCTGAAACAAAACCACGCATCGTGCGTGGCGGCAGGGCGGGGCAAACGGCCCCACTGCGCCTTGTCCGGCGCGAAACAGACGCGGTTGCCGATAATTTCCAGGCTCATCTCGTCCGTGCGCGCGCTGTACTGGCCGTCGAGCACGATGGGCGCTTGCGCCTGGGCGGACAGGCAGGTGGTGGCCAGGAGGAGGGCGGCGGCAAGTTTCATGCGTTTCTTTCAGGGCTGGCAAGACGAAGCGCCAGTATAACCGCGGGGCCGGAAACGAAAAAAGCCTATCCGTGAGGACAGGCTTTTTAGTACTGCGCATTCGTGGTAGGCCGTGCGGGATTCGAACCTGCGACCAACGGATTAAAAGTCCGCTGCTCTACCAGCTGAGCTAACGACCCGAAAGAGGCCGCATTATATATCAGTTGAAAAAGAATGCAAAGCATTCCTGCACGAAAATGAATATGGCTCAATGCAGGGCTGCCGTGAGCTTCAGCACTTCGTCGATGCTGGTCGTGCCATCGATGATCTTGCGCGCGCCGGCGATGCGCAGCGGCGTCATGCCGTCGAGGATGCTCTGGCGGCGCAAGGCATGCAGGTCGGCGCCCGCCTTGACCAGCTGGCCGAACGTTTCCGTCACGCTCAGCAGTTCATAAATACCTGCCCGCCCCAGGTAGCCGCTGTGGCGGCACATGGCGCAGCCGACGGGGCGGTACATGGCGTGGGGCCGTTCCAGCTGGCCGCCCGTCAGGCGCTGCCAGGCAGCATCGTCCGGGGCGCCGCCCGGCTGTTTGCAGTCCGGGCACAGGCAGCGCAGCAGGCGCTGCGCCAGCACGCCGATCAGGCAGGCTTCCAGCAGATAGGAGGGGAGGCCCAGTTCCAGCAGGCGCATGACGGCCGAGGGCGCATCGTTGGTGTGCAGGGTCGACAGCACCAGGTGCCCCGTCAGCGCCGCCTGGATGGCCATCTCGGCCGTGGCCAGGTCGCGGATTTCTCCCACCATGATGATGTCGGGATCTTGCCGCATCAGCGCCCGCACGCCATCGGCAAACGACAGCTCAATGCCGGCCTGGGTTTGCACCTGCATCTGGTTGAAGGCCGGCTCGACCATTTCGATGGGGTCTTCCACCGTGCACACATTGACTTCGCTGCCGGCCAGCGCCTTCAGGGTGCTGTACAGGGTGCTGGTCTTGCCCGAGCCGGTGGGGCCCGTCACCAGCACGATGCCGTGCGTGCGTGCCGTTAATTGGCGCCAGCGTTCGGCGTCCGCGGGCGGAAAGCCCAGCTCCGCCAGGCTCTTGACGGCCACTTCCGGGTCGAAGATGCGCATGACGAGCTTTTCGCCGAAGGCCGTGGGCAAGGTCGACAGGCGCAGCTCGATTTCCTGGCCCTGCGCATTGCGCGTCTTGATGCGGCCATCCTGCGGGCGGCGCTTTTCCACCACGTCCATGCGCCCGAGCAACTTGATGCGCGCTGTCATGGCCAGCAGCACCACGGGCGGCAATTGATAAGCCTGGTGCAGGCGGCCATCGATGCGCAGGCGCACGAGGCCCGCGTCGCGCTTCGGTTCCAGGTGGATGTCGGACGCGCGCTGGGCAAACGCGTATTGCCACAGCCAGTCGACGATGCGCACCACATGCTGGTCGTTGGCGTCGAGGCTGCTCTTGTTGCGCCCCAGTTCCACCAGCTGCTCGAAATTGTGGCGCAGCGCCAGGTCTTGCGTGGACGCTTGCCGGGCCACCTTGACGGAAGTTGCCAGGCTGAAGAATTGTGCGATGGCATCGGCGATGTGCAGCGGGTTGGCGATGACGAGGCTCAGCTTGCGCGGCGCCAGGTTTCCCAGCTGCGCCTGCCAAGCGAGCGCGTAGGGCTGGGCCGTGGCGATGACGATGCGTTGTGGCGTGCTTTCCACGGGCAGGATGTTGAAGCGGGCCGCATAGCCGGCCGTCATGACGTCGGCCACCTGGCTGAAATCGATGTGCAGGGGATCGATGCGCAGATACGGCAAGCTTGCGCGTTGCGCCAGCCAGTCGCACAGGGTATCGAGCGTGAGGGCGCCGTGGGCGATGCTGCACAGCGGATGCAAGGCGGGCGCCGGCAGCAGGGCGGCCTGGGTGGCGATGGCGGCCGCTTGCGCGGCGTCAAGCATGCCGTCTTCCTGCAGCCAGGCCAGCAGTTGCGGCAGTTCCAGCGGCGTGTTTGGAAGTGAAGCGGGCATGGCCGGCGCCTTTCATGGCTGCCGGCCTGCGTGGGCGTGCCGGCGCTTACAGGGTGCTGGCGATGCCCTTGACCCAGGTCTTGGCGGGCAGCTTGGTCTCGGCGACGATCTGCTTGGCCCGTTCCAGCAAGGCGGCTTGCGCGTCGGTATCGAGCGCCACTTTCGTCTTGAAAGCGATCGCCACCACGTTCCCATCATGGACTTCCGTCAGGCAGATCACCTGCGCAAACGCAAACTTCATCGCCTTGATGTTCTTTGCGTAGCTGGGGTGGTCGCCGAACAGGTTGACCGTCATGATGCCGTGCGGCGCCAGGCAGGCGCAGCAGGCGGCATAGAAATCGGCGCTATCGAGCACGGGACCGCGCGCCGTGGCGTCGTACAGGTCCACCTGCAGGGCGTCCAGGGTGCCGTGGTTGGCTTCATCGTTGACGTAGTCGAGCGCATCCATCTCGCGCACGTGCAGGCGCTCGTCGTTGGGCGGCAGCTTGAACATCGAGGCGCAGATGGTGATGACGGATGGATTCAGTTCGATGGCCTCGACCTGTGCCTGCGGGAACTGGCGGTAGCAGAACTTGGTCAGCGCGGCCGTGCCCAGGCCCAACTGGGCGAGGCGCTGCGGCTGCTCTATCCACAACATCCACGCCATCATCTGCTGCGCGTATTCGAGTTCCGGCCAGTCCGGCTTGCGGATGCGCATGGCGCCCTGCACCCATTCCGTGCCGAAATGCAGATAGCGTACGCCATCCATTTCCGACAGGGTAACAGGGGCGTAGCGGGGCTTGCGCGCAGGGCGCGAGGATTCGACTTGTTCGATGGATTTTCGTTTGATAAGCATAAGGCGGCCTGAAAGTGTGCCGCATTATAGCCCGTGCCGGAGCGCCATAAAAAATGCCAGCCGCTGGGGCTGGCATGGTACGGGCCGGTTGCGGCTCTTACTGTTGAGCTGGCTCGATCGAGACGCGCAGGCGGATGCGCTCGCCCGGATCGTAGGACATGATGCTCGTGTAGTTGCGGCCGCGGTAGTCGTAGGTGACCTGGTAGCCATTGTTGCGCGATTCCCAGTGATCGACCTGGCGGCATTGCTTGACGGCTTGTTCCTGCACGCCGCCCTGGTAATTGTTCTGGTTGTCGACACGGTCGCCGACGACGGCGCCCGCAATCGCGCCGGCAGCTGCCGCGGCCGTGCGGCCATTGCCGCCACCGACCTGGCTGCCGAGCAGGGCGCCGGCGATACCGCCGACGATGGAGCCGCCAGCACTGCGCTGTTGCGGCGGTGCTTGCACTTGCACGTATTCCGTACGGCATTCCTGGCGTGGACGATTGATCTGTTCCACTTGCGGCACGACGCGCACGACCTTGCCGAAATCTTCAAAGTCGGCGGCCTGGGCGAGTGGCAATGCACCGATACAAAGGGCTGACATCATCAATTTGGCTTGCAAGTTCATTTCTAACCTCATTATGTAGAGAATCTTTCAGGGTATTTTTTACAACTTGGGACTATAGTAATCCCGCCAGGCCGTGGCAAGTGTTTCGCATGGCAACAAAATGTAACAGCCCAAGCCCCTTGCCCCACAGTCTGTAACATGCACTTTCAATCGATACAAGATGTTGAAGTGACTTGAAACCAGCGGTTTGTAACAAATCTTGCGTTTGACATCATATTCGGGTTGATTCATGCAGGACAACACGTTACCCTAATACGCGTATGGCTTATATAAAATCGCACTGAATCGCATAAAAGTTGATACAGATCGAATCACCGCGTGCGCATTGACCCGCGTGCGGGGATGCAATAAGAAGAGCAGCTAGAACAAATCCATACATAACAGGTCGATTTGAGGGAAAAATGAGTTTGTTACTAACCGTGCCGCCCAACCTTGTCCAGTCCATCCGTGCCTTTCGCGTGACCGAATTACAAGACGAGGCGATCCGTCTCGGGCAGCACTTTTTATATGCGCATTGCAACGCTGGACAGACCAAACAACAAGTCATCGGCATTATTGCAGAAGCATTCCTGTTTCCGAAAAACCTGGCGAAGAATTTCGATGCACTGCGCCTGTGCCTGACGGACACCATGTACAAGGCGGGCACGCAGACGGGCTTCCTGGTGGTGCTCGAGCAATTGCCAAATACGCAAAAATTCGACAAGGAAGCGCGCGAGATCCTGCTCGACGTGTTCCGCGACGCGGCCGACTACTGGGCCGAGAAGAAAGTCCCGTTCCGCGTCTTCTATTCGTTCGAGTAAGCACCTACTCACGCCGCGGCGGCGTCAAACCAGCCTTTTCTGCCCTGGCCGGGCGGTGCAATCGGGCAGCGGCGGCGGCCCGGCAGGTATGTTGCGCCGCAACAATAATAGCGGCCTTTCTTGGTTCGCATCGCCATAGCGGGTACAATGCGCGCTATGAAAAATATCGTTATCCTCATTTCCGGACGCGGCAGCAACATGGAAGCGGTCGTGCGCGCGGCGCAAGCCGAGCAATGGCCAGCCCGTATTGCCGCCGTCATCAGTAACCGGGCCGATGCCCAGGGACTGGTTTTTGCCGCGGAACATGGGATAGCGACGGCAGTCGTTGCCAACAAGGATTATGCCAGACGCGAGCAGTTCGATGCGGCGCTGCAAGCCGTGATTGACGGCTACGCCCCCGACCTGGTCGTGCTGGCCGGTTTCATGCGCATCCTGACGCCGCCCTTCGTCGAGCATTACGCGGGGCGCATGCTCAATATCCACCCGTCGCTGCTGCCGCTGTTCCCGGGCATGGCGACGCACCGCCAGGCGCTCGAGGCGGGCGTGACGGAACACGGCGCGACCGTGCATTTCGTGACTGCCGAGCTCGATCATGGCCCGGCCGTGGCGAGCGTAACAGTCCCCGTCTTGCCGGGCGACACAGAAGACAGCTTATCGGCGCGCGTGCTGGTACAGGAACATCTGCTTTACCCGCGCGCCATCCGCCTGTTCATTGACGATAAACTGTCAGTCGAGCATGGCCAGGTCCGCGTGGACCCTCAATAAAATATTACAGGAAGAATAACAATGAGATTGCCACCAGCGATACTTGCCAATGCTGAAGAAGTATTGCGCGAAATTTTACGTTTCACGGCCCCGGCCGACACCACCCTGTCGCGCTATTTCCGCGACCATCCGCGCCTCGGTTCGCGCGAACGCGGCGCCATCGCCGAAGGCATTTATGCCGTTCTGCGCAACAAATCGTTCTTTACCGATTTCGCCGAAGCGGGCAGCGGCCCGACCATGCGCCGCCTGACCATCCTCGGCCTGGCCGAAGCTGTCGGCGCCGATTCGCTGGGCGGCCTGACGGAAGAGGAAGTGGAATGGCTGGAACGCATCACGCAGATCGACCGCAGCCTGATGCCGGCGAACATGCGCGCCAACATGCCGACCTGGCTGTTCGACAAGCTGATCGCCCAGTTCGGCGAAGCGGAAACCATGAAGCTGGCCGATGCGCTGAACGCGCCGGCGCCGCTGGACTTGCGCGTCAATTCGCTCAAGGCCACGCGCGAAGACGTGATGCTGGCCCTGGCCGAAGCACCGATCCTCAGCACCCCGACGCCGTTTGCGCCGCTGGGTTTGCGCGTGATCAAGAAGCCATCGTTGCAAAACCTGCCCCTGTTCCAGAGCGGCGCCATCGAAGTGCAGGATGAAGGCAGCCAGATCCTGTCGCAGATCGTCGGCGCCAAGCGCGGCGAGATGGTGGTCGATTTCTGCGCCGGCGCGGGCGGCAAGACCCTGGCATTGGGCGCGCTGATGCGCAACACGGGCCGTCTGTATGCTTTCGACGTGTCGGAAAAACGCCTGGCCAAGCTCAAGCCCCGCATGGCCCGCAGCGGCCTGTCGAACGTGCATCCGGTGCAGATCGCGCATGAGCGCGATGCCAAGATCAAGCGCCTGGCCGGCAAGATCGACCGTGTACTGGTCGATGCCCCGTGCAGCGGCCTGGGCACCCTGCGCCGCAATCCGGACGTCAAATGGCGCCAGCAGCCGAACTCCATCGTCGAGCTGCAAGCCAAGCAGGCAGCCATCCTGGCCGGTGCGGCGCGCCTGGTCAAGGGCGGCGGCCGCCTGGTGTACGCCACCTGCAGCTTCCTGAACGAAGAAAACGATCAGATCGCCGAGCAATTCCTGGCGGCCAACCCCGACTTCACCCTGGTGCCGATGAGCAAGGTGCTGGCCGAACAGAAGATCGAGCTGGAAATGGGCGATTACCTGAAATTGTTGCCGCACCTGCACCAGACGGACGGCTTCTTCGCCGCCGTGTTCGAACGCAAGGTCATGCCGAAAAAAGTCTACGCCGATGAAAAACCGGCCGACGACGTTGACGCTGAACAAGCCGAGTAAGCCTGTCACGGGCCGCCGCTGCACCCTGCAGCGGCGGCCTTCAATGCCGCCAGCCCGCCTGGCGGCATGGGATCACTCCCCATCCGTACCATCTTCGCCCCACCTTCCGGACCGCATCCGCCATGAATGAAACCCCGCTGCTCAACCTGATCACTGATTTTGTCAATGATTTCCGTCAACCGGCCATCTTGTGGCAGGCGCTGGTCATCGTCGCCTGCCTGGCCCTGAGCTGGCTGCTGGTGCGGCAGTTGCGCGTATTCCTGCACAAACGGTCGGAAGCGGCGACGACGCCAGCCACGCCGGAAACCCTGCAGCGCACGGACAGTTTCATCCGCATTTTGACGCCCGTGCTGGCGGCCATGCTGCTGGGCATTGCGCAACATTTCCTGGTCAAGTTCCAGTCGGTGAACCTGCTCAGCATTGCCATTCCCCTGTGCACCTCGATGGCGCTGGTACGCTTCGGCTTTTATGTGCTGCGCCGCATTTTTGCCCGTCACGGCGACGTCAGTCCCACCATGTTGTTGCTGGAAAAGATTTTCACGGTGGTGGTGTGGGCCGGCATGGCCTTGTATATCACGGGCCTGTGGCCGGAATTGCATACCTTCCTGGAAGGCATCGTCGTGCCGCTGGGACGCAACAAGGTCTCCGTGGCTGCCATCTTGCAAGCCGCTATTTCCGTCGCCGTGCTGCTGGTGCTGGCCATGTGGGCCGGCACCTCGCTCGACGAGCGCCTGATGAAAATGCAGGGTCTGCACACTTCCCTGCGCGTGGTGCTGTCGCGCATGGGGCGCGCCGTGCTGATCCTCGTTTCCGTGCTGGTCAGCCTGTCGCTGGTGGGCATCGACCTGACGGTGCTGTCCGTGTTCGGCGGGGCCTTCGGCGTGGCGCTGGGCTTCGGCTTGCAAAAGATCGCCGCGAACTTTGTGTCTGGTTTCATTATCCTGCTCGACCGCAGCCTCACCATCGGCGACATGATTACGGTGGGTCAATTTACGGGCAAAGTCACGCAGATCAATACGCGCTATACTGTGTTATTGGGTGGCGATGGCGTGGAATCCATCGTGCCGAATGAAATGCTGATTTCCGGCGGCGTGCAGAACATGTCGCTGAGCAACCGCATGGTCTGGCTGTCGACGGCCGTGTCGGTGGGCTATGAAACGGATCTCGATGTCATCTTCCCCTTGCTGGAAGCGGCAACGGCCAAGGTGCCGCGTGTGTCGCAAAGCAATCCGCCCTCGGCGACCCTCGTGCGTTTCGGCGCCGACGGCCTCGACGTGCAGATCGGTTTCTGGATCGCGGATCCGGAAAACGGCACGGGCGGCGTGAAGTCGAATGTGAACCGCGCCATCTGGCGCACCTTGCAGGAACATAAGGTCACTGTACCGTTTCCGCAACGCGAATTGCGTATTGTTGGTACGCCTCCTGCCCCGCTCGCCAGCGCGGCAGACGGTGAGTCCGCGCCATCCGGCACCCAGCCTTAACCTCGCTGCCTGCCTCCGATTTTGCCTGATAGCACCCATTAGGGCGTACAATCACGCCTAAAATTAACTCTGCCGGACCTCCAGAGTCACTGGAGCGACCGTGCGCACGCCCTGTCCACTTGGAGTAGCAGTAATGACATTGAGTTCCGTTTTACACGACGTTTTGCAGTTCATGGCCACTGGTATTACCGATCTGTCCGCATGGCAAGTTTTTCTATACACCATGGTGGTCACCCACATCACCATCGCCAGCGTCACGATTTACCTGCATCGCCACCAGGCCCACCGGGCGCTGGAATTGCATGCGATTCCCAGCCACTTCTTCCGTTTCTGGCTGTGGCTGACGACGGGCCAGGTCACCAAGGAATGGGCCGCCATCCACCGCAAGCACCATGCCAAGTGCGATACGGAAGAAGATCCGCACAGCCCCGTGACGCGCGGCATCAAGAAAGTGTTCTGGGAAGGCGCCGAGCTGTACCGCGCTGAATCGAAGAACATGGAAACCATGGCCAAGTACGGCCACGGCACGCCGACGGACTGGATCGAGCGCAACCTGTACACGAAATACAGCTGGCTGGGCGTGGTGTCGCTGTTCGTCATCAATTTCGTGCTGTTCGGCGTGATCGGCATTTCCGTGTGGGCCGTGCAAATGATGTGGATCCCCATCACGGCGGCCGGCATCATCAACGGCATCGGCCACTACTGGGGCTACCGCAACTACGATTGCGCCGACGCGGCCACCAACATCATTCCGTTCGGCATCCTGATCGGCGGCGAAGAGTTGCACAACAATCACCATACGTATGCCACGTCTGCCAAGCTGTCGTCGAAATGGTATGAAATCGATATCGGCTGGGCGTATATCCGCGCGTTGGAAATGCTGGGCCTGGCCAAGGTCAAAAAGCTGGCGCCGGCGCCGAAGTTCTCTCACGGCAAGCTGGAAGCGGACTTCGAAACCTTGCAGTCCGTCATTGCCAACCGCTACGACGTGATGGCCAAGTACGCGAAATCGATCAAGCATGCCTGGAAGGAAGAGCTGGAGCACCTGAAGCACAAGGCGGAACTGGAAAAGCGCTTCCTGAAATCGTCGCGCAAGCTGATGCAGCGCGAGCCGGGCAAGCTGGCCGATGCGCACCATGAGCAGCTGTCGGAACTGTTCCAGCACAGCAAAGCGCTGGAAACCATGCACCACATGCGCGTGGAGCTGGGCGCCATCTGGGAGCGTTCGCACTTTACGCGCGAGCAATTGCTGCAAAAGCTGCAGGACTGGTGCACGCGCGCCGAAGCGTCGGGCATCAAGTCGCTGCAAGACTTTTCCTTGCGCCTGCGCAGCTATGCATAACTAAGCTGTTGCGTCACATCAAGGCCCTGGATTCCAGGGCCTTTTTTTCGTCCCGGCACAAGGGGAGGAGGAGGGTGTGAAAATCAGGGCGAAAAAAAACCGCTCATCGGAGCGGCTCTTTTTACAGAACACAATATCAATTACTTGATCTTGGTTTCTTTGTACGTTACGTGCTTGCGTGCTTTAGGATCGAATTTCATGATCTCCATTTTCGCAGGCGTCGTACGCTTGTTTTTGGTAGTCGTGTAGAAGTGACCCGTACCGGCGGTCGATTCTAACTTGATTTTGTCGCGGCCTGATTTTGCCATGATAGCTCCCTTATTCTGCTAATTAGACTTTTTCGCCACGAGCGCGCATATCGACCAATACGGCGTCGATGCCGACTTTATCGATGACGCGCAGACCGGCGTTGGACAAACGCAGGGAGACCCAGCGGTTTTCAGATTCAACAAAAATACGACGATTCTGCAAGTTAGGCAAAAAACGACGTTTGGTTTTGTTGTTTGCATGGGAAACATTGTTGCCGACCATCGGCTTCTTCCCAGTGACTTGGCAAACACGTGCCATGGCGCACTCCTTAAAGATATTCCAAATTGGAAAAACGAGAGTATATCCAAAATAAGCAGATTTATCAATGACTTGCGAAAAACAATTGTGTCATGTTGTATTGAAAAAATTTAACAATTAGACTTGCTCGTGTTTTTATGGGGCGTCTGCTTGTAAACCAGTGTGTTTACTGCTAGATAAGCAGCCTGATGTTTTCACGTATGTCCTTGTTTACACATGGTTAACTGACAATTGACCGCTGCCGGGCCGCATCTGCGCTAGATCTGGCCGTGTTCCGCAAACGAATGCACTTGCCGCCCGGCCACGACGAAATGGTCGAGGATGCGCACGTCCACCAGCGACAACGCTTGCGTCAGCGCGCGCGTCAGCAATAAATCCGATTCGCTCGGTTCCGGCGAGCCGGACGGGTGGTTGTGGGCCAGCATGACGCTGGCCGCGTTGTGCAGCAGCGCCTGTTTCACCACTTCGCGCGGATAGACGCTGGTGTGGGTGAGGGTGCCGCGAAACATTTCCTGCGTCGTGATCAGGCGGTTCTTGACGTCCAAAAACAACACGTGAAATGCTTCATGCGCCAGGTGGCCCAGGGTCAGGCGCAGATAGTCCTTCACCGCATGCGGCGAATTCAGGGCTTGCCCTGCCTGCAAGTCCTCGATGATGGCGCGCCGTGCCAGCTCCAGCACGGCTTGCAGCTGGGCAAATTTGGCGCTGCCCATGCCATGCACGGCGGAAAAACTCACGAGGCTGGCGCCAAACAGGCCCCGCAAGGAGCCGAAGTGCTCGACCGTGTCGCGCGCCAGCTCCACGGCGCTCTTGCCGCGCACGCCCGTGCGCAGGAACACGGCCAGCAATTCCGCGTCCGACAGCGACTGCGCGCCATCCTCGATCAGGCGTTCGCGCGGCCGTTCGCCGGCCGGCCAATCCTTGATGCCCATGTTGTTCTCCTGTTTGGCACCGGCGCGCGCCCCAGTGTGGCCTTCTTTGACGAAGCCATGGGGCAGGCGCGGCCAGTGTGGCTTACAATATCGTTTTGCACCAGTTACCTGAAAACTACTATGTCCAACGAGCAACCAGCAGTCGTCACCGAAGCGGCTTACCTCACCCTGCATTATCGTCTTGCTACTGTTGACGGTACTGATATTGTCACTACCTTCAGCGGAAATCCCGCGACCTTGATGCTGGGACAGGGCCAGTTGGCGCCATTCCTCGAACAGCGCTTGCTGGGTTTGCCTGAAGGCACGCACCAGACCTTCGAGCTGGCGGCCGGCGAAGGCTTTGGCGAGCGCAATCCCGAGCTGGTGCAGTCCGTTTCGCGCGCGACCCTGGACGAAAACTCCGTGCCGGGCGCCGACTACAAGATCGGCGACCTGGTCGACTTCGCGGCGCCGGGCGGCGGCCGCTTTGCCGGCGTGCTGCGCGAAATGCGCGAGGACTCGGCCCTGTTCGACTTCAACCATCCGCTGGCTGGCCAGCCGCTGCGTTTTGAAGTCAAGCTCATTTCGGTCCTGTAAGGAATAGCGATGGATAAAGAACTGTTACTGGCCCAGCCCCGCGGTTTCTGCGCTGGCGTCGACCGGGCGATCGAAATCGTCGAACGTGCCTTGCAGCAATTTGGCGCACCGATCTACGTGCGTCATGAAATCGTCCACAACGCCTATGTGGTGGCCGATTTGCGTAACAAGGGCGCCATCTTCATCGACGACCTCGATGACGTGCCTGCGGGCAATACGCTCGTGTTTTCCGCGCATGGCGTGTCGAAAGCCGTGCGCGCCGAGGCGGAATCGCGCGGCCTGAGCATTTTTGATGCGACTTGCCCGCTGGTCACCAAGGTGCACATGGAAGTGGGCAAGATGCGCCGCGAAGGCCGCGAGATCATCATGATCGGCCACGACGGCCATCCCGAGGTAGAAGGCACGATGGGCCAGGCCGATATGGGCATGCATCTGGTGGAAACGCTCGACGATGTGGCGAAATTGCAGGTCGCCAATCCGGACAGCCTGGCCTATGTTTCGCAAACAACGTTGTCAGTTGACGACACCAGCGACATTATTGCGGCCTTGAAAGCGAAATATCCGAACATCGCCGAGCCGAAAAAAGGCGACATCTGCTACGCCACCACGAACCGCCAGGAAGCCGTGAAATTCATGGCGCCGCAAGTGGAAGTGGTGATCGTCGTGGGCAGCCCGAACAGCTCGAATTCGAACCGCCTGCGCGAAGTGGCCGAGAAGATGGGCACGCCCGCCTACATGGTCGACAATGCCTCGCAGATCGACCCCGCCTGGCTGGAAGGCAAGCTGCGCGTGGGTGTGACGGCTGGCGCCTCGGCGCCCGAGGTGCTGGTGCAAGCCGTCATCGACCGCCTGAAGGAGTGCGGCGTGAAGAGCGTGCGCCCCCTCGATGGCGTGCAGGAAGCCGTCACATTCCCGATGCCGAAAGGCCTCGACGGCATCAAGCGCGACGTCGCCTGAGTCTGCAAGGTTGCTGAGTATCGATGAAATAGTTACCTCAAAACCGAATTTAATTCGGAAATGATCGTTTTATTCCAAGCTTAGTTTTTGCAAAAGATCGTTATGATTGCCTCAAGCTTGAATATGTTGTCGTTATGACTAAGCAAGGTCACGCCCGTTTTGAGTGCGTGCACCGTGCTGGTGAGAACGGTCCAGGGATGGCACTGCAGGAATTCTTCCTCCGGTGCCGTTTTTGTATCAGCGGCATGTTCCGGCGGAAGTTGTTCCCGAAAAATGCATATTTGATAGGGCAATCATGGATACATTCATCCAGCAGATCATCAACGGCTTGGTGTTGGGCAGCATGTATGCCTTAGTCGCCCTCGGTTACACCATGGTGTACGGCGTGTTGAACCTGATCAACTTCGCCCACGGCGACGTGCTCATGATCGGCGCCATGGTGGGCTTGACCATTCTCAAGCTGCTGGGCATCTATGTGCCGGACTGGCCCGGCTATCTGAAACTGGCCACCGCCATTCTCGGCGCCATTCCCATCTGTATTCTGGTCAACATCATCATCGAGCGGGTCGCCTACCGCCGCCTGCGCAACGCCCCCCGCCTCGCCCCCCTGATTACCGCCATCGGCGTCTCCATCCTGCTGCAAACCTTCGCCATGATGATCTGGACGCGCAATCCCTTGCCCTTCCCGCAATTGCTGTCGACCGACCCCATCAACATAGGCGGCGCCGTGATTTCGCAAACGCAAGTATTGCTGCTGGCCCTGGCCGCGCTGTCGATGGGCGGATTGGTATTGCTGGTGGAAAAAACGCGCATGGGCCGCGCCATGCGCGCCACGGCGGAAAACCCCCGCGTGGCCGGACTCATGGGCGTCGATTCCGACAAGGTCATCGTTGCCACCTTTGCCATCGGCGCCGCGCTGGCGGCCGTGGCGGGCGTGATGTGGGGCGCCAACTATGCCTCGATTCAATTTTCCATGGGTGCCATCCCCGGCTTGAAAGCCTTCTGCGCGGCCGTGCTGGGCGGCATCGGCAATATCTATGGCGCCATGCTGGGCGGTATCTTGCTGGGCATTATCGAGAGCCTGGGCGCCGGCTATATCGGCGACATCACGGGCGGCTTCCTGGGCAGCCACTACCAGGATATCTTTGCCTTCGTCGTGCTGATCATCGTGCTGACCCTGCGCCCGTCCGGCATCATGGGCGAACGCGTGGCCGACCGTGCCTGATGTGACACTGGGAGATTAAATCATGGCACTACTCGATTTCGACGCTAAGAAAAATCCGATCAAAGCCTACGCGGGCATGCTGGGCCTGGCCGCGCTGCTGATGGTGTTCCCGTTTTTTGCCGCCCAGTTCGGCAATTCATGGGTGCGCATCATCGACATGGCCTTGCTGTACATCATGCTGGCCCTCGGCTTGAACATCGTCGTCGGCTTTGCCGGCCTGCTCGACCTGGGCTACATCGCCTTCTACGCCGTGGGCGCCTACCTGACGGCCTTGCTGGCGTCGCCCCAGTTCGCCATCCTGCTCGAATCCGTGGTGAACCAGTATCCGGTGCTGGGCGAAACCCTGGTGCAGCTGATGGGGCCGGAAATCCGCGAGCACGGCATCCATTTGTCGATCTGGCTCATCGTGCCGTTGGCCGCTGCCGTGGCGGGCCTGTTCGGCGCCTTGCTGGGCGCGCCAACCTTGAAGTTGCGCGGCGACTATCTGGCCATCGTGACCCTGGGCTTTGGCGAGATCATCCGCATCTTCATGAACAATTTGAACGACCCGATCAATTTCACGAATGGGCCGCAAGGCATCAATTTGATCGACCCGATCCGCATCTTCGGCGTCAACCTGGCGGGCGAGGCGGGCACCAACAGCACGGTGATGCTGGGCGGCTTTTCCATGCCGTCCGTGAACGCCTATTACTTTTTGTTCCTCTTCCTGTGCATCGCTGTCGTGTTCGTCACCAAGCGCCTGCAGCATTCGCGCCTGGGCCGCGCCTGGGTCGCCATCCGCGAAGACGAGATCGCCGCCAAGGCCATGGGCATCAATACGCGCAACGTCAAATTGCTGGCCTTTTCCATGGGCGCCTCGTTCGGCGGCGTGGCCGGCGCCATGTTTGCCTCGTTCCAGGGCTTTGTCTCGCCGGAATCGTTTTCCTTGACGGAATCGATCGCCGTGCTGGCCATGGTGGTGCTGGGCGGCATCGGCCACATTCCCGGCGTGATCCTGGGCGGCGTGATCCTGGCATCCATTCCCGAAGTGCTGCGCCACGTGGTGGAGCCGGCCCAGCAGGCGCTGTTCGGCCACGTGGTGATCGAGGCGGAAGTGCTGCGCCAGTTGCTGTACGGCCTGGCCATGGTCTTGATCATGCTCAACCGTCCCGCCGGCCTGTGGCCATCGCCGAAGCACGAAGAGCGGCCCGACCATGATGTAGATCAACCCAACAAATCCACCGGCGTCGTGTCCGCTTAAGGGAAGGAAGCACCATGAGCGAACAGATCATCCTCAATATTGCCGGCGTAAATAAACGTTTCGGCGGCCTGCAGGCGTTGACGGACGTGGGCATTACCATCCGCCAGGGGCAGATCTATGGCTTGATCGGCCCGAACGGCGCCGGCAAGACGACCTTCTTTAACGTGATCACGGGCCTGTACCAGCCCGACACGGGCACCTTCGAGCTGGCCGGCAAGCCGTATTCGCCGTCCGCGCCGCACAAGGTGGCCAAGGCGGGCATTGCGCGCACCTTCCAGAACATCCGCCTGTTTGGCGACATGACGGCGCTGGAAAACGTCATGGTGGGGCGCCATGTGCGCTCGCACCAGGGCGTGTTCGGCGCCATCTTCCGCCACAAGGCGGCTCGCGAGGAAGAGGCGTCCATCCGCCGGCGGGCGATGGAACTGCTCGACTTCGTCGGCATCGCCCAGTTCGCCAGCCGCACGGCGCGCTTCTTGTCGTATGGCGACCAGCGGCGCCTGGAAATCGCCCGCGCGCTGGCCACCGATCCGCAACTGCTGGCGCTCGACGAGCCGGCGGCCGGCATGAATGCCACGGAAAAGCTGGCCTTGCGCGAGTTGCTGGTGAAAATCAAGGCTGAAGGCAAGACCGTGCTCTTGATCGAGCACGACGTGAAACTGATGATGGGATTGTGCGACCGCATCACTGTGCTCGAGTATGGCAAGCGCATCGCGGAAGGCTTGCCGGCCGAAATACAACAAAACCCGGCCGTCATCGAGGCTTATCTGGGGGGATCGCACGCATGAGTAATACCGTATTGAAAGTGGCGGGCTTGCACGTGGCCTACGGCGGCATCAAGGCCGTGAAAGGCATCGACCTGGAAGTCAACCAGGGCGAGCTGATCGCCCTGATCGGCGCGAACGGCGCCGGCAAGACGACGACCTTGAAAGCCATCACGGGCACCTTGCCTGCATGCAAGATCGAAGGCACGATCAGTTACCTGGGCGAATCGCTCAAGGGCACGAAATCGTTTCACCTGGTGGAAAGGAAGCTGGCCATGGTGCCGGAAGGGCGGGGCGTGTTTACCCGCATGTCGATCCGCGAAAACCTCATGATGGGCGCCTACACGCGCACGGACAAGGCCGGTGTCGAGGATGACATCGCCAAGTGGTTCGACGTCTTTCCCCGCCTGAAGGAACGGGCGGCGCAGATGGCCGGCACCCTGTCGGGCGGCGAGCAGCAGATGCTGGCCATGGCGCGCGCCCTGATGAGCCATCCGAAGCTGCTGCTGCTCGACGAGCCGTCGATGGGCTTGTCGCCCATCATGGTCGAGAAAATCTTCGAGGTGATCCGCAAGGTGTCGTCCGAAGGCATCACGATCTTGCTGGTCGAACAGAATGCCCGTTTGGCCCTGCAGGCGGCGCACCGCGGCTATGTGATGGATTCCGGCCTGGTCACCATGGGCGGCAACGCGGCGGCCATGCTCGACGACCCGCGCGTGAAGGCGGCGTATCTGGGAGAGTAAGGGCGGGAAAGTAACAGCGCATAAAAAATGCCCCAGCTGGGCTGGGGCATAATGGCATCCGTCGGGGAAGTGCGGGATGGATGCCTGGAGGAGCTGGTACTAAAGTAATCCCCGAGGATTACTTAGCGGACCGCCGTGGCGGTCGCGCAGGAATTACTTGGCGGCAGCGCGCGGCACGACTTTTTCAGCCGCTTGCGTGAACTGGTTCACGGCCGAGGTCAGGTTCGCTTCGATCGCTTCGACAGCTTGCTTGCTGGTTTTCGAGAACTGCTCGTAGCCAGCATTGGCGTTGCCGATGGCGCTTTTCAGGATGGCGACGGCGTTTTCCGAACCGGCTGGCGCGTTCTTGGTGACTTCTTCCACCAGGGACAGGACTTTACGGTTGGTTTCAGCGATCTGCGATTCAGCAGCTTTGCTGAACTCGGCTTGGGTGCCCGACGTGATGGCAGCCAGGTGACGGCCGTAAGCGATGGCTTTCTCGGCGCTAGGCTGGGCTTGAGCAGCGCTCAGCGAGAAGAATTCTTGTGGATCTTTTGCCGACAGCAATTGCTTGGCGGCGGCGGTCGATTCTTCCAGCGTTGCCTTGGCAGCGGTCAGGTTCAGTTCGACGATCTTTTCGATGCCTTCGAAGGCTTTGCCCGTCAGCGACGAGAACAGGGCGAATTGGGCTTCCAGGTTGGCTTTGGTAGCGGACGAAAATTGCTCAGGAATTGAAAACATATAAATCTCCAAAAAATTCGAAATCTGGTTAATTTGATGCTGCGTGTACCGTTTGGGAAAGCAGGTGAATCTAAATTTTTCAAGCTGAACAAGAATTGTGCAACGCAACAAACCCTATTCTACGGCGAAAAAAAACGAAGTCAAGCGATTCTTGTGCGATGCAACAATTGAATAGATTTGCATCAAAAGCTGTTGTTTCTAAAGAGAAATGTTTGATTTCTACGTGTCAATGGTTTGAGCTTAAACGATCGTTTCCAGGGGCTGCGGGGACGATCGCGGCGCAGCATGCTAGACTTTGCCTCCCGCACTGGCGCAGCGCCCCGGTGCCGACCCCGTTTCCCGAGTTGATACCATGTCCAATCTTCCCGCCGCGGCTGGCGCCAGCGGCAAAGCCCCCAAAGCCTCTTTCCTGACGACCCTGGCGCCGATGGCCTTGCCAGGCTTCTTTGTGTTGTTATGGAGCACAGGTTTTATCGTCGCCAAGTTCGGCCTGCCGTACGCGCCGCCGCTGACCTTTTTGCTGCTGCGCTTCCTGGGCGTGCTGGTGATCCTGCTGCCCCTCGTGCTGCTGTTGCGCGCGCCGTGGCCCGTGGGGCAGTTCCGCCAGATCGCCGTGGCCGGCATCCTGATGCAGGCCGGCTACCTGGCCGGCGTCTGGTGCGCCATCAAGCTGGGCATGCCGGCCGGCCTGTCCGCCTTGATCGTCGGCATGCAGCCCGTGCTGACGGCCTGCGCCGCCCCGCTGATCGGCGAATCCGTGCGCCCGCGCCAGTGGCTGGGCCTGTTCTTCGGCTTGCTGGGCGTGGCCCTCGTCGTGTATGCGAAGATCAACCTCGTGGGGCTGACGGTGGAAAGCGTGCTGCTGTGCGTATTTGCCCTGCTGTCGATGACGGCCGGCACCATGTATCAAAAACGCCACTGTCCCCAGTTCGACTTGCGCACCGGTACGGTGGTGCAGTTTGCCGCTTCCATCGTCGTGGTGTTGCCATTCGCCCTGTATTACGAAGGCTTGGACCTGCATTTCAGCAACGTGCAATGGACGGCGAATTTCATCGGCGCCTTGCTGTGGTCGGTACTCGTGCTGTCCATCGGTGCCATCTTCCTGCTGTTTGCCCTGATCCGCCGCAGCGACGCGACGAAAGTGACGGGCTTGCTGTACCTGACGCCGCCCACGACGGCCGTGATGGCCTGGCTGATGTTTGGCGAAGCATTTAATATGCTGGGCATCGCCGGCATGCTGGTGGCCGTGGTCGGCGTGGTGTTCGTGGTCAAGAAATAGATATAGCTATAGCGGGAGAGCAGGGCAGTGAGCAAGCAAGCATCTGAAACACCGTCGGCGCAGCAAGCCGTCGATAGCGTCATCCTGTCGCGCCGTTCGATCCGCGCCTTTCTGCCCACGCCGGTGGCGCAGGACGAGATCGCGCGCATCCTGGAAGTGGCGGCGCGCGCGCCTTCGGGCGCCAACATGCAGCCGTGGAAAGTCTACGTGCTGTCGGGCGAGGCGCGGCTGCGGCTGTCGCGCCGCATCCTGGCCGCCTACGACGCGCCGAAGGCGCCCGATGCGCCCGCGCGCACGGCGTCGTATACCTATTACCCGCGCCAGTGGACGGCGCCGTTCATCGAACGCCGCCGCAAGATCGGCCTGGACCTGTATCAGCTGCTGGGCCTGGAACGGGGCGACACGGCCGGCATGGCGGCCCAGCATGGACGCAATTTCCAGTTCTTCGATGCGCCCGTCGGCCTGATCTTTACCATCGAGCGGGTGCTGGAACAGGGTTCCTGGCTCGATTACGGCATGTTCTTGCAAAATATCATGCTGGCGGCGCGCGCGCGGGGCCTCGATACCTGCCCGCAAGCCGCTTTCATCCACTACCATGACATCATCCGCGACGAGCTGGGCATACCGGCCAGCGAAATGGTGGTGTGCGGCATGGCCCTCGGCTATGCCGACCCGGACAAGATCGAGAACCGCCTGAGCACGGAACGCGAGCCGCTGGCCGGCTTTGTTAAATTCATGGACAAATAGACATTGCTGGCGATCTGCACCGGCAAACAGCCGATCAAGGATGAGCTTGTTTGCTGATCGCCAACGGTTTGTATTTCAGTACTGCAATAAATACTGTCCTAACTGTTAAATTGGCTTGCGATTGCTCTGCATTTCGCTACACTGCAATAAGGCAACAGCTTCACGGGGAATTATCGAATGGCTAAGTTTAAACTTGCGCTGGGTGTCCTGGCTTCCCTGCTGTTTGCACTGGCGCCGGCTGCGGCCGTGCACGCCAGGGACGCGAACGGCAAATCCTCAGCCTCCAAGAAACACAACATCAAGAAAATCAAGGTCGTGCTGCGCAAGGGCGCGACGGCCGCGCCGCGCGAAAAGAGCGTGCGCCGGGTCGTCATGGTGCGCGGCAAGCGCAAGGTCATCTATCAGAAAGTCAGCAGCGTGGCCGTGCCGATGGCCGCACCGATGCCCACCATGGGCGACCTGGCGGGCCTGAACCTCACGCGCGATCCGCTCGACCTCAAGTCGAGCGTGGCGCTGGTGCTGGACCAGAACAACTCGGAAGTGCTGTTTGAAAAGAATTCGAATGTCGCCCTGCCCATCGCCTCCATCACCAAGATGATGACGGGCCTGGTGGTGGTCGAAGCGCGCCAGGACATGGATGAATTGCTGACGATTACGGACGAGGACGTCGACCGCGCCAAGTTCAGCAGCTCACGCCTGAAAGTGGGTTCGCAATTGACGCGCGCAAATATGCTGCACATCGCCCTGATGAGCTCGGAAAACCGCGCCGCCTCTGCGCTGGGCCGCAATTATCCGGGCGGCTTGCCGGCGTTTGTCGATGCCATGAACAGCAAGGCGCGCCAGTTGGGGATGATGGATACGCATTACGTCGATTCCAGCGGCTTGTCGAAAATGAATGTGGCCAGCGCGCGCGACCTGGGCAAGCTGGCCATGGCCGCCTTCCGCCATCCGCTGCTGCGCGAATATTCGACGGACCCGAAAGCCATCGTCGAAGCCAGCGGCCAACCCATGCAATTTGGCAATACGAATCACCTGGTGGCCAATCCGGGCTGGGAAATCGGCTTGCAAAAGACGGGTTTCATCAATGAGGCGGGACGTTGTCTGATGATGCAGGCCGTCATCGAAGGACGGGCCGTGATCATGGTCTTTCTCGATTCCAAGGGGAAACAATCGCGTACGGCCGATGCAGGGCGCATGCGCAAGTGGCTGGAGGCTTTAAAACCTGCCAACATGAGCTTGCCCGGCGGGTAAGGTATTCAGGGCAGCGTTGCTGCCCTGTCTCTTTACTCCTGGGGAATGAATCCCAGTGTGACGGAAATCTGGTTCGCCGTTTCCACCAGGTCCACCAGCCACTCATCCTGCAGGCGGTCGGCGGGGGCGGAGATCGACAGGCCGGCGATCAGCTTGCCCGAGTCGTCGCGGATGCCGGCGGCCATGCAGCGCACGCCCAGTTCCAGCTCTTCATTGTCGCGCGCATAGCCGCGTTCGCGCACCAGGCTCAGCTCGCGCTCGAGCTTTTGCAGATCCGTGATGGAATTCTTGTTGTGTCCGGCCAAGCCCGTGCGCGTGGCATACGCGCGGATGGCTTTCGGCTCGTCCACGGACAGGAACAGCTTGCCCGTCGAAGTCAGGTGCAGCGGGCCGCGGCCGCCGATGGCGCGCACCACCTGCATGCCCGAGCGTTCGGAAAAGGCGCGGTCGATGTAGACGATCTCGTCGCCCTGGCGCACGGACAGGTTGATGGTTTGCTGGGTTTTCTTGTGCAGCTGGCGCATGAAATCGAGCGCCGCTTCGCGCACGCTGAGGCGGCTTTTCACCACATTGCCCAGTTCCAGCAGGCGCATGCCCAGGCGGTAGGTGCCCGGTTCGATGCGGTCGACAAAGCGCGTCAGTACCATGTCGTTGAGGATGCGGTGCGCCGTCGAGGGGTGCAGGCCGGACACTTTCGACAATTCCTTCAGGCTGACCGGGTCGGAATATTTGGCCAGGGCATCGAGCAGGGCGACCATGCGTTCGATCACCTGGATCGTCGTCTTCGGGGCTGCGACCGGTTCAATTTTCATGATGGATTTGGTGCAATGCAGTATTCATGCATCTTTATACCATGATGTGAAAAAATAGTGAAATGTTCCGAGATATTCAGCGAATAAATTGTCACAATTCTCATGTTGCCCGTCATAATTGGCAACCGGATGGACTTTGAACCATGGAAAACTATGCAACCTGTAAATGAATTCAAGAGCAAAAGCGGCTTGAAACGGATATTTTCCGCCTTTTTCTACTCGCTCGATGGCTTGAAGGCGGCCTGGCGCCATGAACACGCGTTCCGCCAGGAACTCGGTTTGTTCGTCGTCGGCACCGTGATCGCTTTGCTGTTGCGCATTTCCGCCTTTGAAAAGCTGGTGCTGATCGGCGTGCTGCTGCTGGTGCTGATCGTCGAACTGATCAATTCGGCAATCGAAGCCGTGGTCGACCGCATTTCGCTCGAGCGCCATCCGCTGTCGAAAAACGCCAAGGACTTCGGCAGCGCCGCCGTGCTGCTCACGTGTATCCTGGCTTTCGCCACGTGGGCTGTGGTGCTGTTCAACCGTTTTTATTAAGCACTAAATCCCCGTTGCGCGCCGTCCATATGCGAAAATCGCATATCAAACGGCGAAACGCTTCGTTCTCTTTGCGGCCGTTGCGCCGTAATCTGGTGGCTCTGAAAGTTCAACCATACGGGGATCTTAGATGCTGTCGAAAAAAATCATCATTGCCGCCGCCATCAGCGCGTTTGCCATTCTGCAAACGGCGCAGGCTGCCGATATCACCCTGCTCAACGTGTCGTACGACCCGACGCGCGAGCTGTACCAGGATGTGAATACGGCATTTGCCAAGGAATGGAAAGGCAAGACGGGCGACAACGTCAAGATCAAGCAATCGCACGGCGGTTCCGGCAAGCAGGCGCGCGCCGTCATCGACGGCCTGGAAGCGGACGTGGTGACGCTGGCCCTGGCCTATGACATCGATGCGCTGGCCGAGCACAAGCTGCTGGCCGCCGACTGGCAAAAGCGCTTGACGCACAACAGCTCGCCTTACACCTCGACCATCGTCTTCCTGGTGCGCAAGGGCAACCCGAAAGGCATCAAGGATTGGAACGACCTGATCAAGCCGGGCGTGTCCGTCATCACGCCGAATCCGAAAACCTCGGGCGGTGCCCGCTGGAACCATCTGGCAGCCTGGGGCTACGCGCTACGCCAGCCGGGCGGCAGCGAAGCGAAGGCCAGGGATTTCCTCGGCAAACTGTATAAAAACGTGCCCGTGCTCGATTCCGGCGCGCGCGGCGCCACCACCACCTTCGTCGAACGCGGTATCGGCGACGTGCTGATCGCCTGGGAAAACGAGGCGTATCTGGCCGTCAAGGAACTGGGTCCGACCAAGTTCGACATCATCACGCCGTCCGTCAGCATCCTGGCCGAGCCGCCCGTGGCCGTCGTCGACAAGTTTGCCGACAAGCATGGCACGCGCAAGGTGGCCGAGGCTTACCTGAACTACCTGTACACGGACGAAGCGCAAGACATCATCGCCAAGAACTACTACCGTCCGGCAACGGACAAGGCGGCAAAGAAATACGCGTCGCAGTTCGCCAAGGTCAACCTGTTCACCATCGAGCAGGTGGCGGGCGGCTGGACGGCGGCACAGAAGGCGCACTTTGCCGACGGCGGCATCTTCGACCAGATCTACCAGCCTAAGTAATACCGGATGGCACGATTGCCAGACCGTTACTAAAAGGAACCATCATGGCGCTGCGCAGCTTTTCCGATTACCGGGTACTGATCGTGCCGGGCTTGCATAACAGCGGTCCCGAGCATTGGCAGAGCCGCTGGCAGCGCCTGTATCCGCAATTCGAGCGGGTCGAGCAGGATGACTGGAACACGCCCGACCTGGCCACCTGGTCGGCGCGCCTGGACCAGGTGCGGCGGCAGGATGCGCGTCCGACCCTGATCGTCGCCCACAGCTTCGGCTGCCTGACGACGGCGCACAGCCTGGCGCGCGACCCGCAGGGCGTGGCCGGCGTGCTGCTGGTGGGGCCGGCCGATCCCGACAAGTTTGGCGTGGCGAAGGCATTGCCGCAAAAGCGGCTGCCTTGCCCCGGCATCCTGATCGCCAGCCAGACGGATCCGTGGATGACGGCCGAACACGCGGCGCAGTGGGCGCGGCGCTGGAATTGCAAGTATATTGATGGCGGTGCGTTGGGCCATATCAACGCCGAGTCGCGCCTTGGCGATTGGGTCTACGGCCAGGCGCAACTGCAAACGCTGTTTGATCTGGCGCAAAGCGACAAGCGCCACCGTCAGGCAGCCTGATACGACGAACATCCTCGCCACACAACCTCTCAAGGAGATCACGATGACTTTACGCCTGGGCGATGTCGCCCCTGATTTTGAACAAGACAGCTCGATCGGCCCGCTCAAGTTCCACGAGTGGGCGGGCAATTCCTGGGTGGTGCTGTTTTCCCACCCGGCCGATTTTACGCCCGTGTGCACGACGGAACTGGGCCTGACGGCCAGGCTCAAGCCGGAATTCGACAAGCGCAACGTGAAGGCCATCGCCCTGTCCGTGGACGCGGCCGAGTCGCACAAGAGCTGGATCAAGGATATCGAAGAGACGCAAAACACGGTGGTGGGCTTCCCCATCATCGCCGACGTCGACAAGAAAGTGTCGGTGCTGTACGACATGATCCACCCGGAACAGTCCGTCACGGCCACCGTGCGCTCCGTCTTCATCATCGACCCGAACAAGAAAGTACGGCTGATCCTCACGTATCCGCTCAGTACGGGCCGCAACTTCAATGAAATCCTGCGCGTCATCGACGCCCTGCAGCTGACGGACGGCTACACGGTAGCCACGCCCGGCAACTGGAACGATGGCGACGACGTCATCATTCCATTGACCGTGCAAGACCCGGACGTGATCAAGCAGAAATATCCGAAGGGCTTTACGGCCGCCAAGCCATACTTGCGCTTGACGCCGCAGCCGAACAAGTAAGAGCACCGAAAAAACGTCCATGGCGTTGTTGCATTGCCTCGCCGTACATTCGTACTGTCTTCGGCAACGCGCCTAGCCCTGAACGTTTTATTCGGCACTCTTGTTCCTAAAAAACGCACCTCGCCGGTGCGTTTTTTTTCGTCCATAGATTCTGCCGGCAAGTATGCAAAATCCATCTAAGCAAATGAGAAATGGTTAGTTCTTTTTATAACGATTGCATGTGATTATTGCGCTCTATAACTCAAAAATGTAATAAGAAGGGGTTTCTATGTCTGCAGCATCAGCATCAGCAGCGCCGCTCAAGGCGCGCGGAGCGCCGTTTCGGGTCATGCCGGGGTTTAAGCTGTCACTGGGCTTCACGCTCTTTTACCTGGCCTTGATCGTTCTCATCCCGCTGTCCTCGGTGTTCCTGAAGACCTTCACCATGACATGGGACGCCTTCTTCAGCGCCGTCACGTCCGAGCGCGTGATGGCGTCATACCGCCTGACGTTTGGCGCCTCGCTGATCGCCGCCCTGCTGAACGTGGTGTTTGGCGGCATCCTGGCCTGGGTGCTGGTGCGCTACAAGTTTCCCGGCAAGCGCATCATCGACGCGCTCGTCGACTTGCCGTTCGCCTTGCCGACGGCCGTGGCCGGTATCACCCTGACGGCCCTGTATTCGTCGAACGGCTGGTTCGGCCAGTTCATCGAAGGCGTGCTGGGCATCAAGGTGGCGTTCACGCCGCTGGGCGTGGTGGTGGCGCTGACCTTCATCGGCTTGCCCTTCGTCGTGCGCACCGTGCAACCGGTGCTGGAAGACGCGGAAAAGGAACTCGAAGAAGCGGCCGCCAGCCTGGGCGCCAATTCGCTGCAAACATTCATCCGCGTCATCTTCCCGACGATCTTGCCCTCATTGCTGACGGGCTTTGCACTGGCCTTTGCCCGCGCCACGGGCGAGTACGGTTCCGTGATCTTTATCGCCGGCAATATGCCGATGGTGTCGGAAATCACGCCGCTGTTCATTATTACCAAGCTGGAGCAATACGATTACGCAGGCGCCACGGCCATCGCCGTGGTGATGCTGGTGGTGTCCTTCCTGCTGTTGTTGACGATTAACCTGCTGCAAGCATGGACGCGCGGAAAGGCGAAGAAATCATGAGTACGAATACGACTGCCGCCGCTGGCGTGGACACTGCGCGGCCGACAGCGCGCCGCTTCGAACCGAATGTCGGTCCCGTCGTGCTGGAACCCTTGTGGGTGCGCACGGTATTGATCACCATCGCTTTGCTGTTCCTGACGGCTTTCCTGATCGTGCCCCTGGTGGCCGTGTTTGCGGAAGCGTTCAAGAAGGGCTGGGAAGCGTATATCGCCGCCATCATCGATCCGGACGCGATTTCCGCCATCAAGTTGACCCTGATCACGGCCGCCATCGCCGTGCCGCTGAACCTGGTATTCGGCGTGGCCGCTTCCTGGTGCATCGCCAAGTTCGACTTCCGCGGCAAGAGCATCCTGCTGACCCTGATCGACTTGCCGTTTTCCGTCTCGCCCGTGATTTCCGGCCTGATCTACGTGCTGATGTTCGGCGCCCAGGGCTGGTTCGGCCCGTGGCTGCAGGCGCACGACATCAAGATCCTGTTCGCCGTGCCCGGCATCGTGCTGGCCACCATCTTCATCACCTTCCCGTTCGTGGCGCGCGAACTGATCCCGCTGATGCAGTCGCAGGGCAGCGAAGAGGAAGAGGCCGCCATCGTGCTGGGCGCCTCGGGCTGGAACACCTTCCGCCGCGTGACTTTGCCAAATATCAAATGGGGTCTGCTGTATGGCGTGATCCTGTGTAACGCCCGCGCCATGGGCGAGTTCGGCGCCGTCTCGGTGGTGTCCGGCCATATCCGCGGCGAAACCAACACCATGCCCTTGCAGGTGGAGATTCTGTACAACGAGTACAACTTCGCCGCCGCATTTGCCGTCGCCTCGCTGCTGGCCCTGCTGGCGCTGGTGACGTTGGCCCTGAAAGCCTTTATTGAGTGGCGTTTGAACGAGAGCGACGCCGACGATTCCGCCTTACGTTCTACGGAGCACTGATATGACCATCGCAGTTAAAAACATCCACAAGCGCTTCGGCGATTTCGTCGCCCTCGACAATATCTCGCTGGACTTTCCCGCCGGCGAATTGACGGCCCTGCTGGGCCCGTCGGGTTGCGGCAAGACCACCTTGCTGCGCATCATTGCCGGTCTGGAACATCCGGACAGCGGCCAGGTGCTGCTGGACGCGGAAGACGCGTCGAACCGCCACGTGCGCGAACGCCAGGTCGGTTTCGTGTTCCAGCATTACGCCCTGTTCAAGCACATGACGGTGTTCGAAAACGTGGCGTTCGGCCTGCGTGTGAAGTCGCGCAGCGAGCGCCCGTCGGAAGACCAGATCCGCCGCAAGGTAAAAGATTTGCTGGAGCTGGTGCAGCTGGACTGGCTGGCCGACCGCTATCCGCCGCAACTGTCGGGCGGACAACGCCAGCGTATCGCCCTGGCCCGCGCCCTGGCTGTCGAACCGCGCGTGCTGCTGCTCGACGAGCCGTTCGGCGCCCTGGATGCCAAGGTGCGCAAGGAATTGCGCCGCTGGCTGCGCCGCCTGCACGACGACTTGCACGTGACCAGCATTTTTGTGACGCATGACCAGGAAGAGGCGCTGGAAGTGGCCGACCAGGTCGTGCTGATGAACAAGGGTACCGTCGAGCAACTTGGTTCCCCAGAGCAAGTCTATAACCACCCGGCGTCGCCCTTCGTCTACGGCTTCCTGGGCAACGTCAACCTGTTCCACGGCCGCGTGCATGACGGCGTGATGGCGACGGGCGACGCCAGCTTCGAGGTGCCCGATTATGCGGGCGTGAGCGACAGCAAGGGCACGGCCTATGTGCGCCCGCACGACCTGGAAATCGACCGCTACACGCAGGGCGCGGAAGGCATCGTCGTGAAACTGAGCCGCGCCCATGCGATCGGCCCGCTGGCCCAGCTGGACTTGCAGCGCGTCGATAACAGCGAACTGATCGAAGCGGTGATGTCGAACGAGCGCTTCAGCCATCTGCAGCTGAAGGAAGGCGAGACTTTAGTTGTCCGTCCGAAACGTTTACATGTGTTCGTCGAACCGACAAGAACCTAAAGGCTGAAAATATATGAACTTTCAACAACTGCGTTCGATCCGCGAAGCGGCCCGCCGCGGCTATAACCTGACGGAAGTGGCGAATGCCCTGTTCACGTCGCAGCCGGGCGTGAGCCGGCAGATCCGCGAACTCGAGGACGAGCTGGGCGTGGTGATTTTCGAGCGCAACGGCAAGCGCTTGACGGGCTTGACGGAGCCGGGCAAGGGCATTTTGAAGATCGTCGACCGCCTCTTGATCGAGGCGGAAAACCTGCAGCAGGCCAGCCTCGAATACAGCGGCCAGACCAGCGGAACGTTATCCGTGGCGGCCACGCACACGCAGGCGCGCTATGCGTTGCCGAAAGTGGTACAGGGCTTTCGCGCCGCCTTCCCCGACGTGCGTATTGCGCTACAACAAAGCGCACCCGAACATATCGCGGAATGGGTGCTGTCGGGCAAGACCGATATCGGCATCGCCACGGAAGGCCTGAGCCAGTTCCCCGACCTCGTGTCGTTCCCGTGCTACCGCTGGAGCCATCTGATCGTCGTGCCGGACGGCCATCCGCTGCTCGAGCACTCGCCGATCCGCCTGGAAGACCTGGCCAAGTATCCGTTGATTACCTATGACAAGGGGTTCACGGGCCGCGGCCATATCGACGATGCATTCGCCAAGGCGGGCGTGACGACCGACATCATCCTCACGGCCATGGATTCCGACGTCATCAAGCAATACGTGGCGCTGGGCCTGGGCGTGGGCATCGTGGCCTCGATGGCCTTCGACCATGGCCGCGACAAGGGGTTGCGGGCGGTGGAAGCGTCGCATCTGTTCGCCACCAACACGACGCGCCTGGCCGTGCGACGCGGCGCCTACCTGCGCGCCTACGCCTACGAGTTCATCCTGCAGCTGGCGCCGGACCTGACGCGCGAAGACATCGACCGCGCCATGGCGGGCGAAGAAGCCCTCTAGGCGATAGCCGCCTTTTGCGTGCGCGTCAGGCTGGCCACGGCGCGCGCGTAGCTATCCTGCACCAATTCCGCCAGGTAATCGGCGGGAAAGCGCGCCACGTCGACGATGGTGACCCAGTGAAAGCGGCCCATGTAGCGGGCCGGTTTGACGCCCGGCATGTCCGTCAGTTCGACAAACCGTTCCGCGCTGACGCGCAGGCTGAAGCGCCACTGCTCGGGCATGCTGGTCTTGAAATACGCAAATTTCTTCCCGCCCACTTCATACACGAGGATGTTCGACGGCGCACCGTACAGCACGGCTTGCGCGCCGGGCAGGGCCGCGCAAAATTCCTTCAGTTCATCTGTTGTCATTCGTCAACCGCCATGAATTGTTGCGTGTTGTGGTCGAAGGCATACGCCGCGCCGGCCGGAGAATCGAGCAGCGCAATGAAACGGTCGTCCACGCTGAGCACGGCGCCCAGCGACACGAGGGCCACGTTGGCGCTGTCGTTGATGTAGTCGTCGCTCTCGTCGTTGGCCGTGAAGCGCCAGCCGCTGTCGTCTTCGTTGTCCGGCTCCTCGCGGTACAGATAGCCGACGGGCGCGCCGTCTTCCAGCACGCGTTTTGTGACGAAGCACAGGCCCGCATAGCGGTTGACGAGGTTATCGTCATCGTCGTGCTGGGTATTGATGATGTGGCGCGCCGCGAAGGCGATGGGGTCCTTGGCATGCAAATCGGCGATATAGCCGGGCATGTTGTCGAGCTTGCCCGTGAAATGGCCGCCGGCGTCCACCGTATCGACCAGCACCCACATGCGCTCGGCGCCCGGCGCCTGCGGGTCGTCGCTGTGGAAGGCGAAGATCAGCTTGACCACCTCGCCGGGGCGCACTTGGGCGATGGCCTCGGGCGGCGATTTATAGAAGGTGTAGGGATGGCGCGCCGCCAGTTCGGCGGCGTCGGCCAGGTGCCAGCTGGGCATGGTGATCCGTCATCAGGAAAGAAAGCCCATGGTAGCCGATTGCGTGCCAGGATGACCACGCATACCTGCAGGCTTGCTATTGCCGCAGGGCTAAGCCGCCGCTTGGCATGTGCTGATCTACAACAATCTTGTTTCCTGAAACGGCGTCCGGTCGCGGCAAGGATGGCGGCACGCCCCGTGATAGCCGGACTCTGCAAGAAACTGATGAGATCGATTAAAAATGCCAATGGTAAAATTTGTTTCTTTTATTGCACTTTGATTTCCCGGATGATATCTTTTGTCCAATCGCAAAGAAATATAACAAAAATATAATCAACATTGTAATTTTTGAAATTTATCAATAGGGGAAATTATGAACACGACTAAACATGCGCTGCTGGGTCTGTGCCTGAGCGTTTCGGCTTTCCTGGCGCCATTGGCCCAGGCGGCGAGCTGGGTGGAAATCACCGATCCCGCCAAGAGCGGCTTCCTGGTGGGCGGCAATACCGTCACTTATGGCAGCGTGGCAGCGGACTCGGTCTGGGTCTATGACGGCGCCAACCCGCCCGGCGCGCAAAGCGCGGCCGCCATCCAGAGCTTGGTCAGCAGCAAGTTTGGCTTGCCATCCAGCGGTACCGGTTCGCTGGTCTTTGCCGCCCAGGGCGACCTGGCCAGCAGCAAGTCCGGTTCGTTCACCGTCAACTCCAGCTTCGACTACCTGGCCGTGCATTATGGCCGTGGCGAACTGTTGTTCCATTGGGACACGCCGCTGGCTGCCAATACGCTCTTCAGCATTGCCAACCTGCCGCGCGGCCTGAGCAATTTCCGCGCCTACAGTTCGGTCTCCGCCGTGCCTGAGCCAGCGACCTACGGCATGCTGATGCTGGGCCTGGGCCTGGTCGGTTTTGTCGCGCGCCGCCGTCACGCCTGAGCCTGCCGCGCCTGCGGGCGCTTGCGCTAACGCATGAAAAAAAGCCCGGAAACGCGATGCGTTCCGGGCTTTTTGCATGGCAGGGCGCTCTTTACCAGCTATAGCCAGCCTTGGCATAGTAATAGCGGCCGTTGAAGCCGTTTGGCGCGAAGATGCTGTAGGGCTGGGTACCGTTGACGTTCAGGTTGCCCGCGCTCGTCACTTGCGCCGGGTAGCGATTGGTAACGTTGTCGATGCCGGCCACCAGGCGCCAGTTCTTGCCCAGTTTCACGGAACCGGACACGTCCAGCACCCATTGCGGGTCATACGTCTGGTCCAGCTTGACGTCGTTCTGCGGCACGGTGAAGCTGCCGTAGCGCGTCACGACGCCGTGCGCATTCCAGATGCCGAAGCCGTAGTCGGCGGCAAGGCTGAACTTGTCCTTCGGCGACGCCACCGTGATGCGGTCGATGCTCTGGCGATCGATCAGTTTCAGGTTGTTGGCCGTCAGGATGGCTGGATTGTCGGCGATTTTCTGTACCGTGCTCTTGTTGTGGTTGTACGCCACGGTGAGGTCCAGGCGGTCCTTGTCCTGCAGGTCGATGCGGTAGGTGCTGACGATGTCCACGCCTTCCGTGCGCGTGTCGACGGCGTTGGTGAAGTAGCGCGCCGCGCCCACGGTCGAGCCTTGCGTCGCCAGCTGGGCCTTGAGCTTGTCGTTCAGCGCCAGGTTGGCCGAGAACAGGATGCGGTTGTCGATGTCGATGCGGTAGGCGTCCACCGTCGTCGTGAAGTTGCGGCTGGGCTGGAATTGCAGGCCCAGGCTGTAGTTGCGCGCCTTTTCCGGTTTCAGGTCTTGCGCACCGAGGGCGCGCGCCTGCGGCGTATTCACGGCGAAGGTGCCCGTCTCGATGGCCGTATTGTTGCCGTTGATGACCTGGAAGTTGGTGGTGGTGATGGTGTAGTACTGCTGCGCCAGCGATGGCGCGCGGAAGCCGCTCGACACCGTGCCGCGCAGGGACAGCGCGTCCGTGAACGCATAGCGGGCCGAACCCTTGGCCGAGGTGGTGCTGCCGAAATCGCTGTAGCGCTCATGGCGCAGGGCCACGCCGCCCGACAGCTTTTTCGTCGCTTCCGCTTCCAGGTTCACATAGATCGACTCGTTGTGGCGCGAGTGGCTGCCGGCGTTGGCAGGACGGAAGCCGGCAAAGCCTTGCGAACCTCCGCCCGTGTACGACGCTTCATCGCCGGCGCCAATGCTGTACTTTTCATGGCGCGCTTCGGCACCGACGGCCACCGTCAGGGGGCCCGTAAAGAAAGAGACAGGAAATTCGCGCGCCGCATCGAGGTTGAACACCGTCTGTTCGTTTTTCAGCGAGCCGGCATAGAAATGCGTGGGGCTGTTCGCGCCCAGCGACTGGTTGACCGTGTTGTCCAGGTCCAGCTCGAACTTGTTGCTGCCGTAATTGAGGCTGGCATCCCAGCGCCAGCCGGCCGCGTCGCCGCGCAAGCCCGTGACGATGGACTGGTCGGTCAGGGTGCTGTTTTGCAGCGGCAAGAAGCCTTCCGGGTAGATCGGCGTGCGCTGCGAGTACGCCTTGGTGACCGAATCCTGGATCAGCGCCGTGCGCCAGGTCGCGGCGGCCGACGTATCGCGCTTGCCATAGTTGCCGAAGGCATACCAGTCGATATTGTCGCTGATGCGGTATTCGCTGTTGAGGAAAATCGTCGCCGGCTTGCTTTCCGGGTCGCCGTAGCGCTGGTTGACCTTGCCGTAGCGCGGCTCCAGCGGATTGCGGAAGTCGGCGCCGGCGCGGTTGGTCGGGTCGCGTTCCGCCACTTCGGCCGAGACGCGCACCCAGCCGTCATCGCCCAGGGCGAAGCCGGCCGAACCCTTGATGGATTTCTGCTTGCCGTCGCGTTCCTGTGTCTGGCCATAGCCCACTTCGATATCGCCGCCGGCCGCGCCTTTTTTCAGGATGATGTTGATCACGCCGGCAATCGCGTCGGAGCCGTACTGGGCCGCCGCACCGTCGCGCAGCACTTCCACGTGGTCGATGGCGGCCAGGGGAATGGCGTTCAGGTCGACGGGCGCCGAGCCGCGGCCCAGCGAGCCGTTGACGTTGACGACGGCCGAGGTATAGCGGCGCTTGCCGTTCACCAGCACCAGGGTCTGGTCCGGCGACAGGCCGCGCAACTGGGCCGGACGCACGGCGTCGCTGGCGTCGGCGCCCGTGGCGCGGGCGAAGTTCAGCGAGGGCAGCAGGCGCGCCAGCACGGTAGCCAGTTCGCCCGAACCCGTGCTTTGCAGGTCGCGCGAGGTGAGGATGTCGATCGGCGATTCGGAATCGATGGTGCGGCGGTTCTTGGCGAAGGTGCCGGTGACGACCACCGATTGCAATTCGCCTTCGGCCGGCAGCTCTTGCTGCGCTTGCGCCTGCATCGGCAGGCTGAAGCAGGCGACCAGGCTGGCGGCGATCACGGTTTTGACGGGGAGGGCGGGAAGCTGGGAGCGGGCGGTGCTTGAACTCATCGACGATATCTCTTCGGTTGTGGTTGCGCGGACCATGGCGGTCCGGTGATGCAATCAGATTAACAGTGGGCACGCGGCGTGCTTACGAATCGTTCTGTCTATCGATATGCAATAAATATCTGAAAGACGTCAACATGGTGCGCGTAGCGCATATGGCCTCGTTTCCAGCATACGACCGGGCACGGCAAGGCCGCAATGCTGCACAGCAGTAAATTGCCGGCTGTTGTATAAATACGACTATCTGCGATGGGCGTGGGGAGCCTGGCGGCGGCATGCGCCGCCAGACGGCAGGAATTACTGCCCCGGATTGGGCGCTCCGGCGTGGATGGCGTCGACGGCCGCCACCAGCTCCGGCGACAAGGTGAGGTGATGCGCGTCGATATTTTGCTGCAGCTGCGCCACGCTGGTGGCGCCGATGATGGTCGAGGCGACGAACCAGCGCGAGTAGCACCAGGCCAGTGCCAGCTGCGCCGGCGTCAGGCCATGCGCGCGGGCCAGCGCCGCATACTGGCTGGCCGCCTCGATGGTGGCGGGGCGCACGTAGCGGGGACTCCAGCCGGCCGGGAAGATCGTCAGGCGGCCCCTGGCTTGTGGATTGTCGAGGTACTTCGCTGTCAGCTGGCCGAACGCCAGCGGGCTGTAGGCCAGCAAGCCGACGTTCTCGCGGTGGCAGGTTTCGTCGAGCAGGCTCGTCTCGAAATGGCGCGCCGTCAGGTTGTACAGGTTCTGGATCGAAACGATGCGCGGCAAGCCTTTCAGCTCGGCCTGCTTGATGTATTCGCACACGCCCCACGACGATTCATTCGACACGCCGATGTGGCCGATCTTGCCCTCGTCGACCAGCTTGCCCAGCACGGCCAGCGTATCCTCGATGGCGACCGAGGCGTGTTCCTTGCGCGGGTTGTACACGCTGGCGCCGAAGATGGGCAGATTGCGGCTGGGCCAGTGCAATTGATACAGGTCAATATGCTCCGTCTGCAGCCGGCGCAAACTGTCTTCGACGGCAGCGCGGATGTTGACCGTGTCGTGATCCGTCTTGCCCTTGCGTATCCAGTGCATGCGCGAGTTCGGCCCGGCCACCTTGCTGGCCAGGACGATCTGGCTGCGCTTGCCGCTTTTCTTCAGCCAGCTGCCGATGTAGCGCTCCGTGCTGCCCTGCGTCTGTGCGCTGGCCATCACGGGATACATCTCCGCCGTGTCGACGAAGTTGATGCCCCGTTCGAGCGCGTAATCGAGCTGGCTATGCGCTTCGGCTTCGCTGTTCTGCTCGCCGAAGGTCATCGTGCCCAGGCAGATCCGGCTCACTTCCAGGCCGCTGGAACCGAGTCTGACCTTGTCTATCATGCTGGCTGCTTGCCGCGCAGCGCGCGCGCGCAATCCTTGATCAGGGCGGGACCGGCGTAGATCAGGCCGCTGTACAGCTGCACCAGCTGCGCGCCCGCCTCGAACTTGGCCAAAGCATCCTTGCCCTGCATGATGCCGCCCACGCCGATGATGGGCAGGGCGTCGCCCAGTTCCGCCTTCAGCAAACGGATCACATTGTTCGATAGCTCGAACACGGGCGCGCCCGACAGGCCGCCCGCTTCCGCGCCGTGCGGCATGCCTTCGACGGCGCTGCGCGACAGGGTCGTGTTGGTGGCGATGACGCCGTCGATCTGGTGGCGCGTGAGCGACTCGGCGATGCTTTTCACCTGTTCGCCATCCATGTCCGGCGCGATTTTCAGGGCCAGCGGCACGTAGCGCTTGTGCTTGTCCGCCAGGCGCGCCTGGGCATCCTTCAGTTGCGACAGCAGGGCGTCGAGTTCGGACGCGCCCTGCAGCTGGCGCAGGTTTTTCGTGTTCGGCGACGAGATGTTCACCGTCACGTAACTTGCGTAGGGGTAGACTTTTTCCAGGCACAGCAGGTAATCGTCGGCGGCCCGCTCGATGGGCGTATCGGCGTTCTTGCCGATGTTCAGGCCCAGCACGCCGGCGTGGTTCTGGTAGAACTTCGACGCCTGCACATTGGCCACGAAGGCGTCCACGCCGCCATTATTGAAGCCCATGCGGTTGATGATGCCTTGCGCCTGCGGCAGGCGGAACATGCGCGGTTGCGGATTGCCCGCCTGCGCGCGCGGCGTGACGGTGCCCACTTCGATCGAGCCGAAACCCAGGTCGGCCAGCGCATCGATGTAGGCGCCATCCTTGTCCAGGCCGGCGGCCAGGCCGACCGGGTTCGGGAAGGTGATGCCCATCACCGTGCGCGGATCAAGCGCCGGTTTGCCGGCCAGCTTTGTCAGGCCCAGCGCGCTGGCGCGTTTCAGGGCGGGCAGGGTGAAATGGTGGGCCGCTTCGGCATCCATCGAAAACAGCAGGGGACGGGCGAGGGAGTACAGGAATTTTTCAGACATGGGGCGCTTTGAGTAGGTGTGCGGGCGACCGGGAAGGGCTGGCGGCGCGCGAAATAAGTGCCGTATTTTACCGTGTTCCGCGCGGCGGACGGGTGTATAGTTCTTGTTGGCCTAATGCAATATTGATCCCTTGATAATCTGCATCCGGTCGCGGACCTTCCTGTTTCTTCCCTGTTCCCTTTACTACATAAGCGAGACATCGATTGAAAAAGACACGCATCCTGACCGCCATCGCGGCCGCCAGCGCACTGCTGCTGAGCCACCCGGCCCTGGCCCTGCCCAATACCCAGGACACCCGCATGCTGAGCGAACCGGCCGTCTCCAGCCGGCACATCGCCTTCATCTATGCGGGAGATTTGTGGCTGTCGAACCTCGACGGCGGCGGCGCGCGGCGCCTGACGTCCGACCTGGGCGACAAATCGAATCCCGTGTTCTCGCCCGACGGCAGCCTGATCGCGTATAGCGCCAACATCGACGGCAATGTCGACGTGTATGTGATCGCGGCGGCGGGCGGCGTGCCGCGCCGCCTGACCTTCCACCCCGGTATTGATCTGGCGCAATCGTTCACGCCCGATGGCCAGGCCGTGATGTTTACGTCGCCCCGCGCCGCCTTCAACAACCGCTTCCAGAAGCTGTTCACGGTGCCCGTGGCGGGCGGCGTGGAAACGCAGTTGGAGATCCCGAATGCGTCGCGCGCCACGTATTCGCCCGATGGCAAGCGCATCGCCTACAACCCGCTGATGCCCGCCTTCAAACAGTGGAAGCGCTACCGGGGCGGCACCAATTCCTGGCTGTGGCTGTTTTCGTCCAGCGACAAATCCATCGAAAAAATCCCCCAGCCGACGACGCGCTCGAACGACGTCGACCCGATGTGGATAGGCGATACCGTGTACTTCCGCTCCGACCGCAACGGCGAATTCAACCTGTTTGCCTACGACGTCAAGACGAAGGCCGTGCGCCAGTTGACGCAGCACAAGGATTTCCCCGTGCTCAACGCGTCGGCCGCGAACGGCACCATCGTCTACGAGCAGGCCGGCTATCTGCACTCGTTTGACATCGCCAGCGGCCAGGCGCGCAAGCTCACCATCAGCGTGGCCAGCGACCTGGGGCAGGCGCGCGCCCGCTGGGTCAAGAACGCGAAATACATCCGCGATGCGTCGATTTCGCCGTCGGGCGCACGCATCGCCTTCGAATACCGCGGCGAGATCGTCACCATCCCCGCCGACAAGGGCGACGTGCGCAACCTGACGCAGACGGCCGGCGCCCACGAGCGCACGCCCATCTGGTCGCCCGATGGCCGCTCGGTCGCGTATTTCTCGGACGAGTCGGGCGAATACGAGCTGCATGTGCGGGCGCAGGATGGCAAGGGCGCCGTGCGCAAGTTCAAACTCAATGGCAGCGGCTTCTATGACAATGCCGTCTGGTCGCCCGACAGCAGGAAGATCGCGTTTGCCGACAATGGCTGGAGCATGTATGTGATCGATATCGGCAACGGCAAGGTGCAAAAAATAGCCACGGAGCCGATGTATGGCGTCGACAAGAGCATGCGCGCCTCGTGGGCGCCCGATTCGCGCTGGCTGGCCTACACGCTCAATTCGCCCACCTACACGCGCAGCGCCTACATCTATTCCGTCGAGCAGAACAAGTCCATGCCCGTGACCGATGGCTTGTCCGACGTGGCCCAGCCCGTGTTCGACAAGAGCGGCAAATACCTGTACTTCTTCGCCTCGACGAATGCGGGCCCCAGTAACAACTGGTTCTCGCAGCAGAACGAAGACAACCTGGTGACGCGCACCGTGTGGATGGCCGTGCTGCGGCGCGACTTGCCGTCGCCGCTGATCAAGGAAAGCGACGAGGAAAAGGCCGCCAGCGCGGAGAGCAGGAAAGACACGGCGAAGGCGGAAGCGGAGCCGAAGAACGAGCCGAAGATCGATCCGAAGACGGGCCGCGACGACCCGAAAGTGACGGTGGCCCCCGTGGCGCCGATCAGCATCGATTTCGACGGCATCGCCACGCGCATCGTCGATTTGCCGCTGCCGGCCGCGCAGTTCTCCAGCCTCACCGCCGGCGCCGCCGGGCAGATCTTCCTGCTGCGCGAAAGCGATGGCAAGAAGGCCGTGCAGCGCTTCGACCTGAAGGAGCGCAAGGCGGAAACCGTGGTGGCGGAAGCGGACGATTTCGACGTCTCGGCCGACGGCAAGAAGCTGCTGTACCGCCAAAAGGACAACTGGGCCATGGGGAGCGCCACGGGCAAGCTGCTGGCGCCGGGCGAAGGCAAGATCAAGGTCGACGCCATCGAAGTCAAGGCCGATCCGCGCGCCGAGTGGGCGCAGATTTTCAATGAAGTGTGGCGCATCAACCGCGACTACTTCTATGACCCGGGCATGCATGGCGTGGACTGGAAGGCCATGCGCGACAAGTACGCCGTCTTCCTGCCCGAGTTGTCGAGCCGCGCGGACCTGAACCGCCTGATTCAATGGATGTGCAGCGAACTGGCCGTGGGCCACCACCGCGGCGGCGGCGGCGACGATTTCATCGAGGCCAAGAAGGTGCCGGGGGGACTCCTGGGCGCCGATTACGAGGTCAGCGACGGCCATTACCGCTTCAAGAAGGTGTATGGCGGCTTGAACTGGAATCCGGCCCTGCGCGCGCCGCTGACGGAGCCGGGCCTGAACGTCAAGGCGGGCGAATACCTGCTGGCCGTCGACAGCCGCCCGCTGGCGCCGCCGACGAATATCTACAGCGCCTTCGAGAACACGGCCGGCAAGGCCATCGACCTGACCGTGGGGCCCTCTGCCGACGGCAAGGGCGCGCGCACGATCACCGTGGTGCCCGTGCCGACGGAAGATGCCTTGCGCAACCGCGACTGGATCGAAGGCAATATGCGCAAGGTCAATGCGGCCACCAACGGCAAGGTGGCGTACGTGTACGTGCCGAATACGGCGGGGCTGGGCCACACCTACTTCAAGCGCTATTTCTTCCCGCAGGCGGACAGGCAGGCCATCATCGTCGACGAGCGTTTCAATGGCGGCGGCAGCGTGGCCGATTACTACATCGAGATCCTGCAGAAGAAGGAAATCGCCTGGTGGACCATGCGCTACGGCGCCGACATGAAGACGCCGTCCGCCTCGATCCAGGGGCCGCGCGCCATGCTGATCGACGAGACGGCCGGCTCGGGCGGCGACCTGCTGCCGTGGATGTTCCGCAAGAACAACATGGGCCCGCTGATCGGCAAGGCGACGTGGGGCGGCCTGGTAGGCATCCTCGGCTTCCCCGTGCTGATGGATGGCGGCACGATCACGGCGCCGAACCTGGCGTTCTGGACGCGCGAAAATGGCTGGGGCGTGGAAAACGAAGGCGTGCCGCCCGATATCGAAGTCGAGCAAACGCCGGCCGACGTCATCGCCGGCCGCGATCCGCAGCTGGAAAAGGCGATCGAGGTGATCCAGGCCGAACTGGCGAAGAATCCGCCCGTGCGGCCGCCGCGTCCGGCGTTTCCGGACAAGAGCAGGTAACAAGGCGTAGGTCGGATTAGCGGCGCCGCCGAGGCGCAGCGTAATCCGACACCATTGTTGGCTTTGCAGCGTCGGATTACGCGGCGTACCGCCGCTAATCCGACCTACCCGATTTTACAGGACGACCCACTGCCCCTTGACGCGCGCTTCCAGCGGCTTGAAGTTGATTTTATAGGCCATCTTCGGACTCTGTTCTATCCAGTAGCCCAGATAGATGTAGGGCAGGCCCAGTTCGCGTGCCTGGGCGATCTGCCACAGCACGTTGTAGGTGCCGTACGAGGCGCCCGGCACGTCCGGGTCGAAGAAGGTGTAGACGGACGACAGGCCATCGGCCAGCACGTCGATGATGCTGACCATGCGCAGCGTGCCTTCGGCATCGCGAAATTCCACCAGGCGCGTGTTGACCCGGCTTTGCAGCAGGAATTGCGCATACTGGTCGCGGCTGTCCTGGTCCATGCCGCCGCCCGCGTGGCGCGTGCTCTGGTAGCGCAGATACAGCTCGTAGTGCTCGTCGAGGAAGGACAGGGTGGCCACGCCCGCCTGCAGGTCGGCATGCCGGCTCCAGGCGCGGCGCTGGTTGCGGTTGGGCGTGAACTCGCCGGTCACCACGCGCACGGGGATGCAGGCCTGGCAGCCGTCGCAATACGGGCGGTAGGTGAAGATGCCGCTGCGGCGAAAGCCGTTGCGCACCAGTTCCGAATACACGTCGCTGTTGATCAGGTGCGAGGGCGTGGCCACCTGCGAGCGGGCCTGGCGGTCGTCCAGGTAGCTGCACGGATAGGGGGCCGTCGTGTAGAACTGCAGGGTGGCAAACGGTAGTTCGTTCAGGTGCGTCATGCTGGTCCTGTCTGGTCTGTCCGCGGCAATGGAAGTGTGCCTGGAGATATCATAGCTTTTTTACGCCGGTGGCGCAGCATGCCAGTCGGTGATTTGCGCTGCTTCAATAGCGACGCGCAGATGGGCCAGGAAGCGCGCGCGCGAAATGGGCGCCGCGCCCAGCGAGGCCAGGTGTTTTGTTTCTTGCTGGCAGTCAATCATGGCCACGCCGCGCGCCTGCAAAAAGCGCACCAGGTGCGCCAGCGCGATCTTCGAGCCATCCGAAACGCGCGCGAACATCGATTCGCCATAGAACATGCGCCCGATCGACACGCCATACGCGCCGCCCACCAGTTCGCCGTCCAGCCACAGCTCGGACGAGTGCGCGTAGCCCAGCTTGTGCAAGCCCGTGTAGCCGGCGATGATCTCGTCGGAAATCCAGGTGCCCGGGCCATCCTTGCGCGGCGCCGCGCAGGCGCGCATGACGGCGTCGAAATCGCCGTCGAAGCGCAGCTGCCAGCGCCCGTCCGTGGCGGCGCTGCGCTCGACCTTGCGGATCGCCTTGGCCAGGCTGTCGGACACCTTGAAGTCCGCCGTCATCAGCACCATGCGCGGATCGGTGCTCCACCAGAGTATGGGCTGGCCCTCGGAAAACCAGGGGAAGATGCCGTGCTTGTAGGCGTCGAGCAGGCGCGCGGGCGACAGGTCGGCGCCGGCCGCCAGCAGGCCGGGCGCTTCGTCGGTGAGGGCGCGCGAGACGTCGGGGAACGGGGTGTGGATGTCGAGCCAGGGAATCATGCGGCGTCAAGGGTGGCAGGTGATAGGGGCTTACTCTGCATCCGCGCGCGCCATCGGGCGCGTGATGTCGCCCGTATGGACGCCGTAGCTGCCGCCTTCGCGGATTTTCACGCGGTCGGCAAAGAACAGTTCCAGCGTGGCGCGGATGGTGGGGAAGGCCAGGTCATCCCAGGGAATTTGCGCTTCCGTAAACAGCTGCACGTCCAGGCTTTCGATGCCCGGCGCGAAATCGAGGTCGCGCAGGCGCGCCAGGTAGAACAGGTGCACCTGGTGCACGCGCTGCACGTTGAGCAGCGAAAACAGGGGCCCCAGCTCGATATTCGCGCCCGCTTCCTCCACCGTTTCGCGCTCGGCCGCGTCGGACGTCGTTTCGTCGTTTTCCATGAAGCCGGCCGGCAGGGTCCAGTAGCCCAGGCGCGGTTCGATGGCCCGCTTGCACAGCAACACCTGCAACTGGCCATCCTCTTCCCAGACGGGAATCGAGCCGACCACCATTTTCGGGTTCTGGTAATGGATGGCGTCGCAGTTGGCGCAGACATAGCGCGGACGGTTGTCGCCTTCCGGAATGGACAGGCTGACAGGGTGGGCGCATTCGGAGCAGAATTTCATGGGCAGGCTTGGAGTAGGGATGGCATCGGACAAGACGTTAGTGTAACGCTTACTGTACACCGATTGCGTGCGGCGTGGCGTGACGGGCGGACACAATGCCAACCGGCAATTGGCCGCGCTTTTTCACGCACTTTTCAATTTAATAGCTCTATTGCAGTCTAAGTTGAGATAGCTATTGCCTAAGCCACCCGTTTGCCCTTATAATTCTTGTGCGGGGTGGAGCAGTCTGGCAGCTCGTCGGGCTCATAACCCGAAGGTCACAGGTTCAAATCCTGTCCCCGCAACC
>NZ_JBXAKW010000008.1:0-351626 GCF_058798815.1 Janthinobacterium sp. GW822-FHT07A03 | reverse complement strand
CATGGTCAGGCGGATGGTGGCGCTCATGCCGCACGCTCCAGGCGGTTGCGCGTGCGCTGCCACAGGACAATCAGCTGCTCGAAGTTGGCGCGCACGGCGGCGATCAGGCCCGCATCGTCGAGTTCGCCGGCCAGCCAGCGGCGGCTCGGTTCCTGGAAGATGGTGCGGCCCACCATGAAACCCTTGCAGGTGGTGCTGGCACTGGCCTGTTCAAAACTGGTGGCCAGGGCGGCAATCGGCGCGTTCAAGCCAAGTAATACGACGCCACGGCAATACGGATCGCGCTCATGCACGAGAGCGTCGATGGCTTGCCATTGCGCAGCTGTCATGCTTTCCAGTTTCCACCATTCCGGGTAGATGCCGAGGTTGTACAGGCGCTTGACGGCGCGCAAGACGGTATCGTCACCGTGCGGCAAGGATTCCGACGGTATGACCTCGAGCAACAGTTCGTGACCGCTCACTTGCGCCGCGTCATACAGGGCCTTGATCTGCGCTTCCTGTTCCAGGCGGTTTTCCACGGCGTCGTCCGGATGCAGCTGCACCAGGCACTTGATCACGTGTTCCTTCGGCCAGCTGAGCAGGTGCGAGCCGATGGAGCGGCCCCAGTCGAATTGCAACGGATTGGAACCGGGCAATTCCACGGGACGACCTATCCACCAGCCGCGCCCCGTCGCATCGTTGAGCGCATCGACGCCATAGCGGCCATCGATCAGCACGCCCGTCTTGCCGGATAATTGCAAGGCCGTTTCCGTTTGCGCCACGGCTTGCACCATCAATTGCTTCAAGGCCGCAATGGCCGCTTCGGGCGCGCCGGTTTGTTGCGCCAGCTCAAAGAATTGCGTGCGGTGATCGAACGCAAACACGCACAGCTCGTCCCATTGCTTGCGCGCCACCGTCGTGCGGTGCAAGCGCGACAAGGTGGCGTCCTGGTCCGGCTGCGTCAGTTTTGCCGCGTTGGCGAGGAAATAGTCGAGTTCCACGGGCGACGGCATGGCCGGTGCGCAACCGTGGCGCGACACGACGAGGGCGCCGCAGCCGTTCGCATAGCGGCAGCACGCCTCGTAATCCTCGCCGCGCAGCCAGCCTTTCAGGAAACCGGAGAGAAAGGCATCGCCCGCACCGAGCACGTTCAGCACTTCGACGCGCACGCCACGGTAGTTATAGGCATCGTCGAGGCTGTGCGGCACCACATTGTCGATGACGGCGCTGCCCAATGGGCCCCGCTTGACGACCAGGGTCGCCAGGGTGGCGGCCCGCACGGCGCGCAGGGACGCCATGATGTCGGCGCCGCCGCCGGCGATCATGAATTCCTCTTCCGTGCCGACGATCAGGTCGAACTGCGGCAAGATCGCCTGCAGGTGGCGCGTCACGCCTTCGTTCGAGACGAAACGCGTTTCGCCGTCCGCCTTGCCGGACAAGCCCCACAGCACGGGCCGGTAATCGATGTCGAACACGGTGCGCACGTTATGGGCGCGGGCCAATGTGAGTGCCTGGGTGCTGACGGCGTGCATGGCAGCGGTGGAGAAATGCGTGCCGGTGATCAACAGCGCCTTGCTCGAGGCAACGAAGGCCGCATCCACCGACGCGGCGTCGATGGCCATGTCGGCGCAATTTTCACGGTAAAAAATCAAGGGGAAGGTGTTTTTATCCTTGATACCCAGCATCACCAAAGCCGTCAGGCGGTCGCGGTCGATGCCCACGTGGCTGACGTCGCAGCCTTCCTTTGACAATGTGTCCGTCAAGAAACGGCCCATGTGGTCGTCGCCCACCTTCGACAGCATGGCCGATTTCAAGCCCAGCCGGGCCGTGCCGAAGGCGATATTCGCGGAAGAGCCGCCCAGGTACTTGGCAAAGCTCGTCGCGTCTTCCAGGGAGCTGCCGATCTGCTGCGCATACAGGTCCACGGCCAGGCGGCCCAGGCAGATCACGTCGAGCGCGCGGCCCTGGGCAAATTGTGTCGGGTTATTCATGGTTATCCTTAAATCGTGACACCGTCGAGTTCAGCCATCAGCGTTTGCATTTCCGCACCGCCCGCCATCATGTCGAGTACCTCATCCTTGGAAACTGTTTCCTTGGTGTAAGTACCCAGCGACTTGCCCCGGTTCAACAGGGTGAACGAGTCGCCCACGGGATAGGCGTGGTGCACATTGTGGGTGATAAAGATCACGGACAAGCCCCGTTCGCGCGCCTTGTAGATCAGTTTCAGCACATTGAACGACTGTTTCACGCCCAGCGCGGCCGTCGGCTCGTCAAGGATCAGCACGCGCGCGCCGAAGTGGATGGCGCGGGCAATGGCCAGGCATTGCCGCTCGCCGCCCGACATGGTGCCCACGGCCTGGTGCGGGTCGCGCACCATGATGCCCATTTCGGCCAGCTTGTCGCGCGCCGTGGTGGCTGCATACTCCATATCCATCACGGGCAGCACGCCAAACATCTTCTTGATCGGCTCGCGGCCCATGAAGAAATTGCGCGCCACGGACAGCAGGGGCACGAGCGCCAGGTCCTGGTAGACGGTGGCCACGCCCAGGTCCAGCGCCTCTTTCGGCGAATTGAAGCTGACGGGCTTGCCGTCAACCAGGTATTGGCCATCGGTGGGCCGGTGCACGCCGGCCAGGGTCTTGATCAGGGTCGACTTGCCGGCGCCGTTATCGCCCAGCAGGCAATGCACTTCGCCCGGTTTCAGGCGCAGGGTGACGTTTTGCAGGGCGATGACGGAGCCGAAACGTTTGCTGATATTTTCCAGCGCAAGGATGTATTCGCTCATGGCTTATCTCGCTTCCGTGACACGGGCACGGACAAAGTTGTTGAACAGTACCGCGATCAGCAGCATGACGCCGAGGAAGACACGGAACCAGTCGGAATTGATATTTGTATAAGTAATACCGATCTGCACCACGCCGAAGATCAGCGCGCCGAAGCAGGCGCCGACGACGGAACCGTAGCCGCCCGTCAGCAGGGCGCCGCCGATGACAGCCGCGATGATGGCTTCGAACTCCTTTTGCATGCCGCGGTCGGCGGCGGCCGATCCCACGTCAAATACTTGCAATGTGGCAAACAAGCAGGCGCAGAAGGCGGTGAAGACGAACAGCGAGACCTTGATGGTTTTCACGGGTACGCCCACATTCTTGGCCGCGTTGGCGTCGCCGCCGACGGCGAAGATCCAGTTGCCGATGCGGGTGCGGGCCAGGACGAAGCCGGACACCAGCGCCAGGCCGGCCCACCAGACGATGACCTTGGGTATGCCCTTGACCAGCGGCGCGCCATTGTCGAGCGCCGTGATCCAGCCCGCCTTGGCCATCCAGGCGAACAGCGAGGTGCCCACTTCGCCATGGAACAGGGTCGTGGCCAGCCAGTCGTCGGCGGCCAGCGCGCCGATGCCGCTGACGATGGTGCGGTTGGCAAACATGATGGACAGGGCCAGGGTCAGGCCGCGCAGGATGAACAGGAAAGCCAGCGTGACGATAAACGAAGGCAAGCGCGTCTTGATGACCAGGTAGCCGTTGAGCCAGCCCAGCGCCATCGAACCGGCAAAGGCGAACAGGATGGCGGCCCACACGGGCCAGTGGAAGTAGACGGAAGGAATGGCGATCATCATGCCGGCAAAGCCGATCATGGAGCCGATCGACAGGTCGAATTCGCCGGCTATCATCAAGACGCAGGCGCCGATGGCGATGATGCCCAGGTAGGCGGCCACTTGCGCCCAGTTGATCACGCCGTCCAGGTTGAACATGCCGGAATCGCCGGCCGTCAGGATGAAGAAGGCAAACACCAGGATGGCGCCCGAGATCGAGGCGAATTCCGGGCGGCTGAACAGCCGCTTGAGCCAGCTGACCTGCCCCACGCGCTCATCAAGGCCCTGCTTTTGCGGCGGCGTGCCCGAGGCGGCCATGCCGCCCTGCTCCACGCTGAATTTCACGGTACTCATGCTATGTCTCCCTTGATTTATAGCAACCTGCCAGCCTCGACAACAATTCCAGGGCGGCAGGACCCGCGCGCCGGCAAGCTAGGCCTGCGCGCGGGGACAACAACTAAGAACACCTATCAAAATCTACTGCGCGTCGCGATTTGCGGTCTCCGATGCTCACTGCCTCGGCGGCCCCGTGCATTCGCACAGTGCCGGTTCTCAACCACAACTCCCATCCGCTCGCTACGGTTTTGTTAGGCGTTGTAAGGTATTGATTGAATTGAATTGAAAAGCGGGTGCTTAACGGAACTGGCCAGCGTATTTCTCCACCTTGCCGATATTGTCCTTGGTGACATAACCAGGACCGGAACCGATATGGCGCGGGCCATACGATGGTGCCAGGCCATATTCGGCCAGGCGCGCCTTGAACTTGGCGTTATTGATCAGCTTTTCGCGCACCTTGGCCAAGTCCGTGGTCTTGTCCTGCTTCATGATGGCCAGCACGGCAACGGGGATATAGCCTTGCAGGTAGGGTTGCTGGTCGATGGCGAACTGGATGCTGCCATCCTTGATGCCTTTCGAGATTTCATCGGACAGGTCGAACGTGGCGAACCACATCTTGCCCTTCAAGCCCATCTTTTCCAGCGCCTTCAGCGAAGCGTGGGCCGAAGTGGGGCCCAGCGCCAGCACGGCCTGGGTTTTCGGGTTGTTGCGCAGGTAGGCGCTCAGCTTGCTTTCGATGGTGGTCGGATCTTCGCCGGCATCCAGGGTGGCGGCCTTGAAATCGACGCCGATGGCTTCGGCAAAGCCGCGGCAGCGCTCGAACGACGACGGATTCGTCGCGTAATGGTTGACGCAGACAAACGATTTGATGCCGGCCGCCTTGGCTTTTTCGCCGGCACCCTTGCCTGCCTCGTATTCAGGCTGGCCCACGTGCATCACGGCGCCCAGCTGCTCGCTTTGCGCCAGGGTGCCGGAATTGATCGTGACAAACGGGATTTTCTTGGCGGCGACGAGGCCCAGCGGTTTTTGCAGCACGCTGAAGTCGGCGATGCTGACGATCACGCCGTCGTAATTGCGGGCGGCCGATTGTTCGACCAGGCGCGCCATGTCGGCCAGGTCGCCATTCGGCGGATTGCGGTAGTCGACGGTGACATTGAAGTCTTCACCTGCTTGCTTGACGGAATTTTTGATGGTATTCCACCAGGAATCGGAATCGGGCGCATGGCTGATCAGCACGAATTTCTCGCCTGCCGCGTGGCTGGCGCTCATGCCCAGACCCAGTCCCAGGCCGAGGCCGAGGCCCAGCATGGCCAGGCTCTTCAGAAATCCCTTACGCTTATTGCTTTGCATGAATGTCTCCTTGAAGGATTAATTTTTATAGTTGCCAGCTTTTGTCGCGTGTCAGCGGGGAGCCGGAAAGCCGGCAAGACCCGATGCACTGCGCACAGCTTAGGCCACAAAAAAGACAAATGCAATAAAATTTTCAAAATAAATTTAAATAGAAATTCGTTTCTATTTTCAGGATTCCCTCCTATAATTCTCGCCAGAACCAGCCGTAGCGCAACTTGATACAGCATCACGGCCCAGCAAGTACACCAAGGAAAAAAATCATGGCAGCCACCGCCCCCATCGAACAATTGATGCAGCACATTGCCACCGAGTACGACAACCTGTCGCGCCAGCTGAAAGTCATCGCGCAATACATCGAAAAGCACCGCGCCAGCCTGATGCTCGAGCGCATCAGCGACATCGCCGCCGCCTGCGACGTGCAGCCGTCGGCCATCGTGCGCTTCGCGCAGCGCTTCGGCTACACGGGCTTTTCCGAAATGCAGGATGTGTTCCGCCAGGCGTACACGGACCAGGCCGGCGCCACGCCCGACTACCAGCAGCGCATCCGCAAGCTCATCTCCACGCGCGACGCCGCGCTCAGCGCAGGCGACCTGACGCGCGAATTCGTCGGCGCCAGCCGCGCCGGCCTCGACGACCTGGCGGCAGGGCTCGACGACGCGCAACTGGAAGCGGCCGTCAACCTGCTGCTGAAAGCGGAAAACATCTATGTGATCGGCGTGCGCCGGTCCTTCCCGATCGCCTCCTACATCGCCTACGCGCTGGAACACACGGACAAGCGCGTGCACCTGATTAGCGGACTGGGCGGCATGCACCGCGAACAGATGCGCAGCGTGCGCGAACGCGATGTGGCGATCGCCATCAGTTTCTCGCCTTACGGCAAGGAAACCCAGCAGTGCATCAAGGCGGCGCAAGACAAGGGCGCCAAGGTCCTGGTGATTACCGACAGCAAGCTGGCGCCGCTCGCGCGGGCCGCCGACGCGCTGCTCACCGTCACCGAGGGCAGCGCCTTCGCCTTCCGCTCGCTGACCAGCACCATCTGCCTGTGCCAGGCGCTGTTCATCGCGCTGGCATACAAATTAGAGCTCGACATCGAAGAAATCCACACCCCAGGAGAACATGATGATTGAAGTAGCGTTGTTCGGCGCCGGACGCATCGGCAAAATCCACGCGGCCAACCTGGCTGCCCAGCCCGGCGTGCAGTTCAAGTACGTGGTCGACGTCAACCAGGAAGCGGCGGCCGCGCTGGCCGGCTTGCATGGCGGCAGCAGCGCCACGGTGGAAGCGGCATTGGCCGACCCGGCCATCAAGGCCGTCGTCATCGCCTCGAGCACGGACACGCACGCGGACCTGATCCTGCGCTCGGCCGCCGCCGGCAAGGCCATCTTTTGCGAAAAACCCGTCGATCTGACCCTCGACCGGGCGCGCGCCTGCGCCGCCGCCGTCAAGGAGGCCAAGGTGCTGTGCATGCTGGGTTTCCAGCGCCGCTACGACCCGACATTCAATGCCGTCAAGACACGCATTGAAGCGGGCGAAATCGGCACGCCGGAATTGCTGGTCGTTACCAGCCGCGATCCGGGCCCACCGCCCGTCAGCTACATCAAGGTCTCGGGCGGCATCTTCAAGGATATGCTGATCCACGATTTCGACATCTTCCGCTGGATACTCGACGATGAAGCCGTCAGCGTGCACGCCACGGGCAGCTGCCTCGTCGATCCGGCCATCGGCGAAGCGGGCGACCTCGATACGGCCGTCGTCACCATCCGCACGGCCAAGGGACGTTTGTGCCAGATCAATGCCTCGCGCCGCGCCGCCTATGGCTACGACCAGCGCTTCGAAGTGCTGGGTAGCGCCGGCATGCTGCAGGCGGGCAACCACAAGCCGACGGAAGTGACGGCCTATGGTGCCGTCAACGTCAGCGTGGACAAGCCGGAAGATTTTTTCCTGGAACGATATCGCGTGGCCTACGCGCAGGAAATGGCGCACTTCTTTGACGCCCTCAGCCACGGCACGCCGCTGCGCACCACCGTCCACGATGGCTTGAAGGCACTGGAACTGGCGGAAGCGGCCACCCTGTCGTGGCGCGAACAGCGCGTCGTCACTTTATAAACCAATAATAAAAATACCTGGAGACACCATGTCATCCCCAACATTAAAAGTCGGCATCGTCGGCCTGGGCCGGCTGGGCCAGCGCCACGCCATCAACCTGGCGCAGCGCGTGCCGAACGCCGAAGTAGTCGCCGCCTGCAGTCCCGTGCCGGCCGAACTGGACTGGGCCGCCAGCCAGCTGGGTATCACCACCGGCTATGCCGACTACGATGCGCTGCTGGCCCATCCCGGCCTGGACGCCGTGTTTCTCGTCACGCCCACCTCGCTGCATGCGGACCAGATCATCGCCGCCTTGCGCGCCGGCAAGCACGTGTTTTGCGAAAAGCCGCTGTCGCTGGACCTGGCCGATTGCCTGAAGGTGGAAGCGGAAGCGGCGCGCCACCCGCAGCTGACCATCATGATCGGCTTCGTGCGGCGTTTCGACGCCAGCTACCATGATGCACAGCAAAAGATAGCACTAGGGCTCATCGGCAAGCCCTACCTTGTCCGTTCGCAAACCTGCGACCAGAACGACCCCAGCGGTGCCTTCATGCGTTTCGCCCCCACCAGCGGCGGCATCTTCCTCGATTGCAGCGTGCACGATATCGACCTGGCGCGCTGGCTGCTGGGCAATCCCGTGCCCAAGCGCGTGTATGCGAGCGGCACCAACGCCATCCACACGGGCTTGCAAGCGTTCGGCGACGTCGACAATGGCCTGGCCACGGTCGAGTTCAGCGATGGCAGCATGGCCAGCTTCATGGCGTCGCGCACCATGGCGCATGGCCATGAGACCCTGACGGAAGTGTTCGGCACGGGGGGCCGCCTGGCCGTGGGCAGCAATCCGCGCCTGAACCGCGTGGAAATCTCCGACGCGCATGGCGTGCGCAACGAATGCACGCCGGACTTCTATGCCCGCTTCGCCGATGCCTTTTTGATCGAGGCGCAGGAATTCACGGATGCGGCGCTGGGCCGGCGCACCCTGTCGCTGACCTTGCACGATGCGACGGAAGCGACGCGCATCGGCCTGGCCATGACGCAAGCGATGCGCGAAGCTCGGCCCGTGGAGTTCTAAGCGCCCCGTGGACTCAGGCAGCCGGCGCGGAAAACGGCTGCCTGGGTTCCACGGCCAGCCGCAAGCCCATGGCATCGAGGATGGCCGTCAAGGTGCTCAGCGAGGGATTGCCATCGGGCGACAGGGTGCGGTACAGCTGGGTGGGATTGAGCTTGGCCGCCTGCGCCACGGCGGGCACGCCGCCAAAGGCGCGCGTCAGCTGGCGCAGCACGGCCAGCAGTTCGCCATGGTCGCCATCGACGAGGATATTGTTGATCAATTCGAGGGCGAGTTCGGGATCATCGCGGTACAGTTCAGCCATCGCCTCGTCATGCGAGCGGTCTCTCGGTGGTTTGCTTGGTTCCTCTTTCATGTCCTCTCTCCTTCCAGTCGTGCCAGCAGGCACAGGCGTATTCGATATCTTTCGGCTGCGTGCGCTTGTCGCCGCCGCACAGCAATAAAATGATCTGTTCGCCGGCGATGGCGTAATACACGCGGTAACCAGGCCCCACGTCGATCCGCAACTCCCACACGCCATCGTGGCAAAATTTATGGTCGCCAAAATTGCCGGGAATCATACGCAATACGCGCCGGGCTATGGCCACCCTGGCCGTATTATCGCGCTGGCGTTTCAGCCATTCCGTATATAAATCCCTGCCCGATGACGTCAGATAGTGCCGGATCTCGACCATCATATTCGTCCATAAACGAAGAAAGATCAAGGAGAAAATCACGTGGTTGCATAAAAAAAGAAGACCTCGCCATCTTGCGGCCAAACCGCGTGACGCAGGTGCCGAATGCCGGGATCACTGATGCATATCAAGATGTCGTTCCTCAGTTACGGTAGAGAAATGATGTGCGCGTACACGCCTCACGCACAGCCGATTGCGCTATACAATAAGCGCTGCCCAACCGCGAAACCCTGCCGCCATGACGAACAACGACAGCAACTCCCCTACCCTTGCCGACGTAGCCGAACGCTACGTCAAACTGGTCCTGGCCATGGGCCGGCACGATGCGTCGTACGTGGACGCCTATTACGGCCCGCCCGCATGGCAACAGGAAGCGGTCGAACAGCAACAAGGTTTGAGCGATATCAAGGATGGCGCAAACGAGGCGCTGGCCCTGCTGGCCGACGAACCTTGCCTGCGCGCCCTCAACCTGCGCAAGCAGTTGCAGGCCGTGCTGGCCAAGGCGGACATGCTGCAGGGATCGCGCCTCGATTTCGATACGCAAAGCGCGCGCCTGTACGATGCCGTCTCACCCCATCACAGCCGTGCGTACTACGAAGCATTGGTGGCGCAGATCGACGCCCTGCTGCCCGGTCCCGGCACGGTCAGCGCGCGTGTCAACGCCTTGCGCGCGCAACTCGTCATTCCCGCCGACAAGCTGCGCGCCGTCATGGACGCGGCCATCCGCATGGGCCGCGAGCGCACCCTGCAGCACATCGCCCTGCCCGACGGCGAAGATTTTATATTGGAATTCGTCACCGACCAGCCGTGGAGCGGCTACAACTGGTACAAGGGCAACTACCAGAGTGTGATCCAGATCAATACGGACTTGCCCGTGTATATCGATCGCGCCGTCGACCTCGGTTGCCACGAAGCGTATCCGGGCCACCACGTCTATAACGTGCTGCTGGAACGCGACCTGGTGCGCGGCAAGGGCTGGATGGAATACTGCATCTATCCCCTGTATTCGCCGCAATCCTTGATCGCCGAAGGCACGGCCAATTACGGCATCGAACTGAGTTTCACGGATGCGGAAAGGCTGGACTTCGAACAGCAGGTGCTGTATCCGCTGGCCGGCCTGGACCCGGCGCTGGCGCCCCGCTATGCGCAACTCAATGCCTTGCTGGCCAAACTGAGCTACGCCGACAACGACATCGCGCGCCAGTACCTCGAAGGCAGCATCACGCGCGAAGAAGCGCTGGAATGGCTGGTCAACGTGCGCCTGTATCCGGCCGAGAAATCCGCGCAGCGCCTGCAGTTCTACGATGCCATGGGCGCGTACGTCATCAACTACAACCTGGGCCAGGACATGGCGAAAGCCTATGTCGAGCGCCAGGGCGCGACGCGTGCCGCGCATTGGGCCGCCTTCCGCGACCTGATGTCCTCGCCGCGCGTGCCCAGCGCGCTGCTGGCCTGACGCTGCCGCCGGCGCCTTACTGCGCCGGCAGGCGGATGGTCGCTTCCAGGCCGCCCTCGCGGTGGTTGGCCAGGCTCAGCTCGCCGCCGTGGGCCTGCACGATGCTGCGCGCAATACCGAGTCCCAATCCCATGCCATGCGCATTCTGCTCGCGGCCATGTTCCAGGCGCACATAGGGCTGGAACAGGCTGGCGAACGCCTCTTCGGCCACGCCGGGGCCGTCGTCGCGGATGCGGATGACGATGTGCTCGCCTTCGCGGCGCGCGGACAGGTGGGCAGTCTTGCCGTAAAACAAGGCATTGTCGAGCAAGTTGCCGATGGCGCGCTTGAGCGCCAGGGGCTTGGCCGTCACGCTCAGGCCCGTCTCCACGTAATGCACTTCGTGGCCGGCCAGTTGGGCGCCGCGTACCATGCGCTGCAGCAAGGCGTCGAGCCGCACCTCGGTGGCGTTTTCATGGATGTCGCTGTCCTTCACGCATTGCAGCGCCCCCTTGACCATCATGTCCAGCTCGTCGAGGTCATCGTGGAATTCATTGCGCTGCACATCGTCGTCGAGCAGTTCCGTGCGCAGTTTCAAACGCGTGATGGGCGTGCGCAAGTCGTGCGAAATCGACACGAACAGGCGTTCGCGGTCTTCCAGATAACGCTGGATGCGCTCGCGCATGGCGCCAAAGGCGCGCGCCGTCTGCACGAACTCGCGGCTGCCCGTCTGCGGCAGGGGCGGCGGCGTCTCGCCGCGGCCAAAGGCCTCGGCCGCGTCCGACAGGGCCGCCAGCGGCCGCGTGGTCCAGCGCACGACAAGGATGGACAGCAACAGCACGGCCGCCAGCGACAGCGCCTGCAGCAGTACCCGGTCCAGGGTCCAAGGGTTGCTGCTTTGCAAGAAATACGGATTCGGCATCAGCGCCGCCAGGTACAGCCAATTGCCCGGTTCCAGTTCCGCCTGGATCACCAGCACGGGGGCCGGATTCGGTTTCAGCAGCAAGATATGCTGGACCCAGTTTTCCGGCAAATCGCCGATGCGCGCGCCGCTGTCGGCCACCACCAGGTCGGCCGGCCAGGCGAAGCCCACGCGGTAGCCGGCCAGCTGCGGCAAATCCGCCTTCAACGCCGCGCCCACGGTCGCCACCACCGTGTCGGCCAGCGCGTGCGGCGCGATTTCGCGGATGGCCAGCGGGCCCTGGTTGACGTTGACAAAGAAGCGCGTGCCGCCCATCTCGCGGAATTGCTGGATCAGGATGGGCCGGTAATTGGCGGGCAGGCTGAGAAAGAAGCGGATGGTGCTGCTGGCGCTGCGGGCCAGGTGCTGCGAAGCCATGCGCGCCTCCACGGCCGAGTCGCGGCGCAGCTGCGCGGCCCAGATCAGGTTGCCCACCAGTTGCGTGGCCAGCACGCCCGCCACCATCACGACGGACAGACGGCCCAGCAGCGATGGCGGCAGCAGGCGCTCGAGCAGGCGGCGCGCGCCCCGCTCAGGCATGCGCACTGCTCACGTCGGCCGAAAACACATAGCCGGCGCCGCGCACCGTCTTGATCAGCACGGGTTGCTTGCCATCATCCTTCAGGCGCAGGCGCAGCCGGCTCACCTGCACGTCGAGCGAGCGGTCGAGCGGACCCGCGTCGCGCCCCCGCGTCTGTTCGCACAGCACGCTGCGGTCGAGGATATCGCCCGGATGCTCGACAAAATAGCGCAGCAGCTGGAAATCGAGGCCCGTCAGTTGCAGCGCTTCGCCATCGGCATCCGTCACCGTGCGTTCCAGCGTGTCGAGGGTGAACCCCACGAAGCGGTAATAGCGGGGCGGCGCCGCCGCGTCGATGCCCGTGCGGCGGTGGATGGCCTTGATGCGCGCCAGCAATTCACGCGGACTGTAGGGCTTGGCGATGTAGTCGTCGGCGCCCAGCTCCAGGCCCACCACCCTGTCCGTCTCGTCGGAGCTGGCCGTCAGCATGATGACGGGCACGTTCGAGCGGGCGCGCACTACCTTGCACAAGGCAAAGCCGTCCGTGTCAGGCAACATCACGTCGAGGATCACCAGCGACAGGCTGTCGACGTGGCGGTGGAATTCGGCCAGGAAGGTGGCGCCATCGTGCGCCAGGCTGACCTCATATTGATTCTTTTCCAAATATGCCTTCAACAGCATGCGGGTCTTTTGATCGTCGTCAACGACCAGGATTTTGCGTGACATGGTCTCGTCCTTTTTTATTCAGCGCCTGCAACATGCTGGCGATGCGGCGCTGGGCGTCGGCCGCGCTGATCGTATCAGTAAGGAAATAGCGGTGCACCTCGGCGATGATGGCGTCCTTGCTGGTTTCATCGGTGGCCATGCGGTGCACGAGGCTGGGCGCCTGGAAGGCGGCGCCGCGCGCGAACGCCTGCGCCGAGGCGCGCCCACAGCTGTCCAGGCGCGACAGGTCGGCCTGGCGCAAGGCGGGAATCGAGCCCTTTACCTGGCTGTACTCGAGCTGCACGGACGGCGAAGCGACCACCTGCGCCAGCTTTTCCTGCGCGCCCTGGTGCGTGTAGTCGGAAGCAAACATGGCCAGCGTATCGATGCTGTACAGGTGATATTCGCCCGTGTCGGGCGCGGCGGCGCAGCCGAAGACCTCGTCCGTGGCGCGGCCCCAGGCGTTCAGCTCGCCCTTCGCCCAGTCGCCCATGATATACATGGCCGCCTCGCCATCACCGACCTGGCGCGCCATCTCGGGCCAGCTCTGTTCGCGCAGCGGCGCCGCCATCCATTGCTTGAGCGACCTCAAGCGCTGCAAGGCGTGCCGCAGGCGGGGGTCCGCATACGCCTCGGCTTTCTTGTCGACAAACAGGGCGCGGTAGTAGGCAGGTCCCGATTCGGCCAGCACCAGCGTCTCGAACAGGGTGGCCACTTGCCACGCCTCGCTGCTTTGCGCCAGCGGCGTGATGCCGGCCTGGCGCAGCGTGGCGGCCACGCGCTCGAAGTCGCTCCAGCTGCGCGGCACGGCCAGGCCCAGGCGCTGGAAAATCTTGCGGTTTTAAAACAGCGTATTGATGCGGTGGATGCCGGCCGGCACGCCCATCGTATGGCCGCGGTTCTGCAGCAGGCCCCACACGGTCGGATACATGGTTGCGCGCCAGTTGTTGCTGGCGGCAACGCTGTCGAGCTGCAGCAGCAGGCCCAGGTCGCTCCACTCGCCCAGGGTGTAGCCGATCAGCTGCATGACTTCCGGCGAATTGCCGGCCAGCACGCGGCTCTTCAGCACCTTGCCCGCGCCGACGCCGGCGCCGCCCGCGATACCCGCGTCGCGCCACTCGACGCCTTCCTGCGCCAGGCGCGCCACCAGCACGTCGGCCGCGCGGCGCTCGCCGGTCGAGGTCCACCAGTGCAGCACTTGCAGCGGCTCGGCCCGCACGGGCACGCCGGTCCACATCAGTGATAGCAGTGCCAGTGCCGCCACGCCGCGACGGCGGGCGGCCCCGGCATGGCGGTCGGCGGTGCTGCGCGGTAGCGTCTTCAATGCTGTCCCCTTGTTCTTGTCGCGACAAACTATAGCCCAACTACAAAACAGCAGGTTGGTAATTTAGTCACCTGATTTGTAAAGAAACGTGAGCTTTTGTTGCGCCATCTTGCACGGCGTCCAGGCGGCCGCGCCCGCCCGACGCCCCGCACGGCGCGCCACGGCAGCGGCCGACGGTAAGGAAAGGTAAGCAAGCGCACCTGCGCATTTCAATATTATCCTTTGAAATCAACAAGATAAGAAACGATCATCAGCGCAAAGCCGGAAGCTGGCGTCACATTTCCCCCGATGCTACTGTCCGCCAACTGCAGCGTATCAGGCAGCCAAACAAGACCAACACCAACAAGGAGACATCATGCGATTGCATGCACAAGGCGGCGTGGCCGCGCGCAACACATTGCTGGCCCTGCTGCTGGCCAGCGGCACGGCGCAAGCGGGCACGCTTACCATCGAGAGCTGGCGCGTGGACGACAAGACCCTGTGGGAAACGGTGCTCATCCCCGCCTTCCAGAAAAAACATCCGGGCATCGAGATCAAGTTTTCGCCCACCGCCCCCACCGAATACGATTCCACGCTGAACGCGCGCCTGAGCGGCGGCACGGCAGGCGACTTGCTGGCTTGCCGCCCGTTCGACGTCTCGCTGGCCCTGTACAAGCGGGGCCAGCTGGAAAAGCTCGACGGCAAGGCCGGCATGGAGAATTTTCCCGCCTCGGCCAAGGTGGCGTGGCAGACGGACGATGGCAAGGACACCTTCTGCATGCCGATCGCCTCCGTCATGCATGGTTTCCTGTACAACAAGAAAATCTTCCGCGAACTGAAACTGCAGCCGCCCGCCACGGAAGAGGAATTCTTCAAGGTGCTCGAAACGGTCAAGAAGAGCGGCAAGTATGCGCCGCTGGCGCTGGGCACGGCCGACCAGTGGGAAGCGAACCAGGTGGTGTTTACCAGCATCGGCGCCAATTACTGGAAGGGCGAGGATGGCCGCAAGGCGCTGATCGCGGGCAAGGCCAAATTTACCGATCCGCAATTCGTCGCCGCCTGGGAATATGAAGCCCGGCTGGGCAGCTATCTGTCCAAGGGCGCCAGCGCGCAAACCTATGGCGACAGCCAGAACCAGTTCGCGCTGGGCAAGGCCGCCATCTATCCGTCCGGCTCCTGGGACATCGCCTACTTCAAGCAGGATCCGGAGCTGGAACTGGGCGCCTTCAACCCGCCCGTGCGCAAGGCCGGCGACAAGTGCTATATCTCGGACCACACGGACATCGGCATGAGCGTCAACAAGAAGTCGAAGAACAAGGAAGACGCCTACAAATTCCTCGCCTGGCTCGGTTCGCAGGAATTCGCCGACATCTACACCAACAAGGTGACGGGCTTCTTCTCGCTGTCGAACCATTTGATTTCCATCAAGGATCCGCTGGCCAAGCAGATGAACGGCTGGCGCGCCAGTTGCGCCTCGACCATCCGCCTGAACGCGCAAATCCTCAACCGGGGCGAACCGAGCATGGAAAACGAGCTGTGGAACGTCAACGCCCAGGTACTGAACGGCAAGCTGGCGCCGAAGGACGCGGCGCGCCAGATCCAGGCCGGCTTTGCCAAGTGGTACAAGCTGCAGCAGTAATCCCCCCCATCCTCCCCCCGCAACCGGCCTGAGCAATGCGATGCAGCGGCCCGGTGGCGCGGTTTTGCCGGCGGCCCCGCCGCCGGTGTTTTTATTCGTCTGGAGTTTCGCCGTGAAGAAAGCTTTCCCTTGGCACGTGGCCGTGTTCCTGGCGCCGGCGCTGATCATCTACTCGCTGTTCAGCGCCCTGCCCCTGGCCGATACCCTGCGCCTGGGCCTGTACACGACCGATGAGGGCGGCCGCCATCATTTTGCCGGTCTGGCCAACTACGCCACCATCCTGTTCGACCCGCAATGGTCGCAAAGTTTCTGGAATGCAATGTGGAACAACTGCAAGTTTTTCCTCATCCATATGCTGCTGCAAAATCCCATCGGCCTGCTGCTGGCCACCCTCTTCAGCCTCAAGGGGCTGAAGGGCGAGCGCAGCTACCGCACCCTGATCTTCCTGCCCACATTATTGTCCGTGGTGATCATCGGCTTCATCTGGCAGCTGATCCTGTCGCCGCTGTGGGGCGTGGGCCAGTCGCTGATGGATGGCGTGGGCATCGGCAGCTATTTCGCGCCATGGCTGGGCCAGGAATCGACGGCCCTGCTGACCATCGCGCTCATTTCTGTTTGGCAATACATCGGCATTCCCATGATGCTGATCTATGCGGCCCTGCTGGCCGTGCCGGAGGAAATCATCGAGGCGGCCCACGCGGAAGGCGCCAGCGCGATGCGCATCTTCTGGCAAATCAAGCTGCCGCTGATCTGGCCCACCCTGGGACTGGTGACCATCCTGACGTTTGTCGCCAACTTCAATGCCTTCGACCTCGTGTACTCCGTGAAAGGCGCGCTGGCGGGGCCGAACTACGCCACCGACATCCTCGGCACCTTCTTCTACCGCACCTTCTTCGGTTACCAGGCCCAGCTGGGCAGCCCCACCATGGGCGCGGCCGTGGCCACCATGATGTTCCTCGTCATCCTCGTGGGCGTGGGCGTGTATTTCTTTTTCGTGCAGCGCAAGCTGACACGCTACGAACTGTAAGGGCCGCCATGCGCAACGTTTCCACCCGCCCCCTGGGCCGCGCCGCCGTGCACGTGATCCTGGCCGGCTACACCCTGATCGCCCTGTTCCCCATCGTCTTGATCCTGATCAATTCGGTCAAGACGCGGGCCGCCATCTTCGACAATCCGCTGGCCCTGCCCACGCCCGCCACCTTTTCCCTCGTGGGCTTTCACAAGGTGCTGGCCAATTCGGATTTCCTGCTGTATTTCGGCAACAGCCTGTTCGTCACCCTGCTGTCGCTGCTGCTGATCGTGCTGTTCGGCGCCATGGCGGCCTGGGCACTGTCCGAATACACGTTCACGGGCAACCGCCTGCTGACCCTGTACCTGGCACTGGGCATCATGATTCCCATCCGCCTGGGCACGGTGTCCATCCTGGAACTGGTGGTGCGGCTCGACCTGATCAATACCCTGACGGCGCTGGTGCTCGTGTACACGGCGCAGGGCTTGCCGCTGGCCGTGATGATCCTGTCCGAATTCGTGCGCCAGGTGCCGCGCGAACTGAAGGATGCGGCGCGCTGCGACGGCGTGGGCGAATTCGCCATCTTCTTCCAGGTGATCCTGCCCCTGATCCGCCCCGCCATCGCCACGGTGGCCGTGTTCACCATGATTCCCGCCTGGAACGACCTGTGGTTCCCGCTGATCCTGGCGCCGTCGGACCGCACCAAGACCGTCACCCTGGGCGTGCAGCAATTCATCGGGCAATACGTGACCGACTGGAACTCCGTGCTGGCGGCGCTGTCGCTGGCCGTCATTCCCGTGCTCGTCATGTACGTCATTTTCTCTCGTCAACTGATCCGCGGCCTGACATCCGGCGCGGTCAAATAATAGGTGCACCATGGCCCATGTAAGCCTGCAACAACTGAGCAAATCCTACGACGGCCGCACGAACGTGCTGGCCGGCATCGACCTCGACATCCGCGACGGTGAATTCGTCGTGCTGGTGGGCCCTTCCGGCTGCGGCAAATCGACCTTGCTGCGCATGCTGTGCGGCCTGGAAGGCATTTCGCACGGCACGCTGTCCATCGGCGGCAAGGTCGTCAACGACCTGCCGCCCGCCGAACGGGGCATCGCCATGGTCTTCCAGAGCTATGCGCTGTATCCGCACATGAGCGTGTTCCGCAACATGGCCTTCGGCCTGAAGATCGCCGGCGCCGGCAAGGATGACATCGCCCGGCGCGTGCGCCACGCGGCCGCCATCCTGAAGATCGACCATCTGCTCGAGCGCCTGCCGCGCGAGCTGTCGGGCGGCCAGCGCCAGAGGGTGGCCATCGGCCGCGCCATCGTGCGCGAACCGCAGCTGTTCCTGTTCGACGAGCCGCTGTCGAACCTCGACGCGGCCCTGCGCGTGCAGACGCGGCTGGAAATTGCCAAGCTGCACCGCCAGCTGAACGCCACCATCGTGTATGTGACGCACGACCAGGTCGAGGCGATGACCCTGGGCGACAAGATCGTCGTCATGCATGGCGGCCATATCCAGCAGGCGGGCACGCCGCTGGAGCTGTACCAGCAGCCGGCGAACCGCTTCGTGGCCGGCTTCATCGGCGCGCCCATGATGAATTTCTTTGAGGGAAAAGTCATTGCCGCCGAGGAAGATGGCGTGCGCGTGGCCCTGGCCAGCGGCCAGGAAATCACGGCCCTCGTCGATCCGGCGGGCCTGCGGGCGGGCGAGGCCGTCACGGTGGGCCTGCGCGCCGAGCACATCCTGGAAAACGGCAACGGCAGCGCCCGCTTCCAGGGCGTCGTCAGCCTGGTGGAACACCTGGGCGAAGCCAATTTCATCTACCTGAGCCTGGACAACGGCCAGGAACTGGTGATACGCGGCGACGGCAACAACCGCGTGCCGCTGGGCCAGCCGTTCACGGTCTCGGCCGCCAGCAGCGCCTTCCATCTGTTCGACGCGCAGGGCGTGGCGCGCACGCGGCGCCAGCCCGGCAACCTGATTTCCTCGAAACAGAATCTGGCCGCCTGAGCCTTCACGCCCAGGCAGTCCCCCGACCGGATCGGCAGCGATCCGGTATACGACGTGCCCAAGCACGCATTTTAATAACGACAAGGAGATTGTATGCAACACCCGATCAAGACCTCGCTGGCCCTCGCCTGCACCATGCTGCTGGCCTGCGGCGCCGCCCACGCCAGCGATGCCGAAGGTGAATACCACGGCTACTTCCGCGCCGGCCTCGGCTCGAGCACGGACAGCCGCGGCCCGCAAAGCTGCTATGGCCTGGGCGGCAACACCATGCGCTACCGGCTCGGCAACGAATGCGACACCTATGGCGAATTCGAATACCAGAAGGAAATGGCCAAGTCGGCCAACGGCGTCAGCTTCGTCGGCCATATCATGGTGGCCGCCTACACGCCCAGCTCCGCCGTCAGCGATTCGGACCTGAGCATGTCGAAGATGTACGTGGAAGCGAAAAACATACCCACGCTCAACGGCGGCACGGCCTGGATCGGCAAGCGCTACTACATGCGTCCCGACATCCACATGCTGGACTTGCAATATATCAATATGAACGGCACGGGCGGCGGCATCGACCAGTACAAGCTGGGACCGGGCCGTATCAGCTATGGCTTCTTCAAGGATAACGACAAGCCCGGCAACTCGGCCATCCGGCAAAACCTCGTCTACCAGGGCATTCCCGTCAACCAGGATGGCACGCTGGAAGTGCTGACCACCCTCATCACGCCCGACAAGAAGGACAGCACCTCGCACGGCGGCTGGCAGGCCACCGTGCTGCACAAGCAGGATAAAGTATGGGGCGGCGCCAACACCTTCGGCATCCAGTACGGCGTGGGGCCAGGCACGGGCGCCGGCGGCCAGTGCTGCGACCGCATGGGCACCACGGGTTCGATCCGCAACGGCAGCGACGTCACGCGCCTGCGCATCTTCAATTCGCTGTGGATACAGCCGACGCCCGAATGGAGCGCGGAAATGGTGGCCATCGTCCAGCGCGACAAGTCCAACGTCTCGGGCGGCAGCTCGACCTGGACCACCCTGGGCGTGCGCCCCGTGTATGCCGTCAACGACAACTTCAAGCTGCAGTTCGAGCTGGGCACGGACCGCGTGACCTCGCCCACGGGCGGCGCCGCGCAGCGCCTGACCAAGCTGACCTTCGCGCCCACCCTGACGGCGGGCAAGGGTTACTGGTCGCGTCCCGAGCTGCGCGCCTTCGTCACCTACGGCAAATGGAACGACGCCGCCACGGCCGCCGTCAACAAGGCCAATGAATCGGGGCCCGTGTACGGCAACGCCACCAGCGGCACCTCGTTCGGCCTGCAAGTGGAGACGTGGTTTTAGAAGCTGTCTTGATCTGGCGCAGTGCATGCGCCTATCGGACTGCGCGAAATCGCGTGCCGCGCTATGCTGCACGCCATACCGCTCACTTCGGAGGTCGCATGCACGCCGCATTCCCCCGGGCCGCCGCCGCGCTGGCCCTGTCTTTCGCCAGCATGGCCTGGGCCCGCGATGCCGCCGTCGCGCCCGCCCTCAGCGCGCGCCAGCAGGCGCTGATGTCTACCGTGGTGGGCAGCGCCGCCCATCCGCGCATCCTGCAGGTGCGCCTCGATGAACTGCATCCGACCCAGCCTGCCATCGGCTACGACCAGGTGTATTACAAGCTGGGACGCTATGCGGCCGAAGAAAAGCACATCGCCGACATCGCCAAGCCGAAGAAATTCGCCGACCTGTGCGAAGCCAATGGCCAGGGCGACGTCTTGCCCGACACGGCCAACGTGGCCGGCGCCACCCTGGCCGCGCCACCGGCCGGCTACCGCTGCAAGGCGGCCGTCGGCAGCCGCCCGGACGACATGAAGACCGTCGTCATCGGCCCGCGCGGCATCGTGTACCTGACCGATGGCCACCACACGTTTTCCACCTTCTGGGAAGCCGATGGCGGGCGCAATCATCAATTGCAGGTCTGGGTCAAGGTCAGCGACAATTTCAGCGCGCTGGACGAAGCGGCCTTCTGGACCCGCATGCGCGCAGAAAACAAGGTCTGGCTGAAGAACGGCAAGAACCAGGCCATCACGCCGCAGCAGCTGCCGTCCGCCATCGGCTTGCGCACGCTCGGCGACGACCCCTACCGCTCGCTCGTCTACTTTACGCGCGAGATCGGCTACGAGCCGCCTGGCAAGGCCACGGAATTTCTCGAGTTTTACTGGGCCGACTGGCTGCGCGGCATGCCGGCGCCGGACCTGGCGCACATCGACCTGCTGGACCGCGCGGCGTACGCCAACGCCATCTTGCAAGCGGCGCAGGCCATGGCGGCGCTGCGGCCCGGCGATATCGTCAGCGGCGGCAAGAGCGCCGCCGACCTGGGCGCGCTGGACAAGGTCGACCGCGAAACGCTGGAAGAATTGACGCAGAACAAAGGCAAGCTGAGCTACGCCATCGCGTACAAACAATCACTGGCACGATAATCGCAGCGGCGTAAACGACAACGGCCCGCCTGTCGCCTGGACAAGCGGGCCGTTTTTCATGGCAGGTGGCGCTTAGGCGATGCGTTCGCCGTTGGCCGGATCGAACAGGGCCGCTTTCGACAGGTTGAACGACAGCTGCATGGTCTGCCCCGGCAGCACCGCTTCGCGCGGATGCGTGCGGCAAGTCACGGCGGCGCCGTTCAGGCGCGTCGTCAGCAGGGTATCGGGGCCGGTCGGCTCGACCAGATCGATCAGGCAACCGAGTTCCTGGCCCACGTCGCCGTGCGCGCTGCTCATGTCCGTGATCTGCTCCGGGCGCACGCCCAGGATCACCTCGCGGCCCGCATAGCTGCGCAGCTTGTCGGCGGCGAATGGCAAGGCCAGGCGCATGCTCTTGCCCGCGTTATCGATGGCGGCAAACACTTCGTTGCCCTCAATGACGGGCTTGACGGTGATGAAGTTCATCGATGGCGAGCCGATGAAGCCAGCCACGAACAGGTTGGCCGGATTGTCGTAGATTTCCTGCGGCGTGCCCAGTTGCTGCACCACCCCATCCTTCATGACGGCGATCAGGTCGCCCATCGTCATCGCCTCGATCTGGTCATGCGTGACGTAGACGATGGTGGCCTTCAGGCGCTGGTGCAGCAGCTTGATCTCGGCGCGCATTTCCACGCGCAGCTTGGCGTCCAGGTTCGACAGCGGTTCGTCGAACAGGAACAGCGAGGGCTTGCGCGAGATGGCGCGGCCCATGGCCACGCGTTGACGCTGGCCGCCCGACAGCTGCGCCGGGCGGCGGTCCAGCAAGTGCGTGATCTGCAGCGTTTCGGCCACGCGCGAGACGATTTCTTCCTGCTCCGCCTTCGGCACCTTTTTCACGTTCAGGCCGAACGCGATGTTTTCGCGCACCGTCATCGACGGGTACAGCGCGTAGGACTGGAACACCATGGCGATGTCGCGGTCCTTCGGCGGCAGGTCGTTGACCACCTTGCCGTCGATGAGGATTTCGCCCGAGGTGACGCTTTCCAGACCGGCCACCATATTGAGCAAGGTCGATTTGCCGGAGCCGGAGCCGCCGACGAGGATCAGGAACTGGCCATCCTTGATCTCGATGTCGATGCCCTTGAGGACCTCGACGCCATTCGTGTACACCTTGCGGATGCTGCGTATCGATAAACTGGACATATTCTTTCCTTAACCTTTGACTGCGCCTGCGGTCAGACCGCGCACAAAATAACGGCCTGCGACCAGATAGACCAGCAGGGTCGGCAGCGCGGCAATCACCGCGGCGGCCATGTTGACGTTGTATTCCTTCACGCCCGTGGACGTGTTGACCAGGTTGTTCAAGCCCACTGTGATCGGCTGCGAATCGCCGCTGGCGAAGACGATGCCGAACAGGAAGTCGTTCCAGATCTGCGTAAATTGCCAGATGATGCAGACGACGAAAATCGGACCCGAAATCGGCAGCACGATCTTGCGGAAGATCAAGAAGAAGCCGGCGCCGTCGATGCGCGCTGCCTTGATCAATTCTTCCGGCACGCCGATGTAGTAATTGCGGAAGAACAAGGTCGTGAAGGCCGTGCCATACACCACGTGCACGAAAACCAGGCCGGTAGTCGTATTGGCCAGGCCGAATTCGCCCAGCAAACGCGCCATCGGCAGGATCACCACCTGGAATGGGATGAAGCAGCCCACCAGCAAGGCGGCAAACAGGATTTCCGAACCGCGGAAGCGCCAGTGCGCGAAGACATAGCCGTTGAAGGCGCCCAGGAAGGTCGAGATCAGCACGGCGGGAATCACCATCTTGATCGAGTTCCAGAAGAACGGCTGCATGCCGTCGCAGGTGACGCCCGTGCAGGCCGAAGACCAGGCCTTGGACCAGGAATCGAACTGCCACACGTGCGGCAGTGCCAGCAGGTTGCCGCTGCGGATCTCGTCGAGCGACTTGAACGACGTCGACAGGGTCACGTACAGGGGCACGATGTAGTACACCGCGAACAGAATCAGCAGCAGGTATACCACCACCCGTCCGAGGGTGAGTCGATTATTGCGGGTAGGTGTCATCTCATCGCCTTTGCGCTGCGCGTTTCCAGGTACATCAGCGGCACCAGCACGGCCACGATGGTGGCCAGCATCATCATTGCCGATGCCGAGCCCAGGCCCAGCTGGCCGCGGGTGAAGGAAAACTGGTACATGAAGATGGCCGGCACGGACGAGGAATTGCCAGGTCCGCCAGCCGTCAGTGCGATGACCAGGTCGAAGCTCTTGATGGCGATATGCGCGAGGATCAGCAGCACGCTGAAGAACACGGGACGCATGGCGGGAATCACGATGCGCCAGTAGATCGTCGGCAGCGATGCGCCGTCGACTTGCGCCGCCTTGATGATTTCATCATCGATGCCGCGCAGGCCGGCCAGGAACAGGGCCATGACAAAGCCCGACGACTGCCAGACGCCGGCGATCACCACCGTGTAGATGGCCATGTCGGAGTTCACCAGCCAGTCGAAGGTAAACGAGGTCCAGCCCCAGTCGTGCATGACCTTTTCCAGGCCCAGGCTGGGATTGAGCATCCATTTCCAGGCCGTGCCGGTGACGATGAAGGACAGCGCCATCGGATACAGGTAGATGGCGCGCAGCGCGCCTTCGGCGCGGATTTTCTGGTCCAGCAGGATGGCCAGGAACAGGCCGATGGCGATGCTGCAACCGATGAACAGGACACCGAAGATGCCGAGGTTCTTGAGCGAGGTCCACCAGCGCTCATTGTCGAACAGCTCGACGTATTGCACCAGGCCGGCGAACTCGTAGTTCGGCATCAGCCGCGATTCGGTCAGCGACAGCCAACCGGTCAAAAAGATAAAACCATAGACGAATACCAAGCTGGCGATGAGCGTGGGGCCCAGCACCATCTGCGGTATCCATCGGTCGAATTGCTTGCGTATGGACATAGGACAGCCGTAGAAGTAGAACTGCGTGTGGCGCCGGCCTGGTCGAAAGCCAGGGCGGACGCCTGCGATGCATGCGATGCAGCGGGCGCCAGCGGGAGTGCCGGCGCCGTCGTGATTACTTCACTTTTGCCGCTTTGGCCAGGGCGGCAACCGCGTCTTTCGAGCTCATGTTGGTATTCATGAACTTGGCGATGACGTCGGTCACGGCGCCTTGCGTGGCCGATGGCAGCGCCATGCCGTGGGCGAACGATGGCACCAGGCCGCCGTTCTTGTTGGTGGCGTCCATGTCTTCCATCGATTTCAGGGCGCAAGCGTCAAACTTGTCCTTCGATACGCCGGAACGCACGGGGATGGAACCCTTGTTCAGGTTGAAGATCGACTGGAACTTCGGATTCATGATGGCGTTGGCCAGGGCGATCTGCCCTTTCTTCGCATTCGCATCCTTTTGCGTGAACATGGCAAACGAATCGATGTTGAAGGTGTAGGCCTTGTCCGTGCCAGGCGCTGCCACGCACAGGTAGTCCTTGCCCGGCACCTTGCCGGCGGCCGTGAACTCGCCCTTGGCCCAGTCGCCCATGAACTGGAAGCCGGCCTTGTTGTTGATGACCATGGCGGTCGCCAGGTTCCAGTCGCGGCCAGCCGCATCCTTGTCGATGTAGGTCTTCACCTTGCCCAAGGTGTCGAACACCTTGAGCATGGTCGGGCCGGTCAATTCCTTCTGGTCCAGCTTGAGGATGGCCTTTTTGTAGAATTCCGTGCCGCCCACGCCCAGCGCGACCGATTCAAACACGGTGGCGTCCTGCCAAGGCTGGCCGCCGTGGGCGATCGCGATGCCGCCCGATTTCTTGATCTTCTCGGCCGCGTCGAAGAACGCATCCCAGGTGGTCGGGGTGGTGGCCACGCCGGCTTTTTTCAGCACTTCAGGGTTGACCCACATCCAGTTGACGCGGTGGACGTTGACGGGAGCGGCAACGTAGTGGCCCTTGTATTTCATGATGTCGGCAACGACTTTCGGCAGCACGGCATCCCATTTGCCTGGAATGGCGGCATCGTCGATGTTGGCCAGCACGCCTTCGGCGCCCCACTCCTGGATCGACGGGCCCTTGATCTGGGCAGCCGTTGGCGGATTGCCGGAAATGACGCGGGTCTTCAGCGCGGTCGCGGCGTTTTCGCCAGCGCCGCCGGCCACGGCGAAATCTTTCCAGCCGAAGCCGCTTTCCTTCACGATCTGCTGCAACTGGCCCACGGACTTCGCTTCGCCGCCGGAGGTCCAGTAGTGCAACACTTCCACGTCGGTCGCAAACGCGCTGCCGGCGAATGCCAGGGTGGTCAATGCGGCCAGTTGGGTAATCTTGAATTTCAGTTTCATCTCCACATTCCTTTTTTGATCAAGCTTTTAGGGGGCTTCGGCATACGGGGCCGAAAAAGGTGAAATCTGCGCCTGTACCGGCGCTCTTGTGCTCAGACCCGCTTGCAAACGGGCATCATCTTCAGTGAAAAGACGGCGCCGTGATCCATGACATGACTACATTGCATTTATATCACGGGACGGCGCCAAAAACGCATCCGCGAAGGATGCGCCAGGTTGATCTAGACTTACAATGCCTGCAAACTTAGAACCAAGTTTCCACCTGGAAACCATACGAGGTGCCGCTGGTATTGTTGTTGTAGATCGGGCCGCCGTTGTTCGACGCATTGACCGAGGCGGTGGCCGCATCGTTCCATTTGCCGTAGGTCACGAAAGCGCGCAGCTCGGGACGCGACCACAGGCCAGGACCGGCCGAGATCGTCGGGGCGATGGTCAGCTTGGTCAGGCGCTTGGCCGGCAGGCCGCCCGCTTGCGTCACGCGGTCCGTGCCCAGTTCGCCCACCAGCTTGAAGTTGTTGGTGAATGCGTACACGGGACGCACGCCGACCGAGGTCCAGGTCGAGGAACCGGTGGCGTTCGATTCGTCTTTTTGCCACAGGGCGACGAATTCCATGCCGAAGTTGGCCATCGGCTGGATCGCCATGTCATTGAAGATGCGCGTGCGTTTCACGTCCGAACCGAAATTGGTGTCGCCCGAAGCGCCGAACTGCGCGCCCTTGCCGGTGCCAGGGCCGACGCCGTACTGCACGCCGAAGGTATTGCCGCCGCCGAAGACTTTCGCCTGGCGGTGGAAGGCCGACAATTGCCAGCCATTGTGCTTCTGGCCAAACGCGTCGTTGTCCTTGCCTTCGCCGATGATGTAGGTCGCGGCCAGGTCCAGGGTGCCGTTTTCATTCACGGGAATCTCGCCGTAGATGAAGTTCTGGCGCACGGCGGACTTGGTGCTGACGACGCCGGTCGGCGACACGGTGTTGATGTCGTTGTCCTTGAAGAAGGCGTACGAGAATTTGCCGGGGCCCGCAGGAATGCGGTCCAGGCCGGCGCCCGTGCCGTTCATATTGATGTACTGCAAGTCCAGCATGTGGATGTCAGGACGGTAGTAGAAGCGCTTGCCGATCCAGGCCGTGCCGCCGTTCAGGAAATCGAGTCCCTGGGCTTCGACATAGGCCTTGACGATGCCCAGCTTGTTGTCGCCGAAATCGGAGTTGGGCGCGTAGGCGTTGACCCAGATGGTGGCCAGGTAGTTCACGCCGCCGGACTGGGCGACGGACTTGGTGTAGCCGAATTCCGTGTAGGCGTCGCACTCATTGCCCAGACGATATTTCATGGTATTGCCGCCCAGGCCGAAGCAGCCCTGCGAACCGCCGTCGCCCGAAGTATTGCTGCCGGCGCCGGCGCGCAGGTAGCCGTGGAAGCCTTCGGAATCGGATGGGTACATAGGGTCGGCGGCAGCGGAACCGCTGGCGATGGCCAGGACGATGGCAGCTGGCAGTGTTTTCAGCACGGCCTTCAACATGTTGCGATGCAGCATGGTAAGTCTCCTCAGTAATTTATTTTTTATCTAGTCATTCGTGGCCGAATGTACTGGCCAGAATTCTTTCCAGCAGGGACATAGTAACTATACTACGAACAAATATCAACATATTATGTTGTAATCCTACGACTACTCTGCGACACTTTATTTGCGTACCGACAAGCGAGTTGCCTGCCCTGTTTTTTCGCTGGCGCCACCCCATCTGGCACGGTGGACAGGCATTTGCGCAGGCACCCCGTATTTTTCGGCACGCGGCACGTATACGAATTAAAATCCTTGGTTTTTGCCATAACGACAGTGCGCCGCCAAGACAGCGCACGCAGACGAGACTAGGCACCGCCATGAAAATTGATGAAAAAATGGAAGTAGCAGGCAGCGATCCGGCGGAGCGTTTCAGCGAAGGGCCGCGCCTGCTGGCAGACATCGGCGGCACCAATGCCCGCTTCGTGCTGGAAACGCGCCAGGGCCACCTGGAAGCGGTCGCCGTGCTGCCCTGCGACGACTACGCGTCGCTGCTCGACGCCATCACCGCGTATATGGATAGCAGCGAGGCGCGCGCCGCCGGTTCGGCGCGCGTGCGTCATGCGGCCATCGCCATCGCCAACCCCATCGACGACGACAATATCCGCATGATGAACCATCACTGGTTCTTCTCGATCGAGGCGATGCGCGCCGCGCTGGGCCTCGACACCCTGCTGGTGGTGAACGACTTCACGGCGCTGGCCATGGCCCTGCCCTACCTGCGGCCCGACCAGCGCCTGCAGATCGGCGGCGGCATGGCGCGCGCCGACAGCGTCATCGGCTTGCTCGGCTCGGGCACGGGCCTGGGCGTGTCGGGCATGATCCCCGCCGAAGACCGCTGGATCGCGCTGGGCAGCGAAGGGGGCCACGTCAGCTTCGCCCCCTGCGACCAGCGCGAGATGGACGTGCTGTCCTTCGCCTGGCGCGAACTGTCGCACGTCTCGGCCGAACGCCTCGCCTCCGGACGGGGGCTGGAACTGATCTACCGCGCCCTGTCCGACCGGGCTGGCCGGCATGACGTTCCGCCGCTGCTGGCGGCCGACATCACCAGCCGCGCCCTGAACAATGAATGCGACGTGTGCCTGGAAGCGGTCGACTGCTTCTGCGCCATCCTCGGCTCCATCGCCGGCAACGTGGCCATGACCCTGGGCGCGCTGGGCGGCATCTATATAGGCGGCGGCATCGTGCCGCGCCTGGGGCCTTTGTTCGAACGGTCGCAATTCCGCGCCCGCTTCGAGCAAAAGGGCCGCCTGAACGAATATCTGGCGCAAATCCCCACGTTTCTGATCACGGCCGAACTGCCGACTTTCCTGGGCATCGCCGCCATCCTCGCGCAAAAGCTCAAGCGGGCCCATTCCGGCGCGCCCGTGCTCGAATCCGTGCGCCAGGCGCGCGGGCGCATGAGCCCATCGGAATGCAAGGTGGCCGACTGGGTGCTGAAGGAGCCGAACGCCATGCTGACCCTGCCGATCGCCGAAATCGCCCAGCGCGTCGGCGTCAGCCAGCCGACCGTGATGCGCTTTTGCCGTTCGATCGGCGTGCAGGGCCTGGCCGATTTCAAATTGAAGCTCGCTTCCGGCCTGACGGGCGGCGCCATCACGGTGGCCCACTGCCACGTGGAGATTTCGGATTCCGACGCGGAACTGGCGCGCAAGGTGCTGGGCAATAACGCCTCGGCCGCGCTGGCCATGCGCGACATGCTCGACGTGAAGGCGCTGACGGCGGCCATCGAGCTGCTGCGCGGCGCGCAGCGCGTGGAACTGCTGGCCGTGGGCAGCGCCCGCGTGGTGGCCGACGACATGCAGCACAAGCTGCTCAACCTGGGCATCGTCAGCAGCTTCTTTGCCGATCCGCAGGCGCAGGAAATGAGCGCCGCCATGCTGAAACCGGGCGACGTGGCGCTGGTCATTTCCCGCTCGGGCGCCCTGCCCGACCTGTTGCGCACCGTCAAGGTGGCACAGGCCTGCGGCGCACGCGTGCTGGCGATCACGGCCAGCGGTTCGCCGCTGGCCAAGCTGGCCGACGTGCTGCTGACCCTGAACCACCCGGAAGGCAACCTCAATTTCGTGCCCATGATCGTGCGCCTGCTGCAGCTGATGATGCTCGATATCCTGTCGGTGGGACTGGCGCGGCGCGACACGGCGCAGCGTACCAGCGCCGCCCAGCTGGAAGAAGGTCAATTGCACGGCATGCGCATCAGCGGCAAGCTGAAATTCGGTGGCCACCTCGAATAAGGCGGCGCCCGCCGCCATCGATACGGCCAGCGGGGCCACCGTGCACGACGTGGCGCGCCTGGCCGGCGTGTCTGCCATGACGGTGTCGCGCGTGATCAACGGCCGCGCCAGCGTCAGCACGGCCACGCGCGACAAGGTCGAGGCGGCGATCGCCAGCCTGCGCTACCAGCCCAACCTGGCGGCCAGGGCGGCCCGCACGGGCACCCTGCGCATCGGCTTGCTGTACAGCAACCCCAGCGCCGCCTTCCTCAGCGAATTTCTCGTTGGCGCCATGGACCAGTGCCGCCAGGGCGGCGGCCAGCTGCTGCTCGAGCGCTGCGAAGACCTGGACAGCCAGCGCGCCGGCATCGATTGCCTGGTGGCGGCCGGCGTGGACGGCATCCTGGTGCCGCCGCCCCTGTGCGATTCGCCCGCAGTGCTGGCGCAGCTCAATAGCATGGGCATACCCGCCATCGCCGTGGCCACGGCGCGCCCTTCGCCCGATGTGTCGGCCGTGCGCATCGACGACTACGAAGGCGCGCTGGCCATGACGCGCCATCTGCTCGCGCTGGGCCACCGCGACATCGGCTTCATCGAAGGCGACCCGGCGCACACGCCCGCCCTGCTGCGCCGCCAGGCCTTCGAGGACGCCATGCGGGAAGCTGGCTTGCAGGTGCCGCCGCACAGGGTGGCGCAAGGCTATTTTACGTACCGTTCGGGACTGGACGCGGCGCGCCGGCTGCTGGCGCACGCACCGCGCCCCAGCGCCATCTTCGCCAGCAACGACGATATGGCCGCCGCGACCCTGGCCGTGGCGCACGGCATGGGCTTGCAGGTGCCGGCGCAATTGAGCGTGTGCGGCTTCGACGACACGCCCGTCGCCACCACCGTCTGGCCCGAGCTGAGCACCATCCACCAGCCCATCGCCGACATGGCGCGCGCCGCCGTCAGTCTCGTCATCGACGAGATACGCCAGCGCCGCGCGGGCGAAACGGCGCCCGCCACGCACCATCTGATGGCGTTTACCTTGATGGAGCGGGCGTCGACGGGGGCATGCGGCCCCCGCTGACCAGCCCTTAGCGCACCTGCGTGCGCTGCGCCAGCGATTCCACCAGTTCCACCGAGGGCGGCGAGCCGCCGGCCGCCAGGCAGGCGCCCGCCCCGGCCGCGACGGCGAAGCGCAAGTGCTGGCCGCCATCGGCATCGGGCCGGTACATCAGGCTGTACAGCAAGCCGCCGATGCTGGCGTCGCCCGCCCCCACCGAGTCGACCACCTCGATGACGGGCGGCGCCGCCTGCCATGTCTGTTCGCCCCGATACAGGGCCGCGCCCTGCGAGCCACGCGTATACAAATACGTGGCGTGCGGATTCCAGCCGCGCAGCACGGCAAACGCGCCATCGATGTCGTCGTGGCGGAACAGGCCCGCCAGGTCTTCGTCCGACACTTTCACCACATCGGCCATCTCCGTCATGCGGCGCAGGGTGGCGTCGTAGCGCTCATCCATCATGATGCGGAAATTCGGGTCGTAGCTGATTTTCACGCCAGCCGCCTTGAGTTCCTGCGCCAGCGCCACCAGCTTGCCCGCCAGCGGTTCGCGCGCCAGGCTGATGCCGCCGAAATGCACCCATTGCGCGCCTTGCATCCAGCCGGCCGGCAGCTGCGCCGCGTCGAAATGCAGGTCGGCGCTATCGTCGCCGATGAAGTAATACGTGGGCGGATGCAGTTCATGCACGATGGCCAGCAGCGGCGACTTCGCGCGGCGCTGCAAAAAGCGCATGTCCAGGCCCGCCGCGTCGGTCGCTTGCGCCAGCGCGTCGCCGAAGACGTCGAGGCTGACGGCGCCCGCAAAGGCGCTGGGCACGCCCAGGCGCGCCATCACGCGCGCCACGTTCCAGGTCGAGCCGCCCACCTGGCTGCTCCAGGCGTCCGCGCCCGTGCGCAGCATGTCCGTCAGCGCCTCGCCGGCCGAGACAAACGCGGGGAAAGTGGGAAAAGCGGCGGCGCTCATGCGGCACCGCCGATCACGTTCAGCACTTCATAGCAGGCGCCCATGGTGTGGTAATCGACCTTGCCGGCCGGGCTTTTCTCGTTGCTGATCTTCTGGTTCTCGGGCGTCAGGATGCGGTACCAGGCGCCATGTTCATGGTCGACGAAGTGCGTCCAGCTGTAATCCCAGATCTTGTCGTAGCTTTGCCAGTAGGCGTCGTCGCCCGTGCGCGCGGCCAGCACGGCGGCGGCGGCGAAGCTTTCCGCCTGCACCCAGAAGTATTTGTCGCCGTCGCAGATTTCATCGTGCGGGCCGAAACCGTAGTGGATGCCGCCATGCGCGCCATCCCAGGCCCTGGCCAGCGCCGTGTCGTACAGTTCGCGCGCACGGGGCAGCAGCCACTCCGATGGACCGGCCATGAACCGGCTGTGGCGCTCCATGATCAGGAGCAACTTGGCCCACTCCGTGAAGTGACCGGGCTGGTAGCCCCACGGACGGAAGATATTGCTCTTGTCGTGCAGGTTGTAGTCCCAGTCGATAGCCCAGTCGGGTTTGTAGTGCTCCCAGATCATACCGTTCGCCAGCCCCGCCTGGCGCACCGTGATGTTGTGCGCCAGCGTCTCGGCGCGGTGCAGATATCTCGCTTCGCCCGTCGCCTCGAACGCGGCCAGCATGGCTTCGCACGCATGCATGTTCGCGTTCTGGCCCCGGTAGCCGTCCAGGGTGGCCCAGTCGGCGCTGGCCACGTCCGCGTACAGGCCGTGTTCGGGCAGCCAGAAGCGCTGTTCCATCAATTCAAACGTTTCGTCCAGGTAGGCGCGCGCCTCCGTCACGCCCGCTTGCAAGGCATGCGCATACGCGAGCAGCACGAAGGCCAGGCCGTAGCAGTGGTTGGCGCCGTCTTCCACCGTCTTGACGCCGTCTTTCCACGACAGTTGCCAGGCGTAGCCGCCCGTGGCCGGGTCGCGGTGCACGTCGCGCAGGAAGGCCACGCCGTGGCGCAGGGCCGCCTGGTAATCGTCGCCGCCGAAATGGCGATACGCCATGGCGTAATTGAAGATGAAGCGCGTGCTGCTGACGAGGTGCCGCGTGGCAGCGTCGTAGACGGTGCCGTCGTCGAGGAAGAAATGATAGAAGCCGCCGCTCGCATCGACGGCGCGCGGGTGGTAGAAGTGCATCGTGTGCAGGATGTGCTTTTCAAGCATTGCCCTAGAGCGGAAATCGGGATTCATGGGTCTCTCATGATATTGTTATCGATAACAATGATGATAGCATGCCGTTTCCGCCCCGTCTCGCCGAATCAGGGCGCCTTGGCCGGCTTGCGCTTTTCGCGCCACAACGCCGCCTTGGCCGGATCGGCCGCCTGTCCCAGCTCGCCCTGATCGTACACCTTGACCAGCCGTTCGATGGCTTCCGCGTCGCCCTGCTTCGCCGCCAGCAGGTACAACTCGAAGGGCTGGGGCGCCGGCCCTTGCCGGGTGGCTCCGCCACGGCCCTGCTCCAGCAGCCGCGCAAAACCCGTCTGGCCCGGCGGGCTTTTCGCGATGGCCGCCATCTCGTACCAGCCCAGGGCCGCCTCGTCGCTCTGCGGCACGCCCTGCCCCACTTCATACGAGTACGCCACATTGTTCAAGCCGGGCGGATCGAGCGCCTTGGCCGCCTGCATGTACCAGCCGAACGCTTCCTTGCGCTGCGCCTCGTCCTTGGCCGTCATCATCAGGCGGTAGCCGATTTCATTGTAGGCAGGGATGAAGCCGTTTTCGGCATAGTATTTGAGCCAGTGCAGCGCATGCGCCTGTTCTTCCGGGCTGCTGTGGATGTTTTCAAAGTGCTGGGCCACCATGAAGTTGGCCAGTTCCACGCCTTGCGCGGCGCCCTTGCGCGACCAGTATTCGCCCAGCTTGCGGTCGATGGCCATGCCCTGCCCCAGCGTATAGGCCACGCCCAGGAATGCCTGGGCCGGGCCATAGCCGCCCTCGGCCGATTTCCGCATCCACGCCAGGCCGGCGCCAGTGTCGCGCGGCGTGCCTTCGCCCTCGTGCAGCATCTGCGCCAGCTTCAGCTGGGCGGCCGTATCGCCCCCTTCGGCGGCGCGGCGCATCTTGTCGAAGGCGGCGACCTTGTCCGGCGACAGGTCGGCCGGGCGGTCGATCACCGCCTGCACCCTCGCGCGCATGTCGTCGAGGCCCTTGGTGTCGAATTCGGCCAGCGCCGGATGCTGGCGCGGTTCCTTGGAGGACGCGGGCTGCGCCAGCACGCTCTGCGCCAGCGCCAGGGTCAATAACAATACGATGGTCTTCATTTCTTCTCGCTTTCCGCCAGCCTGGCGCGCCATTCGGCGGCGTCTTCGGCATTTGCCGCCTGCCCCAGTTCTCCTTTGACGTACACGTCGAGCATGCGCCGCATGGCGGGCAAGTCGCCGCCCCATCCCGCCCGCTCGTACCAGACCAGGGCCAGCTTGTCCGACTGTGCCACGCCCAGGCCCAGCTCGTGCGCGCGGGCCAGGTTGCGCATGCCGGCAGGTTCCTTTTCACGCGCCGCCCTGTCATACCAGTGGAAGGCCTCGCCGCGCTCCTGCTCATCGGCGGCTGCGCGCATCAGGTGTTCACCGAGCGCGTTGTAGGCAGGAATAAAGTGCTCTTCGAGCGCGGCCTTCTTCAGCCATGTGATGGCCAGCGCCTGTTCTTCGGCAGGACTGTCGCCATCGATGAATTCCAGCGCCAGGATGGTTTGCGCCAGTGCGTCGCCCTGCTCCACGCCCTTGCGCAGCCAGTATTCGCCCTGCACGCGGTCGATCGGCACCTTGCCGCCCACCGTGTAGGCCAGCCCCAAGGCTGCCTGCGCCGGCGCATAGCCGCCTTCGGCCGACTTGCGCACCCAGGCCATCGATAGCGCCGTGTCTTGCGGCGCGCCAACGCCCAATTGCAGCATGCGCGCCAGCTCCAGCTGCGCCTCCACGTCGCCCGTTTCAGCCATACGCCGGGTCTCGGCAAACTCGGCGATGCTTTCCGGACTATGGCTGGCCGCATCGGCCCGTGCCTTGATGGCGATCAACTGCAGATCGAGCAAGGTGGGCGAGGTTTGCGCCAGAACAGGCAGCGGCAATAGCAAAGGGATCAGCAAGAGTAATTTCCTGGTCATGCGGCGGTATCGGAAAGAAGAAAACACGCATGGTAGCCGATGCCATGCGGGACAGGCGCGCACGGTAGGCGAAGTTTGACAGGTCAGGCCGGCAGGCTTACATTGCACAAGCTCACCACTGACACAGGAATGCCATGAACCTTCTCTCGAAAACCGCCCTGACCCTGCTGCTCGCCGCCGCCTGCGTGGGCGCCAGCGCCGCCGACACCCAGCTGGCCGGCTGCGCCGCCAAGCGCGAAAGCATCCGCAGCGAATTGCGCCAGGCCAAAGAACAGGGCTTGTCCGACAAGGTCGCGGGCCTGACGCGCGCGCTCGACGAAGTCAATGCCCACTGCCGCGACAGCACCCTGATCGAACGCCACAACAAGAAAATTTTGAAAGCACAGGCGAAGGTGAACCAGACGGAGCGCTCGCTGCGCCTGGCCCAGGAAGCCAATAAAGAGCCGAAGAAGATCGCCAAGCTGGAAGGCAAGCTGGAAAAAGCCAGGGCGGAACTGGCCGCCCTGCAGGCGCAACAGCCTTAAGCTTTCTCGCCCAGCAGCTGATAAATGCTGGAGAAATCCAGCGCGCCCGCCCCCGCCTTGCTGTGCAAACTATATAGATTGCGCGACAAGGCGCCCAGCGGTACCGAGGCGCCGCTGGCCAGCGCGCTTTCCACGGCCAGGCCCAGGTCTTTCAGCATCAAATCGACGCCGAAGCCGCCCGTGTAGCCGCGCGACGCGGGCACGTTCTCGGCCACGCCCGGACATGGGTTGTACACCTCCAGGGTCCAGTTGCGGCCCGAGCTTTTCGCCATCACGTCCGACACCACTTTCGGATCGAGGCCATTGGCCACGCCCAGGCGTATCGCCTCGCTGGTGCCGATCATCAAAATCCCCAGCAGCATGTTGTTGCAGATCTTGACCGTCTGGCCGCTGCCGGAGCCGCCCGCGTGGAAGATCGCCTTGCCCATGACGTCCAGGTAGGGGCGCGCCGCCGCCAGCGCGGATTCTTCGCCGCCCACCATGAACGTCAGCGTGCCGTTGGTGGCGCCCGCCGTGCCGCCCGAGACGGGTGCGTCCAGCATGGGCATGCCCTTCTCCTCGGCCGCGCGGCCCACCTGGCGCGCCGCCTCGGTGGAAATCGTCGAACAGTCGATCAGCAAGGTGCCGGGCCGGGCCTGCGCCAGGATGCCCGCGTCGCCAAAAGAGTTACCCAAGTACGCCCCCAGCACGTGGCGGCTGGCCGGCAGCATGGTGATGACGATGTCAGCCTGGCCTATCGCCGCGCCCTGGTCGTCGGACACGAGGCCGCCCCCATCGGCGAACTGGCGCACGCTGGCCGGTACCAAGTCGAAACCCGTCACCGCATGGCCCGCCCGCACCAGGTTCTGCGCCATGGGCAGCCCCATGTTACCCAGGCCGATAAAAACGATATTGGTGCTCATCGCCCCCCCTTATTTCATCGCAATGGTGGTGTTAACGCCGCTGCCGCCATCGTCCGGGGCGAACCAGCGCGCCGTGACGGTCTTGGTCTGCGTCCAGAAGTACAAGGCCTGCTTGCCGTTCGGGCCCAGGTCGCCCAGTTTCGACGCGCGCGAACCCGTGAAGCTGAAATAGGCGACGGGCACGGGAATGGCCACGTTGATGCCCACCTGCCCTACGTCGATCTCGTTCTGGAACTTGCGCCCAGCCCAGCCGGAAGAGGTGAAGATCGAAGTGCCGTTGCCGTTCGGGTTGGCGTTGATGAAGGCGATCGCTTCGTCGAGCGTATCGGTCTCGACCACGCACATGGCGGGGCCGAAGATTTCCTGCGTATAGACGGAATTCGACGCTGCCACCTTCGAGAAAATCGTCGGCCCCATGAAGTTGCCGCCCTCGTAGCCGGCCACCTTGTGGCCGCGGCCGTCAAGCAGCAGCTGCGCGCCTTCGTCCACGCCCGCCTGGATCAGTTTTTCCGCCCGCTGCATGGCGGCCCTGGAGACCATCGGACCCAGGTCGGCCGTGCGGTCGCTGCCCGGTCCCACTTTCAGCGCTTGCGAGCGGGCAACGATTTCCGGCAGCCAGGAACGCGCCTCGCCCACCAGCACGACGACGGAATTGGCCATGCAGCGCTGGCCGGCCGCGCCGAATGCGGCGCCGATCAGGTTATTGATCGCCTGCTCCTTGTTGGCATCGGCCAGCACCACGCAATGGTTTTTCGCGCCCATCATCGATTGCGCGCGCTTGCCCGATTCGCTGGCGCGGCGGTACACATGCGTGCCCACGTGGGTGGAGCCGATGAAGGACACGGCCTTGATGTCGGGATGGTCGCACAGCATGTTGACGACGTCGGCGCCGCCATGCACGACGTTCAGCACGCCCGCCGGCAAGCCCGCCTGGTACATCAGTTCGACCAGGTACATGCTCGAGGACGGGTCCTGCTCCGACGGTTTCAGCACAAAAGTATTGCCGCAGGCAATCGCGATGGGGAACATGAAGCATGGCAGCATGACGGGGAAATTGAACGCCGTGATGCCGGCGCCCACGCCCAGCGGCTGGTAGATATTGTAGACATCGACGCCCGTGGCCGCGTTTTCCGCGATTTCGCCCAGCTGCAGGGTGGCGATCGAGCAAGCGTGCTCCACCACTTCCAGGCCCCGCATCACTTCTCCTTCCGCGTCGGGCAGGGTCTTGCCGTGTTCGCGGGTGATCAGTTCGGCCAGCGCGCCGATGTTTTCGCGGATCAGCTGCTGGTACTTGAGCATGATGCGCATGCGCGCCGCCAGCGGGGTATTGCGCCACGTTTTAAAGGCTTCCTTGGCCGTGGCGACGGCCAGATTGACTTCGTCGGGCGTGGAAAACGGCACCCTGGCGACGATTTCCTGCGTGGCCGGGTTGACGACGTCGCGCCATTCCGTGCTGGTCGAGGCGTGATGCTTGCCGGCGATGTGCAGGGGGACGGCGGGAACTGAGGTGAGGGCTTGGTTCATGTGAGGCTCCGTAAGGTATTCGATGGTTATTTCTTGACCAAGTTGCACGCCGCCGCATCCATCGGCTTGAACGCCTGGTCGGCGGGGATGGTGGAGAGCACTTTCAGGTAGTCCCACGGTCCCTTCGATTCGGCCGGGGTCTTCACTTGCACCAGGTACATGTCGTGGATGACGCGGCCGTCGGGGCGGATCGAGGCGTTGTTCATGACGGCATCCTTGATCGGCAACTCGCGCATTTTCTGGGCGACGATCTTCGAGTCGTCGCTTTTCGCCGCCGCCACCGATTTCAGGTAGTGGTAGACGCTCGAATACACGCCCGCCTGCACCATGGTCGGCTTAGCGCCCTTGTTGAGCGCCTCGAAGCGCTTGGCGAAGGCGCGGCTGCGGTCATCGTAATCCCAGTAAAAGCCGTCCGCGTAGACGAGGCCCTGGGCCGTTTCCAGCCCCAGCGCATGCACGTCGGAGAGGAACACCAGCAAGGCGGCAAGGCGCTGGTCCTTGCCGCTGCCGATGCGGAATTCGCGCGCCTGCTTGATGGCGGAGACCACGTCTGCGCCGCCGTTGGCCAGGCCGATCACCTGCGCTTTCGAGCCTTGCGCCTGCACCAGGAAGGACGAGAAATCGGACGCGTTCAGCGGATGGCGCACGGCGCCCAGCACCGTGCCGCCATTGCGCTTGACGACATCGCTGGCGTCCTTTTCCAGCGAATGGCCGAACGCGTAATCGACGGTGACGAAATACCAGGATTTCTGCCCCAGCTTGGTCAGCGCCGCCGCCGTGCCGGCCGCCTGCGAATACGTGTCGAACATCCAGTGGAAGCCGTTCGGCGAGCAATCCTCGTTCGTCAGGCGCCCCGTGGCCGGGCCGCTGAACATGGCGATGCCGCCCTTCTCCTTCATCAGTTTTTGCACGGACAGGGCCACCGAGGAATTGGTCAGATCGGCGATGGCGTCGACCTTGTCGCGGTCGATCCACTCGCGCGCCTTGGAAGCGGCGATGTCGGCCTTGTTCAGGTGGTCGGCCGAGAGGATTTCGATCTTCATGCCCTTGCATTCAGCCTTCAGACAATCCTCGACGGCCATCTGGCTGGCGACGACGGAGCCGCGCCCGCCCATGGCCGAATACGGGCCGGACATGTCGGTCAGGATGCCGACCTTGACGACGCCATCGGAAATCTGCGCGTGCGCGCCGCCAAAGGAAAGGGTGAGCGCCAGCGCGCCCATGGCCAGAACGGTTTTTTTCATGCGTGTCTCCAGGTGGATGGGTTTTTCTTATATGTATAGATGCATTCTGCATGTGTAAAAATATGCACTCAAGTGAAATTAATGCATAATTCCTTTGCAAAAATGCACAAGGAGAACAAAGTGCTCGATTGGGACAATGTACGGGTCTTCCTGGAACTGACGCGCAGCGCGGGCCTCGTCGACGCGGCGAAAAAGCTGGGCATCGACCATTCCACCGTGTCGCGCCGCATGCGCAAGTTCGAGGAGCAGGTGGGCACGCAGCTGTTCGACCGCAATTACGTGGGCTACCAGCTGACGCCCGAAGGCCACCGCCTGATGGAATACGCGGAAACGATGGAAAGCACGGTGTTTGCCGCCACCGAGGAGCTGGGCGAACACAACCGATTGCTGTCGGGGCAAGTGCGCCTGGGTGCTACCGAGGGCTTCGGCGCCATCGTGCTGGCACCCCACCTGGCGCAGTTTTGCGGCCGCTACCCGCACATCAGCGTGGACCTGATCGCCGTGCCCCGTTTCGTCAGCCTGTCCAAGCGCGAGGCGGACGTGGCCATTTCCATCGAACGGCCCCTGTCCGGCCCGTACGTGGTGACCAAATTGTCCGACTACCGGCTGAAACTGTACGCCACGCCAGGCTACCTGGCGCGCCACGCCCCGATCACCAGCGTGGCGCAGCTGGCGCAGCACCCCATCATCGGCTATGTGGACGACCTGGTCTTCAGTTCGGAGCTGCGCTACATGGATAACGTGGCGCCCGATTCCCTGCGCGCGTTTCGCAGCACCAGCGTGATCGCCCAGTACCACGCGGCGCGCGCGGGCCAGGCGCTGGCGATCCTGCCCTGCTTCGTGGCGCAGCAGTCGAACGAACTGGTGCCCGTGCTCGACGGCGAGATCGACCTGCTGCGCACCTTCTGGATGATCTCGCCCAGCGAACGGCGCAACATCGCCCGGGTCAGCGCCCTGTGGAACTACCTGCGCGGCGCCATCGAGCTCAATCACGCCTACCTGATGGGCGAGACGGCCACGCCCAGCTGGCCAACTTGAGCACACTGCGGCGCGCTACACTGTCCTGTCGCCACATACTAATTAGGAGAATGCCATGCTGATGGATGCAAACCAGGCCGTACTGGTCATTGTCGACCTGCAAGGCCGTTTGATGCCGGCTATCCACGACGCGGGCCTGGTGCTGGCGCAAAACCTGCGCCTGGCCAGGATCGCCCGCCTGCTCGGCGTGCCCGTGCTGGGCACGGAACAGAACCGCCAGGGACTGGGGCCGAACGTGGAGGAAATCGCCGCGTTGTGCGAGCGGACCTTGCACAAGACGCATTTCGGCGCCTGTGCCGACGGCTTGCAGGCGATCTTGCCGCCCGGACGCAAACAGATCGTCGTCACGGGCTGCGAAGCCCATGTGTGCATGCTGCAGACGGCCATCGGCCTGCTCGAACTCGGGTATGACGTCATCATCGCCATCGACGCCGTCGGCTCGCGCCAGGCCGCCAGCCGCGACGCCGCGCTGGCCCGCCTCGGCAAGCTGGGCGCGCAGCTGGTGACGGTGGAAATGCTGGCCTTTGAATGGTTGCGCGACTGCAAGCATCCGCGTTTCCGCGAGGTATTGGCACTGATTAAATAAGCACTCCTTTACGCAGGATCAAGCCCGATGGCCATCCATTTGCTAGCTTGGTAACAGCGCCGCCGCTGCGAGCGGCGCAGTTGTCCAACCGAGCTGGAGAACCATCATGGCCTATATCCTGCGGGGCAAGCTGTGCGGCTTGATCTGTGCCGAGTGTCCTGAACCGTTGTCGCACGTGATCGTGCGCCTGTACCGGCCGCGCGAGTCGCAAAACGTCACGGCCCTGGCCGTGGCCAGCGCCAAGGAAACCTTCGCCATCCTCACCGACGAGGAAGTGCAGGCGAAAGCCCCCTTCCTGCTGGCCGAAGCGCGCACGGATGACGACGGCAACTACAGCTTCACCCTGGAAGGCGATTATCAGGGCGAGGCCGTCGAAGTCGATATCCTGTGCCCTACCGTGCCGCATCTGAAGCCGGGGCCGAAAGACCCCGTGCCGCTGCAGTTTTCCATCACCACCATCCAGCCCCGCTGGCGCCAGGTCGACAACGATTTCGTCGCCATCTGGGACTATTGCCTGCCGCAACGCTTCTGGTGCCTCGTGCGCGCCCGTTTCGGCGCCTGGACCATCTGCGGCCGCCTGCGCACCTGCGACGCGCCCCACGCGCCGATTGCGGGCGCGACCGTGCGGGCTTTTGATGCGGACTGGCTGCAGGACGATGCACTGGGCGTTGCCGTCACCGATGCCACGGGGCGCTTTCGCATCGATTACCTGACGTCCGACTTCACGCTCACGCCGTTCTCGCCGTTCATCAACGTGGAATTTGCCAGCGGGCCCGACGTGTATTTCACGGCGCAGCTGGGCAGCGTGACCATCCTGTCGGAAACGCAGGTCAACGGCCGCCAGCCGGGACGCGAAAACGTGGGCTACTGTTTCTGCGTCGAATTATGCTCGAAAGACGTCTTGCCGCCCGACGTGGAAGGCGTGCCCCACTGGCAGCAGGTGGAAATCTTCGACATCCACCCCTTCCCCTCGCTGGCGGGCTTTTCCGCGCAAGGCTATGCGGGCGGCGCCGGCGCGTCGTACGTGTTCGCCGGCGGCGTCACGTTGAAAGGCAATTGCCCGCTGCGCAACAGCGCCATCCCCGCCAATCCGCTCGAATACCGTTTCCTCATCGGCGAATGGTCCTGGCCCGGCGGCAGCGACGACCCGACAGCCATTCCGACGGTGCCGCCCGCCAGCCTGGCGCCGCTTACGCAAATCCTCGGCACGCTCGTCGGCTATGTGTTTTATACGAACGGACTGGGCCTGGCCGACTCGGCGCAAGTGATCGTCGACGCGGGCGATCTGAAACCGGGCGGCTGGATACGGGTGGACGGCAAGCAAGTCACGGTGGACATGCGCGACGGCACGACGGCCGTCGTCAACGTGGCGCCCAACATCTTCCTGCGCACATTCGACTTACTGACCATCAACACCCCCGCCATCACCAGCCTGCATCCGGCCAAGCTGCCTGGCGGCTTGCCCATCCTCGACGCGGGCCGCAGCCTGACGGCGGCCGAAAGCGAACCGATACGCCGCTACCGCATGGGCTTCGAGGTGCGCGATGGAAATACCCTGGCGCTGCTGGCCACGGACGGGCTCGACTCCATCGTCTTCGACAACTCGCCCGTCATCGTGGCGCTGGACCTGGAAGAGTTGCGCAGCAATGCCTGCAACCCCATCGCGGGCGGCCTTGTGCATATCCTGTACACGATCGACCACCCGCATTTGCGCTTCTTTAATATCACGATTTCCAACAACAACGGCATCCAGCATCCGCCGCCACCGCTGCCGGCCGCCAGTTTCACGCCGCCTCCACCACCGAGCAACTATCTGTTCCGCGGCGGCGCGGGCGGGCCTCACCTGTCGGGCAACAATGGCGGCTTCCCCGTCAACGTGGCGCTGGATCCGCCGTGCGCCTACAGAGTGGCCATCGGTTGGCAGACGCGGCATTACCTGGCGTCCAGCCACAGCATCGACAGGCTGTACTGCAAATAGAATAGGCTTGATTCAGAAATAACGCACCCACGCCTGCCGCGACGTGCGCTTGTAGCTGGCAAACGCGCGGCAGGGAAAGTACAGCACGGGCATCAGCAGCAAGGCCAGCAGCCAGACTTGCCAGATATGCTCGACGCCATAGCGGGCACCGTGATTGGCGCCCAGCACGGCCGTCAGGGTGATGCCGATGATCAAGAGCAAATACAGGTGCAGCAAGTAATAGAACATGGGCGCGCCGCCAAAGGTGGCGCAAGCCCGCGTGAACCCGTTATCGACGCTTTCCAGCCAGGCCAGGCCCAGCAAGCCCAGGCCCAAGGTGAACAGCAAAAAGTCCAGCGACGGTGGATACTTGGTGAAGTTCAGCACGCTCATGGCCGTGCGCAAGGCCGTGTCGCCCGCCACCCAAGGCAGGGTTTCGCCATACAGATTGAAACCGCGCAGCAGGCCCAGGAGCAGCAAGCTGCCCGCGCCCAGCGCCAGCAGCAGGCGACGACGCCCGTCCGGCGAACGGCCGCGCGCATACAGGGGCCCGGCCGCATAGCCGAGCACGATCACGCCTATCCACGGCAGCAGCGGATAGCTGACCTTGATCCGCATGGCGCCGTCCGCCACCAGGTATCCCCGTTGCAGCAGCACCGTCAGCGCGTAATAGCCAAGGCTGCCCGGTTCCGCGCGCAAGCCGCTCATCAAATGCTGGCCCGCGACAATCGCCACGCCCAGCACGAGCAGCACTTTCAAAGGCAGCTTGTGCAGCACGGCCAGCGCCATCATGGCCAGGCCGATGACCCAGATCACCTGCAGATACAGCACGGCGGGCGGAAACGCCCCGCTCCAGGCGAAATTGACGAACACCAGCTCCAGCACGACCAGCAGCAAGCCCCGCTTGAACAGGAAGCCGGCCGCGCTGCGGGGGCCGGCGGCCGGATGCGCGTACAGCCAGGCCGACAAACCCGTCAGGAAAACGAACATGGGTGCGCAGACATGGGCCGCCAGGCGCGTGAAGAACAGGGCCGGATCGACGTGGGCCGCATCCATGGGGTCGCTGACCTGATGATGTAAAAAGACGGTTTCGCGCACATGGTCGAACAGCATGATCAGCATGACGAGGCCGCGCAGCACGTCGATGACGGCGATGCGGGTGCGCAGGGTGGCAGATGTAGTCAAGGTCATCGTCATCCCTTAAAAACGGTAATGGGCATTCAAGTTCAGCGTGCGCTCCGCTCCCGGCGCCACCCACAGCTGGCTGTAGGAACTCGCATAGTAGCTGCGGTTGAACAGGTTTTCCACGCTCAAAGCCAATCGCAGCCTGGCGTTAGGCGCATACGACGCCAGCAGCCTGGCCGTCGTGTAGGCCGGCAGGGTAAATTGGCTGCTGACGGCCACGTCGCCCAGGCGTTCGCCCACATACTGCACACCGCCGCCCACGCTGGCCGTGCCCGCGCCCAGCGCGAACTGCTGCGTGGCGATCACGTTGGCGCTGTGGCGCGGCACGTTGGCGAAGCGGCTGCCCGTCACGATCGTAGTGTCGCCGCGCGTGACGGTGGCGTTGGTGTAGGCATAGGCGCCCGAGACGCGCAAGCCGCGCGCCAGTTCGCCCGACACGTCCAGTTCCAGGCCCCGGCTGCCCACCTCGCCCGCCGCGATGGCAAAGTCCGTGTTGGCGGGATTGGTCGTCAGTACATTGCTCTTGCGGATGTCGTATACGGCCACCGTGCCCGTCAGCTTGCCCGTTTCCAGCTTCGCACCCAGTTCATACGAGCGGCTGCGCTCGGCCGGGAAAGCCTGGTTATCGAGGCTGATGCCGCTGTTGGGCCGGAAGCCCCTGGCCGCGCTCGCATACAGCGACCACATTGTCGACGCCTGGTACACGAGGCCCGCGCGGGGGCTGGTGGCCGACAGCGACTGGCGGTTGCGTGTGTTCAGACGATGGTTCGCCACGTCCTGCGTGTAGCTGTCGTGGCGCACGCCGAGCAGCGCCTTCCACTGCGCGCCCAGGTCCAGTTGATCTTGCGCATACAGGCCGCGCGCCTGCTGCCCTTCCTGCGTGTCGATGGACAGGGCCAGCGGATCGGCCTTGCCGCCGTACACGGGCGCGTAGATGTCGATGGCATAGGCATTCGCGGCGCTGGGATTGCGCCGCAGCTGCACCCGGTGGTCGTCGAAGCGATAGGCGTCGACGCCGGCCAGCACCTCGTGCGCCAGCGCGCCCGTTTTGAACTTACCCAGCAACTCGACGCGGGCGGAGGCGTCGGTGGCCGAAAAATCGCGGTGGCGGCGCTGGCGGTTCAGGGTGCGGCCATCGGCCAGCAGCCTGTTCGCCTCTGTCGAATAGCCGCGCAATTCGCTGTCGCGGTAGGACGCGCCCGCCTGCAGCGTCCAGTCGTCGGACAGCGCATGGTGGATGAACAGCTGCTGGCCCAGCGACTTGACCGTCATGGGGCCGTCGCCCGGTTCGCCCAGGAAACGCGACACGGGCACCGCCCCCAGCTTGCCGTTCACGGCCACCACGCCCCGGTCGAACGGCGCGCGCTGGCGCACCGCTTCGATTTCATACGACACGGTCGTGTGCTCGCCCGCCAGCCAGATAAACGAGGGAGCAAACAGGCTGCGCTCGACTTTCAGCGTATCGCGGAAGCTGTGCCCGTCCTCATGCGCGGCGTTCAGGCGGTAGGCGACGGTGTCGCTCAACGGTCCCGTCAAGTCCAGCGCGGCGCGGCGCGTCTGAAAGCTGCCCAGCGCAACATCGGCGCTGTATTCCGGTGCGAACTTCGGCTTTTTCGTCGTGATGTTCACCGTGCCGCCCGGCTCGCCCCGGCCGTACAGGGCCGACGCGGGGCCTTTGAGTACTTCCACGGCCTGCGTATTGCCGCCGTCGCGCATGCCGTTGTAGCCGCGGCTGGAACTGAAACCGTTGACCATGTAGTCGGAACCGAAATTCGGATCGCCCGTGAAACCGCGCATGGCGTAGCTGTCCCACAGGCCGCCCAGCGGACTTTGTTTTGAAATACCGCTGGCCAGGTCCAGCGCGCCAGCCAGGGTCGTCACGCCCGCATCGCGCAGCAGGTCGCCCGTCAGCACGCGCACGCTTTGCGGCAAGTCCATCAATAAAGCGTCCGTCTTGGTGGCGCCCGTGGCGGACAGGCTGCGGTAATGCTGGCGCTCGGCGCTGACGGTGACGCTGTCCTGCACAGCGGGTCCGTCCGCCAGGGCCAGCGGACTGGCGGCAGCCAGCAGCAACGCCATCGGGCGTTGTAATGAGAAGGACATGGGATTCCTGAAAGAGGATGATATGCAAATGAATTGCATTATAAATGATAATGCACTCTCAATAAAGACTGGCCTCGTTCGCTTTTCTCCAAACTTGCCTACATACAGTAGCGTCTAGATACGGCCGCCTGCCCTGCGGCACCGCGCCACGGACAGGAAGTCAGCGCATAGTGAGAGTCCCGCAGGCCAACGATGGCTTGCGGACTCATGTCACAGGCATTAATATGCAAGAATTAACTTGCATATCAATGGAACTCTTGATGCGTGAAAAGCTGGAAAAACTGCTGGCGCAGGGCCGCGACAGCGCCCTGCTGCGCTTTGGCCTGGGCGACGCCTGCCTGAAAGATAATGACGCAGAGCAAGCGGCCATTCACCTGGCGCAGGCGACGCAACAGCAAACAAGCTATTCCGCCGCCTGGAAACTGCTGGGCAAGGCCTTGCTCCAGCTGGGGAGGCTGGATGAAGCGCAGGCCGCCTGGACCACGGGCGTCACAGTCGCCCAGCAGCAAGGCGACCTGCAAGCCGTCAAGGAAATGACGGTGTTCCTGAAACGCCTGCAAAAACAGGGGCAGGCGGCAGGGTAAAACGCTTAATGCGCGTGCGCCGCGCCCTTGGCGTCCGCAGGCGCCGCCTCGCCCCGTTCCTTCGCCAGGCGCTTGGCCAGCAAGCCGCCCGCTTCCGCCGCATAGGCGCGGCAGGCGTTGGCGTCGATCAGGGGATTGTCCGTGCCGCTGCGCTTCGCGGCCTTGCCCAGCACGTCCGTCGTGCCCGGATGCACGGGGATGATGATGTCGCATGGCAAGGCGGCCACCTTGGCGATGCTCGCTTCGAATGAGGCAGAAATATCGGGCGTGCCGCCCTTGCCCGCGCCTTTGCCCGTATAGCGGAAATCGCCGCTCGCATACGGGTTCAGGCTGTCCGCGTACACCACGTTCAGGCAGCGCTGGCCTTCGCATGAGGTCCAGGTCCACGTCGTGCCGCCCGGCGTGTGGCCCGGCGTCATGTGGGCCGTGAGCACCAGGGGGCCGACCTTGACGGTATCGCCCTCGCCCACCAGGCTGACTTTGCTCACCTTGGCCACATGCACGACGGGATTGGCCTGGTATTGCGGGTCATCCCTGCCATTCGTGCCGCTTTGCAGGCCCAAGGCGCCCGAGGCGCTGGCCATGACGGTGGCGCCGCTCGCCCGCTGCAGCGCGGCAATGCCGCCCGCATGGTCCCAATGGGCGTGCGAATTGAGGATATATTTCACATCCTCGATGCGAAAGCCCAGCGCCTTGATATTGTCGATGATCAAGGGCGCTGATTGCGGCAGCGCGCCGTCGAGCAGGATATGGCCCTGCGGACTCGTCACCAGCACGGCGGACAAGCCCGCCGTGCCCACATACCAGCTATTGCCATAGATATTGAACGGCTTGACGGGCGCATTCCATTCCTTGCAATTGTCGCAATTAACCGGTTTATCCTGCACCGGCGCGGGGGTCTTCGCCTGCACCGTGCCTGCCGCCATGGTCGCAACCGTAGCCAGCATCAACTTCGCCAATAGTGTCATCTTCATCTCCAAAGTGTAAAAAAGATGGGCGCCCGCACTGGCGCGCCCGGGGGGGGTATCAATGCATGCGGCCTGGGCTCCCGGCCAGGGTGTCGCGGATGTGTCCGGCGTCGAGCGAGCGCCGCTGCGCGCCGTCGGCGTCCAGCAGCACCACGGTGACGTGCTTGCCGCCGCTGCGCATGCGCATGGTCAGGCAGCTGCCCGCCTCGTGGCTGCTGCCCGTCTTGGACAATAAAATGTCCCAGCCCTTGCCGCCCACCAGCGGGTTGGTGTTGCGCAGGGTGCGGACCTTGCCATTGACGGCCACGCTGGCCTGCGGGTGGCTGGTGATGCGCGCGATGTCCGGATAGCGCGCGGCCGCCGCCACGATCCTGGCCACCTCGCTGGCCGTCGACGTATTCGCGGGCGAACTGCCGACGGGGTCCGTCAGGTTGGTGCGGCGCAAGCCCAGGTGGCGGATCTTCGCCTGCAAGGCTTGCTGAAAAGCCGCGTTGCCGCCGGGATAAGTGCGCGCCAGCGCGGCGGCGGCGCGGTTTTCGGATGGCAGCAGCGCCAGTTGCAACAGCGCGCCGCGCGACACGGCCACGCCATCGGCCAGCAGGCTGTGGCGCTGCAAGGACGCATCGCCATCGGCGCGCACGATGCGCAGCTGTTCGTCCGGGTCAAGGCCGGCGTCCAGCACCACCATGGCCGTCATCAGCTTGGTGATCGAGGCGATCGGCACGACGGCGTCCGCATCTTTCGCCATCAGCACCTGGCCCGTGCTGTCGTCAAATACCAGCATGTGTTTCGCGCTGACGGGCAAGTCCAGCATGGCGACGGCGGCGGCGGCCAAGGTGGCCCCGCTGACGGCGGGCTTGCCCTGTACCTGCAGCAACAAGGTGGCACAAGCCAGCAGCAAGGCGGGCACGGCAAACTTCCAGCCGGCCGTATCAAGCCCAGGCGCCATCAGGCGTTCGATGCGCGTGAGCAGCGCCCCGCCCCGGGCCGACATCAGCAAGCCGGAATGCTGCGGCGCGGCAGCGTGCAGGGACAAGGCATGCAGCGCCGTGGCCAGCTGCTGCGGGTCTTGCAGCGCCTGCGCAGCCAGGGCGTCGGCCACCTGTTCCCGTTCGGCCCGCATGCGCGCCGACAGCCACCAGACGACGGGGTGAAAGAACAGCAGCGCCTCGGCCACGCTTTGCAGCAGGTTGACCAGGTAATCCCAGCGCCGCACGTGCGCCAGTTCATGCGCCAGCAGCGCTTCGAGCAAGGCGACGGGCATGCCGCTCAGCAAGGCGGCCGGCAGCAGGATGACGGGGCGCCAGAAACCCACCGTGACGGGGCTGGACAATCCCCCATGCAGCTTCAGCGGCACTTTCCGACTGCCGTGCAAGCCCATGCGCAAGGCCAGCGCATCGAGGCGCGCCTGCCAGATGGCCGGGGCAGCGACGGCCTGGCGGCGCAGCTTGCCGACCCACGCCAGGCCCAGGCACAGGCGCAAGCTCATCAGGGCGACACCGGCGCTCCAGGCCAGCACCAGGGCCGGCATCCACGCTTGCAGCGCGGCGCGCCAGGCGGGCGGCGCGGCCACCGGCAGCTGGGCCGGCGACATGCCGGACAGCAGAGACAGCAGATGGATGGCGGGAATACACAGGCACAGCAGCAGCCCCAGCGCGCAGACGGCATAGCGCCAGCGCGCGCTGGCCTGGCGCAGCAGCCGGAGCAGGACTGCGGACACGGCGCCCACGATCAAGCCCTGCCAGACAAAATACAGCAAGACCCAGCCCAGCGCAGGGACCAGCTTGCCCAACTCTATGCCGAGGCGCATGTCCAGGTTCATGGCTGTTTGCCATCCTTGCTGCGCAGGATTTTTTCAATTTCCAGGCGTTCCGCGTCGCTCACGTGCTCGCGCAGCGCCGTCAGCACCAGCGCCTTGCCGGAACCGGAAAACACCTTGCCGATCAAGTCCTTGAGCAAGCTGGTCTGCAGCTTTTCCTGCGCGTCGACGGCCGCATACAGCTGCGGCCGCTGGCTTTCGTCGCGGCTCAGCAAGCCCTTGCCATGCATCAGCTGCAACTGGCGCAGCACGGTGGCGTAACTGGCGTCGGCACGCTCTTCGGCCAGGGCGTCGTACACGGCGCGCGCGTCGGACGGACCGCGCCGCCAGAGGATGCGCAGCAGATCCAGTTCGGCGGCCGTGGGATGGGGAGTGGCGGTATTTTTTAACATGACGCTAGAATACCGATTCTAGAACGCCATGTCTAGAACTTTTTTTCTAGATTATGCCTGACTAAAAATCGCGCAGGCGGTCGAACAAGGCGTACAGCGCCGCCACATCCGGCAGCGGCACCTGCGTCAGCACCTGCTCCAGCGCCACGTAGATTTCATCGCGCTCCACCGTCTCGATGACGCTGGAACGCCGCTCTATCTGGTTGAACACGCCGACGTAGGCGGTGACCATCTCCTGCGCCATGGCTTGCGCCATCCCGGCATCGTTCGCGCCGTCGAGCGTGCGCGCCGTGGCCAGCAGCTTTTTATACGCCTGCGCGGCCTTTTTGGCATATGCCGCCGCAATGTGTTCGCGGCCATCCCAGTCGCGGAACGGGTTATCCAGGTTTTCCGCCAGCCATTCCGGCTTGCGCGGCCGCGTCACGGACAAGTCCAGGCCCAGCGCCGCCGCCTTTCTATAACTGGCCTTGATGGCCTTGGCGGCGTCGGCCGGCAGGCTGGACAAGGCCGGCAACTGCGCCGGCGCGGGGAAGTCGTCGGCACCGTAGCCAAACAGTTCATACGCGGTGAAGGAGCGCAAACGGTCCAGTCTGGCGATGCTGGCCAGGTTCGACGCCAGCCCCGGCTTGCCCCACACGGTCAGGTCCGTCAGCACGGGGAAACGCTGCGCCACGGCGTCGAAATCGACCACCGGCATGGCGCTCAGCGACAGGCGCGCCAGCTGGTCGAGGCCGTGGAATGGCGCCAGGGCGCCGGAACACTGCAGGCGCAGGAAACGCCCCGCATGCGGGTCGTCGATGCGCAGCGCGGCCGACGGCGCGCCATTCAGTATCAGGGTACTCAAACCCTCGTTCAGGCGTAGCGAGCGCAAGCCTGCGGCATGCACGACGAGGCGGCTGACATTGCTGTTGCGCAAGTCGAGTTCGCCCTCCGTCGAGGACTGCCACTGCACTTCGTTGATGATGGGGTTGCCGTTGATGTAGGCGGCCAGCGCCGCGCTGCCGTGGCGCGTTTCGATGGTCGTCAGGCAAGGCAGCTGGTCCAGTTCGGACAGGTCGCTGATCGCCTGCAGGATATCGTCGCCGATGCGGTTCGTCTTCTGGCGCACGGCCTGGCCGCCTATGCGTACTTCCTCGCTCGATGCCGCCTTGAAGCGCCGGCGCCTGGCCGGGTCGACCTGCTCCCAGCGGCGCTGGCGGTACACGCTGTCGCCCATGTGCCAGCCGCCGCTGTAGCTTTTCACTGCCGTATCGACCAGCGGCGCGACATTGGCCACCAGGGTGTAATGGCGCGGCACCTTCGCGCTGGCAAAGCTGTGGTCGTGGCGGCTGTTCCAGAAATAGTAATCGCACACCAGCGGGCGCATCGCCTGCACTGCTGCGGCATCGGGCAAGGCGTCGCCCGTCCAGTCCAGCTGCAAAATGGCGGCCAGCGGGGCGCTGCCGGACGCCGTATCATCGATGGCCGTGACCTGGCAAGCCACATACTGCTGCAGCCTGTGCGAAAACACACTATAGATATCTCCAACCTTGGCAAGCACGCTGATTTCCTTGTAGCAAACAATGAGGCCAGCACGATAGCAAAGATTGGCGGCGCGCGGCGTACGCGCCGCCGGAGCCGCAAAGCTGCTTACACGGCTCAGTCGGCGTGCAGCTTGTGGTGCATGCGGCGCAAGCCCAGCCAGACGGCCGCCGCCACGAACGGCACCAGGGCACCGACGAGGATTTCCGGATTCACGGGCAGCCCCAGCACCTTGGCCGCCTTGCCCGTGTAGCTGAACAGGCCGATCACGTAATACGAGATGGCGGCGACAGACAGACCCTCCACCGCTTGCTGCAGCCGCAGTTGCTGGGCCGCGCGGGCGTTCATCGATTGCAGGATTTGCCGGTTCTGCAATTCCTGCACGATGCCCACGCGCGTGCGCAGCAAGTCATTGGTGTTGGCAATGCGCTGCGCCATCGCTTCCTGGCGGCTGGCCATCGCTTCGCACGTATTCATCGCGGGCGTCAAACGGCGGTCCATGAATTCCTCGACCGTGGGGATGCCCTCGATGCGCACTTCGCGCAGCTCGTCGATGCGCGCTTTCACGAGGCCCATATAGGCTTTCGAGGCGGAAAAACGGTAGCTATTGTCGAGCGACAGCTTTTCAATGCGGGCCGCCAGGCGCGTGATGCGGTCGAGCAAGGCTTGCTCGGAGACGCCCTCGTCGCCGGCTCCCGGGGCGTCGTCCGTATCGACCATGGCGGCGGCCAGGGTCGCCAGTTCGTTCTCGATGGCATTCAACGATGGCGCCGCCTGCATGGCGTAGGGCAAGCCCAACAAGGCCATCATGCGGTAGGTTTCGATTTCCAGCACGCGCTGCACCAGGCGGCCCGACTGCTGCGAGCGCATGCCCGCGTCGCGGATGACGAAACGGCTGAAGCCGTCTGACTGGATGGTGAAATCCGTCCATAATTCGCCGCCCTGCAATACCTTGCTGCCGGCCAGGGTGTTGCCTTCGAACACGCGCGACAAGCCTTGCATGAAGATTTCGGCAGGCTCGGTTGCCTGCTCGAGCACCACGTGCGCGGCCACCATCAGCTTGCCCTTCAAGCCCACCAGCCATTGCTGCGGCAACTGTTCCAGGGGCATGCGCTCGAACGCCTGTTCCAGAGGCAAGGCCTGCCCCGGGTGTTCGGCGAAGGTAAACGTGGCAAATTCCGTGTGGCACTCCCATTTCAGGCGGAAGCGGCCAAAGTCGTAATAAAAATACTTGGCTTCGGCAGCGGGCGGCGTAACGCCGAAATGCGTGCACAGGGCCGCCAGAGTGGCGTGCTGGGCCGCCATATTCGACGCACCGGGTGCCGCGCTGTCATCTTTATACACGGCAAGATGGGTGATCAGCTCGGGGGCGTCGAGCTGCAAAAACGGCCGCGAGTGGATTTCCGCAGCCAGCGGCACGCGCAAGGCGTGGTTCAAACTGGAGTTAATCAAGTGCATGATAGCCAAAGGTAAAGTTGCAAAACTGCTTAGACCCGCGCGCGTGCTGTGCTGCCCGCAGCGGGGGTCTGATTGTCACAGTGTAACAAAGCAGAAAGCATGCCATCCTTTTCCAGGTCGCCTCATGTTGTTTTAACAATTCCAGCCACGCCCTGCCCCGCCCCTTGCCGGCTGCCCAGCCACCAGAATGCGGCGGCCAGCACGACGGCCGAAGCCTGTCCCAGCGCCAGTTTGAATGCGCTGTCGAACAGCAAGGGTGCGACAAAACCGGACACCAGCGCAAACACCAGCATTTGTACGAAATTCTGCAGGGACGCGGCCAGGCCCCGCATCTGCGGGAAGATGTCGAGCGTGGACATGGTCATGCCCGGCAAGGCCAGCGACATGCCGAACGCGTACAGCATCACGGGCACGACGGCGAACGGGATGCTGGCCGCGAACCAGTGGTTGTAAGCAATATTGATGGCCCCCGTGGCCGCCATGGCCAGCAAGCCCCAGCGCACCAGCACGGTGCTTTTCACCACGTGGGCCAGCTTGCCCGACAGCGCCGAGCCCAGCACCAAACCGGCCACCATGGGGATGAACATCCAGCCAAACGCCGTTTCCGGCAGACGCAGCAACTCCAGGATGAAATGCGGGGCCGAGGCGATGTACAGCGCAAAGCCGCCAAAGGCGAAGGCCACGGCCAGCGAACGCAAGAGGAAAGCCCGGTGGCGCAAGGCCAGCCAGTAATTGCGCGCGATGTTGCCTGGATGGAAGGGTTGGCGTTGCTCGACAGCTAAACTTTCCGGCAAGCCTTTCAGACAGGCGAGCGCCAGCAGCACGGTGACGGTAAAGGTGAACACGAACGTCGACTGCCAGCCGTAGGCCACGTGCAGCCAGCCGCCGATGATGGGGGCGATGGCCGGGGCGATGCCGAACACCATCATGATATTGGCCAGCATCTTTTGCGCGGCCGCGCCCGATAAACTGTCGCGCACGATGGCTTGCCCGATGACCCTGCCCGCGCCGGCCGAGGCGCCCTGCATGCCGCGGAAGAACAGCAGCCAGCCAAAGCTGGGGGCGAAGGCGGCGCCGATGGAGCCGACGGCAAAGATCAGCAAGGATGCGAGGATCACGGGACGGCGGCCGAACGAGTCGGACAAGGTACCGTAGAACAAGGTCATGAAGGCATAGGCGGCCAGATAGACGCTCAGGGTCTGCTGCACCAGCACGCTGCTGACGTCGAAATGCGTGCCGATCGCGGGAAACGATGGCAAGAAGGTATCGGTGGCGAACGGGCCCAGCATGGCCAGCCCGGCCAGCACCAGGGTCAGGTTTCTGGTTTTCATGCAAGCTCCTGCGCAGAATGTTGGCGGCGCAAGCCGTCCAGGGCCGCCAGCGAGAAGGCGGCAATATGCCGGGCGATATCGGCGATACCCGCCTCGTCATAGGTGATCTCCGGCACCACCAGTTCATGCACGATGCGCGAACGGGCATAGAACACCACCTGGCCAATCACGCTGAACACGCATTTCTGCACCACCTCAATCGGCATGGCCGGCCCCACCACGCCACGGATCAAGCCCGTAAACAGGGCATGCTGCGGACGCACATTGCGCTCGGCCAGCTTGTGGATGGCCGCCGTCGGCTCGATCAGCTCGCGCGCCACCAGGCGGCTGAACAGCGATGCGTGACCCGAGCGCAGCATGTCGGACACGAGCGCCTCGATGGCCAGGCGCAACTGTTCCACGGGCGGCAACTGCGCCTGCGCGCTGGCGGCAGCCACGTCGGCAGCCGAAGCGCGCGCCAGTTCGCGTGCATGGTCAAAGGCGGCCAGATACAGCTCTTCCTTGCCATGAAAATAGTAATTGACCATCGCCACGTTGACGTGGGCCGCTTCGCAGATCCTGCGCACGGACGCGAGCTTGTAACCGTCGTCGGCAAACAGCTCCACCGCCGCCTGCAGGATGCGCGCGCGCGCCGGTTCGTTTTCTTTCTCTTCCGCCATGCCATTCCCATCAGTTAAACAGCCGTTTAATATTGTGCGGAATTATATCAAACAACCGTTTAACTTTCAGGCGGGCGCAAAAAAGCCCGGCGTACCGGGCTTTTCAAGGAACAGCGGCAGGCTTAGTGTTTCATCGCCGGCATGCTGGTGGCGCCCAGCGGACGGGCCACGGCGGTCACTTCGATGGTTTCGCGGTGCTTGTCCTCGCCTTCCAGCACCAGGGTCAGCGGGATCTTGTCGCCCGCCTTCACTTGGCTTTTCAGGTCCAGCAGCATCACGTGGTAGCCGCCCGGTTTCAGTTCGACGGCTTTGCCGGCTGGCAAGGCGAATTCCTTGACCTGGCGCATGCGCATCATATTGTCCGCCATGCTCATTTCATGGATTTCCGCCACGCCCGCCACGGGCGAGCGCACTTCCAGCAGCCGCATGGCTTTCGGCGCCGTGATCTGCATGAAGGCGCCCGTGGCTTTTTGCTGCGGCACGGTGGCGCGCACCCACGGGTCGGTGATCTGCACGGAAGTCTGGGCAGCGGCGGAGAAGGACAGCACGGTCAGGGCCGTGGCCAGCAGGGTTTTCAGATGGGTCATGATCATTTCCTCGGTAGTTATAAGGTGTATTTCGATTTCATCAGGGTCTTGATGTCCTGCACGCACTCATCGCCCGTGAGCTGGTGCTTCAGGCCCAGGCGCATGCGCCCCTCGGTATCGAGCACGTAGCTGATGGCCGTGTGGTCCATCGTGTACGAACTGCCGCTCGGCACGCGGCGGTAGAAGACCTTGTAGTTGAAGGCCGTCTGCGCCGTGTCCTTCGGGTCCGTGCGCAAGCCGAGGAAGCTGGGGTCGAAGGCGCGCATGTACTCGCCCAGCAACTCGGGCGTATCGCGCTCGGGGTCGATGCTGATGAAGATCACTTGCAGTTTATCGCCATCGGCGCCCAGTTTCTGGCGGATTTCCAGCGCGCGCGACAGGGCTGTCGGACACACGTCCGGGCATTGCGTGAAGCCAAAGAAGACCATCACATACTTGCCCTTGAAGTCGGCCAAGGTGTAGACCTTGCCGTCGGGGCCGCTCAACTTGAAGTCGGGCTTGTAATCGCCGCCCGTCAGGTCGAGGCCGTTGTAATGGGGTTTCGGCGCAGGCTCGCAGGCGGCAAGCGTGAGCAATCCCGCCGTGCCGGCGAGAAGGAAGAGACGACGTTTCATGGTAATTCCGGCCCAATGGGCGTAGTTGATACAAATCAGGAAACAGATGCCATACCGCATGGCGGCAGGCAGAACAGGTGTACTCAGGCCAGGGACGGCGGGCCGCGCGGACTGGCGGCCAGCCACGCGAACGGCGCTTTCGGCGCCTGGTAAAACAATGGCGGATAGTGGTCGTGGCCCGTGATGACGGCCAGCGGCGAGGATGAGGACGGCGGCAAGCCCACGCCGCCCGCATGACTCATGCAGAACGGGCAATGTTCGATGTGGTGCAGCACGGAATCGGTGGTGGATCTGACGGCTGGCGCCAGGTCCGCTTGCGTGTAGACGGCACCGCTGGCCGAGCAGATTTCGACGGTGGCATTGTTCGCGTTCGCATGCCGCGAGGCAAACGCATACGACAGGGACGGCGACAGCGCATTGAGCAGTATCGCCAGGCAGGCGAACCACATATGCCACTGTTTGCGCTTCAATAATGATCCCATGGCCCCGATTATAACGGAGTCTGGCTATCCGGGCGCCTGGCCCCGCAGGAACAGGCTGGGGCGCACACCGGCCACGTCCACGCAGGCGTCGCAAAACGCGGGGATCGAGGCAAAGCCGGAGCCGGCAGCCACTTGGGCCAGGTCGCGCTCGCCGTCTTCCCCATCGGCGCCCGCTTGCGCCGCCGTGTGCAACGCGTGCGCCAAACGCTGTTCGCGCACCAGGCTGAGCAATGCCTCGCCCTCGGCAAACAGGCGGGCACGCGCCTTGTGCGGCGTCACTTGCCACAGGGCCGCCAGGCGCGCCGCCGTCCATTTGCCTTGCGGCGTATCAAAGATGTGCTGCGCCAGCGCCTGGCTCCAGCGCTTGCCGCCGCCGTGGCCGCCATCGGGCTCATCGCCTTCCAGCGCCAAGGTGAACACGGCCGGCTTGCCCCGCCCCGGCATCACGTCGCAGGCAAAGCGCAAGAAGGCGGGCACGACGAAGCTGTCGCCGCTGGCCAGCTTCTTGGTGGCGATTTCATTATGCAAGGTGACAAAACCCTGGCGCACGGTGACGCGCAGCCTGAGCGGAAAGCGCAAGCCCAGCAAGTGCAGAGGATGATCGGAAACGAGGGCCATGCGTCAGGTCAAGGTGGTGAACGAGCCGCCAGCATGCCACACATCGCGCAAGCAGTCTGTCATCACAGCGACGCCACGCCATAACGGCGCAAGCCATCGAGGTCGACGACGCGGATGGACTGATAAGCGATGCTGATCAGCTTGAGTTCGGCCAGATGGCCCAGCGCCTGGTTCACCCGCTGGCGCGAAATGCCCGTCAGCAAGCCGATTTCTTCCTGCGACAGCTCAAGCACGCTGGAGGTGCGCGGGTATAACATGGGGTGGAACAGCTGCGCGATCGCTTGCGCCACCTGCGCATCGACGGCCAGCAGGCGCTGGTTCTGGATGGTGGCGATGAATTGGCCCATGCGCTCGTTCAGCTGGCGGATGACGAAGGCATTGAAGGAGAGGCTCTCGGCCAGCAGCAGATGAAACAGGTCCACCGGCACGAGGATGATGCTTGATGCGCGCACGGCCACCACGTCGTAGCGGCGCAGTTCGCGCTTGAGCACGCTGCCCTCGCCGCACCAGCCGCCGGCCGGCACGCCGGAAAACGTGGCGCCGCGCCCATCGGCATTGTAGACGGCCAGCTTGATCAAGCCCGTGTGCACGCCGATCCAGTGCGCCGACGGTTCGCCGCGCCGGGTAATAACGGCGCCCGCCTCGTAATGCCGGATCACGCTGCCGGCGCGCAGCAAGGCCTGGTGCCGCGCATCGAGGGCCGTGAACCAGTCGTGGCTGTCGAGTTCGGGTACTGCACTGATCACGCTGTCGTTGCTGTCCATTCCACCTTCCAGACCTGTCACTAAGATGACAGTGATTTTATCGCACCGGTGCTATGCTAACCCCTATCAATCCCGAAACAGGGAGCTGCAGAATTTTTTTACTTGGAGACAAGCATGACAGCTGATTTCAACACCGGCCTTGGCAAAAACAGCGCCAACTACGCCGCCCTCACCCCGCTCGACTATATCGCCAGGGCAGCCGCAGTATATGGCAATCGCCTGGCAATTGCACATGGCAGCCTGCGCCAGACCTGGCGCGAGACGTATGCGCGCACGCGCCGCCTGGCCTCCGGCTTGATCAAGCTGGGCGTGGGCACGGGCGATACCGTCGCCGTGATGCTGCCGAACACGCCCGCCATGGTGGAAGCGAGCTTTGGCGTGCCCATGGCGGGCGCCGTCCTCAATGCCCTGAATATCCGCCTCGACCTGGCCTCGCTGACCTTCATGCTGCGCCATGGTCAGGCGAAAGTCTTGCTGGCCGACACGGAATTTGCCGAGCTGGCGCGCCAGATGGCGGCGCAGATTCCCGGCTTGCGCGTGATCCAGGTCAACGACGTGCTGGGTCCGGAAGTGGACGCGTTTTCCGACCTCGACTACGAAGCCTTGCTGGCCAGCGGCGACCCCGATTACGACTGGCAGCCGCCTGCCGATGAGTGGGACGCCATCGCATTGAACTACACGTCCGGCACCACGGGCGACCCGAAAGGCGTCGTCTACCACCACCGCGGCGCGGCATTGAATGCCCTGTCGAACATATTAGAGTGGGACATGCCCAAGCACGCCGTCTACCTGTGGACCTTGCCGATGTTCCACTGCAATGGCTGGTGCTTCCCGTGGACCGTGGCCGCGCGCGCCGGCGTCAATGTGTGCCTGCGCAAGTTCGAGCCGAAGCTCGTGTTCGACCTGATGCGCGAATTGCGCATCACCCACTATTGCGCGGCGCCCATCGTGCATGCGGCGCTGGCCAACGCGCCCGCCAACTGGCGCGACGGCATAGCCTGGACCGTGCGCGGCATGGTGGCCGGCGCGCCGCCGCCGGCGGCCATGGTGGCGAAGATCGAAGCCATGGGCTTCGACTTGATCCATTCGTATGGCTTGACGGAAGTGTACGGCCCCGCCGCCATCTGCGCCGAGCAGGACGAGTGGGCGGCCCTGAGCCAGGAAGAGCGGGCCGTATTGAAATCGCGCCAGGGCGTGCGCTACCACTTGCAAAGCGCCGTGGCCGTGCTGGACCCGGAAACCATGCAGCCCGTGGCGGCCGACGGCGAACAGATCGGCGAGATCATGTTCCGCGGCAACATCTGCATGAAGGGTTACTTAAAAAATGAAAAGGCGACGCAGGAAGCGTTCGCGGGCGGCTGGTTCCACACGGGCGACCTCGGTGTGATGTATCCGGACGGCTACATCAAGCTGAAGGACCGCAGCAAGGACATCATCATTTCCGGCGGTGAAAACATTTCCAGCGTGGAAGTGGAAGATGCGCTGTACCACCACCCGCAAGTGCTGGCGGCCGCCGTCATCGCCCAGCCGGACGAGAAGTGGGGCGAGACGCCGTGCGCCTTCGTCGAACTGCGCGAAGGCGGCACGGTAACGGAAGCGGAATTGATCGCCTTCTGCAAGAACAACCTGGCGGGCTTCAAGGTGCCGAAAGCCATCTATTTCGGCCCCCTGCCCCGCACGTCGACGGGCAAGATCCAGAAGTTCGAATTGCGCAAGCGCATGCAGTCGGACAAGGCCATCGACGTCTGATGCAGGTCACTCAGTCGCGCTTGCCTTGCAGCCACGCCGGCTGCGCCACCGCCAGGCGCGCAAAGCTGGCGATGCTGGCCACGGCGGCAAATCCTGCCGCCAGGCACAACGCATACGTCGTGCCCCGGCTGGCCGAGACCGTGAAGCAATACGCGACCAGCGCCGCGCCCGTCGCCTGGCCGATCAGGCGCGAGGTGGCGACCACGCCGCTGGCGCCGCCTGCCCGCTCGGGCGGCGCGCTGCCCATGATGGCTTTCAGGTTCGGCGCCTGGAAGAAGCCGAAGCCGATGCCGCACAAGGCCATGCGCCAGCCGATGTCGAAAGCGCTCGGATGCGCGGGTATCCACACGAGCGTCAGCAAGCCGCCCGCCAGCGCCGCCAGGCCGATGCCGCCCAGCACGCCCGGCGAAAAACGGTCGCTCAGGCGCCCGGCCACGGGCGCCATCACGGCCACCAGCACGGCCCACGGCGTCATCAAAAAACCCGTTTCCACGGGCGAGCGGCCCAGGGTGACTTCAAAATAGAATGGCAGAGAAACAAACGCCAGTCCCTGCGCGGCAAACGTGCAGATGGCCGTCAGCGACGACAGCAAGAACAGGGGACGGCGGAACAGGTCGATGGGCAGCATCGGCGCCGCATGCCCCGCCTGTCGGCGCAGCAGCAACATAAAAAAGATCGCCACGGCCACCAGTTCCGGCAGCAAGGTCGAGACGGCCGCGTGATGGGCCGCGTCGCCGAACAGCAAGATGAGCAAGCCGAAGGCGCCCACGTTGTACAGCGCCGTGCGCGCATCCAAGGTGTGGCCGGACAGTTTTGTCGCCGGCAGCATGCGGCTGGCGAGGAAAAAACCCGCCACGCCCAGCGGCACGTTGATGGCGAACAGCCACGGCCACGATGCCGTCGCCAGGATCAGCGAGGCGGCCGTGGGCCCGATGGCGAACGCGACGGCCACCACCAGCGCATTGTTGCCGAACGCGCGGCCCAGCAAATGTTTAGGGTACAGGGCGCGCAGCAGCGCCGTATTGACGCTCATCATGGCGCTGGCGCCCACGCCCTGGAACAGGCGCGCCACCACCAGCGAGGGCAAGGACCAGGCCAGCGCGCAGGCGAGCGACGCCAAAGTGAACAGGAACATGCCGGAGATAAACACGCGCCGGTAGCCGGCGATTTCGCCGAGGGCGGAAAACGGCAGCAAGGTCGCCACCATGGCCAGCTGGTACACATTCACGATCCAGACGGAGGCGGCCGGCGTCGTGTTCAGTTCGCTGGCGATGGCCGGCAAGGCCGTGTTGGCGATCGCCGTATCGAGCGAGGCCATGCCCACGCCGATGGCCAGCGCCAGCATGGCCCATAAACGGGCGCCGGGCGGCAAGCCGTCCTCGCCCACGAGGAAAGGCTGCGCCTTGTTTTTCTGCTTCATCATGTTGCCTGTTCGTCTAGCCCGTCCGGGGCGGCCTACGGTGCCGCAGCCAAGACACTAGCATGGATGGACGGACTCTGCCGGGCAGGCCCGCCGATTTCACCCTACATCACTTCTGGCAGTCGATGACCTTGAAATCTTTCGAATAACAGATGCGCAACTCGCCCGAGTGCTTTTCATAGCCGAGCCAGCGGCCCTTCAGCTGCGGGTTGTGCTGCTTCATCCACTGGAACAGCGCGTTTTTCGGCATGGTGCTGTCCGGCAATTTCAAGGCCTGGAACAGTTCGCGTTCCTTCTCGAAATACTGCTTGGCCGTATCGAAATCGCAGGCGCCATGTTTCTCCCATTCACCCTGCAGCAAGGCTTCGCCGGGCTGCATGCACATGTAGGGCAGGATGTCCGATGGCGCCAGCTTCGGCAGATTGCCCTTGCAATAGCGCGGGTGCAGTTCCGTCTTGCGCGGCGGCGTTACGGAAATGTCTTCGCAGGTGCCCGGGTTATTCGACTGTGCCCACAAGCCATGCACGATCCAGCCGAAGTGATTGCTCTCGGCGCACTGGAAGGCGGCCTTTTTCGACACTTCGCCGCGGCGGCGCTGGCTATCGCAAAAGCCTGGCGACCACGACAGTGCCAGCATGAAGTAATCGGTGGGCACGTTGGTGCTTTGCTTGTAGCAGGTGTTTTTCTCGTCCGACGGCTTGACGTCGTAGTCGTAATAGCTGACGTTGCGCGGAATGGCGCAGCTGGCGTCGGCCGCATGGACGGCACCGGCGGACAGGCTGAGGAAAACGGCGGCCAGCGCGGGCAAGACAGAGCGAATTTTCATCGTATTTCCTTCAAGATATAAAAACGCCGGCAACTGGGTGCCGGCGCGGTAGTGAAATTACACCATCAACTTAGCAGACGGTATGCATCCAGCCATGCGTATCCGGTGCCGTGCCATGCTGCAAGCCCAGCAGCGCTTCGCGCAGGGCCAGCGTGACGGCGCCGTTTTCATTGTTGTTGATGGTCATTTCAAAGCCGTTGGCCTTGGCCACGCCCACGGGCGTGATGACTGCGGCCGTGCCGCAGGCGAATACTTCGGTCATGCGGCCCGAGGCGATATCGTCGCGCCATTGCTGGACGGACAATTTACGCTCTTCCGTCGCGTAGCCGAGGTCTTTCGCCATTTCCAGCAGGCTGCGGCGGGTGATGCCTGGCAGCAAGGTGCCCGTCAATTCCGGCGTCACCACGGTGACCTTTTCGCCATCTTTATACACGAAGAACAAATTCATGCCGCCCATTTCTTCGATGTACTCGCGGTGCACGGCGTCGAGCCACACGACCTGGTCGCAACCCTTCTCTTGCGCTTGCGACTGGGCCATCAGGCTGGCCGCGTAGTTGCCCGCGCACTTGGCTTCACCGGTGCCGCCCGGCGCGGCGCGCACGAAGTCTTCGCTGATCCACACGGTGACGGGTTTCACGCCTTTCGGGAAGTAGGCGCCGGCGGGCGAGGCGAACAGCACGAACAGGTATTCTTCCGATGGGCGCACGCCCAGGTAAGGGTCGGTGGCGATCATCAGCGGACGCATGTACAGGCTTTCGCCCGTGTTCTTCGGCACCCAGTTGCGGTCTTGCGCGATCAGCGCGTCGCCCGCTTCCAGGAACAGCTCTACGGGGATGGCCGGCATGGCCAGGCGCGCGGCGCTGCGGTTGAAACGTTCCGCATTTTGTTCCGGACGGAACGTCTTGATGCTGCCATCGGGTTGGGCAAACGCTTTATAGCCTTCGAAGATGGCCTGGCCGTAATGCAGCGACGACGCGGACGGGTCCAGCATCAGCGGGCCGTACGCCTTCAGTTCGCCCTGCTGCCATTTGCCGTCGCGGTAAGGAATCACCACCATGTGGTCGGTGAAGATGCGGCCGAAAGCGGGATTGACCATGCGCGCGGCGCGCTCGGCGTCGGACAAGGGGTGGGCGGATGGGGTGACGACGAGATTCGGTGTGGAAGTGGTCATGGTAGCAGAAGACGAGTCAGGGAGAATAAGGAGATTCCCTATTGTAGCGCCTAATGCGCGCGGCGAGGAGGCGGATGGGCCGGCCCGCATTGTTGCACCGCATCAAAAAATGGTGCCATCAGCCGGCCCGCACCGGTTTGCCCCGCCCTGCCTGCGTTTCCTCGGCGCAATGACTGCAGCGCATCTGCACGGAAATCACGTTCGCGCCGATTTCCATGCCGTGCGCCACCGCTGTCTGGCGCAGCTGCTCCACCAGCGGCGCATCCTGCACCAGCACGCTGCGCTCGCAGACGCGGCACACCAGGTAGCAGCTGTCCGCCGCCACCCGCTCGGGCTTGATCAGGTAGCGCGCCTTGTTACCGCTGGCGCTCGCTTCGCGCTCGCGCAGCAGCAAGCCGGCCAGCTCCATTTCCTTGAGCACGCGGTAAATCGTGCCCAGGCTGACGGCGATGCCGATGTGCTGCAGCTGCTGATAAATGCCTTCCGCATTCATCGCCTGCCGCTGCGTGCCGGCCAGCACCTGCAGGATGCAGATGCGCGCGCTGGTCGGACGCAGGCGCACGGCGCGCAGGCGCTCGAACACGCGGCCATCGCCCTGGTATGAAATGTCTTGCATGGAATTCTCCGCTTCTGCGTTCAGCTCTACTGACATTGCCAATCGAGAACATCAAAAGGGAACCGCGAAATGAAAAAAGCGCCGCTCCCTTGCCGGGAACGGCGCCTTGCGCTACCTCAAACGTGCCACCATCAGAATTTCATGTTGGCCGTCAGGGTCGCGGAGCGGCCTGGCGCCACGCCAGCGTAGTGCGGCGAAGAAACCTTGTCGAAGTACAGCTTGTTCGTCAGGTTCTGGATGTTCAGCTGCAGGGTCACGTTGCGGCTGACGACATAGCTGGCCATGGCGTCGAAGCGCGTGTAGGCCGGAGCGTACTTGTTGTTGGCCACGTTGGCGTAGACCTTGTCGACGTAGTTCACGCCGCCGCCCACCGTGATGGCAGGCGTGACCAGGTAGGACGTCCACAGCGAGGCGCTGTTTTTCGGCGTGGTGGGGAACTGGTTGCCGTTGTACGGCGACGGCGCGTATTGCGTCACGCCATTGATGACGCCATTCGTCACGTAGCCATTGTTTTCCACGATGGCGTTCAAATGCGTATAACCGCCGAAGACCGACCATTCGCGGGTGATATTGCCGCTCACGCCCAGTTCGATACCCTTGACTTGCTTGTCGCCCACGTTTTGCGTGCTGCCGTCCGGCGCCGTCACGCGTGCATTGCTCATGTCGCTCTGGAAGTAGGCGCCGCTCACGGACAAACGGCCGCCAGGCAGCACTTCCCATTTCGTGCCCAGCTCGAAGCTCTTGCTCTCCTGCGGCTTGAGGTTCTGGATGGCGACCGACAGGCCGTCGATGCCGTCGCCGCCGTCATTGCCCGGTGGCGTGGACGACGTGCCGTAGGAAACATACACACTGCTGTTGGTCGATGGCTTGTAGACCAGGCCCGCCTGGTAGCTGGCGAACGTGGCATGCACATTGGCGCTGGTGGCGGCCGTGGTCTTGCCGTCGAGCGTGTATTGCGGCGTGTTCAGCGAACTCTTGTAGTCATCCCAGCGGATGCCCACGTTGAGCAGCCATTGCGGCGTGAACTCGATGGTGTCGAAACCGTACACGGAACGCGTGTTGGTAACGATATTCGTGCGGGCTGGCGACACGGAGCGCGTGTAGACCCACGGGTCGTTGGCGTTCGGATTGAGCAAGGGTGCGCAGTTGTACAGGGTGGCCACGCCAGAGGTCGGGCAGCTGGAGCCGACTTTTTCCAGCGGATTGTTCGTCCCCGGGCTGAACAGGTAGGAGCTGCGGTCCGTTTCTTCGCGGCTGATTTCCAGGCCCAGCGTGTACGTGTGCTTGACGCCGCCCGCCAGCCATTCGCCGCCCAGGCTGGTGGCGTTGGCCAGCGCGTCCGTATCGGTGGTGCGCGTGTTGGCGCGGCGCCAGACGGTGCCGTACAGCATGGTATTGCCCTTGGAATCGTCGGGCTGGGTCCACACATAGTCGTTGCTGGTCTTGCCGTAGCGCGTGACATTGCGCAAGATCAACTTGTTGCCGAAGTCGTGGCGCACGTCGATGGTGCCGATATCGCTTTGCGTATCGCGGAAGTCACGGTTCACCAGGCCATAGAAAGTCTCGCGCGGCACGTTGACGGGCGTGCCGTTGCCGTTTTTCGACACATTCGCGCCCGACGAGAACGGGTTATTGAACGGCAAGCCGGTATCGGGCAGCTCGCTCGACTGCATGTGGTAGTAGCTGAGGGTCGCCTGCGTGGCCGACTTCAGGCCGAAGGTGACCGATGGCGCGATGCCCCAGCGGTCGCCATTGATGTAGTCGCGGCCGGCAACGTGGGCGTCGTGCGCCATCACGTTAAGGCGCACGGCCACGTCGTCGCTGATGACGCGGTTCACGTCAGCCGTGGCGCGCCGGTACTTGGCGCTGCCCAGGCCCACGGTGGCGTTGGTGAAATCTTCCGCCTTCGGCGTCTTGCTGATCAGGTTGACGCCGCCGCCTGCGGACGAGCGCCCGCCGTAGGCCGAGTTCGGGCCCTTGACGACTTCGATTTGTTCCAGCGCAAAGATTTCACGCGATTGCGAACCCGTGTCGCGGATGCCGTCGATATACGTATCCGTTTGCGCGTTGTAGCCGCGGATAAACAGGTTGTCGCCCACGGGGTTGCCGCCCTCGCCTGCGCCGATGGTGATGCCCGGCACGGTGCGCAGCGCGTCCGTCAGCGAGACGGCGCCCGTTTGCGAAATGATTTCGGCAGGAATCACGGTGACGGATTTCGGCGTATCGAGCAGGGGCGCCGTCAGCTTGTCGTTGGCCGATTTGACGGGCGCCTGGATCAGGCGCTCAGCCGTGCCGATGACTTTCACTTCCTGCAACTGCTGCGGCTTGTCCGTCGTTTGCGCGTGCAGCGCCAGCGGCATGGCCAGGGTGGCAAACGCGGCCAGGGCCGTGCCATGCATGCGCGGCGTGGAAGTGGTCTGGTGCTTGCGGCTGCGGATGATGGCGGCCGGCTTGGCGGCGCCCGCTGTGTCTTTCGATGTCATCGCTATCTTTCACTCTATCGGATGGTTTAAATATGGCTGGCTACTACCTGCGGCAGTTGGCTGGCTCGTTGATTGCTTGGGTACTGCAAAACTAGAACCGCCACCGCGCCGTCATGCGCAGCGCCCGGGGCGAGCCGGGCGCGATGTTGTCGTTGCTGTGGGCGGAGGCGTAATATTTTTTGTCGAACAGGTTTTCCAGGTTCAACTGCAGCTGGAAATTTCCCTGCGGCTTGAAGTAGACGGCACCATCGACGCGGGCAAAACCGGGCAGCGCCACCGTATTCGACACGGAAGCGAACACGGCGCTGCGGGCAATGATGCCCAGCGCCGCGCCCCAGGCGGGCGAAAAATCGTAGCGGTTCCACAAGGACAGGCTGTGCCGTGGCACATGCGCTACCGTGGCGCCAGCCAATGCCGTGGCCGATTGCGTGGCCGTCAGCAAGGCGCGCTGCCAGGCATAGCCGCCGGCGATGCTCCAGCCGGGTTGGACCTTGCCATTGAGTTCCAGTTCCAGCCCCTCGCTGCGCTGGCCATCGACCAGCATGGCCCGCGTCGTGTCGTTCGGATCGGTGACGGCGACATTGCTCCGCTCAAGCCGGTACAGGGCCGCGCTGGCCGACAGGTCCGGCGTGGCTTCCCACCTGGCACCCAACTCCACGTTGCGGAAACGCTCGGGCGCGAACACGGCGTTGCTGGGCGTCAATGACGCCAGCTGTTCGCCCGCGCGCGGCAGGAACGATTGGCTGACGCTGGCGTACAGCGAAACGGCAGGCATGGGCTGATATATCAGGGCCGCGCGCGGCGACCATGGCGCATCCGTGCGGGCGATGCGCGCGCCGTTGCGGCGGTTGAGAAAATCGACGGCGAAGCGCTCATAGCGCAGGCCGGCGATGGCCAGCCAGTGCGGACTGAAGCGGACTTGATCCTGCACAAACAGGGCGGCCGTGTCGGCCACGCCATGGTTGTCGGCATCCGTGGCGCTGGGGCGGAAGGTCACGGGCAAATCCGTCACGGGGTACGATGTGGGCAGGCTGATGTGGGTGACGTCCGCGCCCGCGGTGGTGAAATAGCCCGTGTTGCGCAGATTGTCCGTCGTCTGGCGGCCCAGCTCGCCGCCCGCCGTCAGGCGGTGCTGCACGCCCCCGGCCGTCACGGTCCATTCCACGTCCGTCTGGCTGAACAGGTTGCGCCGCCGGGTGGCGCTGTTGTACGCCAACACCGTCACGGATTCGCCATCCGCGCTGACGGGGCCGGGAAAGGCATTCTGGTACAGCTTGTCATAATCGGCCAGGCGCGTGCGGTTGCGCAAGACCGCGCCGCTGGCAAAGTCATGTTCGACGGTCACGCCCAGCGCATCGATGTAGGCCCAGGATGGACTGGTGCCGGCGATGCCGAAAAACGTGGACGGGTCCGTCTCGAACGGGCGCCCCCGGTATGAAGGCACGCCCCGGTCCGTCACCCGGTCGTCGCGGAAATGTTCATAGCTGGCCGCCACGCTGGTGCGCGGCGAGAGGCGCCAGGCCACGACGGGATTGACGGCGCTACGGCGCACGTTGACGCCCTGGCGAAAAGAGTCGCTGTTTTCCGCCATGGCATTGATCCGCACGGCCACCTGCGCGCCCGCGACTTGTTGCACATCAAGGGCGGCGCGCCGGTTGCGCCAGGCGCCCAGGCTCAGCGTTGCTTCCTTGTCGTCCGTCCACTGCGGCTGCTTGGTGGCGCGGTTGATCACGCCACCGCCGCCGCCATGGCCAAAGACCAGGGCGTTCGGCCCCTTGATGGCTTCGACCCGCTCGATATTGTAGAAATCGCGATAGTACTGCACGTCGTCGCGCATGCCGTCCAGGTAGAAATCCGAGGTGGAGCTGTTGCCGCGCATCACCATGGTGTCGCGGTTGCCCTCGCCCGCGGCCGTGCCCACGCCCGGCATGTAGCGCATGGCGTCGGCCAGGGTGCGCATGTCCTGGTCACGTATCAGTTCGCTGCTCACCACGCTGACGGCTTGCGGCGTGTCGCGCAAGGCTGTCTCGCTGCGGTTGGCGGCGGACGAGCTGGTCCGGCGGTAGCCAGCGTCGCTGGCGCCCTGTACGGTAACGGGTGCCAGCACCTGCAAACCCTCTCCCTCGCCAGCCAGATCGGCGCGCAAGGGCGCCGGCGCCAGGCGCACGATATAACTACCGTCCGGCAATGACACGGCCACCAGGCCCGTGCCCGTCAGCAATTGCTGCAAGCCCTGGGGAATGGACACGCTGGCATTCAAGCCGCCGCTGCGCTTGCCCTGCGTCAAGCCGCCTTCGGCCGACAGCAAGATCCCCGCCTGCCCGGCGAACTGGCGCAGCGCCTGGCCCAGCGGCGCGGCGGCGATGCGGAAGCTGTGCGGCGCATCGTCCGCCGCCGCTGCCATCGCATACATGGCAGGCACGGCCAGCAGCGCGGCAGCCAGGGACAGCGGCAGCAGGCGGCGGGCAAACGGCAGACGGGACGGGGACAGCGGCACGGCATTCCTTATTGATGTTGAGCATGTACTGTTACCTTGCCAAACAACTTTTCAAAAAGGGAACCACTTTTGAGAAATAATTCTTATTTACTGTTTTGACCGCGCTTCGACCGTCACCCACCAGTCGTGCAGGCGGTGGACTTTCACGGGCAAGGTCGCCTCCAGTGCCGCCAGGATGCGGTCCGTGTCGGCCAGCGGATAGCTGCCCACCAGTCGCAGATGGCCCACTTCGGGCGCGCAGCCCAGGTGGCCGCGCCGGTAGCGCGACAGTTGCGCGAGGAAATCGTCGAGCCGCATCTGCTCGGGCTGCAAGCGGTACTCGATCCAGGCGGCCCCGTTCGGGTCGGCCGCAAACGGTTCGCCGATACTGCCATCGCCGAAGCGCACTTGCTGGCCGGCCGGCACGATACGCGATACGCCACCATCGCGCGGCGCCACTTCCACGCTGCCCTCGTAGACCGCCAGCAAGGTCACCTCGCCCTGCGGCTGCACGCTGAAACGCGTGCCCAGCGCGCGCAGGCGGCCGTGCACGGTGTCGACCACCAGCGGCCGCGCCGGCTGCTGGCGGTCGGGCGCCGAAACGATATGGATTTCGCCGCCATATAAGGTGATGCGGCGCAAGCTGGCGCTGTAATCGATGTCGAGCGAGGTCGCCGTGTTCAGCCACAGCTGCGAGCCGTCGGCCAGCGCCATCTGGCGTATCGTACCGACGGGCGTCTTTTCGGTCGCGTTCAGGCTGGCGATCCAGCTGCGCGTATCGCGCCGCAGCAGCGCGGCGCCGCCCATGCCCGCCGTCAGGCACAGGGCCAGCAAGCCCTTGACGACGGCGCGGCGCCGCGCTTGCCCCTCGCGGGAAGCGGCAGCGTCGAGCGCCTCGCGCGCCGGCGCCGCTGGCAGCTGGCGAAATTCGGCGCTGACGGCTTCCACCCTGCGCCAGGCGGCGCGGTGGGCGGACGAACTGGCATGCCAGCGCTCCCACGCTTGCTGGTCGGCAGGCTCGGCATCTTCCGCGCGCAAGACGGCGAACCATTCGGCCGCTTCCTGCAGGATGGCGTAGTCGGCTGGCGACGGGGCGGGAGTCGGTTCAGGCGGCATCGTCCATGCACAGCATGCATTGCAGCATGGCTTGCGCCATGTATTTTTTCACCATGCGTTCGGAGACCTCCAGCTGGCCGGCGATCTGCGCATACGTCAGGCCGTCGAGCTGCGCCAGCAGGAAGGCCTGGCGCGCGCGCGGCGACAGGGTATCGAGCATGGCGTCGATGCGGCACAGGGCTTCGACCACGAGCGCCCGCTCCTCGGGCGATGGCGCCGTCAATTCGGGATGGCTGGCCAGTGCTGCCAGGAAAGTGCGCTCCAGGGTCAGACGGCGCCAGTGATTCACCAGCAAGCCATTCGCGACCGTGCTCAGGTAGGCGCGCGGTTCGCGCAGGCTGTCGGCCGATTGTGTGGCAAGCATGCGCACGAAGGTGTCCTGCGCCAGGTCGGCCGCGCCATCGCGGCAGCCCAGCTTGCGCCATAGCCAGTTGACCAGCCAGCCATGGTGGCTGGTGTACAGGTCGCTAAAGATATCGAGGGAGGGAGAAATGGTGGACACGGGCAAACAAACAAAGGGGCTGCCAAACTTGCCGGTCAAGTGGGTCAGCACTGCATCATGATCACGAATGAGAATGATTTTCATTTTCACACAATTTCACGGTGATGTAAATTATCAAAGTCATCATCCCCGCCCGGCGTGGGCATTTTGCGCAACAATATCACCGTGCCATCATTTGCGAATGATTCTCGTTTGCGTTACTATGTCAGCCTTCCTTCTTCCCTGCCACGCCTGACGCCCCGCATGGCAGCGCTATTGAAAGCCGCAATGACGACCTCCGCCCTTCCATCCCCCCTGCCGCGCGCCAGCGCCGACGAGACGCCGGACACCCTCCAGCAGCGTCAGCTTGCCGCCCCGCAACAACGGCGCTGGCACTGGAGCTGGAAGCAGCTGTGGTTCCAATTGCACTGGTTTATCGGCATCACGGCCGGCACGGTGCTGGTGATCATCGGCCTGAGCGGCGCCACCCTGGCCTTCAAGGATGAATTGCTCGATGTCATGAACCCGGGCGTGCGCCATGTGCCCGTGGAAACGCGCGCGCCGCTGACGCCGGCCAAGCTGAGCAGCATTGCCGCTAACGAACACGGCCAGCGCGTGGCCTCGATCACCATGTATGCGCAAGCGGGCGCGGCGCCCCGGCTGTTTTTTGCGCCGAAGCATGGCCAGCGGCGCGGTGTATCCATTTATATGCACCCGTACACGGGCGCCACCCAGCCTGCGCTGGCGGGCGCGGAATTTTTCGAGTGGACGGAATCGCTGCACCGCTGGCTGCTGCTGCCCCGCGATCCGGGCCGGCAAGTGGCGGGCGCGCTGGCCCTGTGCCTGCTGGGCCTGGCACTCTCCGGCCTGTACCTGCGCTGGCCCCGCCGCCCGCTGGACTGGCGCACGTGGCTGACCTTCGACCCGGCATTAAAAGGCCGCTCCTTTTTGTGGAATCTGCACGCCGTGGCCGGCACCTGGTGCCTGGTCGTCTACGTGGCGCTGACCCTGACGGGCATTTACTGGAGCTATGACGTAGTGCGCGACAATATCGACGCCTGGGCCGGCAAGCCGCCCCGAACAGCGCAGGCGCCCGCGAAAAAGGGTTCAGCGAAGAAAGATGCGCCTCCCGTCGACATCGGCCTGGCCTGGAGCAGCTTCCAGCAGCACGCCCCCGGCTGGACCCTGGCAACGGTGCGCCTGCCCACGCGCGCCGGCGAAGCAGTACAATTCACGTGGCTGGCCAGCGATGCGCCGCACGAACGGGCGCGCAGCCGCATGAGCATTGCGCCGGCCGATGGCACGCTCACGGAAAACGAGCCGTACAGCCAGCAGGCGCTGGGGCCGCGCCTCGTCAACATCATTTATCCGCTGCACATGGGCACGTATTTTGGCTTGCCCGGCCGCATCATCGTCACCCTGGCAAGCCTGGGCCTGCCCCTGTTTGCCGTCACGGGCTGGATGCTGTACCTGGGCCGCCGCAAGGCCAAGCGGGCCGTGCAGGCGCAGCGCGCGCTGCTGGGCGCAGGCAAGCCCGGCGAGACGAACACGGGTTTGCCCACCCTGGTGGCCTACGCCAGCCAGTCGGGACAGGCCGAACGCCTGGCGCTGGAAAGCGCGCGCGCCCTGCAGCAGGCGGGTGTGGCCGTCGACGTGCAGTCGCTGGAGCAGTTTGATCCAGCGCAATTGCGCCAGTACGAACGGGCACTGATCGTCGCCAGCACCTTCGGCGAAGGCGAGGCGCCGGACGGCACGCGCCGCTTCGCGCGCCTGCTGCAACAAACGGCGGGCGCGCCGCTGGCGGGCCTGGAATTCGGCATGCTGGCCCTCGGCGACCGCCACTACAGCGCCTTCTGCGGCTTCGGCCATGCGCTGGCGCAACAATTGCAAGCGCTGGGCGCCACGCCTTTATTTCCGCTGATCGAAGTGGACAAACATGACCCCGCCGCCCTGGCCGCCTGGTCCACAGCGCTGGCCCGCTGCAGCGGCAGCGCCATCGACGCCATCGGCGTGCAGGAAGAGGCGTCGTACGCCGAATGGCGCCTGGCGCGCCGCGTGCTGCTGAACCCGGGCAGCCTGGGCGGCGAACTGCATGAAATCACCTTGACGGGCCCCGCCGATGCTGCCTGGGAAGCGGGCGCGCTGGCGGAAATCATCGGATGCAACGCGGACGGCAGCGAAGGCGACGCGCAGAGTGCCCGGCATGCGCCGCGCAGCTATTCGCTCGCTTCGCTGCCGTCCGATGGCGAACTGCAATTGCTGGTGCGCCAGGAGCGCCATGCGGGCGAGGAAAACGAGGGCTACGGCCTCTGTTCCGGCTGGCTCACGCGCTTCGCCCCGCTGGGCGCCGGCATCCGTTTGCGCCTGCAAGCCAATCCCGCCTTCGCGCCCGCGCTGGTCGACGTGCCCTGCATTTATATCGGTAACGGTTCCGGCCTGGCCGGCCTGCGGGCCCACCTGCGCGCGCGCCAGCGGGCGGGGCTGGCCCGTAACTGGCTGCTGTTCGGCGAGCGGCAGCAAGCTGTTGACAGCGTCTGCGGCGCAGAGTTGCAAGGCTGGCTCGACGCTGGCCACCTGGAGCGCCTGGACCTGGTCTTTTCGCGCGATGGCAACGATGGCGGCAAACGCGAATACGTGCAGGACCGCCTGCGCGCCAACGCCGGCGAGCTGCGCGGCTGGCTGGCGCAAGGCGCCATCGTCTACGTGTGCGGCAGCCTGCAAGGCATGGCGGCGGGAATCGATGCTGTACTGCAAGAAGTACTGGGCCAGGACGGTCTCGACGCCCTGCTGGCAGCCGGGCGCTACCGCCGCGACGTGTATTGATCTGCATCAACCCGCCCTCCCGCGCCGCTTGGCTATGTGGGCCGCCGCACGGTCAGCGCCAGCCATCGGACTACAGTGGGGACATCGCGGCATGGCAACATGCCCGTCCCCAATCACTGTCTGCGAGGCTAGCCATGAAGAACCCCTGGATGAGCATGTACCTGAGCGCCGCCAACCGCATCGCCAACACGGCGCGCGGCCACGCCACGGCCGCCGTCAAGCGCGAAGCGGCGAAAAATACGCGGCAATTGACGCAAGTGTGGTTCGACTCTTTCCTGCCCGCCGCAGGCAAGCCGCGGCGCAGCCGCAAGGCCAAATAAGAGGCGTCACTGGTGCAGTGCGTCACAGCAACTAGTTGAAGTTTCAATCAGATGAACTAAACTGCAAGCATGGTAGTACATAGGACGTGACCGGCAGGCGCCGCATCCCCGCGCCGCCGCCGGGACACCGGGAGACGACCATGTTGACGCTCAAAGTGCTGCTCTGCCTTGCCTTGTCGGCCCTGATGCTCGTGCCCCTCGTGCTGAGGGATGCGATGCAGACGTCGGCCGGGCAGCAGATGCAGGTGCCGAATGTGGATGCGCAGGGCATGTGGGCCCACTGGCCCAAGCAGTAATACGCGCGGCTGAGGGCAGTTGAACAAGCGCGCCGCTGGCTGCGTTGCTTTGACTTGCCGTACTAGCGTACTGTCTGCGTCAAAGACGCCTTGCCAGCGGCGTTTTTCAGCGGCGCTCGCTAGTGGTGTTCAGCTTTAAAAACCGCTTTGTTGCGGGTGGGAATTTGTTCTCTTCGCCGGCGGCTTTCCTGATCCCCTCTTCAGCATATTTTTGATCCAGATCATGGATTTCGCCCTTCCCTGCGTCCACACTGGAACAGTCCGCTTCGCACCGCGACGGACTTAACCGGGGGCATCGGCATGGGTAACTCGCATTGGAAGGATGAGATGGCGCTGGGCGTTCCCGCCATCGACGAGGCGCATGAGGCGCTGTTTCAGGAGCTGGCGCGGCTGGGGCAGTTGAGCGACCAGCATTTCAGCGTGGCGTTCCGCGAGCTGATCGCGGCAGTCGAACGCGATTTCCGCGAGGAAGAGGATTTGATGGAACAAATCGGCTTTCCCTCGCTGGCGAATCACCGCGAACAGCATGCGCGCGTGCTCAGCGGCTTGCACCATGCCTGGGCCGCCGTCGATGAAGGCGACCTGGAACAGGGGCGCCATGCGCTGTCGCTGTTGCCGCAATGGCTGATCTTCCACCAGGCCACCATGGACCTGGCCCTGGCGGCGGCACTGGAACTGGTGCAGCGCCAGCCTAACTAGCAATTAATTACAGCAGCAGCACCGTCGCCTGCTCGGGCATGACCACGCGGTAGTGTCCCGGGTATTTGTCCTCGCCGTCGAAAATCTTGCAAAACACGGGCTGGCTGATGTCGTTGACGGCCGCCTCGTTCATGGGCAGGGTTGCGATCAGCTGTTCGCCATCCATCAACTGCAAGGCGCTGCCCCGCTCGGCCGCGCAAAAGGCCAGCGATTGCACGTCGCTGGCGAACGGCCGCTTGTACCACGGCGTGATGGCCCGCACGGCGCGCCGCGCATCGTGCAGGACTTGCCCCACGCGCGTGACGTTCCAGGCATCGCGCGCCACGGACGGCTGCAGGACGATATTGGCCGTCAGCTCGCCCCTGCCCTTGTTCACCAAGAACGTGCCATCCTGCGCGGCGATGTCATCGTTGAGCGGCACGACAAACACGCCGCCGGGCGACACCTTGATCGGCACGGCGGCGCCATTGCCTTGCAAGGCCACGCGCACGTCGTCGATGGTGGCGCTCAGCTTGGCGGGAATCAGGCGCAGGGCCATGACCACGCTGCCGCTCGACACTTGCCACACTTTCCGTGCCGTCAGATAACTCTCGCGGTACGCCGTGAAGCGCACGCGCGGCGCCTTGGCATCGCTGCTGGCCGTGATCGTCACCGTTTGCGAAGGCAAGGCTTCCTCTGCGCTCGCCGCTGGCGCCGGCGCAGCGGGCGTGGCCGGCGCCAAGGACGGCGGCACAAGCGGTGGCGACACGGCGGCGGCAGCGGGCGGCGCGCTGGCGCTCTGCAGCGGCGCGGGAACAGCCGGCGGCGGCGCGTGTTCCTGGGCCTGGCCCAGCGACACGACACACAACCATCCGGCACAAGCGATCCATATACGCATGCATTTCTTTCAATGAGGAAAATATTTTGTCAGCGCCTGCATTATCGCAGAAGGCCGGACGATGCGCCGCTCTTGGGCTGCCTGCATTCCGCTGTTTGCACTCCGCTGTTTGCACTCATTTGGTGCGCGCGCTTGATTATTTGGCAAATACCACTTATATTGATAATGATTCTTATTCACATAATGTGAATGGAATCATGCACGCCCTTTCCACTGCCCTGCGCGGATGGAACTGCTATCCGAGCCAGATCCCGGGCCAGCGTCACGCCATCCCCCCAGCTACTGCGCCACTCGCCAGACGAGATAGGAACACACACGACTAAAAATACTCCAGGAAAATAATGCAATCGACCACCGTCTTCTCTTCTTCGCGCCTGCCCGCCTTGCGCCCCCTGCCCCATTTATTACACATCAGTCTGCTCAGCCTTGCCGCTGGCGTGGCGCTGCCGGCACTGGCCGCCGACGCCGCCCCGGCCGACGTGACCATGCCGGCCGTCACCGTGCTGGGCCAGTCGACCGCGACGACGGAAGGCACGCAGTCGTACACGGCCGGCGAAGCGCGCAGCGCCACGCGCATGGACCTGTCGCTGCGCGAGACGCCGCAATCGGTCAGCGTCATCACGCGCCAGCTGCTCGATGACCTGGGCGCCGTACGGCTGGACCAGGCGCTGGCGCAGACGACGGGTATCCAGGTGGGCCAGAACGACACGGAGCGCACGACGTTTTATGCGCGCGGCTTCGGCATCAACAATCTCCAGATCGACGGCATGCCACGGGGCGGCAATGCGCCGCTGCAAGATACGATCCTGTACGACCGCATCGAAGTGATCCGTGGCGCCACGGGCCTGATGGGCGGCAAGGGTGACCCGTCGGCCACCATCAACATGGTGCGCAAGCGGCCGACGAAGGACTTCCAGGCCAGCGCCGGCCTCATCATGGGCCGCTGGGATGACCAGAGGATCGAGGCCGATCTGTCCACGCCGCTGAACGCCGATGGCAGCGTGCGTGCGCGCACGGCCCTAGCCTGGCAAAAACGCGATTCCTACCTGGACATGTATCACGAACGCAAGACGGTCGGCATGCTCATCGTCGAGGCGGACTTGCGCCCCGGCAGCCTGCTGACGGCCGGCGTCGACTTCCAGGACAACCAGCCCACGGGCGCCACCTGGGGCGCCGTGCCCTACTGGAATGCGGATGGCAGCCTGGCGAACTTGCCGCGCAACACCAGCCTCACGACGCCATGGAGCACCTGGGCCAACAAGCAGCACACCATCTTCACGTCGCTGGACCAGCGCCTGCCCGGCAACTGGAACATGCACCTCGGTTATGCGCGCACGGAAAGCACGAACCGCACCACCGTCGCCTATGCGGGCGGCGGCAAGCCCGATCCGGCCACGGGCGAAGGCATGTTCCTGTGGACAGGCGCCTATGGCCCGGGCAAGACCACGGGCGACAATTTCGACGTCTACGCCAGCGGCCCATTCACCTTGCTGGGGCGCAAGCACACGGCCATCGTCGGCTGGAACGGCGGCAACCAGCGCGCCCGCTCGCTGGGCGGCGAGGCGGAAATCAACTACCCGAACTTCGTCCCCGATTACCGCAGCTGGACGGGCAACATCCCCCGCCCCGTGTTCCGCCCGGACGGCTCGCACACGGAAACGGTGACCCGCCTGGCAGGCGGCTATGTGGCCACGCGCCTGAGCCTGGCCGACCCGCTGCACCTGATCATCGGCGCACGCAGCAGCACTTACCGCACGGATACGCGCAGCTACAACACGCAAGGCGCGTACACGGGCAGCGGCGACTTTGCCGAGACGCGCAATGAAGTGACGCCCTACGTGGGCGCCGTGTTCGACATCAACAAGCAATATTCCGCGTATGCCAGCTTCACGCAGCTGTTCAACCCGCAAACGAGCAAGGACCGCAACGACAAGTTCCTGGCGCCGGAAACGGGCGACAATGCGGAACTGGGCATCAAGGGCGAATTTTATGAAGGCAAGCTGAACGCGTCGGCCGCCCTGTTCCATACGAAGAAAAAGAACCTGGCGGAGCTCGACCGCACGGTGCCGCCCGGCTTTTTGCTGCCCGACGGCGGCCAGGCCATGGTGGCCAATGGCACCGGCGTGACGGCCAAGGGCGTGGAATTCGACGTTTCCGGCCAGTTGTCTCCCGCCTGGGAAGCGAGCGGCGGCTATACCTATCTGCACGCGGCCGAGGCCGATGGCCGCCGCGCCGCCACCACGCAGCCGCGCCATTTGCTGCGCCTGGCCACCAGCTACCGCTTCGACGGCCGCCTGGCCGGCTTGAGGGCGGGCGCCAGCATGACGGCGCAAAGCGCCACCTACAGCGAATCGTGGTACGGCCGCCCGCCATCGGGAACCATCACCGACATCCCGCAAGCGGGCTACGCGCTGGTCAACGCCATGGCCAGCTATGCCCTCAACCGCCACGCCAGCGTGCAGTTGAACGTGAATAACTTGCTCGATAAAAAGTACTACCGCAACGTGGGCTTCTTCGACGGCGTCTTCTGGGGCGAACCGCGCAACATCAGCCTGGCCGTGCGCACGGCGTTTTAAGCGTGCAAGCTAGTCTGCCGGCGCACTGCGCCAGTGCGCGGGCGCCGGCAGGGTAAATCCGTCCAGCAAGGGACCGCCCACGGGCGCCAGCACGGCGGCGGCGACTTGCCCGAACGCGCGCTGGCCGGCCGGCAAGTCGCTGGCGACCAGGCGCAGCGCGCCATCGAGCTGGCCGGCGATGACGGGATCGAAGGCCTGCAGGCGGCGGAACAGGTGCTTGCCGCCGCCGCTCCACTGCCCCGCCGCGCGCAGGTGCAGGTCGGCCAGCGCTTGGTACAGCTGGCAAGCGACGGCCAGCGCCTCGCCCGGGTGCGTGCTGTCGACCAGATCTTCCAGCGCGGTGGTGATGGCGTAGCGGCGGCGCTGCAGGTTTTCCGCGTCGAGCACGGGCGGCCCGGCGGCGGCGAATGCTTGCGCCAGCGCAAGCAACTGCGCGGAATGCTCGCTTGCAGCGAGGATGTTTTCCCCTTCCATCACCATCATCGCCAGCGGCACCGTGCCGCCCGGCGCATCCATTTCCTTGCAGAAATACGTGAACGTGGCCAGATCGTGCGCGAACAGTTCCACCGTGCGCTCCTCGGCCACGATGGTGTCGCGCCAGGCGCAGTCGACGTGGTCGAACAGCAGCAGCAAGTCGATATCGGAACTGGCCGTTTGCCGGCCCGTGGCGAACGAGCCGCCGATGATGGCCGCCACGGCCGTGGGATAGCGTTCTTGCACCAGCCGCGCGGCAATCGCGCGGATGGTCTCATAGGTGGGGATCGTCGTCAAAGCCGGTGCTCCATGTCGATAAAACACTATCCTACACGCAATACGCAGGCTGCCGCCATCCTGCTACACTGGCGCCATCTGATCAAGGAACCAACATGGAATACGACTGCATCGTGGTGCCCTCGCCCGTGGGCGAGCTGACCCTGGTGGCGCGCGGCGCGGCCCTGGCCGCGATTTTGTGGGAAAACGACAAACCGAACCGCGTGCGCCTGGGCGCGATGCGCGTCGATGACGGTTGCGCCGTGCTGCAGGAAACGGCGCGTCAGCTGGGCGAGTATTTTGCCGGCACGCGCCAGCAATTCGACGTGCCGCTCGATTTTGCCGGCACCGCCTTCCAGCAGGAAGTCTGGCGCGCGCTGCTGACGATACCGTACGGCCAGACGCGCAGCTATGGCGAGATCGCGCGCCAGATCGGCCGCCCCGCCGCCGTGCGCGCCGTGGGCGCCGCCAACGGCAAGAATCCCATCTCCATCATCGCCCCCTGCCACCGGGTCATCGGCGCCACGGGCGAGCTGACGGGCTTTGCGGGCGGCCTGCATGCCAAGGAAACCTTGCTGGCGCTGGAAGGCATTTCCCTGTCGAGCGACCGCGAAGCACTGAAAACGGGCCACGCCCGCCGCCGCGCCGTGCACATCGATACGGCGCAAGGCTGTTTATTTTAGACGGCGGCAAAGCGCCCCGTGTGGGATACTCACGCCCTCCGCTCAAGCCACCACATCCTATGCCCTACCTTGTCATCCTGTTTTTTGTCGTCCTGTATTTGCTGGCCACGTTCTTTTTCCACATTCCCGCCCTGGTCGCCCTCGTGTATGGCGTGCTGAGCCTCAGCTGCTTCGTTGCCTATGCGATCGACAAGTCCGCCGCAAAAGGGGGCCGCTGGCGCACCCCGGAACGCACCCTGCTGCTGGGGCTGCTGTGCGGCTGGCCGGGCGCCGTGCTGGCCCAGCAATGGCTGCGCCACAAGTCGAGCAAGCGCTCGTTCCGCATCGTGTTCTGGATCACGGTCGCCCTCAATATCGGCGCTTTCGTGTACTTCAGCATGCATTACGCGGCGCCCGATATCGGCACCGAGGTGGCGCCCATCGAGTTATAAGCTCACTCGCCCAGCAGGCGCAGCGATTCCAGCCAGTCCGCCTTCCACTCGCGCAGCAACGGTTGCGTGGCGAAGGCCTTCTTCAGGTGCGTCATCGGCACGCGGTGCACGTCGTGCAAGCCGAACGCCAGGGTGACGGGATGCCACACATGGCTGTTCTTGCCGCCGCGCGAATTCTTGCGCACGCGCGCGCCATCGTCGCCAAAGATGCCCACGCCGCTGGCCAGTCCCTGGTCCAGGTCGACCTTGCCCACGCCGGCAAAGGCGGTCAAAATCTGTTCGCGGCCCAGGCCCTTCAAAGCGCTGGGCAAGACGACGGGCGCCTTGTCCGCTGCCGTGTCGGCCGGCGCCGGGTGCTGCAACTCCTTGAGCAAACGCAAGAGATCGCGCTCCTGGAAGTGCAAGCCGTCCAGCGGCACGCGCAGTCCCGGCGCCTTGAGTTCGATGGCGATGTTGCCCGAGTCGCGCGTAAAACGCAGCCACACGTCGCCGGCGCCCGCGGCCAGGTGTTGTTTGTCCTCAATGAACACCACGGGCGCCGCGTAGCGCGTCACGCCGTCATGGAACAGCTCGCTCCACTGCTCGCTGTAATCGAGCCAGACATACGGCAAGCCGCCCTGTTCGAGCAGGCGCGCCAGGGTCCACGGAGTGCCCGTCTGTTGCGCCAGCCAGGCACAAGCTTCGGTTGCGGTGGCGCGGTATGGCAGGGATGGGGAGGTCATGGCGGTTCCGTCGATAAAAGTGGAGCGCAGTGTAGCAGACGCCGCCATCCGCCCCTGCGGCAGGCGCATCCGGCGCGCCATTCCTGCGCGATGTGCTAGGCTGGATGCATCAGTCCGCGCCCAGGCCACCCCGGCCCCATGGCGCACCACCGCGAGGGGAATATCATGCATTCCAGCACCAACGCCGCCACCACGCCCGCCCCGCCACCGGAGCGCGATTCGCCCACGCCGGCCAGCGAAAGCCATGCCGAGGAAGCGCTCGATGAAGCGCTGAAGGAAAGCTTTCCGGCCAGCGACCCGATCGCCGTTGCCACCCCCAAACCGGTCAGCAAGACGCCGCCCTGAGTCCCATGCCTTGCCTGGCCGGCCAGGCGCTGCCCTGGGGGCAAAGGCCGGTCAATCAGGACACGCCAGCAATGTAAACATGCGCACGTCCTGCATCATGTTGTGCGCCTGCTCCTGCATGCTGGCCGCTGCCGCTGCTGCCTGCTCGACCAGGGCGGCATTCTGCTGGGTCACTGCATCCATCTGACTGATGGCCTGATTCACCTGTTTGATGCCATCGTTTTGTTCGTGGCTGGCGACGGCGATTTCCCCCATGATGCCCGCGACTTGCTGGACAGAGGACACGATTTGCTTCATCGTGCCGCCCGCCTCATCGGCCAGATTGCTGCCAAGCTCGACTTTTTCGACCGACTCGGCAATCAGCTGCTTGATCTCTTTGGCGGCACTCGCGGAACGTTGCGCCAGGGCGCGCACCTCCGATGCGACGACAGCAAAACCGCGCCCCAGTTCACCGGCGCGCGCCGCTTCGACAGCCGCATTCAGGGCCAGAATATTGGTCTGAAACGCTATGCCGTCAATCACGGAAATGATCTCGACGATACGGTTCGAGCTGTCCTTGATGGATACCATGGTCGCGACGACACGCTCGACCACCTGCCCGCCCTGCACCGCTACCGCTGAAGCCGACAAGACCAGTTGATTGGCTTGCTGAGCACTTTCGGCATTTTGCTGCACATTACTGGTTAACTGCTGCATCGCCGACGACGTTTGCTCCAGTGCACCGGCCTGAGCCTCCGTTCTGGCCGAGAGGTCCAGATTTCCAGCAGCAATTTCCTGCGAGGCAGTCGAAATGGTTTCAGTACCGCCACGCACACGGCCCACCGTATGACGCAGGCTCTCCGTCATGCTTTTCAGAGCACGCAGCAATTCGCCCGGCTCGTCGCGATAGTCGGCCGCGATATGGCTGCGCAGGTCACCGGAAGCGACAATGCGGGCAATGTGCACGGCATCCTGCAGTGGCTTGGTAATACTCTTGCTGATGAGCACGGCCACCGCAATCGCCGTGCCCAGCGAGAGCAGCAGTATCGCCAGCAGCAAGCTGCTCGCCACCGTGATGCGCGCGCCCGACTCCGCCTCTATCGCCGATGCGCGTTGGGTGGTCATCTCGACCAGCTGCTTGATTGCCTGCAGATGCTGGGCGTAACTCATCGTCATTTTTTTCATCGCAACAGTAGCGCCAGCCTTGTCCTGTGCCTCAATTGCGGGAATGAATTGTTGCAGTGCAACTGTATAGAAGTCCAGCGCCGGCGCATGCGCCTTGTTCAGCAACAGCCCGGCGATATCGGCATCCAGTTTCGCGTCGTTCCAGAATGCATGGCGCTCATCGTAATCATGTTTGAGCGTTTTGAATCGTGCGATTAACTGCGCCTGTTCGGCACGATCCTCGGTCGCCAGCAGCTGAAAACTGACCAGATAGGATTCCAGTATGTACTCCGGCGGTGGCAACACGTCCGCAATCAGATCCTTGCTTTGCACGATCTTCTGATAGACAGGGCCATTCACTTTCCATTCTTGCAAAGTCTTGAAGGACCATAGGCCATAGAGGATGAAGCCGACTGAAAAGATCACAATCAGCACAGCTAACCGGTGCGATAGTTTGAGTCCTCTTAGCATATTCATGATGTTTTCCTTAGATTAACTATGCTTGCCTCTGGTTCAGCTACTGAGGTGACACTGCTATCGCATGCGTGGCAGGCGATCATTCGAAGCCGAATGCATTGCCAAATAATCATTTTATTTTTTATAAAAAGCAACTTATTTTACAGCGCATTCTCAGCAATTAAAACGAATTTAATAAAAATAAATGAAAACAACAAAAATAAAACAAAATACATAAATTACCGGTACGGCGACGAGTTCCATGTTGCTCGCACAACAACTCTATCCTTACTTGACAGCATTCTTATTGCTGCGGTTGCTTTTCGGCAATCCGCGGAAACCATAAAAATGCCCCGCCGGGCAGCGATGGCAAAACCATCACGCCGGGCGGGGCCAGTCAAGCCGCCACGCGCCTAGTTCGGCGTGTCGCGGTATTGCTCGGGCGTCGTGTCGCCATCGGCGACTTCATACCACATCGCATTGAGCACGGCGAACGTCGCCGCCAGCGGAAGACCCAGTATCCAGGCGAAATACCACATAATTATTTCCTTTCTTCAATTCCAGCTTGATCGTTTTTACTATCAAACTAACGCCACCTAACAAAACCGTAGCGAGCGGCAGCGATTTGTGGCCGAGAAGCGCAACCGTACTCCAGTACGGTGAGCATCGCCGGCCGCAAAGGGCGACGCGCAGTAGGTTTAGTCAGGTGTTCTCAATAAGCGTGACCGGTGTCGTCCTCGATGGCTTTGCCGTCAACCTTGCCCCACAGCACTTTATACACCCACGTCGTGTACGCCACGATGAGGGGGATGAAGACGGCGGTGACGACCAGCATGATGAACAGGGTCATGTGGCTGGACGAGGAATCCCACACGGTCAGGCTGGCGCGCGGGTCGATCGACGATGGCAGGATGAACGGGAACATGGCCGCGCCCACGCTGAGGATGATGCCGGCGATGCTGGCCGCGCTGGCCAGCAAGGCGGGCACTTCGCGGCGCGCGCGCAGCAAGGCGAAGGCCAGCAAGGGGCCCAGCAAACCCAGCGCTGGGGCGATCCAGGTCCACGGATGGGCGGCAAAGTTGAGGAACCAGGCGCCCACGTGCACTTGCGCCGTTTTCAGCATCGGGTTCGACGGGCCATCGACGACGACGGCGCTGGTGACGCGGTAGCCATCGACCCACAGCCACAGGGCCACGCCGGCCAGCGCATACAGCACGACCGTGGCGATTGCCGCCACGCTGCCGTAGCGGCGCGAACGTTCCGCCACGGCACCGTCCGTTTTCACTTGCAGCCAGGTGGCGCCATGCATCACCAGCATGGCCACCGAGACGAGGCCGCACAGCAGCGCGAACGGATTGAGCAAAGCAAAGAACGTACCGTCATAGAAGATATGCATGTCCGGCGAGAAACGGAACGGTACGCCCTGCAGCACGTTGCCGATGGCTACGCCGCAGATCAGGGCCGGCACGAAGCCGCCCACGAACAGGGCCGCGTCCCAGCGGGCGCGCCAGCGGGGGTCTTCGCGCTTGCTGCGGAATTTGAAGGCCACGGGACGCACGATCAGCGCCACCAGGATGACGAACATGGCCAGGTAAAAGCCCGAGAACGAGACGGCGTACAGCTGCGGCCAGGCGGCAAAGATGGCGCCGCCGCCGAGGATCAGCCATACCTGGTTGCCTTCCCATACGGGGCCGATGCTGTTGATGATGACGCGGCGTTCCAGGTCCGTCTTGCCGGCAAACGGCAGCAGAATGCCCGTGCCCAGGTCGAAGCCGTCCGTGATGGCAAAGCCCACCAGCAGGATGCCGATCAGCAGCCACCAGATCAGGCGCAGGGTTTCATACGAAATCATTTCATGCAAAATCATGGTCTGGCCCTCCTCAGGCGCGTTGAGTATGAATGGCTGCGGCCGCTGGCACAGGGGCCCGCGGCGTCTCTTCCGGCCCCTTGCGGATGGCCTTGAGCATGAGCTTCATTTCGATAATCAACAGCACGGTGTAGATGGCGGCAAAGCCGGCGATGGTAATCAGGAGCGTCGACGCCCCCAGGTTGGAGACGGCCACGGCCGTCGGCAGCACGCCTTCGATGACCCACGGCTGGCGGCCCACTTCGGCCACGATCCAGCCCGCCTCGATGGCCACCCACGGCAGCGGGATGGCGAACACGGCCAGTTTCAGCAGCCAGCGGTGCTTGTCCAGGGTGCGGCGCGTCGACAGGATGAAGAAGGTGCCAGTCAACAAGATAAAGAACATGCCCAGGCCCACCATCACGCGGAAGGACCAGAACAAGGGCCCCACGGGCGGCACGGTGTCGAGCGCGGCCTTGCGGATCTGCTCGGGCGTGGCCTGGCGTGGATCGTCGACATAGCGTTTTAATAACAAGGCATAGCCCATGGACTGGCCTTTCGACTCGAACACGTCCTTCGCCTCTTGCGGCACGGGGCTGCCCGGCGCCACGCTGCGGATGGTTTGCAGCGCGTCATACGCCTTGATGCCATCCTGGATCAGCAGCTCGCCGCGGTCGACCAATTGCTCGATGCCGGGGATTTCCGTCGTCAGCGAACGCGTGCCGATCAGGCCCATCACCATCGGGATGTGCACGGCGTAATGCGTCTCGCGCGCTTTCGCGTCAGGAAAGCCGATGGCCGTGAAGGCGGCGGGCGCCGGCTCCGTGGTCCACATGGCTTCGATCGCGGCCAGCTTCATCTTTTGATGTTCGGACGACAGGTAGCCGCTTTCATCGCCCAGCACCACCACCGACAAGGTGGCGGCCAGGCCGAACGAGGCGGCCACCGTCATCGAGCGCTTGGCCAGCTGCACGTGGCGGCCCTTCAGCAGATACCAGGCGGAAATACCCAGCACGAAGATCGATGCCGCCGTATAGCCGGCCGACACCGTGTGCACGAATTTCGCCTGTGCCACGGGATTCGTCAGCACGGCGCCGAAATCCGTCACTTCCATGCGCATGGTCTGCGGATTGAAGGCCGCGCCGACGGGATTTTGCATCCAGCCGTTGGCGATCAGGATCCACAGGGCCGAGAAGTTCGAGCCGATGGCCACCAGCCAGGTGGTGACCAGGTGGCCCCGCTTCGACAGCTTGTCCCAGCCGAAGAAGAACAGGCCGACGAAGGTCGCTTCCAGAAAGAAAGCCATCAAGCCCTCGATGGCCAGCGGCGCGCCGAAAATGTCGCCCACGTAATGGCTGTAATAGCTCCAGTTCATGCCGAACTGGAATTCCATGACGACGCCCGTCGCCACGCCCATGGCGAAGTTGATGCCGAACAAGACACCCCAGAACTTGGTCATGTCGCGCCAGATGGGGCGGTTCGTCATCACATAGACCGTCTCCATGATGGCGAGGATCACTGACAGGCCGATCGTCAGCGGAACGAATATAAAGTGGTACAGAGCTGTCAGCGCAAACTGCAGTCTGGATAAAGCGACAATATCGAAGTCCATATGATTTCCTTGGTGTTTCCCTACTGTAATTGTAAACTTGGTATCTATCTGATGCGATTCGATTGGTTCCGCCGCCCTCACGCTGGCATGCGGACCGCCTTTGTCTCCCGTCTTTCCTTGATTCCTTAATCTGCGCGCAAGCCCGCCAGCGCCGCCTCGAAGGCTGGCGTGCCACGGCGCGCGTCGCCGACGATGCGGCCATCGCGCAGGCTGAGCAGCCGGTCCGCCAGCGCCGCTTCGCGCCGCAAGTGGGTTGCGATCAGCAAGCTGCGCCCTTCGCTGCGCGCGGCCAGGCGCTGCAGGACATCGCTGGCCGTCTGCGCATTGAGCGCTTCCGTCGCCTCGTCCAGCAGCCACAAGGTCGATGCATGCAGGAACAGCCGCGCCAGCGCCAAGCGGCGCGCCTGGCCGCCCGACAAGCCCAGGCCGCCCTCGCCCAGCATGGTGTCCAGGCCGCCCGCGAAAGCCCGCACTTCGTCGTCCAGGCCGGCCGCCTGCAGCGCCGCCCACAGCTGCGCATCGCTGGCGGACGGGTCGGCCAGGCGCAGGTTGTCGCGCAAGCTGTCCTGGAACAGTTCCGTCTTCTGGGTGAACAGGCAGGCGCGCGGCGCGCTGACGCTCCCCGACAGGGGCGCCAGCTCGCGCGCGGCGATGGCCAGCAAGGTGGACTTGCCCGCGCCGCTGGGGCCGATCAAGGCCACGCGCTCGCCATCGGCGATATGCAGCGATATGTCATGCAAAATGGCAACATTACTGCCCGCATGCGCGGCGCTGACCTGCTCCAGGCGCAAGCCCGGTGCGCTGTCAGCCGGCGGCACTGCGATCTCCTGAGCGTCGAGGCGCGGCGCCAGGCGGCGCATGGCCAGCAGCATGCGGCCCGCCTCCAGCGCGCCGCGGCGCAATCCCGCAAACGGTTCCACGGCCGTCAGCGCGATCAGCAGGGCCAGCGCCGCCAGCGGCAGATTCAGCGTTTGCTGCTGCACCAGCGCGGCCACGGCCAGCAGCACCCCTGCCAGGGTCGCGCTGCCGGCCACGCCATACGCGGCGCCGGCCGCCGTCTCCAGGCGCAGCAAGACGAAATCGGCCTGCGCCAGCGAGCGGTCGATCTGTCCCAGCGCCGCGCACTGAGCGCCGATGCGGCCCGCCATCACCAGGTCCGTCTGGCCGGCCACCAGGTCGATGGTGCCGGAGCGCAACTTTTCGATGGCACGCGAGCGCACGATGGCGGGACGGCGGGCGCGGCGCGCCACGATCCAGCTGATGCCGCCGCCGGCGGCCAGCAGCCACGCGGCCAGGCCCAGGCCCAGCTGCCACTGCATCACGCCCAGCGCCACGCCGGCCAGCAAGGCCGCGCACAGTGCCGTGAAGGCTGGCACCAGCAGGCGCAGGTACAGCGCTTCGAGCGCGTCGATATCGGCCGTCAGGCGGAACAGCAGCTTGGCGGGCTGGCGCAGCAAGCGGCTGGCCGCTTCCGGGCGCGACCAGCCGCGAAACAGCTGCACGCGGATGGCCGCCAGGGCGGCGAACGTGGCGTCGTGCGTGACGAGCCGTTCCGCATAGCGCGAGCCCGTGCGGCCGATGGCCAGCAGGCGGATGCCGGCCGACGGACCGAACACGTCGAAGACGATGGCGGTGGAAGCGTGCAAGCCGGCGATCGACGTGGCGGTAATAAACCAGCCGGACAAGCCCAGCAAGGCCATGCCGGCCACCGCCGTCAGGGCCGCCAGCAGGGCGCCGCCGATCAGCTTGCGGGGCTGGGCCAGCAGCAATTGCCGCAGGACGGGGTGCGATATCAGCGATGTTTTCATGCGCGCGCCTCTGCTTTCTGCGTCTGCGCATGCGCCTGGGCATCAACTTGCACCGTGCGCTGCAGCCGGCCGGCCAGCACGGGATCGTGCGTGGCGACGAGCATCGTCTTGCCTTTCGCCAATTCCAGCAAGGCATCCGTGACGCGCGCCGCCGTTTCGCTGTCCAGGTGCGCCGTCGGTTCATCCACCAGCAGCAAGTCCGCATGCGGATGCAGGGCCACGCGGGCCAGCGCCAGGCGCACGGCTTCGCCGCCGGACAAGCCCTGGCCGCCATCGCTGAGCATGACGGCCGGCTGCGCCTGCGCCACGCTGGCCAAGTCGGCCAGGTGCAGCGCCTGCGTCACCTGTGCGGCCTGCGCGCCTGCGCGGCCCAGGGTCACGTTCTGGCTGACGGACGCGGCAAACACGTGCGGACGCTGGCCCATCCACGCCATGCGCTGGCGCAAGGTATTAACGGTACCGTCATTCAGACGCACGCCGCCGATGCGGATGTCGCCGCCGCTGGCGGGCAGCAGGCCGGCCAGCAAGGACAGCAAGGTGGTCTTGCCGGCGCCGCTGGCGCCCAGCAGGGCCACGTGTTCGCCGGCGCGCACGCTCAAGTCAAAGCCGTCGAACACGGGTGCTTCGCCGGGATGGGCAAAGCGCAGTTGATGGATGTCAATGGCGGGCGGCGGCGCCACCGCCATGGCGGCGGCGGAGACGGCGGCAACTTCCGCACCAAAGCCCGGCAGGGGCACACCCTCGCCCGCGAGGTCGTGCAGTCCGGCCAGGCCCGCCTCGCCGGCCGCCTTGTCGTGCCAGACGGCGGCCAGTTCGCGCAGCGGCTCGAAGAACGCGGGCGCCAGCAGCAGGATGAACAAGCCCTGCCCCAGGCTCAGTTCGCGGCCCCAGGTGCCGAAATCGAGGCTGCCCAGCAGCGAGAAACCGATAAAGGCGGCCACCATGGCCACGCCCAGCGCGGAAAACAGTTCCAGCACGGCGGACGACAAAAAGGCGATGCGCAGCACCACCATCGTGCGCCGGCGCACGGATTGCGACGAGGCGTCCAGCCGCGCGGCCGTGGCATCGACGGCATCGAGCGCGCGCAAGGTGGCCAGGCCGCGCAGGCGGTCCAGCAGGAAGGCGTTCATGCTGCCCATTTCCACCATCTGCGCGCGGCTGGCCGCCTGCGCACCCATGCCCACGAGGGCCATGAAGACGGGAATCAGGGGCGCGGCGATGAGCAGGATCAAGGCGGCGATCCACGACAGCGGCGTCACCACGGCGAGGATCACGAGCGGCACCAGCATGACCTTCCAGCGCGCGGGCTTGTAGCGCACCAGATACGGCACGATGGCTTCGGCCTGCTCGGCGATGACACTGGCCGCCTGGCCCGACTGCGCGCGCTGGCGGTCCAGCGGCGAACGGCGCGCCAGCGCCTGCGCCACTTGCCCGCGCAAGGTGGACAGGTGCTCGCGCGCCGCCACATACATGCGCCGCGCGCCCCACGCTTCGCAACCGGCGCGCAGCACGCCCAGCAGCAGCACGCCGGCGGCCGGCAGCAGGGCCGCGCGCCACGGTACGCCGTCCTGCATGGCTTGCACGGCCCAGGCCAGCAAGGCCGCTTGCGGCAGCCACAGCAAGGCGGCGCCGCCTTGCGCCAGGCTGGCGGCACGGGGAAGAATAAAGCGGGGCAAGGACAGTGGCGAGGTCGGCATCTTATACTTTTTGAGTTTTCAGAATTTTCTGTAAATTCGATTTTTTGTATAATACTGCGAAACATGACATATATCAATTGACCCTGGCGGTTTGGCGTGAAAAAATTCAGATAATTATGAAAACTCAAAATATCCAAATGACGCCGCTGATCCTGACCTTCGTCAGCCATTTCGGCGAGATGGGCAGCCGCTGGGGCTTTAACCGCACGGTGGGGCAAGTGTACGCCTTGTTGTTTGTCGCGGAGCATCCTTTGCACGCGGATGAAATCGCGGAACACCTGAGTTTCTCGCGCTCGAACGTGAGCATCGGCCTGAAGGAATTGCAGGGCTGGGGCTTGATCCGCCAGTCGCGCATTCCCGGCGACCGGCGCGAATATTTTTCCTCGCTGGGCGACGTGTGGCAAATCTTCCGCGTGGTGGCCGCCGAGCGCCGCCGCCGCGAGGTGGCTCCTACCCTGACGGTGCTGCGCGAAGCGCTGCTGGCGCCGGCCACGGAACCGGTGGATCAATATGCGCAGGAGCGCATGCGCGAAATGTATGAACTGGTCGACCTGGCCAATACCTGGTTCGACGACTTGCAGCGCCTGTCGCCCGAATCGATGGCGCAACTGATGAAAATGGGCGCCAAGGTACAAAAGCTGCTCAACGCCAAGGATCGCCTGTTTGGCGTCAGCAACAACAGCGACTGAAACCCGCCTCCCCTCTTCCCACGCAAGACACCGCTAGCACAAGCTGGCGCGCCTTGTCACGCCATTTCGCAACGTCATGCTGGCGATCGCTGGCACAGTCAGACATAGCCGTATGCGATGTTGTCAACCAACTCAATAGAATTATTAAAATTGTATTAATTTGCATCAAGAGTAAGCTTTCATTTGCGTACTCGCTACGCGCAGGAAATAACTAAAAGCAGCTAAAAACGGGCAATGGGATGACTTCCCCGGCAGGCAGGGACGCATCCCTACACGATGAAGCAACTGTCTCAAGCACAAGGGGATTTTCATGAAAAGCATAAAAAGCATTGCCGTCAAGGCATCCATGCTGGCCGCAATGACTGTACTGGCAAGTGCGGCGCAAGCGGCCACCTGGGTCGATGTGGGGCCGGCCAGCGGTTTCGTCATCGCCGGCAGCACCGTCACCTATTCGCCATCGCCGGCGCTGCAGGTGAAATATTATGACGATAATCTGGTGCCGCAGAGCCCCTCCGACATCCAGGGCTATATCAATGGCGTGTTCGGCACCAGCTTGGGCGCCGCCGTCTCGATTTGCGACAATCCCACCTCGGGCTGCAGCGCCGGCACCACGGCAGGCTTGAGCGGCGGGGTCAATTCCTATACGAGCGCGGCCGCCTATGACTATCTGGCCATCCATTTCGGCCAGGGCGAACTGGTATTCCACTGGGCCGCACCCGTGGCCGCCGGCACCACCTTCACGGTAGCGGGCCTGCCCAAGGATCTGAGCAACTACAGGGCCTTCACTTCCGCCGTGCCGGAACCTGGAACCTATGCCATGCTGCTGGCCGGCCTGGGCTTGCTGGGCTTCCTGGCACGCCGCCGCCAGGGAAAGTAAGCCTCGTCATTCCGCCTCATCACGGCAGCGGCGCAGCATCGCCCGCTGCCGTTTTCCATACCAGCCGCATGTTTACGCCGCGCTTGCGGCGCCAGGCCCACTGTTTACACCATTTTTAGATCCCCCTCGCTATGCTCGACGGCATCAACTGCTGATCGACAAGGGAGATCTCATGCACGAACAACCGTTTCAGCCACGCACGCGCAGCGTGATCCGCCAGCACTTGCCCGTGCGGGAACGGCTGCGCCTGGCCCGGCTGGCCAACAGAAAAATCGTTTCCGTATGCTCGACACTGCTGTGCGCGGCGCCGCTGTTGTATTTGCTGAGCGTGGTGCTGTTTGCTCAGCCGTGACACGGCCGGCAGACAGGCAAAAAATGATCAGGGATGGAGAATGATGGCAATGCGACAGCCGGTCGCCTGCAAGACCAGCAAGGACTGGTCCGCCCAGAGGGAATCGAACCCCCATTCACGGTTTAGAAGACCGTTGTCCTATCCGTTGAACGATGGGCGGAAAGGTGCAGCATTTTAGTCTATGCGCGCCAGCAATGCCAAGGCGCCGCAGAATAGAAAACGGGCTGTCATCTCTGACAGCCCGCTTATGACTTTGGTCGGAGTACAAGGATTCGAACCTTGGACCCCCTGGTCCCAAACCAGGTGCGCTACCGGGCTGCGCCACACTCCGAAGACAAGATAATAACGCTTCCCCACAATTTCGTCAATTGCCATAGACGAATTAGGTGGAAATAACTATCGGCGCTTGCTTGAAGAGGCTTGCTGAAAACGTTCAGGGCAAGGCGCGCTGCCGAAGACAGTACGCTAGTACGGCAAGGCAGTGCAACACCGCCCTGGGCGTTTTCAGCTGCCGACCTTGTCGGCGATGCGGCGCGCCATCGATTCGGCCTTCTCCTTGTCCTTCGCTTCCACCATCACGCGGATCAGCGGCTCGGTGCCCGAAGCGCGGATCAGCACGCGGCCCGTGTCGCCCAGTTCGGCCTCGACCAGCTCTTTCTCGGCCACCATGGCGGCATTTTTCTGCCAGTCGAAACCGGGCGCCACGCGCAGGTTGATCAGGGTTTGCGGGAACAGCACCAGTTCGGCCAGGCATTGCTGCAGGCTCTGGCCGCTGCGCTTGAGCGCGGACAACACTTGCAGCGCGGACACAATGCCGTCGCCCGTCGTGTGACGGTCCAGGCACAGCAGATGGCCCGAGCCCTCGCCGCCCAGTATCCAGCCCTTTTCCTTCATGACTTCCAGCACGTAGCGGTCGCCCACCTTGGCGCGCGCGAAACCGATGCCCTGCTGCTTGAACAGCACTTCCAGCGCCATGTTGGTCATCAACGTGCCCACGGCGCCAGCCACGGGTCCCGTCGCCAGGCGGTCCTTGACCATGACGTACAACAGCTCGTCGCCGTTATACAAGCGGCCCGTGGCATCGCACATGATCAGGCGGTCTGCGTCGCCATCGAGGGCAATACCCAGGTCCGCGCCGTGCTCGACGACGGCTTCGGCCATGGCCTTGGTTGCCGTGGCGCCAAAGCCCGCATTGATGTTGAAGCCATCGGGCTTGTTGCCGATGGCGATGACTTCCGCGCCCAGTTCATGGAAGACGTGCGGCGCGATATGGTAGGCGGCGCCATGCGCGCAATCGACGACGATCTTCAGGCCGCGTAAGTCCAGCTCGTTCGGGAAGGTACCCTTGCAAAATTCGATGTAGCGGCCCTGGGCGTCGTCCAGGCGCTTGGCGCGGCCCAGCTTTTCCGACGGCACGCAAGCCATGGGCTCGTCGAGCGCCGCTTCGATTTCCAGTTCCACGCTGTCAGGCAGCTTGGTGCCCTGGCCGGAAAAGAACTTGATGCCATTGTCGTGATACGGATTGTGCGAGGCGGAAATGACCACGCCGGCCGACAGGCGCAGCGCCCGCGTCAGGTAAGCGATCGCCGGCGTCGGCATGGGGCCGGCCAGCATCACGTCCACGCCGGCGGCCGACAGGCCCGCTTCCAGCGCCGCTTCCAGCATGTAGCCGGAAATGCGCGTGTCCTTGCCAATCAGCACAGTGGGGCGCGCCTTGCCGCCTTGCGACTTGGCCAGCACCTTGCCGGCCGCATAGCCGAGGCGCATGACGAAATCGGGGGTGATCGGAGCCGTGCCCACCAGGCCGCGGATGCCATCGGTGCCAAAATATTTACGCGTCATAAATTTCTCTTTTTGTTGTTTATAATGAATCTTACAGCGTCAGTGCGCCATGCGCCAGACCTTCAGGGCATCGACGGTTTCTGCTACATCATGCACACGGATAATTTCTGCGCCTTGCGCTACCGCAGCAAGCGCACCGGCAACACTGCCGGCCAGGCGCTGCTCGACGGGACGTCCCGTCACGGCGCCGATCATCGACTTGCGCGACAGGCCCGCCAGCACGGGCAGGTCCAGTTCGCTGCGCAGCTGGCGCGTGGCGCGCAATAAAGCGTAGTTCTGTTCCACCGTCTTGCCGAAACCGAAGCCGGGATCGACGCACAGGCGTTCGCGGGCGATGCCGGCCGCCGTCAGCGTTGCTATGCGTTCGCGCAGGAAATCGATGACTTCGCGCACCACGTCCTCGTATTGCGGCTGATCCTGCATGGTTTGCGGCACGCTTTGCATGTGCATGATGCACAGCGCACAGTCACTGTCCCGCACGGCGTCGATGGCGCCCGGCGCGCGGAAACCGTTGATGTCGTTGATCATGTCGGCGCCTGCCAGGATGGCTTCGCGCATCACTTCAGGCTTGTACGTGTCGACGGACAGGGGTTTGCCGCAGTCGCGCAAGGCATACAGCACCGGCATGACGCGCTGCAACTCGTCCTGCAGCGGCAGCGGCGGCGCGCCGGGACGGCTCGATTCGCCGCCGATATCGATGATGTCGGCACCGTCGAGTATCATCTGTTCGGCGCGCGACAGGGCAAATTCCAGGTGCTGGTACTGGCCCGCATCGGAAAACGAGTCGGGCGTGATGTTCAGGATGCCCATCACCAGCGCCTGCGCGCCGGACAGGTTGAAGCCGAAACGGCCGAATTGCAAATAGTGTCGCATGTGAATCTTTGTAGTCGTCAGGGAAATCTGGTGCGCCAACGAAAAAGGGCAAGGATCGCTCCTTACCCTCGTTCTTGCCATACCCTTGCGTGCTGCCCGTCAGGGCGGCCGTTATCAGGCTGGCGCCGTCACGTTCGGCGAAATGCCGCCCGTGCCGCTGTCGCCCGCGTTGCGGCGTGGCGGGATGACTTTCGGCGGACGCGGCTCCAGGCCGGCCATGATGTCATTGATTTGCTCTGCATCAATGGTTTCCCATTCAAGCAAGGCTTTCGTCATCATTTCGACCTTGTCGCGGTTGCCTTCCAGCAGGGTGCGCGCCAAAGCATATTGTTTGTCGAGAATGTTGCGGATTTCAGCATCGACCTTTTGCTGGGTCGCTTCCGAGATCGTCTTGGTGGCGCCACCGAAGAAACCTTCGTTTTCGCTGTCTTCGTAGACCATCACGCCCATGCTGTCGGACATGCCGAAGCGGGTCACCATGGAACGGGCCAGCTTGGTGGCACGCGAGAAGTCGTTCGACGCACCGGTGGACATTTGTCCCACGAAAATCTCTTCGGCGATACGGCCGCCGAACAGGATGGAAATTTCTTCCAGCATCTTGTCCTTGTAGGCGGACAAGTTGTCGTGTTCCGGCAGCTGCCAGGTCAGGCCCAGGGCCCAGCCGCGCGGCATGATCGTCACTTTATGCACGGGATCGGCTTTCGGCAGCAGTTTCGCCACCACCGCGTGACCGGACTCATGGTAAGCCGTATTGCGACGCTCTTCCTCGCGGATGATCATCGATTTACGCTCGGGACCCATGTAGATCTTGTCTTTCGCATCTTCGAAGTCAGCCATTTCCACCAGGCGCTTGCTGCGGCGGGCGGCGAACAGGGCTGCCTCGTTGACCAGGTTGGCCAGGTCGGCGCCCGAGAAACCCGGGGTGCCGCGGGCCAGGATATCGGCTTTCACGTCGGTGCCGATAGGCACTTTGCGCATGTGCACGTTCAAGATCTGCTCGCGGCCGCGGATATCGGGCAAGCCGACGGAAACCTGGCGGTCGAAGCGGCCCGGACGCAGCAAGGCTTTGTCGAGCACGTCGGCGCGGTTGGTGGCGGCCACGACGATGACGCCGGAGTTCGCTTCAAAACCGTCCATCTCGACCAGCAACTGGTTCAGGGTCTGTTCGCGCTCGTCATTGCCGCCGCCCATGCCGGCACCGCGGTGACGGCCGACAGCGTCGATCTCATCGATGAAGATGATGCACGGCGAGTGTTTCTTGGCGTTTTCGAACATGTCGCGCACGCGGCTAGCCCCCACGCCGACGAACATTTCCACGAAGTCGGAACCGGAAATCGAGAAGAACGGCACCTTGGCTTCGCCGGCGATGGCGCGCGCCAGCAGGGTTTTACCCGTGCCCGGAGGACCGACCATCAGCACGCCGCGGGGAATGCGGCCGCCCAGTTTCTGGAATTTGCTTGGATCCTTGAGGAAGTCGACCACTTCGTTGACTTCTTCTTTCGCCTCGTCGCAACCGGCGACATCGGCGAAGGTGACGGTGTTGCTGGCTTCATCCATCATGCGCGCCTTCGACTTGCCGAACGAGAATGCCCCGCCCTTGCCGCCGCCTTGCATCTGACGCATGAAGAAGACCCAGACGCCGATCAACAGCAGCATGGGGAACCAGGAAACAAAAATAGTTTGCAGGAAAGACGCTTCCTCGGGCGGACGCACATCGAAATGTACGCCATTGTCGCGCAGGTCGCCGATCAGGCCCTTGTCGAGGCTGGTGGCGGTGGTACGCACCTTGGTGTCGTCCATCAGCTTGGCGGTGATCGACGAACCTTCGATCACGACATCCTTGACGCGCTTGGCTTTGACTTCATCCAGCAAATCGGAATAAGCGATGGCCTTGCTGCCGCCTGTGGCGCCATGACTGTCGAATTGCTTGAACAGCATGAACAACAGCAGCAATACGACTACCCAGATGGCAGATTTGGAAAACATGTTATTCACGAAGACTCCTTGGATGCAGTGCGCATCTCTTTACCTATAGCTAGAAACACGATTTTACTCGCAATAAGCGGGCCGTGCCAAAGCCCGCCGATCCGTGCGCGCGAAAAAACCGCGTTCACGCAAAAAATGCAGTATAAACAATTTAGGCTTTTATACCATCAGCGCTACTGCACTTCTCGTTCCCATGTGCGGATTCCCGCTTAAATATCAAGGGCGGAATCATCTTCTTCTACGGCATTTTTCAGCGGATTCTTGATTCCACGGCCCATCAGGAAGATTTCCGACGATTTATCGCGGCTGGCCTTGGGCTTTTTCTGCACCACGACCTTGAATTCGGCGCGGAATTTCTCCACGATCTGGCTGAAACCCATGTCTTTAAAGCATTTCACCAGCAGCACGCCAGACGGCTTCAGGTGCAATTGCGAAAATTCGATGGCCAGGTCGATCAAATGCTCCATGCGCGCAGCATCCGCCGTGGCGATGCCCGACAGGTTGGGCGCCATGTCCGACAGGACCAGGTCGACCTTGCGTCCTTGCAACACCACTTCCAGCTGGCGCAGCACGCGCGCTTCGCGGAAGTCGCCCTGGATGAAGTGGAAATCGGCAATCGGCTCCATTTCCAGCATGTCCAGGCCAATCAGGGTACCATTGACCCCGCCGCCGTCCTTGCCGGCCAGCTTGCGCCGCGTATACTGGGCCCAGCTGCCGGGAGTGCAACCAAGGTCGACAATCACCTGGCCAGGTTTGATCAGTTTCTCGTCTTCATCGATTTCTTTGAGCTTGTATGCTGCCCGGGCGCGGTAGCCCTCTTTTTGCGCCAACTTCACATAAGGATCATTTATGTGGTCGTGCAACCAGTTTTTGTTTAATTTCTTCTTTGCCATTCGCGTAGAATACTGCTTTTAAGGGAATTACTAAATATTATTATGCTAAAACTTACACCCGTAGAGCGCAGCGCACTGCGCGCCGAAGCACACGCGCTGAAGCCTATCGTCATCATTGGCGAAGCGGGCTTGACACCTGCTGTCCTCAAAGAGATCGACCTTGGCCTGGATTCGCACGGCCTGATTAAAGTCCGCGTGTTCGGCGACGACCGCGAAGCCCGCGTCGGAATGTACGATACGATTTGCGGCAATCTCGGCGCCGCCCCGGTACAACATATTGGCAAACTGCTGGTAATCTACCGTCCGAAAAAAGAAGTGGTTAAGGAGAAGGTCAGCGCCGGCAAAGGCATGCGCGAAGTGACCATCGTCAAGGCCAGCGCCAGCGGCACCAAGCGCCCCAGCGTGACGAAAGTCATGATCAAGGGCAATGAGCGCGTTACCGAAGGCGGTTCCATCAAGCGTGCCAAGCCACGTCAGAAGAGCGCCAAGAAAAGCGCACTGGGCAGCAAGTAAGCCTGTTCACCCGGCCACCGCAAGGCGGCCGGGCTTGAAACAAGAAGCGGAGCACGGGATATCCCCTGCTCCGCTTTTTTCATGCAATTACTTTACCTACATCAAATTACTGCTGTTTCCAGATCAATACGCCCGCCAGCAGGCTCTGCACGGCAAAGATCACGGTCGACACGCCATGCAGCATGCCGAAGCGGCTGCGCATGGCCTCGTCCATGATGCCCGACGGCGCTTGCGCCTTGAGGTCGGCCATCAGCGGCGAAATGCCGAAGTGGCTGAGCAGCGCGCACACCAGCATGGACAGCACCAGCGCGCCCAGCAGGCGGCGGCGCTTGAGCTCCAGCGCGCCGGGGCTCCATTGCAGCAAGGCCAGCAATACCAGCGCACAGGCGATGGACAGCCAGGCCTCGGCGCGGAACATGCTGCCGGCAATATTGCCGGCCAGCACGCGGTCGCTCAGGGTGCCGAACAGGGTGGGCGCCACGATGAAGCCGATGGTCCACAGGCTGCCCGCCCACAGGGTGGCAACGAGGAGACGCACGCGGCTGAGCATCAGATGTACAGTACTTCCAGGATTTCGTATTCGCGCGGGCCGGACGGCGCCTGCACTTCCACCACGTCGCCGGCGTACTTGCCGATCAGCGCGCGGGCGATCGGGGACGTCACGGAAACCTTGTTCATTTTCAGGTCGGCTTCATCGAGGCCGACGATCTGGTACGTGACTTTCTGGCCCGATTCCAGGTCTTCCAGGTTCACGGTCGAGGCAAACACCACGCGGCCTTCCGCGTCGAGCGCGGTCGGGTCGATGATTTGCGCCGCGCCCAGCGTGCCTTCGAGCTCGGCGATGCGGCCTTCGACGAAGGCCTGGCGTTCCTTGGCAGCATCGTACTCGGCGTTTTCCGACAAATCTCCGTGCGAACGCGCTTCGGCGATCGCATCGATGACGATGCGGCGTTCCTTGGTCTTCAAATGATGCAGCTCTTCCTTCAGGAGTTCTGCGCCGTATTTGGTCAATGGGACTGAGGTCATGTTATCTCTACTATCTGCTAGTTATCGGCGCCGTTGTCCGTGTTTTGCCACGGTTAACGGACTTACCAAGTGAAAACCACAGAGGCCGCGCGCTGCTCTGCACGGAACTCTGTGGTTGATAAGCATGCAGTGTACCGCCTAACGGCGGTCACTGCAAACGCACTTAGTTCAAGGTCTTGTGCAGACCTTGCAAATCATACACACGCAACTCGTCCAGATGGCGGATGCCTTCGACGGCCGCTTCCGCGCCCGCGATGGTGGTGTAGGTCGTCACGCGCGAGGCCAGGGCCGAGGTGCGGATGGCCCGCGAATCGACGATGGCGCTGCGCTTTTCTTCCACGGTGTTGATCACCAGCACGATTTCATGGTTCTTGATCATGTCGACCACGTGCGGACGGCCTTCGATCACCTTGTTCACTGGCGTGACGGCGATGCCGGCAGCAGCGATCACGGCGGCGGTGCCCTTGGTGGCGACCACGGTGAAACCGGACTCGACCAGGTCGCGCGCCACTTGCACGGCGCGCGGCTTGTCCGACGCTTTCACGCTGATGAAGACCTTGCCCGATTTTGGCAGGTTCACGCCGGCACCCAGTTGCGATTTCACAAACGCTTCGCCGAATGTCAGGCCCACGCCCATGACTTCGCCCGTCGATTTCATTTCAGGGCCCAGGATGGTGTCCACGCCCGGGAACTTGACGAACGGGAACACGGCTTCCTTGACGCTGAAGTAAGGCGGCACGACTTCCTGCGTGACGCCTTGCGAGGCCAGCGACTGGCCGACCATGCAGCGGGCGGCGATCTTCGCCAGTTGCAGACCGGTGGCTTTCGAGACGAAAGGCACGGTGCGCGACGCGCGCGGGTTGACTTCCAGCACGAAGACGACGTCTTTCATTTCGCCATCGATCTCCTGTTTCTGGATCGCAAATTGCACGTTCATCAGGCCGACCACGTTCAAACCCTTGGCCATCAGCGCCGTCTGGCGTTTCAGTTCTTCAATGGTTTCCGCTGCCAGAGAGTATGGCGGCAAGGAGCAAGCCGAGTCGCCCGAGTGGACGCCAGCCTGTTCGATGTGTTCCATCACGCCGCCGATGAAGGTCGTTTCGCCGTCGGAGATGCAATCGACGTCGCACTCGATGGCGTCGTTCAGGAAGCGGTCCAGCAGCACCGGCGAATCGTGCGAAACCTTGACGGCTTCGCGCATGTAGCGCTCGAGGTCGCGTTGCTCGTGGACGATTTCCATGGCGCGGCCGCCCAGCACGTACGATGGACGCACGACCAGCGGGTAGCCGATTTCCTGCGCCTGCGCCAAAGCGTCGGCTTCCGTGCGCGCGGTGCGGTTAGGCGGCTGGCGCAGCTCCAGCTTGTGCAGCATTTGCTGGAAACGCTCGCGGTCTTCGGCCGCATCGATCATGTCGGGCGAGGTGCCGATGATCGGCACGCCATTTGCTTCCAGGTCCAGCGCCAGTTTCAATGGCGTCTGGCCGCCGTACTGCACGATCACGCCCACCGGTTTTTCGATGGCGACGATTTCCAGCACGTCTTCCAGGGTCAAGGACTCGAAGTACAGGCGGTCCGAAGTATCGTAGTCGGTGGAAACCGTTTCCGGGTTGCAATTGACCATGATGGTTTCGTAGCCGTCTTCGCGCATGGCGAGGGCCGCGTGGACGCAGCAATAGTCAAACTCGATACCCTGGCCGATACGGTTCGGGCCACCGCCCAGCACCATGATCTTTTTCTTGTCGGTCGGATTCGATTCGCACTCTTCGTCGTACGTGGAATACATGTACGCCGTGTCGGTCGAGAATTCCGCTGCGCAAGTGTCGACGCGCTTGTAGACGGGACGGATGTTCAGCGCATGGCGCTGCTGGCGCACGGCCGTGTCGGTCGTTTGCAGCAGGAAGCCCAGGCGGCGGTCCGAGAAGCCCTTCTGTTTCAACTTGTACAGGGTGTTCTTGTCCAGGTTTTCCAGCTTTTGCGTATCCAGCCACAGTTCCAGGTCGACGATTTCCTTGATCTGGATCAGGAACCATGGGTCGATCTTGGTCAGCTGGTGTACTTCTTCCAAAGTGAAACCCTGGGCAAACGCGTCGCCCACGTACCAGATACGCTCAGGACCAGGCTCGCCCAGTTCTTCTTCGATCTTTTCGCGGTCCTTGGTCTTTTCGTTCATGCCGTCCACGCCCACTTCCAGGCCGCGCAAGGCTTTCTGGAACGATTCCTGGAAGGTACGGCCGATGGCCATCACTTCGCCGACGGATTTCATCTGCGTCGTCAGGTGGTGGTCAGCGGTCGGGAATTTCTCGAACGTGAAACGGGGAATCTTGGTGACGACGTAATCGATCGACGGTTCGAACGAAGCCGGCGTGGCGCCGCCCGTGATTTCATTGCGCAGCTCGTCCAGGGTGAAACCGACGGCCAGCTTGGCGGCGATCTTGGCGATCGGGAAACCCGTCGCTTTCGAGGCCAGCGCCGACGAACGCGACACGCGCGGGTTCATCTCGATGACGATCATGCGGCCATCGACGGGGTTGATCGAGAATTGCACGTTCGAACCGCCCGTGTCGACGCCGATCTCGCGCAGCACTGCCAGGGAGGCATTGCGCATGATCTGGTATTCCTTGTCCGTCAGGGTTTGCGCCGGCGCAACCGTGATGGAGTCGCCCGTGTGCACGCCCATCGGGTCGAGGTTTTCGATCGAGCAGATGATGATGCAGTTGTCCGCCTTGTCGCGCACCACTTCCATCTCGTACTCTTTCCAGCCCAGCAAGGATTCTTCGATCAGCAGCTCTTTCGTCGGCGATGCTTCCAGGCCGCGCTTGCAGATGGTTTCGAATTCTTCTTCGTTGTAGGCGATGCCGCCGCCGGAGCCGCCCATGGTGAACGATGGACGGATGATGGTCGGGAAGCCCAGGGTGCGCTGCACGGCCCACGATTCTTCCATCGAGTGCGCCACGCCGGAGCGTGCCGAACCGAGGCCGATCTTGGTCATCGCGTCCTTGAACTTGGAACGGTCTTCCGCCTTGTCGATGGCTTCCGGCGACGCGCCGATCAGCTCGACGTTGTATTTCGCCAGCACGCCATTGTTGAACAGGTCCAGGGCGCAGTTCAGCGCCGTCTGGCCGCCCATCGTCGGCAGGATGGCGTCAGGACGCTCCTTGGCGATGATGCGTTCAACGACCGACCAGGTGATCGGTTCGATATAGGTCACATCGGCCATTTCCGGATCTGTCATGATGGTCGCAGGATTGCTGTTGACCAGGATGACTTTGTAGCCCTCTTCGCGCAGGGCCTTGCACGCTTGCGCGCCGGAATAATCGAATTCGCAGGCCTGGCCGATCACGATCGGGCCAGCGCCAATAATCAGAATACTTTTGATATCTAAACGTTTAGGCATTTTTCTTTTTCTCCTCCGCAGCCATCAGGTTGATGAAGCGGTCAAACAGGTAAGCAACATCCATCGGGCCCGGCGACGCTTCAGGGTGGCCCTGGAAGCAGAAGGCCGGCTTGTCCGTGCGGGCAAAGCCTTGCAGGGAGCCGTCGAACAGCGATTCATGGGTCACGCGGCAATTCGCGGGCAGAGTTGCCGCGTCGACTGCGAAACCGTGGTTTTGCGAGGTAATCAAGACCTGTTTCGTTTCCAGGTCTTGCACCGGGTGGTTGGCGCCGTGGTGGCCGAACTTCATCTTCAGCGTCTTCGCGCCGGAAGCGATCGCCATGATCTGGTGGCCGAGGCAGATGCCGAAGGTCGGGATGCCCTTCTCGATCAGCTCCTTGGTCGCCGCGATGGCGTAGTCGCACGGTTCCGGGTCGCCGGGACCGTTCGACAGGAAGATGCCGTCCGGATTCAGTGCCAGGGCGTCGGCAGCCGTCGCTTGCGCCGGCAGCACGGTGACCTTGCAGCCGCGTGCCGTCAGCATGCGCAGGATGTTGCGCTTGACGCCATAGTCGAAGGCGACCACGTGGTATTTCGCATCGGCGTCGGCCAACTGGCCATAGCCTTCGCCCAGGGTCCATTCCGTTTCGCGGTACTCGTAGGCGGCCTTGCTTGATACCACCTTGGCCAGGTCCATGCCGGCCAGGCCGGGGAAGGAGCGGGCCAGTTCCAGCGCTTGCGCGGCGGATGGCTCGTTGCCTTGCGTGCCGACGAGGATGGCACCGCCCTGCGCGCCTTTTTCACGCAGGATGCGCGTGAGCTTGCGTGTATCGATGCCGGCGATGGCGACGATATTTTCAGCTTTCAGGTAATCGGACAGGGAGAGCGTGGAACGGAAATTGGATGCCAGTAATGGCAGATCGCGGATGATGAGGCCAGCGGCGTGTACCTTGGAAGACTCGACGTCTTCCGGATTGACGCCCGTATTGCCGATATGCGGATAGGTCAGGGTGACCATCTGGCGGCAATAGCTTGGGTCGGTAAGGATTTCCTGATACCCGGTCATCGAGGTGTTGAAAACAACCTCGCCCGTGGTATGACCGGCGGCACCGATCGAAAAACCTTTAAAGATCGTTCCATCAGCAAGCGCTAATATGGCTGGAACGGCAGGGCCAGAAAAAAATGGCGGCAAGGGCAACTCCTGATAAAGTTACCGTAGCTGCGCCACGTCAGACCGACCGCCTAGTTACCCGAGCCAGATGCACTCAGGGTGTTTCAACGGTCATTTTGAATGAGGGGATGGGTAGTCGCTACGGTATATGTGTGATTGGCTAAACCTTTGAATTATAACCAAAAGGAAGCTTTTCCACAAGGAAGAAAATGTGGAATGGGCGGCATTTTTTTGCGCAGCAACATAAAACCGGCGCCCCATGAAAAAAGCCGCCCGGCTTGCGCGGGGCGGCTGGTTCTGCAACTGTGGCTACTACTTAGGCCGTCAACGCGGCGATGCCGGCTTTGGCGATTTGCGCATCTTCCGCCGACTTGACGCCCGAGACGCCGACGGCGCCCACGTAGTGGCCGTCGTACACGATGGGCACGCCGCCTTCGAGCAAGCCGTCGATTTCCGGTGCGCTCAGGAACGACACGCGGCCGCCATTGATCATCTCTTCATAGATGCGCGATTCGCGGCGGCCCAGTGCGGCCGTCTTGGCTTTCGATGGAGCGATGTGCGACGAGATCGGCGCCACGCCATCCATGCGCTGCAGCCATACCAGGTGACCGCCGTCGTCGACGATGGCGATCGTGACCGCCCAGTTATTCTTGACCGCTTCCGCTTCGGCGGCGGCAGCGATTTTCTTTACGTCGTCCAGGGTCAAAATCGGTTTCGATTGCATGAGACATCCTTGTTATGTTGAAGCAAAATTGTATACGAAATGCGCAGCGGCGCTAACCCTTACTGCTCGCGCCTGGCTTTCAGCTTTTGCTTGAGTTGCGCCATGACGGCAAACGTCGCCTGCTCGCCCGCCAGGATGGCCTGGTTGCGGCTGTTGAAATCGTTGCCCTTCATGGTGCCCAGGCTGGGCTGGATCACCACGTCCGCATCCTTCAGTTCGAACTGGTTGATGCGCTGGCCCATGATGGCGAAGGTTTGCATGATGACTTCCATCGAGCTGATGGCTTTTTGCGTATCCGTTTGCGACGAGATATTCACGGCGATGATGAAATCGGCGCCCATGTCGCGCGCAAAGCGCACGGGCACGGGAGCGACCAGGCCGCCATCGACATAGGTGTGGCCGGCGATCGTCACGGGCTGGAACACGCCCGGCACGGCCGACGAGGCGCGCACGGCCATGCCGGTGTTACCGCGCTGGAACAGGATCGGCTGCCCATTTTTCAAATCGGTCGCCACCACGCCAAACGGAATCTTGAGTTTTTCCAGCGGCACGCCGCCGACAGCCTTGTTGACATAGCTTTGCAGCGCCTCGCCTTTCAGCACGCCGGACGACTTGCCGAACAGGGGCAAGGCCCAGTCCGAAATGGCGGCCTCGTCCATGTCGAAGGCCATCTTTTGCAGGGTGAAGCCCGAGTTGCCCGCCGCGTACAGGGCGCCCACCACGCTGCCGGCACTGGTGCCGGTGACGATGTCGGCCTGAATGCCTTGCGATTCGAGCGCCTTGATCACGCCGATATGGGCGAAACCGCGTGCCGCGCCGCCGCCCAGGGCCAGGCCTATCTTGATCTTGCGCGGCGTGACGGCGATGGGTTCGGGCGGCGTCAATACTTGGACGGGTTTCGGGGCGGTGGTATCGCAGCCGGCCAGCACGAAGGCGGCCAGGGCAAGCAGAGTCAGGCGTTTAGGGAACATGGTGGGGAGGGGAAACCGCGCGCGGCAGTGGCAACAAAGGAGAGCCGATTGTAGCGCAAGCGGGGCCGGCCGCACTGAAGGCGGCCTTAAATGTTTATAGTGACAAGGCTCGTGCGCGCCACGCCGGCTGCTAGACTGGCGCCTGGTCTCTTACTCGCTATCCCCCATGCCAGAACAATTGCAATTTGCCGACAGCCGCGCCCTGGGCGCCCCCTTCGCACAACGGTTATCGCAGCAGCCGCCCGACGGCGCCCTCGCCTGGCTGACCGCCATCCTCGCCACGCAGGCGCCCGCGCTGCGCGCGTCGAACGCCATCCTGCTGGCCTACACGGGCAATCCGGCCGCCCTCGCCTGGATCGACGCCAATGCCGGTTCGCCCGTGGCGGGGCAATGGGGCGTGGCGGCGGCCCTGCTGGCCACGCCGTGGCCGCAAATCGTTGACTGGCTGCAGCGGGGCGGCGCGCACCGGCTGATGGCGCTCGATACCCTGCTCGCGTACCGCAAGCCCGCCGTCAACATGTCGCCGCTGGAACAGATCGCCGCCCCCGTGCTGCCGCAAGCGCCCGCGCGCGCCGAGCTCGACGCCGCACTGGCCGCCTGCCTGGCGGCATCTTCCACGCCGCGCATCCAGGCTGCCATCAACTCGATCAACAAGCATGTGGACGAGATCCTGCGCGGCGGCCCACGCGGCGTGGCCGTGGCCGACCTGCCGCGCCTGTACCTCGACCCGGCACCGTTCAAGGATGCATCCGCCATCCTGGAGCAGCACGAGGCGGTGGTCGGCGGCATGCGGCAAAACCTGCAAAACTTGCTCAAGGGCATACTGTGAACAGGCGCGCCCTTGTAACAATCGACTTGAGCGAGATCAACTCGCCGCGCCAGTTGCACGCCGCCCTGGCCGCCGCGCTCGGTTTCCCTTCCTTCTATGGCATGAACTGGGATGCGTTCTGGGATGCCATCACGGGCCTGGTGGACATGCCGCAACAGCTGGAGCTGCGCGGCTGGCAGGGGCTGGCGGCGCGCCTGCCCCACGATGCGGCCTTGTTGCGGCGCTGCCTGGAGCGCGCGCGGCAGGAAATGCCGGACGCGGCATCACACGTGCACTACATGTAAAACGGAAACGCTTGACAGCCCCGCCCGACATCCCTTACATTGAGTGCATGTCCTCCTTCAAACATTCCTCCCCTTCCCTGCTGTCGCTATCGCGACTACTACTAGCACGCGCATAAGTTTGCCGCATTGCTTCGCCTGGCCACACGCCGGCGTGTTTCAAAAACCCTGGAAGGTTTGATGATGTTTGCACCATCCCCATACGTACACGTAATTCCCGCTGCGACCGCCCCTGCCGGCATCGCGGCCGCTCTGCTACCGCTACCGATCGCTTGCCTGGCCTAGTGTTGCGTGGCCGCCCGGCAAGCTTGCGCCACAACCCTTGATTTCCCCCTATCTTCAGGAGTACCCGATCATGATGTTGCAGAACCCAGCTTCCAAATACCGCGCCTTTCCTCCCGTTAAATTGACCGACCGTCAATGGCCGAACCAGATCATCAGCAAGCCGCCCATCTGGATGAGCACCGACTTGCGCGACGGCAACCAGTCCTTGATCGAGCCGATGAGCGCGGAAAAGAAGCTGCGCTTCTTCGAGATGCTGATCGCCATCGGCCTGAAGGAAATCGAAGTGGGTTTCCCATCGGCATCGCAGACGGATTTCGACTTCGTGCGCAAGCTTGTCGATGAAGGCCGCATCCCGGACGACGTCACCATCATCGTGCTGACCCAGTCGCGCGAAGAATTGATCCGCCGCACGGTGGAATCGGTCGTCGGCGCCAAGCGCGCCATCGTCCACCTGTACAACTCCGTGGCGCCCGTGTTCCGCAAGGTCGTGTTCGGCATGTCGCGCGAAGAAATCACGACTATCGCCACCACCGGCACCACCCTCGTAAAACAGCTGGTGGCCCAGCATCCGGAAACGGAATGGGGCTTTGAATACACGCCGGAATCGTTCTCGACGACGGAACTCGATTTCTCCAAGCATATCTGCGACGCCGTCAGCGCCATCTGGAAGCCGACGCCGGCCAACAAGATGATCATCAACCTGCCGTCGACCGTCGAATGCAGCACGCCCAACGTGTATGCGGACCAGATCGAATGGATGTCGCGCAAGCTGGCGCGCCGCGATTCCATCATCATCAGCGTGCATCCGCATAACGACCGCGGCACGGCCGTCGCGTCGGCCGAGCTGGCCGTGATGGCGGGCGCCGACCGCGTCGAAGGCTGTTTGTTCGGCAATGGCGAGCGCACCGGCAACGTCGACCTGGTCACGTTGGCGATGAACTTGTACACGCAAGGCGTGCACCCTGGCCTCGATTTCTCCGATATCGACACCGTGCGCAAGTGCGTGGAAGAGTGCAACCAGCTGCCCGTCCACCCGCGTCACCCGTATGCGGGCGACCTGGTCTTCACGGCCTTCTCCGGCTCGCACCAGGATGCCATCAAGAAAGGTTTTGCCAAGCAGCAACCGGACAGCATCTGGGAAGTGCCGTACCTGCCGATCGACCCGGCCGACCTGGGCCGCAGCTACGACGCCGTGATCCGCGTCAACAGCCAGTCCGGCAAGGGCGGCATGGCGTACTTGCTGGAACAGGAATACGGCCTGGTCTTGCCGCGCCGCCTGCAGATCGAATTCTCGCGCGCCGTGCAAGCCGTGGCCGACGCCACGGGCCGCGAAATCGCCGCGCAGGATATCCATGCAATCTTCCAGAAGGAATACCTGGAGCAGACGGCGCCGTACGCCTACGCTTCGCACCGCATGGTGGAAGACACCAGCAGCGACGAGTCCGTGCAGATCGACATCAGCCTGTCGCACCGCCAGACGCCGCTGGCCCTGCAGGGCGGCGGCAACGGCCCCATCGACGCCTTCGTCAATGCACTGGGTCTCGACATCAAGCTGATGGATTACCATGAGCACTCGATCGGTTCCGGCGCCAACGCGCAAGCGGCGTGCTACGTCGAATTGCGCCTCGATAACGGCCCGACCCTGTTCGGCGCCGCCATCGACAGCAATATCGTCACCGCCTCGTTCAAGGCTGTCCTGTCGGCCGTGAACCGCCGCATCGGGCAGACGGACGCCGAAAAAACAACAGCGGCCGACGTGGCTGCCAGCGCCGCCTGAGTCTTTTCGGCGCGCTCCATAGGGAGAAAAAGCGGTACGGCTTGATCGCCGTGCCGCTTTTTCATTTCTATTGGGCAATTAGTAGTGCAAATCAGGTATCGCCGACCGTATAATTGTTTCATAACAAGACCACCGGAGACAGATCATTAGCTACCGAGGGAATCAGTATGAAATTGACGGACATGAAGATAGGCGTGCGCCTGGGCGCCGGTTTTGGCGTGGTGCTGCTGCTGATGGCAGTGCTGGTGGGTACGGGCCTGTTGCGCCTGGACAAGATCGGCACGCTCAGCGAAGCCATCATCGAGAAGGACTGGGCCAAGGCCGACGCCATCGCCACCATCCGCAGCACCACCCGTTCGAACGCGGCGCTGGTGCTGGAACTGTTCATCCATGAAGATCCGGCCCGCGCCAGCGCCATCCACGGCGAAATCGATGCCAACAAGGCCACCATCAGCGATGCGCTGGTCGTGCTCGACCGCCTGATCGTGCTGCCTGAAGGCAAGGAACTGCTGGCCACCCTGAAACAGCAGCGCAAGGCCTATGTCGTCTCGTTCAGCCAGGCAGACAAGCTGCTGGTGGCGGGGCAGCGCGCGGAAGCGGCCAAGCACGTGCGCGACGATACCCTGCCCGCCCTGAACCAGCTGCAAAAGACGGTGAACCGCCTGAATGAAATCCAGCGCGGCGTGGTCGTGCATGGCGGCCAGCAAATCCAGCAGAATATTTCCGCGGCGAATGTGCTGATGGCCAGCCTGGGCACGGCCGCCCTGCTGCTGGGCGTGCTCTTTGCCTGGTGGGTCACGCGCTCGATCACCACGCCCATCGCGTATGCGCTGCGCGTGGCGCAAGCCGTGGCTGGAGGCGACCTGAGCAGTAAAATCGTGGCCGACGGCAAGGATGAAGCGGGCCAGCTGCTGCAAGCCTTGCGCGACATGAATACCAACCTGGCCACCCTGGTGGGGCAAGTACGCGGCGGCACGGGTACGATTGCCGTGGCGTCGAGCCAGATCGCCAGCGGCAATGCCGACCTGTCGGCCCGCACGGAAGCGCAGGCCAGCGCGCTGGAAGAGACGGCCTCGTCGATGATCGAACTGACGGGCACCGTGCGCAGCAACAGCGACAATGCGCGCCAGGCCGACAGTCTGGCCCGCTCGGCGTCCGCCATCGCGCAGCGCGGCGGCACGGCCATGGCGGAGGTCATCGGCACCATGGACGCCATCAATGCCTCGTCGCGCAAGATCGTCGACATCATCGCCGTCATCGACGGCATCGCCTTCCAGACGAATATCCTGGCCCTGAATGCGGCTGTCGAGGCGGCCAGGGCCGGCGAGCAAGGACGCGGCTTTGCCGTCGTGGCGTCGGAAGTGCGCAACCTGGCGCAGCGCTCGGCGGCGGCGGCAAAAGAGATCAAGGAACTGATTGCCGACTCCGTCAAGCGGGTCGGCCAGGGCGCGCAACTGGTCAGCCAGGCAGGCGCCACGATGGATGAAGTGGTGGCCAGCGTGGGCCGGGTCAGCGCCATCGTCGGTGAAATCAGCGTCGCCAACCACGAGCAAAGCGAAGGCATCGAGCAGATCAATGCCGCCATCATGCAGATGGACCAGACGACGCAGCAAAATGCGGCCCTGGTCGAGGAAGCAGCCGCGGCAGCCGCCGCCATGCATGAACAGGCGGGCGAACTGGAAACCCTCGTCAGCCAGTTCAAGCTGGAACAGAACGCCGTCGCCAAGGCACCGCCCCGCCCTGACCCGCCCGCCGTCCCGCGCCTGCACTAAGTTATTTCACCTTTATTCCACCTGGCGCGCCAGGCGGATGCCCGTAAATTGCCAGCGCGCGCTTGCCGGAAAGAAATTACGGTAGCTGGCGCGCGCATGGCCGGCCGGCGTGGCGCACGACGAGCCGCGTAGCACATACTGGTTCAGCATGAACTTGCCGTTGTATTCACCGAGCGCCCCGGGCGCCGTGCGGTAGCCGGGATACGGCGCGTAGCTGCTGCTGGTCCACTGCCAGCAGTGGCCGAACATCTGCCGCAATCCCGTTCCTGGCGTCGCGGCCGCCGGATGCAGCCGGCCGACTTGCATGTCGACACCCTGCGCCGCCACTTCCCACTCCGCTTCCGTCGGCAGGCGCGCGCCGGCCCAGTGCGCATACGCGTCCGCCTCGAACAGCGACAGATGCGTGGCCGGCGCCCGCAGGTTGAGCGGGCGCAAGCCAAACAAGGTGAATTCCTGCCAGTGCCCCGCCTCATCAAGCTGCCAGTACAGCGGACATGCCAGCTGCTGCGTGCGCACCCAGTCCCAGCCCTCGGCCAGCCACAGGTGCGCCGTGCGGTAGCCGCCCGCCTCGATGAAGGCGAGGAATTCGCCATTCGTCACCAGGGCGCTGGCCAGTTCGAACGGCGCCACGTATTGCGGATGACGCGGCAATTCGTTGTCGAAGCAAAAACCGTCGCCCGCGTGGCCGATCTGCGCCAGGCCGCCGTCGAAGGCGAGCCAGGCCGTGGGCTGCGCGTGTTCTTGCGCTGGCGCAACCGCGCCGTCCGGCGCATTGTCCAAGTAAGCGGGAAACAGGGCGCTCTGCGCCAGCAGGTGTTTGACATCCGTCAACAGCAATTCCTGGTGCTGCTGCTCGTGTTCCAGGCCCAGCGCCAGCAGCATGGTCAGCCGTTCGCGCTCGTCGCGCGCCAGTTCCCCCGCCAGCAGGCGCGCGATGCGCGCATCGACGTTGGCCCGGTAGGCACGCACCTGCGCCATGCCGGGACGCGTCAGCAAGCCCCGCTGGGCGCGCGGGTGCTTTTCGCCCACGCCGTTGTAATAGGAATTGAACAGCACGCGGAAGGCGGGGTGGAATGGCGCAAACGCCGCTTCCATGCTTTCCAGGATAAACGTTTCGAAAAACCAGGTGGTATGCGCCAGGTGCCATTTGACGGGACTGGCGTCCGGCATCGACTGGGCGCCGCAATCCTCGTCGGACAGGGGCTCGGCCAGCCGCAGCGAGTGCTGGCGCACTTTATTGTAATGATCGATCAGCATCTTTTCCTTCTTAATCCCTAATCGCTCTAGCGTAAATGACGGCAAACCACTGCTGCGGGTCCGTCCAGACTTGCACGGTGGAAAACCCTGCCTGCTCTAGCAAGCCGACGAAGGCCGGACGCGTGTATTTATAGCTGTCTTCCGTATGGATGCGTTCGCCTTTCGCGAAGCGCCGCTGGCCACCTTTCCAGTGGACAAACTGCTCGCTGCGCGCTTCCAGGTGCATTTCGACGCGGTGCTCGTCCGCATTAAAAAAGCCGTGGTGCTGCCAGGCGCGCACGTCGAAGTCGGCGCCGATCAAGCCGTTCACGTGGCGCAGCATGTTCAGGTTGAAGGCGGCCGTGACGCCCAGCGCGTCGTCATAGGCGGCGTCGAGGATGGCGTCGTCCTTGATCAGGTCGACGCCGATCAGCAGGCCGCCATCGCCGTCCGCATTCGCGCGCAGGCGGCGCAGGAAGGCGATTGCTTGTTCAGGCGCAAAATTGCCGATCGACGAGCCGGGATAGAAGAACAGGCGCCGCGCGTCGCGCACGCTGTCGGGCAAGTCCAGGCGGCTGGAGAAATCCAGGCCCAGGCCCGTCATCTCGATGTGCGGAAAGCGCTGCTGCAGCCGGCTCAGCGATTCACTGAGGAACTCGTAGGAAATATCCACGGCCACATACTGGGCCGGGTGCAGCAGGGGGAACAGGCTGGCAGCCTTGGCGCAATTGCCCGCGCCCAGGTCGATCAGGGTGCTGCCCGGCCCCACGGCGTGGGCGATTTCGGCGCCGTGGCGGGCAAAGATGGCCGCCTCGGTGCGCGTCGGATAGTACTCGGGCAAGGCGCAGATGGCTTCGAACAGTTTCGAACCGAGCGCGTCGTACAGGTACTTGGGCGAAGTCCAGGCATCGCGCGCCAGCAAGCCGCCGCTGATCTCGGCTATCGTGGCAGGAGTGGCGCTGGCCGCGCTGGCGTTGCTGGCGGGATACAAATCAGACTGCTGTTGCGCGAGTGGCATGGTCATGGGCTGGCGTCGTCAATGTTAGGTTCACGAAGGGCTTGCACGGTCAGCCACCGGGCGCGCCGCCCCTGCCATAGCGGTTTGCGGGCGCCTTGCCGATGACTTTTTTCCATCATAGCGGAATCCGCGCAAGCCAGCCGTGCGGCAGGTAACTTAAGGTCAAACAGCCGGCGTGCACACAAAATTGGTATTGCCAAGCAAAAAGGATAAGCCTGTCGTATACTACACATTGCCGGCCAAACAATCCGCGCCCCTTTGCAATTCCCAGGCCCCCCTCTCCCCCGCGTGCCTCCCTTTACGATAGCCGTTATTAATCAAGATCACCATGCTCGAATTGCGCCATCTGTCGAAGTCCTATGCCAATGCCCGTCCCGTGCTGGCCAACATTTCCTGCCGCTTCAAGGCGGGGGAATTCATCGCCATCATGGGCGATTCGGGCGTGGGCAAGTCGACCTTGCTGAACCTGATCGCCGGCCTCGACACGCCCGATGCGGGTGCCGAAGCGCACCCTATCCTGGTGGACGGCATTGCCATGTCCAGCCTCGATGACGCCGCCGCGACCCGGCTGCGTCGCGCCCGCATGGGCTTTATCTTCCAGGCCTTCCACGTCTTGCCGCACCTGACCCTGCTGCAAAACGTGGCCCTGCCGCTGCTGCTCAACGGGCTGCCCCAGGAGCGTGCCGCCAGCATGCTCGAGGCGGTCGGCCTGGGCGGACGCGGCGGCGACTTTCCGCAGCAACTGTCCGGCGGCGAAATGCAGCGCGTGGCGATTGCCCGCGCGCTCGTGCACAAGCCGGCGCTGGTGCTGGCCGACGAGCCCACCGGCAACCTCGACCCGGACACGGCGCACAGCATCCTGCAATTGCTGCGCGCCGAAATCAAGGCCAACGGCAGCTGCGCGATCATGGTCACGCATTCGCTGGCCGCCGCCGAAATGGCGGACCGGACCATGATCCTGACGAAAAGCGGCTTACAAAATACAACAATCGTCAACCAAATTGATCAAACAATCAGTTAATTTAACTGACCATCTGTCACAAGTTTTGTTATCGTAGTATTATTGAAAACACTTGCCTGGTTATCAATGTTGTAACGCGAATGTTGTACTACGTCACCCAGACAGCCGTACTGCGATGACGAACTATAGCCGGGACCGCCTAAAGTGGTCTCGTCCCTTGCATAACCTGAAGGAGGAGTAAATGAACGTTCGGCAAAAGAAGCTGGAAATGATTGAAGCGATGAACCGGGCGCGCGCGCTCGAACCATCGAGTTTTGTGCCCAACAAGCTGCTCGATACGCTGATCGAGAAGTTGAACTTGAAAAATGATGCGGAACTGTGCCGTGTCCTGGAAGTTCAGCCTCCCATCATCAGCAAGATTCGACACGGCAAACTGTCGGTCGGTGCAACGATTTTATTGCGCATGCATGAAAAATCGGACATCACCATCCGCGAACTGAAGGAACTGTCCGCCACGCCAGTCCATTGAAGCACCCGCTGTTGTAATGCCATGCCAGGCACCCAGGTCCCCGGCGCCATGAACTTTTGCCATACAATTCGCGTAGTTCGCTCACCGCACAACATCCGAGCACGATAGCGAAGAGACCCAGCCCAAACCATGCTGACCGTTTCTCTGCCCTTCCGCTCCAGCGCTACCCTCCCCGTCTTCCCCCTGCATTGCCCCTGCCAGCCAGCATTTCCACGCATACTTGATCTGACACAACACGCATAGTCCCCGCAGGCATCAAGGTCAGCTTTTAACCAGTGATCTCAACCGCATGTCCAGCGCCCCCCTTGCGCCGCCCGTGCTGCGCCTGACGCTCACGCGCGATCCCCTCGCCAGCGCCGGCGACTGCCCCGCCGCGCCCGGCTGGCACAGCGAAACCCACGTGCTGTCGAGCGCGCGCGGCATCGGCAGCTGCCGCATCGCCCTCGATATCGGCCCGGCCGACGTGGTGCAGCTGCTGCTGTGCGACGGCAGCTCGCTGCTGGCAGGCAGCCTGGATCTGCCACGCTACCTGGGGCCGGCCACGCTGGCACGCGACGGCGCGCCCGCCAGCATCGAAGTGGGGCTGGCCCTGCGCCCGCAGGCGGCACGCCAGCCGCCCGGCGCCAGCCGCGACGGCCTGGGCGCCTGGATGCTGCGGGCCGTGCGCGTGTACCGCTGCGGCGCCGCCGCCATGACGGCGCTGGCGGCGGCGGGCGCCTTCCAGGACCGCCAGCTGGAACAACGGCTGGGCCTGTACCGCTGCGGCATCGAAGCGGGCAGCATGACGGCCGTCGCCAGCCTGCCCGCCGGGCCGGAACCGGTGCTGCTGTTGTTGCACGGCACGGCCTCGTCGACCCAGCGCAGCTTTGCCGGCCTGTGGCGCAACGGCCTGGCGCCGCAGCTGGCGGCGCAGTACGGCAACCGCATCTACGGCTACGAGCACCGCAGCCTCAGCGACAGCCCCATCGAGAACGCGCTGGCCCTCGTGCGCCAGCTGGCGCACGGCGCCGTGCTGCACCTGCTGACCCATTCGCGCGGCGGCCTGGTGGGCGAATTGCTGGCCCGGGCGCAGCGCATCGACAGCCGCGGCGCCGTCGACCTGGCCGGCGACGGCCTGGAACGGCTGAGCGAAAACACGGTGGGCGGCGAAGCGTTCAACAGCCACGATATCGAGCACTTCACGGCGCAGGCACGGCTGGGCGGACGCGGCGGCTACGACGCGGATGCGGCGCGCCTGCGCGAATTGAGCGTGGAACTGAAAACGCGCGCCATCCGCATCGCCCGCTTCGTGCGCGTGGCTTGCCCCGCGCGCGGCACCACCCTGATGTCGGGCCGTCTGGACCGCTGGGCCAGCGTGATGTTCAACCTGCTGCTGCACGGCGGCGTTCCCGATGGCGCCATGGCCTTCCTGCTGGCCGTGGTGCAGCAGCGCTGCGATGCGCGCATCCTGCCGGGCCTGGAAGCGATGATGCCCGACTCGCCCCTGGTGGCGCTGCTCAACGCACCCGACGTGCGCGTGGCCAGCCCCCTGCACGTGCTGGCCGGCGCGTGCAGCGGCGACGGCCTGCTGGGCTGGCTGGGCGACTGCCTCGACGACCAGCTGTACGGCGGGCAGAACGACCTGGTGGTCAATTGCGCCTCGATGGCGGGCGGCGCCACGCGCAGCACGCCCGTGCGGCAACTGTTGCTGCGCGGGCCGCACACGCACCACCTGAGCTACTTCGAGCGCGCGCCATCGAGCCAGGCCGCCGTGCAGGCGCTCGCCGGCGACGAGAGCGCCTACCAGCCGCTGCCCGGCATCGAGCACGGCCCGCTGGCGCGCGGCGGCGAAGTGCCGAAACGGCGCGCGCACGCGCCCATCGCGCTGCTGCTGCCCGACATCATGGGCAGCCACCTGCAAGTGGGCAGCAACCGCATCTGGTTCGACCCCGTCAACCTGGTCGAAGGGCGCATCGAACGCCTGGCCGTGGGCCAGCCGCACATCGTCAGCGCCGGCTGGCTCGAGTCCTGCTATGAACCGTTTGCCCGCTTTCTCGCGCAAAGCCAGGAAGTGCGGCCCTTTACCTATGACTGGCGTCTGTCGCTGCAGGAGTCGTGCCGCGCCTTCCTGCCCGTGCTCGACGACGCCATGCGCGACGCCGAACAGCGCGGCCAGCCCTTGCGCATCGTTGCCCACGGCATGGGCGGACTGGTGGCGCGCCTGGCCCTGAAAGACCGCTGGCAACGCTTCGGCGCCCTGCCCGGCAGCCGATTGCTGCAGGTGGGCACGGCCAACCGGGGCACGCAGGCGATGGTGCAAGTGCTGCTGGGGCGCGACCGGCTGGTGCAGATGCTGGCCTGCTGGATCGGCTGGAAGCACACGCGGCGCCAGTTTCTCGGCTTCGTGCGCGCCTTTCCCGGCGTGCTCGACATGCTGCCGTGGCCGCAGGCGGGCGGCATCGATTATTTCGACGCCGGCGCCTGGGCGCAGCTGGCCGCCGGCGACGCGCAAGCGAACCTGCCCGGCGGCTGGCAGGCGCCCGAGGCGCCGGCGCTGGCCGCGGCGCGCGCCACCGTGGCCTTGCTGGAAGCGGCCCCGCTCGACGCGCGCCATTGCAGCTACCTGGCCGGCTGCGCCGACACGCCGGTGGCGCTGCGCCTGCGCGACGGCGCCATCGAGACGGCCTGGTCGCCGGACGGCGATGGCCGCACGGCCTGGCAAGGCGCGGTACCGGACGGCGTGGCGGCCTGCTACCTGCCGGTGGCGCATGGCGACCTGCTGCTGCAAAAGGAATACTACCCGGCCATCGCGCAGCTGCTCGACGGCGGCCAGGGCGCCGCCCTGCCCCGGCACCCGCCGCACGTGCCCGGCGGCGCCCCGCCCCGCTTCCATCCCTACGTGCCCGACGCCACGCCGCTGTACCCGCAGCCGCAGGAATTGCTCGACGCGGCCATCGGCGCCACCGGCCCCGCCAGCGCGCCGGAGAGCCGCGCGCCGCAGCTGAGCCTATCGGTCATCCACGGCAGCATGGCCTCGGCCGATGCGCCCGTCATGAGCGGCTGCTACGCCTCAGAATCGCTGCGCGGCAGCATGAGTTTTCTCGACCGTCTGCTGGCGGGCAAGCTGCAGGAAATCCACGCGCTCGGGCGCTTTCCGCAACGCCCCGACTCCGCCCTGGTGGTGCTGCAGCCCGATGCGGCGCGCCGGCCCGGCGGCGCCATCGTCATCGGCCTGGGCGCGCTGGGCGAGCTGACGCCGGGCGAACTGGCGCGCGCCTTTGCCGGCGGCCTGCTCGAATACGCGTGCGTCTGCCTGCAGGTGCGCGCCGCCGGCCACGTGGCCGCGCCGCCGATGGGAGAACACGGCTTGCGCGTGGCCAGCCTGCTGTCCGGTTCCGGTTACGGCGGCTTGAGCATCGCCCTGTGCGCGCGGGCTCTGATCGACGGCGCGCGCAGCGCCAACCGGCGCCTGGAAGACGCGGGCATGGCGTGCCGCATCGGCCACATCGCCATCTACGAACAGTCCGAGGCGCGCGCCATCGCCGCCGCCGTGGCCATCGAACAGATCATGGCCGAAGCGCGCTACCAGGGCAGCTTCACGTTCGAGCGGCGCATCCGCCACAGTCCCGGCGGCTACCGGCGCATCCTGCCCAGCCTGAGCGGCGACAACGGCTGGCGCCGCGTGCAGATCGTCGCCGCCGATCTGTCCGGCGCCCTGCGCTTCACGGTGCTGACGGACCGCGCCCACAACAGCGTCGACGAGGAGCCGAACCAGCGGCAAGCCGTCGATGGCCTGATCATGGATGCCACCGACAACACCACCGACCAGCCGGGCCTGTCGCGCGCGCTGTACGAACTGATGCTGCCCAATGGCCTGAAGGCGGCCATCCCCGAGATGCGCGGCCTGATCCTGGCCGTCGACCAGAGCGCCGCCATCTATCCGTGGGAACTGATGCGCGACGAGGCAGGCAGCGAAGAAAGCCCGCTGTCGACGCGCATCGGCATGGTGCGCCAGCTGGCCAGCCTGCGCGAGCAGCCGTCCGCCGTCAGCCCGCCCAGCAACAGCGTGCTGGTGATCGGCGACACCGATTCCGGCCTGCCCGAGCTGCCCGCCGCGCAGGCCGAGGCGCAGGACGTGGCGCGCATGTTCAGCGCGTACGGCTACCAGGTGCGCGAGCTGCTGCGCCCGCAGGCGCAGCGCGTGCTGGTACACCTGTTCGACGAGCGCTATTTCGCCATCCATCTGGCCGGCCATGGCGAAGTGGCCGGCCCCGGCATCGCGCATACGGGCCTGGTGCTGGGACCGAAGACGCGGCTGACGGCGGTGCAGGTGGGGAAATTAAAACGCGTGCCGCAATTCGTCTTCATCAATTGCTGCCACCTGGGCGACATGCGCCCGGACGCCATCGCGCCATGGTCGAAACTGGCCGCCAGCCTGGCCACGGCCTTCATTGAAATGGGCTCGCAGGCCGTGATCGCGGCCGGCTGGCGCATCGACGACCAGGCGGCCAGCATCTTCGCGCACAGCTTCTATCACGCCATGCTGAGCGGCGAATACTTCGGCGACGCCGTGCGCCTGGCGCGCGAGGCGGCCTATCTGCAGTTCCCCGCTTCGAACACCTGGGGCGCCTACCAGGCGTATGGCGACGACCGCTACCGCTTCCCGAACACCCAGAGCCGGCCCTGGCAAGCGCCCGATTACCACTACCACGGCCACCTGCTGGCCGACCTGGAAACCCTGCACGCGCGCCTGGCGGGCGCCGATCCTGCGCGCCGCGCATCCATCGAGGAAAAGCTGGACAGCATCGAGGAAGCCGTGCGGGCGCGCTTCTTCGGCTGCGCCGACATCCGCGAAAACATGGCCGCCACGCGCGCCGGCCTGGGGGGACTGGAGAATACCCTGCGCGCCATCGAACATTACCGGGCGGCGCACAGCGCGGCCGACGGCAAGGTGGGCTTGCGCGCGCTGGCACACTGGGCAGAACTGGAAATACGCCAGGGCGCGGCCCTGTGCGGCCTCGATGCGGGCGCCGGCATCGAGGTGCCTGCCGTGCCCGACCCGGCCCAGGGACGCCAGTTGCTGCAGGATGGAAAACAGCATATCGACCTGCTGGTGGCGCTGGCGCCCACGGCGCAGCGCCTGGCCCTGCTGGGGCGCTACTGGGCCTTGCAGGCACGCCTGGCCTGCCGCGAGGGAAGCTCCGGCGCGCCGGCCCTGCGCGCCATGACGGATGCCTGCCTGGCCGCGCTGGAAGAAGCGCGGCGGCGCAGCGGCGCGGCCGACTGCGACCTGATTTTCCAGGTGCTGGCGGGCGCCCTGCTGCTGAAAGCCCATGGCGACGGCGGCGTCTGGCGCGCTCTCGATCCGCAGCTGGGCGACTTGCTGCACGACGCCATCGCCTATGCGCGCCAGCGCCACGCGGACGAACACCGCGCCATCGACGCCGGCGCCCCCGTGCGCGCCGCCCTGCTGGCGGCCTTGTGGCAGGTGCCGGACGGCCAGCCCTTCGACACGCCCGCGCGCGCCGCCTTCCTGGCGCTGTACCAGGACGCCGTGCGGCGCCACGGCAGCATCGGCGAACCCGAAACGATCACGGCGCCGCTGCACTTCCTGCTCGAACTGCTGCCGTCCGACAGCCCGGACGGCGGCTTGCGCTGCGCCGTGCAGGCGCTGGCCAGCCAGCTGCAAGCCTCGCTGCCCGGCATGAGTCCTGGCAGCGTTAGCCTGGCACTACCCCGTAATGACGCGCATAGCGCTCGTCCAGATTCGCCAGCGGCATCATCATGAACATGTCGGCGCTTTCAAAATCAGGATCCCAGGCCGGTTCGCCGCAAATCCAGGCACCCGAACGCAGATAGCCCTTGATCAGCGGCGGCACTTGCGGCTTGTGCGCCGCTTCCACCTGGTGGATGGGGAAAGGCAGGTGCGGCGTGACGCGGTATTCGCTGGGGGCCATGTGCTTTTCGGCCAGCGCCTGGTACACGGCGACGGCGTTATGGCCGCCATCGGCCAGGCTGATGCTGGCGCAGCCGACCAGGTAGTCGCAGCGCTCGCGGCGCATGTACTCGGCCAGGCCCGACCACAGCAGCATGATCACGCTGCCGCCCCGGTATTTCGGGTGGATGCAGGCGCGGCCCGCTTCGACCATGCGGCCGCGCAGGTTCTTCAGGCGGCTCAGGTCGAACTCGTTTTCCGAATACAGCCGGCCGATCTTGGCTGCCTTGGCCGCGCTCAGCACGCGATAGGTGCCCACCACTTTCAGGGTATCGGCGTCGCGCACGATCAGGTGATCGCAGTGCGCGTCGAATTCGTCGCTGTCGAGGCCATCGGCGTTTGCCAGCGACGTCAGCCCCATGGTCTCGATAAACACCTTGTAACGCAAACGCTGGACTTCGCGCAATTCCGCCGCTGTAGTGGCCTGGCTCAGCACCAGTTGGACCGGCCGGGCCTTGGCTTCGTTTGATGCGATTATGTTTTGCATGGTTTCATCCCTGTGATCAAGACGACTCCAGCGTACTTGCCTAATATGTCAGGAAAATGACAGCCGAATGTCATTTCCATGACGCAAGTCAATGCCATGCGGGGATCATGCATAATTACCACACTCGCCCAGCCGAAAGAGCCCATGAAAGACACCGACGCCGTCCACATCACGCCCTACACCAAGCCGGCCGCCAGCTGGGACGCCTTGAAACACGCGGCCATCAGCCTGCGCCAGGAGCGGGTCGCGCCCGGGAATCTGAAGGCGCTGCTGGCGCAAAACCAGCCGGACGGCTTCGATTGCCCCGGCTGCGCCTGGCCCGACCGCAACCACGCGTCCACGTTCGCCTTTTGCGAAAACGGCGCCAAGGCCGTCGCCGCGGAAGCGACCAGCCGCCGCGCCGGCCCGGAACTGTTTGCCAGCCACACCGTCACGCAGCTGCTGGAACAGTCGGACTACGCGCTCGAGCAGCACGGCCGCCTGACCGAGCCGATGGTGTACGACGCAGCCAGCGACCGTTACGTGCCCATCGCCTGGGAAGAAGCCTACGCCCTCGTGGGGCGCCACCTGCGCGCCCTGCCCGATGCCAACCAGGCCGCGTTCTACACCTCGGGCCGCGCCAGCAACGAAGCGGCCTTTTTGTACCAGCTGATGGCGCGCCTGTACGGCACCAATAACTTCCCCGACTGCTCCAACATGTGCCACGAGGCGACCAGCCGCGGGCTGCCGGCCACCGTCGGCATCGGCAAGGGCACGGTGACTTTGGCCGACTTCGAACTGGCCGATACCATCCTCATCTTCGGCCAGAATCCCGCCACCAACCACCCGCGCATGCTGGGCGAACTGCGCGACTGCGCGCGCCGCGGCGGCGGCATCGTCTCCATCAATCCCCTGCGCGAGCGGGGCTTGCAGCGCTTCATGGACCCGCAAAGCGCGCTGGAAATGGCGACCCTGGGCAGCACGCGCCTGGCCGGCCTGTTCGTGCAGCCCACCCTGGGCGGCGACTTTGCCCTGATCAAGGCCGTCGCCAAGCGCGTCGTCGAGCATGACGACGCGGCGCAGGCTGCCGGCGCGCCCGCCGTCATCGACCACGCTTTCATCGCTGAACACTGCAGCGGCTTCGACGCTTTCCGCAACGACCTGCGTGCAGAAAGCTGGGAACTGCTGCTGCGGGAGTCGGGCGTGGCGCGCGCGCAGATCGAGGCATTAACGGACATTGTCGTCAAGGGCCAGCGCATCATCGCCACCTGGGGCATGGGGCTGACGCAGCACAAGCACAGCGTGGCGGCCATCCGCATGCTGTCGAACCTGATGATGCTGCGCGGCCAGATCGGCAAGCCGGGCGCCGGATTATGCCCCGTGCGCGGCCACTCCAACGTGCAGGGCGACCGCACGGTGGGCATCGAGGAAAAGCCCACCAGCGCCTTCCTCGACCGCCTGGGCCAGGTGTACGGTTTTACTCCGCCGCGCGCGCACGGCCACGACGTGGTGGCCACCATCGAAGCCATGCGGCGCGGCGACGTCAAGGTCTTCATCGCGCTGGGCGGCAATTTCGCCGCCGCCACGCCGGACACGCCACTGACCTTTGCCGCGCTGCGCCAGTGCGCGCTGACGGTGCAGGTGGCCACCAAGCTCAATCGCAGCCACCTGGTCATCGGCAGGGAAGCTCTGCTGCTGCCCACCCTGGGCCGCACGGAGATCGACCTGCAGCACGGCGTGGCGCAGGGCGTGACGGTGGAAGACTCGATGAGCATGGTGCATATCTCGTACGGCCGCAATGCGCCCGCCTCGCCGCAGCTGCGCTCGGAAGTGGCCATCGTGGCCGGCATGGCCGAAGCGACGGTGGGTAGCGGCCTGGTGGACTGGCGCGCGTACGCAGCCGACTATGCGCGCATCCGCGACGATATCGAAAAGGTGTTCGACGATTTTTACGACTACAACGCCAGGGTGGCGCAGCCGGGCGGTTTTCATCTGACGGTGGCTTCGCGCGAACGCGTGTGGAAGACGGCCAGCGGCAAGGCCAGCTTCCTCGTCGCCCCGCTGGACCTCGATACCCCGCTGCACCGCGCCCGCGCGCGCCATGGCGAACGCCTGATGGTGCTGATGAGCACCCGCTCGCACGACCAGTACAACACCACCATCTACGGCATGGATGACCGCTACCGCGGCGTGTACGGCACGCGCAAGGTGGTCTTCGCCAATGCGGCCGATATCGCCATGCTGGGTTTTAAGGACGGCGACATGATCGATATCATAGGCGCCTGGGACGACGGCGTGGCGCGCCGCGCCGACGGTTTCCGCCTGGTCGCCTACGACATCCCGCGCGGCTGCCTGGGCGCGTATTACCCCGAGACGAATGCGCTGGTGCCGCTGGCCAGCACGGCCGACGGCGCCGGCACGCCCACGTCGAAATCCGTGCCGGTGCTGCTGCAGCGTTCTGCCGCTTAGATGCTGATGCCTGGCGTGTAATCGACGAAGGCGTCCTGACGGCAGAAACCCGCCAGCTTCATGCCCGCCTGCGTGGCGATGGAAATGGCCAGCGAACTGGGGGCGGAAATCGTCGCCAGCAAGGGGATCTGCATGCGCGCCGCCTTGCGCGCCAGCTCGTAGCTGCCGCGGCTGGACAGGAAGACGAAGCCGCGCCGCATGTCGGCGCCATTCAGCGCGAGGTGGCCGATCAGTTTATCCAGGCCGTTATGCCGGCCGACATCCTCGAACACGTGCACGATGTCGCCGTCGGGCGTGCACCACGCGGCCGCGTGCACGCCGCCCGTTTCCCGCATCAGCGTCTGATGCTCGCGCAAGCCGGCGGATGCGCGCGCCAGTGCGGCGGGCAAGTCGACGTGGATCAGGGGTGGCGGCAGCGCCGCGGGCCGCAAATCGAGCATGTCGATGCTGTCGATGCCGCACACGCCGCAGCCCGTGCGGCCCGTCAGCTGGCGCCGCCGGTCCTTCAGGCGCACGAAATCCTCCTGGGCGATGCTCAAGGCCACTTCGGCGGAATCAGGGCGCAGGAACACTTCGCAGTCGAAAATGGCGGCAGCCGATGCCACCACGCCTTCCGTCAGCGCGAAGCCATACGCAAATGCTTCCAGGTCGCGCGGCGTGGCCATCATGACGACGTGGGAAATGCCATTGAAGACCAGCGCGACGGGGATTTCCTCGGCGACGTGGTCGATGGCGGCAGTGGATTCGCCCGCGCGGTGGCGGATGATGGAACGCTCGACGAAGCCGGCGCGTTCGGTATGGGTATCTTCTGACATGGCAACCATGGGGGAACTATCACAGGCCCCATGGTAAACCAGAATGGGCAAGCAGGCGGCAGTCCATGCAGGACTGCCCCGCCCGCGCCATCAATCCTTCTTCGGACGGCCCGTTTTCAGCTGCGGCAAGCCAGCCAGCACGTTTTGCAGCGTGGCCAGGTCGATCTGGCTGATCAGCGCCACGCCGATGCGCAGCAATTCGCTTTTCTTGATCTCGAAACCGGCTTTCAGGCAAGCTTTCTTGACCTGGCCCAATACCTCGTATTCCGCTTCCGGCATAGTGAAGCTGTCGCGCACCAGTTTCGGCTTGCGGGCTTTTTCCTTGACGGCGACAACCTTGGCGACCGGTGCTTTTTTCGCTGGCGCAGGCTTGGCGGCGGCCTTGGCGGCCGGTTTGACGGCGGTTTTCGCTGCCGGCTTGGCGGCAGGCTTCGCGGCAACCTTGGCCGCTGGCTTGGCAACGGCTTTTACTCCCGCCTTGGCGACAGGCTTGGCCACGACGGCCTTGGCCGCCGGCTTGGCAGCCGGCGCCTTGGCAGCGGCAGGCTTGGCGGCAGCAGGTTTCGCTGCCGCCGGCTTCGCAGCGGCCGGCTTGGCTGCCACTGGCTTGACGGCGGCTTTGGCCACCGGCTTGGCTGCCGGCTTCGCGGCAGGCTTGGCGGCCGGTGCGGCCTTGGCCGCTGCCGCATTGATCGATGCGCTGGTAGGGAACATCGACACGGGCGCGCTGTCGGCCTTTTTCGCTGGGATGGTTTTGGTCATGGATTTTCCAATTTAATAAATAATATAAACAATATATACTGTTTTTTGAAATCTTGCTTGCTGCACATCAAGTCATGCGCATGTCATGACCCTCTAGGCGCTGGCACGGATGGTGAAATCGACCCCGACCTCATCCCAGAATTCCTGCTCCTTCTCGATCCAGAACGACACGGTGGGATGGTGCGCCACCCAGCCGCGCTTGATATCGAGTTCGATACGGTTCTTCATGCGCAGGCGCAGCTCGCTGAAATCGGCCTCGATGCGCGCATGCATGAGCAGAATCGACAGGCGCAGCGCCAGCACGGCCTTGGCGAAATCGGGGTCGGACAGCACTTCGCCGATCTTGCGCAAGTTGCCCTTCTGCGCCAGGATCAAGCGGCTCATGGTCTTCTGTTCGCGCGTGGTAAAACCGGGCAAGTCCGCGTTTTCCACGATGTAGGATGCGTGCTTGTGGTAGCCCGTCTGCGACACGGCCAGCCCCACTTCGTGCAGCAGGCTGCTCCAGCGCAGGCATTTCACCAGGGCGTCGGACGTGGGCTTGAGCTGCGCGTACATGGCCAGCGCCTGCTCGGCCACCCGGCCGGCGCGCTGCTGGTCTATATGGAATTTCTCCATGCAGCCCTGCACCGACTGTTCGCGGCGGTCGCGCTTGGTCGAACGCAGGTACAAATCCCACATCACGCCCATGCGCAGGCCCGCCTCGATCGGCGTCATGGCGGGAATGGCCAGTTCGCGGAACAGGCCGATCAAGATGGCCAGGCCGCCGACGATGGTGCTGGCGCGGTCGGGGCGCAGGCCGGGCATGTCGATGCGGCTGGTGTGACCGAGTTCGATGAAGCGGCGCGCCAGCGCATCGAGGCTGACGCTGGTGAGCAAGCCGTCGCCCAGCTTGTTGCGGGCGATGATGTCGGCAATCGTGCGGATGGTGCCGGAAGAGCCATAGGCCGTCTTCCAGTGCTGCGGACGGTACGGCGGCGCGGCATCCTCGAAATGGCTGCGCGCCGACAGGATCGCCGCCTCGAACGACGGCGCGTCGATGCGCCCGCCGATGAAGAACGACAGGCTTTGCTTGACCGTCCCCAGGCTGAAGGACTCGACACGTTCGATATCGTTGCCGCGCCCCAGTATCAGCTCCGTCGAACCGCCGCCGATATCCATCACCAGCCGGCGTTCGCCGGGAATGGCCAGCGCATTGGCCACGCCCATGTAGATCAATCGCCCCTCTTCCTCGCCCGAGATGATCTCGATCGGGTAGCCGATGGCTTGCTCGGCCAGCGGCAGGAAGACGGCGCCGTTGCGCGCCACGCGCATGGCCGACGTGGCCACGACGCGCACGGCATCGAGTTCGAAGCCGGCGAGGATGGCGCGAAAGCGCTGCAGGCAGGCCAGCGCGCCCTGCATGGCCGCCTCGGTCAGGTCGCCATTGGCGTCCAGGCCGGCGGCCAGGCGTATCGGATCGCGCACGCTCTTGACCACACGGATGGTGTCGCCATCATGCTTGCCGACGTGTAAACGAAAACTGTTGGACCCCAGGTCCACCGCTGCATACATACTGGCCTCTTGTCTTGTCATTACTGTGCCAACTGAAAAAGTTGGCAAATTCAGTTGCTAAACTATATAAATCATTTAAACGATTTAAAAATCCTACCACACTACCCTCATCGTATGACAGCGGCGTGACAGGATTGTGACAAAACGGCAGTTGTGCGGCGGCTTACGGCACGATTGTGGTGAATAAATAGACGGCGAAAATCACCAGGTGCACCGTGCCCTGCATGACCGTGGTGCGGCCCGTGCCCAGCGACAGGGTAGCGACCATCAGCGACAGCAGCAACAGCACGGTCGACTTGATATCGAGGCCCAGCGTAATCGTCAGGCCCGTGGCCAGCGACACCACCACCACGGCGGGTATCGTCAGGCCGATGCTGGCCAGCGCGGAGCCGAGCGCCAGGTTCAAGCTCGTCTGCAGGCGATTCGCGCGCGCGGCGCGCACGGCGGCCAGGCCTTCGGGCAGCAGCACGATGGCGGCGATGACGATGCCGACCAGGGTTTTCGGCGCGCCCATGGCGGCAATCGCCGTCTCCAGCGCGGGCGCCAGCGACTTGGCCAGCAACACCACGGCGCCAAGGCACACCAGCAGCGCACCGGCGCTGACCCAGGCGACGGTGGGCGTCGGCGGCGCCGCATGCACCTCTTCATCGCCAACGGCTTCCTTGGGCAGGAAGTAATCGCGGTGGCGCACCGTCTGCACCAGCACGAAAGTGCCGTACAGGACCAGCGAGATCACGGCGATGAAGATCAGCTGGCTGGAATTGTAGAACGGGCCGGCGGCGCTGGAGGTGTAGTTCGGCAGCACCAGCGTCAGGATGGCGATGGCTGCCAGGGTGGCCAGCGACGCGCTCACGCCCAGCAGGCCGAAGCTCTGCTCGCGGTGGCGCCCGGCGCCCAGCAGCAGGCAGATGCCGACGATGCCGTTCAAAATGATCATGATGGCGGCAAACACGGTGTCGCGCGCCAGCCCTGTCGTTTCCGGCCCGCCGGCCAGCATCAGCGAGACGATCAGCGCCACCTCGATCAGGGTCACGGCCAGCGCCAGCACCAGGGTGCCATACGGTTCGCCGATGCGGTGCGCCACCACTTCCGCGTGGTACACGGCGGCCAGCACGCTGCCGATCAGGCCAGCCACCAGCAGGATCTGGTAGAAGCCGCCGACATTGAAGGTGGAACCGAACAGGAACAGCCAGCCGGCAAGCGGGGCGGCAAGCGGCCATACAGGCAGGGATTTGAGCATTTTCATTGTGGGCCTGGCAAGAGTAAGAAAGGGGAACTGCGGTGCGGACGACAAGAGGAGCCTAGCCTGCACCCCACAGCATAACTTGCTTAGCTTAAATGAAAGTTAGGGAATGCACACGCTCGGGCACTGGCACCCCGCGCCTTGCTCACCGTGCGAGCGCCTTGCTGCAGTGCACCTGCTTGCTACCAGTAACTATAGTCCCTTTGGTAACATGTCGTTGCAATTTTCTTGTCTTTTTGCTTCCTGAAGCCGTCATACTGCAGGGCACGCCCTCCCGGCACCGACCAAGGACTAACCATGATTTCAATAAACGGCACCGCCATGCGCATGTTCGTCTTCGCGGGCAGCCTGCTGTGCGCCGCCGCGCACGCGGACACACCGCCGGTGCGCGAAGCGCAGGTTGATGCGAACTGGGCCACCCCGCCCGCTCCTGCCGCAGAGTCACGCTGGCAAGACAGCCTGCCGCCCGCGCCGCCCGTGGCGCCGCGCGAAGAAAAGATACTGCCCAAGAGCGAATGGCTCACCGTCGAGCCGATGAAGGCGCCTGACCGGCGCTGCGATCCCGGCCTCGACGCCTTGTTCCTGCCCAAGGAATGCGGCAAGGAACCCAGCTGGCTGGGCTCGCGCAAGAAATAATCCGGTTTATTAATCCGGTTTAGATATCGAGGGTGCTGGTGCCCTGCGCTTCCACCACCCTGTTGCGGCCCGCCTGCTTGGCCGCCTGCAGCGCCTCGTCGGCCCGCTTGAACAGGCTGACGGTGCTGTCTTCGGCGCGGATGGTGGTCACGCCCAGGCTGGCCGTCAGCTGCAGCACGGCGCGTTCCGTCTTGACGGGCAGCGCCTCGACGGCGGCGCGGATGCGCTCGGCCACCATCAGCGCATCGGCCAGGGTCGTGCGCGGCAACTGGATGGCGAATTCGGCGCCGCCCAGGCGGCCCATCAGGTCGCTGTCGCGCAACTGCTGGCGGCAGGTGTCGACGATGGTTTTCAGCACCGCATCGCCTACCGGATGGCCATAGCTGTCGTTGACTCTTTTAAAGTGGTCGATATTGAGCACCACCAGCGCCGTCGGCAAGCCGGGCCGGCGCGCCAGCGCCATCCATGGCGCCAGCGCCTGGTAAAAGCCGCGCCGGTTCGGCACGCCCGTAGCCGCGTCGAGCACCTCCAGGCGCGCCAGCTCGCCGCCCAGTTTTTCGCGCGACAGCAGCAGATAGCCGAAAGCGTTCGTCAGCATCATCAGGTACAGGGCGCCGAAGCCGGCCAGCTGCATCAGCTCCGCATCGAAACCGGGGACGACGGCGGCCAGCACGCCGCGCGCGGCGATCAGCAGCGACAAGATGCCCATGCTGACGACGAGGAAGCGGCGCAGCATGCTCGCCTCGCGCCATTTCAGGCACAGCGCGGCCACGCCGGCCAGGAAAAAGCCGGCCACGATGAGCGAACCGCCGGCGCTGCGCAGCAGCGGCGCCACGTCGAACAGGTAGCAGGCGGCAAACAACCCGATCGCCGCGCCCAGCGCCGGCAATATGTAGCGGCGCCAGCCGCTGCGCCCGGCCGCCTGCCACAACGCGCCCGCATCGAGGGCCATGCCGGCAAACAGCAGGCTGTTACCGAGCAGGATGGAGAGGAAATCGGGCAGCACGCCGCGGAAATACAGCAGGCACCAGGCGATGGCCTGGCATTGCTTGGCCACCGCCCAGGTGGACATGCTGAGCGACTTCTTGCGCTCGTATTCGAAGAAGAACAGGGCCGCGCACAGGCTCAGGTTGCCGAGCGCCAGGGCCAGTACCAGGGTCTTGATATCCATGGGCTACGCCATCGCCGCGCCGCCGCGGCACGCTGTGTCAGATTTCGTGTTCGACATTCGTGCTGCCGTCGCCGATCTTGCTGGCCCACGCCTGCACGAAATACTGCTTTTCCACGTCGCTGGGCGCCTCGTGCCAGAACACGATGAGAGTGCCCTTGTGGTCGTGGATCTGCGCCACTTTTTCAATGAAGCCGAGATTGGCGGCCTGGTCGGCCAGCGCCGCCGCGTAACCGTACACGCGCGTCAGCCGCTCGATGCGGTCAGGCTCCGTAAAACTGTTCGTCGCCGTAATGATGGGGTGATCCAAAAACATGCTTGTCTCCATGGTGCCCGACTGCGCGGCCGTGCCGCCGCGCGCCGTTACGCATGCTCGGCGCGGATTAATCGGGTATGCTCACGGGAGCTTATCAGATTTCTCTGAATGCAACAAAGCATCTCCCCCAGTCCACTCAGCGAAGTCGTCCCATGCCGGAAAACAGAAGCACCACCCCACTTGCCCCGCAGGTGCATACCTGTGGCGACCGGCGCCGCCTGGAATTCCAGCCAGGCATGATCCAGAGCGAAATGCTGCTGTCGCGCCCCGACCATCTGCTGCTGCGCTATGCGCGCGCCATGATGTGCTTTACCCTGTTCGTGCCGCGCCCCCGGCATATCCTGATGGTGGGCCTGGGCGGCGGTTCGCTGCTGAAATTCTGCCACCGCCACCTGCCCGACACCCGCATCACGGTGCTGGAATTGCGCGCCGACGTGATCGCCCTGCGGGAGCAATTCATGCTGCCGCCCGACGACGCGCGCCTGCGCATCATCGAAACGGATGCCGTCAGCTATATTCGCCAGCATCCGGGCTGCGCCGACGTGCTGCTGCTCGACGGCTACGACGAAACGGGCTTGCCGCCCGCCCTGGGCAGCGCGCGCTTCTATGCGGACTGCCTGCGCGCCCTGCTGCCCGGCGGCGTGCTGGTGGCCAACCTGTTCAGCTATGACGAGCACTATCCCGCCATGCTGGCGCGCCTGATGCTCACCTTCCGCGGCGCCGTGTGCCACTTCGACGGCATCGCCGGCAACAACCGCATCGTCTTTGCCGCCAAGCCGGAGCAAGGCCAAGGCGCCGACGGCCGCGCCGTGCGCGTGGTGCGCCTGGTGCGCTGGCGCCGGATGGCGGGCCTGGCGTTCCTGAACCGCTGGCTGCCGGCATGGCAGCTGTGGCGTTTGCGCCGCCAGTCCGACGCGGGCAGCGACTGAAAGTCATCTTCCCCGGCCATATATATTGTTGCTTAATAGCAGTGTTTTGGTGCAAAATTCGCATGATGGATGTGGTTTATGACAAACTACGGCCTGCGTGGGGCCGGCAGGCGCCGCCGAACCCAAGTGTCCATGAAGTGAGATAGGAAAAACCATGCTGCGTGGCCGCCTGCCATTGTCGATTTCCGCCGCGGCCGCGCTGACCTTCGCCTGCGGCGTCAGCGTGACGAGCGTGCTGTTTGCCGCCATCAGCCAGCTCGAATACGACAAGATGAGCCTGAGCCTGCAGCAGCGCGCCGGCGCCAGGGTGGCCGCCATCGAGCAGGGACTCGACGACGCGGTCGAGGTGCTGACCACGACGAACCAGCTGTTTGCCGCCGTCGTGCCCGTCACGCGCGAGCAGTTCCATGCCTTCACCACGCCCCTGCTGCAGCGCCACCCGTTCATCCAGGCCTTCAATTTCCACCGTATCGTGCCGCATGCCCAGCGCGACGCCTTCGAGGCCGGGCTGCGGCGCATCGCACCCAATTACGCCATGACGGAAATGCGCGATGGCGTCATCGTGCCCGCGACGACGCGCGCCAGCTACCTGGTGGTGGACTACCTCGAACCCTTGCAGGGCAACCGCCCTGCCTTCGGCCTGAACGTCAGCCCGAACGGCGTGCTGGCGCGCGCGCTGGAGCTGGCGATCATCAGCGGCCAGACCACCGCCACCGGCCTGCTGGCCCTGGCGCAGGGACCGCAGCAGGGCTTCGTCATCGTGCGTCCCGTGTACCGCCACGGCGTGCCCCTGCAGACGGTGCAGCAGCGGCGCGCGGCACTGATCGGCGATACGGCGGTCATCGTGCGGGCCGGGGAACTGGTGCAGAAAATCCTCGCCGGCGCCGACCTGCTGGGCGACCCGCAGCTTGAACTCAGCGTCTACGCCGACGCCGGCGCCGACCCGCGCCAGATGATCTTCCAGCATGGCCGGGCGCCTGTCACCGAGCCGGGCGGTGCCTGGGAATCGCTGCCGCGCTGGCTGCACTTCGCCTACCACAGCCAGTATGACCGGGCCTTTGTGTCCGCCGGCCGGCCCTGGCATGTGCGCGTGGTGGCCCATCCGCGCCCTTTCCTGACCGACCATCTGGGTTCCCTGTTCACCCTGATCACGGGCCTGCTGTTCAGCATGCTGACGGCCGCCTTCGTGCAGTCGCTGACGCAGCGCTCGCGCCGCGTGCAGCTGCTGGTGGAACAGCGCACGGCCGACCTCAAGCGCAGCAACGAACTGCTCAGCGCCGACGTGCGGGCGCGCCAGCGCACGGAGCGCGCCCTGCAGGAAAGCGAAAAACGCTTCCGCCGCCTGCTGGCCCTGTCCTCGGACTGGTACTGGGAACAGGACGCCAACTTCTGCTTCACCCACATCACCAGCGGCTTCACGGACAAGTCGAACATGCCGCTGGAACGCTTCATCGGCATGACGCGCTGGGACAACAACCCGGAAATGCGCAATTCGCGCTGGGGCAAGCAGCATATCGCCAACCTGGAAGCGCACCTGCCCTTTTCCAACCTCGAATATGCGATGCAGGACCGTGACGGCCAGCTGCGCTGGTTCAGCATCAATGGCGAACCGCTGTTCAACGAGCTCGGTGAATTTCGCGGCTACCGGGGCACGGGTTCCGAAATCACGGAGCGCAAGCTGGCCGAGCAGCAAATCCAGCACATCGCCCACCACGACGTGCTGACGGGCTTGCCCAACCGCGCCCTGCTGCGCGACCGCCTGGCGCAAGCGATGGCCCTGTCGCGCCGCAAGAACCGCGCACTGTGGGTACTGTTGATCGACCTCGACCGTTTCAAGTTCGTCAACGACAGCCTCGGTCACAAGGCCGGCGACCTGCTGCTGAAAACCATCGCCACGCGGCTGCAGGCCAGCCTGCGCGAAACCGATACGGTGGCGCGCCTGTCGGGCGACGAATTCGTCGCCATCCTGTGCGAACAGGCCGACGAAGCGCTCAGCGCCGCCATCGTGCAGCGCGTGATGGATGCCGTGGCCCAGCCGGTATTGCTGGATGGCAAGGAATTCTTCGTCACCTGCAGCATCGGCGTAGCCGTCTACGACATGTCGCGCTACGACGCTCCCGGCGACGTGACCCTGAATGGCGAGACGCAGAACCTGATCGAGCAGGCCGACATCGCCATGTACTGCGCCAAGAAACAGGGCCGCAACAACATCAAGTTCTACACGACGGCCATGAACCAGGCCACCCTGGAGCGCCTGCGCATCGAGACGGCGCTGCGCAACGCCCTGGAGCGCGAGCAGTTCGTGCTGCATTACCAGCCGCAGGTGGACCTGGCCAGCGGGCGCATCGTCGGCGTGGAAGCGCTGCTGCGCTGGCAGCATCCGGACCTGGGCATGGTGGCGCCGCAGCGCTTCATCGCGCTGGCGGAAGATACGGGCCTGATCGTGCCGATCGGCGCCTGGGTCATGCGCGAAGCGTGCGCGCAGGTGAAACGCTGGCATGCGGCGGGGCTGGACACGCTGCGCCTGGCCGTGAACCTGTCGGCGCGCCAGTTCAACGAGCCGAACCTGGTCGCCTCGATCGCCGGAGTGCTGCTGGAAACGGGCCTGCCGCCCGCCTGCCTGGAACTGGAACTGACGGAAAGCCTGTTCATGCACGACGTGGCGCTGGCCGTCAGCCAGCTGCACGACATGAAGGCGCTGGGGGTGCAGCTGTCGATCGACGACTTCGGCACCGGCTATTCCAGCTTCGCCTACCTGCGCACCTTCCCCATCGACGTGCTGAAGATCGACCGCAGTTTCGTCGGCGACGTGGCGCGCGACGCGGACGACGCAGCCATCGTCGTCTCCATCATCGCCCTGGCGCACAATCTGAAACTACGCGTGGTGGCCGAAGGCGTGGAAACGGCCGAGCAGCTCGATTACCTGCGCCGCCATGGCTGCGACGAGGCGCAAGGCTATTACTTCAGTCACCCGCTGCCGGCGCACGAGGTGGAACTGCTGCTGCGGGCAGAAACGAAGGAAGTGAACGCCATAGCCTGACGCGGCGTCCGCGCAGGCTAGCCCGGCGGCGGCCTGGCGAGCAATTCCAGTTCCTTCCAGTCGTCAGCGAGGCCGGCTGCCGCCAGAAACTCTGCCACGCCCTCGCTGGCGTCGATGTCGGGCGCGCTGCCCGGCTTGGCCCACAGGTTGTCGCATTCGGTGCAAACGACCACCTCCTGCCCCGTCTTTCTGACTTTCGCAAGAATCAGGTCGCCGTATTCGCCGCAGGTGGGACACTCCATGCCCTTCTCCTTCATGCCCGGCCTACAGCTTGTGCTGCAGGAACTCGAGAAAGCAGCTGATGCGCTGTGCCAGCTGCGTGTTGCGGTAGTAGACGGCATGGATCTGCTGGCGGTAGCCCGTGTAGAACGGTTGCAGCACTTTCACCAGGCGGCCGGCGGCGATATCGTCCTTCGTCATAAAGTCGGACAGGCAGACGATGCCCTGGTCGTGCAGGGCCAGCTGGCGCAGGGTTTCGCCGCTGGAGGCGGCCAGCGCGGGCACGATCTGCAGGCTGTTGCCCGCTTCGTGGCGCAGCGGCCAGCTGTTGCCCAGGTCGTACTGGGCAAAACCCAGCAACGCATGGCCGGACAGCGCTTCCGGCGTGGCCGGTTCGCCGTGGCGCGCCAGGTAGGCGGGCGTGGCAAGCACGTGCAGCGGGCTGGCAGTCAGCGCGCGCGCATGCAGGGTCGAGTCGACCAGGGCGCCGATGCGGATGGCGATATCGGTGCGGTGCTCGAGCAGGTCGGCGATCTGGTCGTTGCTGGTCAGCTCCAGGCGGATGTCCGGATACATGGCGCGAAATTCGGCCACGTGGGGCACCACGCAGTGGAGCATGAAGGGCGAGGCGGCATCGACGGACAGCCGCCCGGCCGGCTTCTGGCGGCGGATGCGGATCGACTCTTCCACGTCTTCCATCGAGGCGAGGATGGCGCGCGCCTTGTCGAGGAACAGCTGTCCCTCTTCCGTCAGCTCCATGCGCCGCGTGGTGCGCGTCAGCAGCGAGGTGGCCAGCTTGTCTTCCAGGCGCGACAGGGCCCGGCTGACGCCCGAGGTGGTTTGTCCCAGATGCACGGCGGCCGCGCTCAGGGTGCCGCTGTCGATGACGGTGACGAAGATTTTCAGGTCGTCCGAGTTGATATCCATTATTGCCTTAATTTCACATATCGCATCATTATAATGGAATCGCGGCAACAGTGATGACCACAGGCAACGTCAGGCAACGTAGAACAAAATGGCGATAAAATGGCAGCTGCTGCCAGCCAGCACGAACAGGTGCCAGATGCCGTGGCCATGGCGCAGCTTGTGATCGGTGGCATAGAAGACGATGCCGCCCGTGTAGCACAGCCCGCCCGCCACCAGCCACAGGAAGCCGTTCCACTCGAGCGCCGCCAGCAGCGGCTTGATGCCGATGACGATCAGCCAGCCCATGGCCACGTAAATCACCAGCGACAGGATGCGCGCGCCTTTCGCGTACACATATTCCTGCACGATGCCAAACAGCGCCAGGCCCCAGACGACGCCGAACAGCGACCAGCCCCACGGCCCGCGCAGGGTGACCAGCATGAAGGGCGTGTAGGTGCCCGCGATGAGCAGGTAGATGGCGCAATGGTCGAGCCGCTGCAGCACGGCCTTGGCCTTGCCGCGCACGCTGTGGTACAGGGTGGAAGTGAGGTACAGGGTCAGCAGCATGGCCGCATACACGCTGCAGCTGACGATTTTCCAGGGATCGCCCGTGCGGGCCGCCGCGACGATCAGGATGACGCCGCCGATGGCCGCCAGCGCGGCGCCCACCGTATGGGAAATGCTGTTGAACCGTTCACCGTGGTACATGCTTGACCGCCCGCTGCGTTAAAAACAGGCTCATCCTACACGCTTGGGGAGATCGGGGTGCGCGGTTTGCGCAAGGCAGGCACAGGAAAAGCCGGGGCGCATGCGATTGCCGCCCCGCTTGTTCCTTCTCAAACTATCAAGCCGCTTCCGCCTTCTTGCGCGCGGGACGGCGCGCCGGGGTCTTGCGTGGCGCCTTGACCGGCTTATCTTCCGCCACGACGGCCACTTCTACCGGCGCCGCTTCAATCACGGGCGCCGCTTCCGCCACGGCGTCGGCCGCCTTCTTGGCCGGCTTTTTCGCCGCTGCCGTCTTGCGCGCCGGCGTGCGCGGCTTGGCCTTCGGCTTCGCTTCGACGACGGTTTCCACAACGGCCTCGGCTACTGGCTCGGGCACCGGTTCAGGCGCTGGCGCCACTTCGACCACCTCGGCGCGCGCTTCGCGGGCGCCATCGCCATTCTTGCGGCCGCCACGGCCATTGCGGCGCGAACCGCGCTTGGCGTTGCCCTCTTCCGCTACGACCTCGACTGCGGCTTCGGCCACTTCATGCACCACCTCCGGCTGCGGCGCCGGCGCATATTGCTCGACGACGGTTGTTTCGGCGTCGGCCACCGGCACGAAAGCCTGTGGCGCGGACTCGCCGCGGCGCTGCTCGTTCTGCTTGCGGCCGCCACGGCCATTGCGGCGCGAATCGCGGCGGCTGCCGCCTTCGCGGTGATTGCCCTCTTCCGCCGTCGCGCCGGCTTCGCCGCTGGCGATGACCTCACTGGCGACTTCCCCGTTCACGGGCGCAGCGACAGGCACCAGGCCGCTGCTGCGGTAGACATAGGCGCCCGATTTCTCGTCGCGGCCGAATTCCAGCAAGCCGCGCGTCTGCGCTTCTTCCAGCAGGTTGCCGAAGGTGCGGAAACCGTAATACGATTCGCTGAAGTCCGGCTTGCGGCGCTTGATCGCTTCCTTCAGCATCGAGGCCCAGATCTTGCCGCTGTCGCCGCGCTCCGAGACCAGCGCGTCGAAGGTGGCGACGGCCATTTCGATCGCTTCCGTCTTGCGCGACTCGTATTTTTCCTTGCGGCGCACTTCTTCGTCGGGCGAACGCTTGGCCGCCGGGGTTTCGCGCGCGTCGCGCTTGGCGGCCGTGCGGCGGCTTTCGCGCACCAGGTCATCGTAGAAAATGAATTCGTCGCAGTTGGCCACCAGCAGGTCCGAGGTCGACTGCTTGACGCCCACGCCGATCACCTGCTTGGCGTTTTCGCGCAGTTTCGACACCAGCGGCGAAAAATCGGAATCGCCGCTGATGATGACGAAGGTGTTCACGTGGGCCTTGGTGTAGCACAGGTCCAGTGCATCGACGACGAGGCGGATGTCCGCCGAATTCTTGCCGGACTGGCGCACATGGGGAATTTCGATCAGTTCGAAGTTCGCCTCATGCATGGTGCCCTTGAAACTTTTATAACGGTCCCAGTCGCAATATGCCTTCTTGACAACGATACTGCCCTTGAGCAGCAAGCGTTCGAGGATGGGCTTGATATCGAATTTTTCGTAATTTGCATCTCGCACGCCGAGCGCGACGTTCTCGAAGTCGCAAAACACGGCCATGCTGAGGTTTTCTGGGGATGACGCCATAAGGGTGAATTCTCGCTGATGATAAGGGCGGACGGGAAGCGCAACGCCTCCCTTTTCGCCTAGTATATTCGCCCATCCCCCGTTTCGGCGACAACTATCGTGCGCGGCAGCCTATTGCGCGCCGCCGGCGGCGCTCGCGCTGGCGCCGGCGACCGGCCAAACAACGCTTTCATCGACCGAATACAGCTGGCATGGCAGGCTGCTGCGGCGCTGGCACGAAGCGAGCGCGCGCACATCAGGGCTTTCGCCCTCCTCGGCCCAGCCCCAGGCGCCGCTGGCCGACAAGGCAAAGGCGCGTGGCGCGGTTTTTTCCAGGAAGACGCGGTACGCGGCGCGGCCCTGCTCTTCCAGGTAGGGCACGGCGGCGATATCGTCCTGCGGCGCGAAATGCGTGGCGGGCGGCGACGGCGCATCGGCCACGCGGTAGACCTGGCGCACCGGCATGCCGATTTTCTGCAGGAAGCGCTCGGTGGCGGGCAGCCACACGGCCACCCCATCGCGGCTGCCCAGGGTCAGGTGGGCGTCGCGCTTGAACGGGCCATAGGCCAGCAAATGCGCCCGGCCGCCTGAACCGGTAAAGGAATTGAACAGCCGCCGCGCCAGCGCCGGCGAAAAATACGAGTCATTCGCGCCATACAGCCACAGGCTGGGAATGTGGTTGTAGGCGCCCAGGGTGGCGAAGGACTTGGCCAGCGCCCCTTGCCAGTCGCAGCCGGGCATGTCGACGCGCAAGCCGCCGGAAAAATTGAGCACGCCGCGCACGCCGGGCAGCACCCGCGTGGCCAGCGCCAGCGCCGCCATGCCGCCATACGACTGCCCTGCGACGACGATGCGCTGCGGGTCGACCCAGCTCTGGCGGCGCGCATACGCGAGTGCGGCGAGCATGTCGCGCGCCTGGCCTTGGGCGTTGCCCAGCATGTCGCAGCCGAAATCGCGGTAGGCGCCCGTGGAGCGCGCAAAGCCGGCGCGCATGGGCAGCATCACGGCATAGCCACGGCGCACGAACTCGGTCGCCATATAGATGAAGCGCTCGCGCTGCTGCAGCCGGGCCGGGCCGGCCTGCTTGCCGTGATTCATCAGCAGCAAGGGAAACGGGCCGGAGCCGGGGGGACGGAACACCGTCGTCTCCAGCGTCTCGCGCAAGCCGTCGCCGGCCGGCACCATGATGACTTGCTCGTTCAGGCGCGCATCGAGCGGTAGCTGCGAGGGAACAAGCTGGGCTTTCAGGGGCAGGCAAGGCAGGCTGAGCAGCAAACCCAGCAAAATAGGGCGAAGCAGGTGGAAAATGGCGCACTCCGTGGATGACTTCCCTGCCAGTCTAGACAGTGAAATGCCACAGAACAATATAAAAAAATTACGTGACGCACATATTTTTTGCGGCAAGCACCTGCGGGAACAATTGTTGCCTTGCACCAACCACTTTTTCCGCTGACGGGAGTAAACTGGGCGTATTCTGAAGGAGTTGCCATGTCCATATCCGCCCTCACCACCGGTACCTCGGGGCTGACCGCCAACCAGCGCGCGCTGGATGTGGCCGCCAACAATATCGCCAATGCGAATACGCCGGGCTTCCAGCCGCAGCAAGCCGAGTTCCAGGAAGCCAGCCCGGCCGGCACGGGCGTCACCCTCTCCGTCGAAGGGCGCAAGCTGGCCGCAGGCGAAAGCGTCAGCGGCGCCAATGCAAATGCGGCCAAGGCGGCCGAAAGCCGGCCGAACGGCGTGGGCCTCGCGTCCGAACTGACGGATAATCTCGTCTACAAGGCCGGCTTTAATTTATCGGCAAATGTCGTCAAGGCGGCCGACCAGGCACTGGGCAGCCTGATCGACGTCAAGACTTGACTACTGCGGCTATCGAAAAAATAGTCTAGTTTTTCATTTCCAGCGCCAGCGGCGCCATGGCCGGCGTGATCAGCGCCAGCAGCCGCTCGGCGGGAATGCCGTCGCGCGCCTGCACCGACAGGCCATGCAGCAGCGCCGCATAGTAGTCGCCCAGCGCCTGCACGTCCGCCTCCTCTTTCAATTCTCCCGCCAGTTGCGCCGCACGCAGGCGCTCGATGACGGCTTGCGTGCGCGCGCGGCGGTGCTGCGCCAGCCAGTCGGCGATGCCCGCGTTGTCCGCGCTCGTGTTCGTGGCGGCCGTGACCACCATGCAGCCTTGCGGCTGGCCGCTGCGCGTATACAGCAGCACGGCTTCTTCCAGCATGCGCGCCACGGCGTCGCGCACATTCAGGCTGGCCGCCAGCGCGTGCACGGCAAACGCGCCCTCGCCCGTTTCATATAGTTCCACGGCTTCGCGGAACAGCTGCTCCTTCGAGCCGAACGCCGCATAGATGCGCGCCGAAGCGATGCCCAGCGCCGCCACCAGGTCGGCCATCGATACGCCTTCGTAGCCGCGCGTCCAGAACGCGTCGCGCGCTTTTGCCAGCGCCAGCGCGCGGTCGAATTCCCTCGGTCTTCCTGCCATTTTTATCCTCTGCTTGCGAAGTGGCGGCCAGTATAACGCCTGGCGCCCACGGCGCGTTCGCGATTTATTTTGCATCCCGGGCTTGACCGCGCCAAGAATTTCGCCTATTCTTTGTCGATCGACAAACAATAGGAGCCGATATGAAAACCATCCAAGGACCAAGCCTGCACCTGGCACAATTCGCCGCCGACACGGCGCCCTTCAACACCCTGCCCGCCATCGCCGAATGGGCGGCAGGCATGGGCTTCAAGGCCCTGCAGATTCCCGCCTGGGATGCACGCCTGTTCGACGTGGCACAGGCCGCGCACAGCCAGCAATACTGCGACGACCTCGTTGCCATGCTGGCCGGCCATGGCCTGGTCATCAGCGAACTGACGACGCACATCCTCGGCCAGCTGGTGGCCGTGCACCCGGCCTACGACGCGCTGTGCGACAGCTTCGCCCCGGCACATCTGCACGGCCAGCCGGCCGCGCGCACCGAGTGGGCCATCGAGCAAGTGAAACTGGCGGCCATGGCGTCGAAACGCCTGGGCCTGACCGACATGGGCACGTTCTCCGGTTCGTTCGCCTGGCCCTACCTGTTCCCGTTCCCGCAGCGCCCGCCCGGCCTGATCGAAGCGGCCTTCGACGAACTGGCGCGCCGCTGGCTGCCCATCCTCGACGTGTGCGAGGAACAGGGCGTCAACCTGTGCTACGAAATCCACCCGAGCGAAGACCTGCACGACGGCATCAGCTTCGAGATGTTCTACGAGCGCGTGGGCCGCCATCCGCGCTGCAAGATGCTGTTCGACCCCAGCCACTTCGTGCTGCAGCAGCTGAACTACCTGGAATTCATCGATATATACAAGGACCATATCCGCATGTTCCATGTGAAGGATGCGGAGTTCAATCCGACGGGGCGGCAAGGCATCTACGGCGGCTACCAGTCGTGGGAAAACCGCGCCGGGCGCTTCCGCTCGCTGGGCGACGGCCAGGTCGATTTCAAGGCCATCTTCTCGAAGATGGCGCAGAACGATTACGCGGGCTGGGCCACGCTGGAATGGGAATGCTGCCTGAAGGACCAGGAGGTGGGTGCGCGCGAAGGCGTGGCGTTCATCAACGCCCACATCATTCCCGTGACCGACAAGATCTTCGACGATTTCGCCGGCGCCCCCGTCAGCGCGCAGCAGATCAACACCCTGCTCGGCATCGCGCACAACTAATCAACCAATTAACTGAATCAATACAAGGACTTGCCATGCATCAGAATGAAGACAGCTACACCCACGACTACGTGCGCATCGACGGCCAGCGCCTGCATTGCGTCATCGCCGGCGAAGGCAAACCCGTGCTGCTGATCCCCGGCTGGCCGCAAACCTGGTACGCCTGGCGCCACGTGATGGCGGCGCTGGCCGCTCAGGGCTACCAGGCGATCGCCATCGATCCGCCCGGCAGCGGCCACTCGGAACGTCCGGCCGGCGGCTACGACACGGGCGCCGTTGCCGCCACCCTGCACCGCGCCATGCTGGCCCTGGGCCATGCGCAGTACGACGTGGTGGGCCACGACATCGGCATGTGGGTCGGCTATGCGCTGGCCAGCGACTTCCCGCAGGCAGTGACGAAACTGGCGCTGACGGAAGCCGTGATCCCGGGCCTGGCGCCGGCGCCGCCGATCTTCGTCGCGCCGTCCGACAACATCTTCCTGTGGCACTTCATGTTCAATCAGGTGCTGGACTTGCCGGAAATGCTCACAGCGGGCAAGGAGCGCGAATACATCCGCTTCATCCTGGACCGCTGGTCGTACCGCCGCGACAAGGTGGCCGTCGACGTGTATGCGGACGCCTATGCCACGCCGGGCGCCCTGCGCGCGGGCTTCGCCTACTACCGCGCCATTCCCGAAACCATCCGGCAAAACCTGGAACGGGCGAAAAAGAGTCTGGCCATGCCCGTGCTGGCCATTGGCGCCGACCATGCGACAAATGACGCGCCATTGCTGACCATGCAGGGCAAGGCGGACATCTTGAAAGGCGCCATCGTCGCCGAATGCGGCCACTTCATCATGGAAGAACAGCCGGAAGCGTTCATCGCCCACCTGCTGCCGTTCCTGGCCGGAGAAGCCGCATGAGCCTCGATCCGCAAGTAGCGGCCTTCCTGGCGCTGGCAAACGATGCGCCGCCGCCCGCCTCGCTGGCGGACCTGCGCGCCGCCACGGAAACGGGACTGCGCCAGCTGCACGGCCCCCTGGAAGACGTGACGTCCATTACCGATTACGTGGTGCCGGGCGAGCATGCGCTGACCGTCCGTGCCTATGTGCCTGCCGGCGCGGACACGGGTCAGCCCTTGCCGGCCATCGTCTTCGCGCATGGGGGCGGATGGTGTTTGTGCTCGCTGGACCTGTACGACAATCCGTGCCGCGCGCTGGCCAACGCCACCGGCTGCGTGATCGTTTCCGTCGACTACCGGCTGGCGCCCGAGCACAAGTTTCCCGTGCCACTGAACGACTTTTACCGGGCCCTGTGCTGGGTCGCCGACGAGGCGGAGATGCTGGGCATCGATGCGAAACGGCTGGCCGTGGGCGGCGACAGCGCGGGCGGCAACCTGGCGGCGGCCGCCGCCCTGATGGCGCGCGACCAGGCCGGCCCCGCGCTGGCGCACCAGCTGCTGCTGTACCCGGCGCTCGATTTCGCCTTCGACACGCCGTCCTACCAGCGCTATGCGGAAGGGCATTCGCTGACGCGGGAAGCGATGCGCTTTTGCTGGTCGGCCTACCTGAACGAGCCGGCTGACGGCGCGCAGCCCTACGCCGCGCCCCTGCAGGCCGCGTCGCTCAAGGACTTGCCGCCGGCGACGGTGCTGGTATGCGAGTACGACCCGCTGCATGACGAGGGCGAGGCCTATGCGCGGTATTTGCGCGACGACGGCGTGGCGGCGCAATACGTGCAGCTCGACGGCATGATCCATGCGTCGATGCACATGCTGGGCCTGACGCCAGCGGCGCGGGGATTGTTCGACGTGGCGGGCAAAGCCATGCGGCAAGCGCTGGCGGCATAAAAAAAACGCGCCGGGGATGGCTCCACGGCGCGTTTTTTCCATCAGCTGCGCGTCATTCCGCCAGCTTGCGCACCTCGATGCCGTTCAGCCACTTCACGTGGCGCGGGCCCGTGCGGATGTCCTTGGCCGAAATGAGGGCGATCTCGCCATCGTTGTCGTCGAGCGCCTTGCCGTTTTTTTCGTAGTAGACAATCACACCCTCGCCGGCCGGTGCGTTATACAGCTCGCCCCAGGAAAACACCACGGCATAGCCGTCGGTGGCCGTGGCGATGATGGCGAGCTTCTTGACGTCGTTGTGCCCCGGCGCATCGAGCACCGCCTTGTCCAGGATGTCGCGCAGGCGCACGCCCTTGTAACTGGTGATGGTCTCGGCCTTGTCGCCGTTGTGGCGCGTGACGGCGATGTCCCCGCCATTGGCCGGGGGCAGCTGGCGCAGGTCGGCCACCTTCAGGGCCAGCGGCGTTTCCACCATGCCCGTCACGGTCAGCGCGTGGCTCATATTGTCGCGCGCTGGCGCCGGGTCGGCCCAGGCAGGTGCCGCCGCCAGCAGTGCGGCCGAAACGAGGCCCGCCAGTATTGTCTTCAACATGCTGTGTCCTTTCATTGAATAGTCAAAAAATCAGAACTGGTATTGCGCATTGGCCAGCCAGCTGCGGCCCGCACTGGGAAAACCATCGGCCAGCGCGTAATTGCGGTCACCGAGGTTGCTCACGCCCGCTTCCAGACTCAAGGCCGGCAAGGGCCGGTACACGGCTTTCAGGTTCATGGTGGTAAAGCCGCCCAGTGCCAGCGTGTTCGAGACCCAGCGTCCGCTGTTCGATTCGGCGATGGCCACCACGTCGACCTGGCGCGCCGCGTGCAGCACGGCGTGCGCCGTCAGCTTGTGGCGCGGCACGTCCGTCAGGCGGATGGCGCGGTCGCTGACGTTTTTCATGTCGGTATAGGTGTAGTTGCCGCCCCAATCCAGCCAGGCGCCGGCGCGGCCGCGCAAACCGACTTCCACGCCGCTGATATGCGCCCTGCCCGCGTTCTGCATCTGCGACCGCACGCCCGCCACATTCGCCACGCTCTGGATCTTGTCCTTCACGTCGCTGTAGAACAGGGCCGCTTCCACCTTGGCGCCCTGCACGGCGCCCTGGTAGCCCACTTCATAATTGAGCGCTTCCTCGGCGCGCAGCGCCGGATTCTCGATATACGTGCCCAGGCGCTGCGAATAGCGGTCCTTCAGGGTCGGCAGGCGCGACTTGCGCGCCACGGTGGCATACACGCGCGCCTCGGAACCCACTTTATGGAACAGGCCCGCCTGCAGGTCGGTAGCCGATTGATTGTGCGGCAAGGTATACGCATTGCCGGCGCTGTAGACGGTGTCCGGGCGCAGCACGTTGCGCGAGGCGCCCAGCGACAGTTCCGTCGCCGCATTGAGGGCGATACTGTCTTCCGCGCCCAGGGTCCACAGGGCATCCTTGTACCAGGTGGTGCGCACGCCCTTGACATCGAGCTCCTGATGTTCGTCGGCCTTGTAGCTGGCAACCAGGCGCAGGCTGTGCGCGGCAAGGCGGAACGATTCGAGTTCCACCGCGCCGCCGTTCGTGCGGTCGTTATAGATGCTGCGCCCGCCGCTGACGCTGCCCTGGCCGCTGGTCTTCAGGGTCGTGTAGCTGCCGTTCGTGTAGGACGTGATTTCATTGTCGTAGCTGTCGTGGTACAGGCGCAGTTTCAGGCGTTCCTGCTGGCCCAGGCGCGTCTGCGAGACGAAATACACGCTTTCCTTGTTCCAGTATGGCCACTGCCAGTAGCGCGCGCCGGCGGGATTCGTCGATGGCGGCTGGCCCTTTTCGCCATGCTGCTTGTAGTAGCTCAGTGCATACTCGTCGCCCGCCCGCGCGCCGCCCGGCGTCAGGCCCACCTTGAACGATAGCTTGTGATCCTTGCGGTAGGAATTGTTGCGCATGCCGCCGTCTTCCGTGGCCGTCGGGCGAAAATCGGACGACATGGGAAAGCCGTCGCTGTCGATATACGACACGCCGGCCTGCAGATACCACAGGCCCTGGTTGGTGCCCACGTTGGCCGACACCTGGCGCTCGCTGCCCGAACCGAATCCCACTGACGTATCGCCTTCCATCAAAGCCGTCGGCTTGCGCGACACCAGGTTGATGGCGCCGCCCAGGGTATTGGCGCCGTAGGCCACGGAACTGAAGCCTTTCGCTACCTGGATGGCGGCCAGGTCGGCCGTCGTAAAGCGGTTGAAATCGACGTAGCCGTCATATGGCACATAGACGGGTATGCCGTCGATGTACAGCGGCACCTGGCGCGCATCGAAGCCGCGGATGGCGACGGTTTTCTCGTTGCGCGAATTGGTCGACAGCGACACGCCGGAGAGCAAATTCAAGGCGTCGCCCACGTTGTCGCGGTTAAAGCGGCGCATCTCGGCGCGGCTCACTTGCGAGCCCACCTGCTGTTCCATCTGGCCTGCCTGCTCGCGCTGGCCGATCACCGTCACCGTGCCCAGCACGAACGGCGCCGCTGCATCCACGTCTTCCTTGCCAGCAGCCTGCTGCGCCAGCGCCAGCAGAACGGCGCCTGCCATTACCTGTTTCACCATCGTCATGTTGTTCTCTTCCGTTATATATCAGCTTATATAGCGATATGCAAAAAAGCGGCCGCGCATGCGGCGGCCGTCATCCAACGGCGCAATATACAGATGTATATAGCGATGCTCAAGCAACAAGGCCAGAAACAGCGGCGCAGGTCAATTTTCCGAGAGAAATTCATGCACCGCACCATTTCGCTGTGCGAACGAATGTTTCATAAAACGATTGACACGTCCAATTTGGCTAGGCAAACTGATTTCCAGGGAGTTCGAAAATGAATGCAAATATAACAAATATTCAGGCCGCAGCAGATCCGGAACTCATCGTCTTCAGCGATGACGAGGAAGGCAAGGACCGCCAGTTCGTCAACGCACTGGCGCGCGGCCTGGAAGTGCTCCGGTGCTTTCGCCCCGGCGAAGTCTATCTGTCGAACGCGGACATGGCCAAGCGCACGGGCATCCCCAAGCCCACCATTTCGCGCCTGACCTACACCCTCACCAAACTGGGCTACCTGAATTACTCGGACAGCCTGGGCAAGTACCAGCTGGGCGCCGGCGTGCTGGCCCTCGGCTACCGCATGCTGTCCAATCTGGACGTGCGCAAGATGGCGCGCCCGCTGATGGAGGAACTGGCCGAACATGCGCAGGCGTCCGTGTCGCTGGGCACGCGCGACCGCCTCAGCATGGTGTACGTGGAAACGTGCCGCAGCAGCGCCAACGTCACCCTGCGCCTCGACGTCGGTTCGCGCATTCCCCTGATGACGACCGCCATGGGCAAGGCCCTGCTGTGCATCCTGCCGCAGACCGAGCGCGACTACCTGATGGACCATGCGCGGATGCACGAGACGGAGCGCTGGCCGCGCATCAAGGCCGGCATCGAACAAGGCTTCAAGGATTACCAGGACCGGGGCTTTTGCATCTCGGCCGGCGAGTGGCAGAACGACGTGCACGCGGTGGGCGTGCCCATGCTGGGCGCGGATGGCGAACAGGTGATGGCCTTCAATTGCGGCGGCCCCGCCTTTTTGCTGTCGCGCGAAAAGCTCGAGTCCGACCTGGGACCGCGCCTGGTCGCCCTGGTCAAGACAGTGGAAAAAAACCTGGGCCGCGGTTAGACTGCGCGCCCCTCTCAACAACAGATCACATCAAAGCGCCGAGGAACCCGATGATACGCGACGAAGAAACCCTGAACATCCTGCTCGACAGCATCGCCCGTTTCGTGCGCGAAGTGCTGGTGCCGAACGAGGCGCTGGTGGCCGAGACGGACACGATCCCGCCCGCCATCGTGGCGCAGATGCGCGAGCTGGGCCTGTTCGGCCTGTCCATCCCGGAAGCCTACGGCGGCCTGGAACTGAGCATGGAAGAGGAAGTGCGCGTCGCGTTCGAGATCGCCCGCACCTCGCCCGCCTTCCGCTCGCTGATCGGCACGAACAACGGCATCGGCTCGCAAGGCATCGTGATCGATGGCACGGAAGCGCAAAAACAATACTATCTGCCCAAGCTGGCGGCCGGCGAGATCATCGGCTCGTTCGCCCTGACGGAAGCGGGATCGGGGTCGGATGCGGCCTCGCTGCGCACGACGGCCGTGCGCGATGGCGACTTTTACATCCTCAACGGCAGCAAGCGTTATATCACCAACGCCCCCGAAGCTAGCATCTTTACCGTCATGGCCCGCACAGACCCCGTCAAGCGCGGCGCCTCGGCCATCTCCGCCTTCATCGTGGAAAAGGATACGCCGGGCCTTTCTTTAGGCAAGATCGATAAGAAGATGGGCCAGCAAGGCGCGCATACCTGCGACGTCATCTTCGAAAATTGCCGCGTTCCGGCCGCGAACATCATCGGCGGCAAGGAAGGCGTGGGTTTTAAAACTGCCATGAAGGTGCTCGACAAGGGCCGCTTGCACATCGCCGCCGTCTGCGTGGGCGCGGCCGAGCGCATGCTGGCCGACGCCCTCGCCTACGCGATGGAGCGCCAGCAGTTCGGCCAGCCCATCGCCGAGTTCCAGTTGATCCAGGCCATGCTGGCCGACAGCAAGGCGGAAATCTACGCGGCGCGCAGCATGGTGCTGGACGCCGCGCGCCGGCGCGACAACAAGGAAGACATCTCGACGGAAGCATCGTGCTGCAAGCTGTTCGCCTCCGAAATGTGCGGCAGAGTCGCCGACCGCTCCGTGCAGATCCACGGCGGCGCCGGCTACATCAGCGAATACGCGGCCGAACGCTTCTACCGCGACGTGCGCCTGTTCCGCATCTACGAAGGCACGACGCAGATCCAGCAGATCGTCATCGCCCGCAACATGATCAAGGCAGCGCAAAAGTGAAGGAGGCCGCGATGGACATTCCCGCCCTGCTGGCCCACTTGCCGGCGCGCCTGTCGGCCATCCCCATCTATTGGGCGGCGCGCGCGCCCGACGCGCCCGCGCTGCATGAAGGGCGCCGCAGCTGGAGCTACGCCCAGCTACGGCACAGTGTGGACAGCGCCGCGCAGCTGCTGCGCCGACTGGACGTGCGCGCCGGCGACCGCCTGATGGTGGTAGGCGAGAACTGTGCGCTGCAGGTGGCGCTGATCTTTGCCGCCGCCAGCATCGACGCGTGGATCGTCAACGTCAATGCCCGCCTGTCGGCGCGCGAGATCGACACCATCGCTGCGCACAGTTCGGCGCGGCGCGTGCTGTTCCTGGCCGGCGCCTCGCCGGAAGCGGCCGCGCATGCGGCGCGTCTGGGCGCGGCCAGCGCCACGGTCGACGGCATGGGCGAGCTGCTGGCTGGCGACCTGAACGAGGCGGCCCTCGCGGAAGACACAGTGCCCGGCAACGAACAGGTGGCCGCACTGATCTACACGACGGGCACCACCGGGCAGTCGAAGGGCGTGATGCTCACGCACCGCAACCTGCTGTTCATCGCCGCCGTCTCCAGCACCCTGCGCGGCTTGAGCAGCACCGACCGCGCCTACGGCGTGCTGCCGATTTCCCACGTGTACGGCCTGGCCTCGGTGGCCCTGGGCACCCTGTATGCGGGCGCCGCGCTGTACCTGGTGCCGCGCTTTTCCGTCGACGGCCTGCTCTCGGCTCTGAAGGACGACGGCTTGACCATCGTGCAGGGCGTGCCCGCCATGTACGCCAAGCTGCTGCAAACCCTGGGCGGCGCCGACACGCCGCTGCCCACGCGGCTGCGCTTTGCGTATGCGGGCGGCTCGCCACTGGCGCCGTCGCTCAAGCACGAGGTGGAAAAGCTGCTCGGCACCGCGCTGCACAATGGCTACGGCATGACGGAAAGCGCCCCCACCATCAGCCAGACGCGCCTGGAAACGCCGCGCCGCGACGACTCCGTGGGCATGCCGATCCCCGGCGTGGAAGTACGCGTGGTGGACGTAGCAGGCAAGGATGTGGCGCCGGGCGAGCCGGGGGAACTGTGGATACGCGGGCCGAACATCATGGCCGGCTATTACCGCGAACCGGCCATGACGGCGGCTACCATGCGCGACGGCGGCTGGCTCAATACGGGCGACATGGCGCGCCAGGACCCGGACGGCGCGCTGTTCATCGTGGGACGCACCAAGGAACTGATCATCCGCTCCGGCTTCAATGTGTATCCGCTGGAAGTGGAAACGGCCCTGAACGCCCACGCTTCCGTGGTGCAGTCGGCCGTGGTCGGGCGCACCCTGGCCGATGGCAACGAGGATGTCATCGCCTACGTGGAGCTGGACCCGCGCCAGCCCGCCAGCGTGGCAGAATTGCAGGCATGGCTGGCGCAGACCCTGTCGCCGTACAAGTGCCCGTCCGCCATCATCGTCATGGAAGCGCTGCCGGCAGCCGCCACGGGCAAGATTTTAAAGGGGCAGCTGCGGCAAATGGCGCAGAATGCACGATAAGTTGACCATGTAGTAGCAGACCCGACAATAAAACCAAGCCACATCACCGGAGGAGACACGATGAAACGCACCTACACACGCATCGCCATGGCAGCGCTGGTTGCCAGCGCCTGGATGGCACAGGCCAGCGCCGACGAATTCCTGGTCGGCGCGGAAATCCCGCTGACGGGCAACCTGGCGCGGGTCGGCGCCGGCATGCAGGAAGGGATCATGGTCGCGGCCGAGGTATTCAACAAGACCAACGGCAAGCACACCATCAAGATCATCACCGTCGACGACGAATCGGCGCCCGCCAAGGCCATCGCCGCCGTGGAAAAGCTGGCCAGCCAGGGCGTGGTGGCCATCACGGGCGGCTACGGCTCGAACAATATCTCGCCCGCCTCGGACACGGCCAATAAACTGGGCCTCGTCTACATCACCTCGGGCGGCGTGGACGACAGCCTGGTGGCCAGCGGACGCAAGAATTTTTTCCGCATCAATAACACGGCCGGCTACGAAAAAGCCATGCTGGGACTGCTGCAGGATGTGGGCGCCAAGTCCGTCTCCATCGTGTATTCGACCAAGGATGCCACCACGGGCCTGGCCAAGGACGTGGAAAAGGCCCTGGCCGCCAAGGGCGTGAAGGTGACGACGCACTCGTTCGATCCGGCCATTACCGACTTCAAGCCCATCATCAACAAGATCAAGCTGCAGGACAAATCGGAAGTCGTGGCCATGGTCGGCTACGAAAACGATTACGTGGGCATCATCCGCGCCGCCCGCGTGCTGAAACCGAAGATCAAGGCCATGGTGGGCGTGTGGTCGCTGGCCACGCCGAAAATGGCGGCCGACTTCCCCGACCTGATGCCGAATGTCTTCGGCACGGCCCTGCTGCCCTTCCCGACCGAATTCAAGACGGCCGACGGCAAGGCCTTCAGCGACGCCTACAAGCAGCTGTACAAGAAGGAGCCGGACTACCTGGGCCAGTTCGGCTATGTGCAGTCGATGCTGCTGTTCGAAGCGATCGCGCGCGCGGCCGACAAGGGCACGCTCAAGAAAGGCGGCGTGGCCGAGGAAATGCGCAAGACGGACCGCGAAACCCTGATCGGTCGCGTGCAGTTCGCCGCCAACGGCGACAACCAGAACTTCGTGCACCGCATGGCGCAGCACCAGGACAAGAAGGTGGTGATCGTCTGGCCAAAGGAGCACGCGACGGGCAAGCTGAACTATCCTGCCCTGCCCTGGTAAGCAGCCTCCCGCTGCACACGCGCGCGCCCGCCGGGCGTGCACCGATGAACGGCTGCCCTGGCGCATCTTCCCGATGCACCAAGGCTGTCTGACGGGATGACGACATGACAGAATTAATCTTGCAGGCCCTGTATTCTGGCCTGCTGCAGGGCGGCTCCTATGCCCTCATCGCACTGGGACTGGCGCTGGTCTTCGGCACCATGAAAGTGATCAACCTGGCGCACGGCGAACTGGTGCTGCTGGCCGCCTACATCGCCTACAGCGTGGAGTCCGGCCTGGGCCTGGGGCCCATGTTCGCCATTCCCATCGCGCTGGTGATCGTCAGCCTGACGTCCGTGGGCGTCTACCTGATCGTCAGCCGCATCAAGAAGGACCGCGAAATCAATTCGCTGATCCTCACCTACGGCATCGGCGTGATCCTCACCAATTTCATTTTGCTGGTCTGGAAGGCCGACATCCGTTCGACGTCGTCGAGCTGGCTGCAGGAAGGTTTCGAGATCGGCCCGTTTTTCAGCATGCGCAGCGAAGTGATCTTCTTTGGCGTCAGCCTGGTGCTGATGGCGGCCCTGTGGCGCTGGCTGTCCACCAGCTGGTATGGCCGCGCCGTGCGCGCCGTGTCCAGCAACCGCGACGCGGCCAAGCTGATGGGCATCGACCCGGGCCGCACGGAACTGGTGTCGTTTCTGGTCGCCGGCATCCTGGCCGCCTTCGCGGGCGTCGCCTTGTTCAGCTATGGCGTGATCCAGCCGGCCTACGGCGGCGCGCTGACGGTGAAAGCCTTCATCATCACGGTACTGGCCGGCATCGGCTCGATTCCGGGCGTGCTGCTGGCCGCCGTGCTGCTGGGCGTGGCAGAAGCCTTGACCGTCACCCTGGCCAGCTCCGCGCTGCAGGAATTGTCGGGCATGGTGCTGTTCCTGCTGGTGCTGTTCATCATGCCGAACGGCCTGTTCGGCGCACAACGGAGGCGCGGATGAAGCACTCGACACTAATTTCAACGGCCGGCCTGCTGCTGGCCGCGTATGTCGCCGTGCCGCTGGCCCTGGGCGCCAACCAGTATGTGATGAGCATGGTGGTGGCGGCCCTGATCATCGGCGGCGTGGCCATGTCCTGGGCCCTGCTGGGCAACCTGGGCGGCATGGTCAGCTTCGGCCACGCGGCGTTCTTCGGCGTGGGCGCGTATGTCTCTGCGCTGACCACCGTGAAACTGGGCGTGCCCGTGTTTGCCGCCATGCTGCTGGGCGGCGCGGGCGCGGCCATCGCCGCCGTCATCATGCTGCCCGTGCTGCGGCTGCGCGGGCCGTATTTTGCGCTGGCCATCCTCGCCTACGCGCACATCTTCCGCATCCTGGCCACGGAATGGAGTGCCGTGACGGGCGGCGCCGGCGGCATCAACAATATCCCGGCTTTACCCACCGTCTTCGGCTTCGATCTGGCCAGCAAGACGGGCGCCTACCTGGTGGTGCTGACCCTGGTGGTGTGCTGCGCGTTGACCTACGGCCGCATCCGCGCCAGCCATTACGGCATCGCCCTGCGCGCCATGCACGACAGCGAGGACGCCACGCGCGTCGTCGGCGTCAACAGCACCTTGCTGAAAGGCGCGATGCTGCTCGTGTCGGCCTTCATGGCGGGCCTGTTCGGCGCCTTCAACGCCCATTACATCAACTTCCTCGAGCCGGACTACGCCTTCAACAGCCTGTGGGTCACGTTACCGATCGTGGCGGCCATCTTCGGCGGTTACCGCACCATCCTCGGCCCCGTGCTGGGCGCCGTCGTGGTCTACCTGGTCGACCAGCTGATCTTCAAGTCGCTGATTCCGACCGGGCACCAGCTGGTGCTGGGCGTGCTGCTGGTGGCGATGATCGTCTTCAGCCCGAACGGCTTGCTGCCGCTGCTGCAAAAATGGCTGAAAAACATGTTCAAAGCGAAGGAGAAAGCACATGCTTGAACTCGATAATGTGTCCGTGCGCTTCGGCGGCCTGACGGCCGTCGACAGCGTCACCCTGAACGTGGGCAGCCACGACGTGATCGGCCTGGTGGGCGCGAACGGCGCCGGCAAGACCACACTGTTCAACGCCATTTCCGGCCTGGTGCGCCCCACCGGCGGCGGCATCCGCTTCGAGGGACGCGACATCATGGCCACGCCCATGTACCAGCGCGCGCGCCTGGGACTGGGCCGCACCTTCCAGATTCCGCAACCGATGCATGAACTGACGGTGCGCGAAAACCTCGTCGTGGCCCAGCGCTTCGGCACCGGCAAGGTGGACATGCGCAAGATCAATGAAATCCTCGATTTCACCAGCCTGGCAGACAAGGCCGGGCGCGACGCGGCCAGCGAACTGGCGCTGACGGAATTGAAAGCGCTGGAAGTGGCCAAGGCGCTGGCCACCAATCCGAAACTGCTGCTGTTAGATGAAGTACTGGCAGGCCTGGAAACGAACGGCAAGCGCCGCTTCATGGGCATGCTCAAGGACTTGCATGCCGCCTTTGGCGTGGGCATCGTCATGATCGAACACGATATCGAGACCATCAGCAATCTGTGCCAGCGCGTGGCCGTGCTCAATTTTGGCCAGCTGATCGCCGACGGCACGCCGGATGCCGTCTTCCGCGATCCGGCCGTCATCGAAAGCTATACGGGAGCAGTCCATGCTTGAAGCGATGCCCGAAACGATGCTTGAAATTAGTAATCTGCGCGCCGGCTATGGCGCCATCAACGTGCTGTGGGACGTGTCGCTGTCGATCCAGAAGGGCAAGCTGACCACCATCATCGGCCCGAATGGCGCCGGCAAGACGACCTTGCTGCGCGCCATCATGGGTTTGCTGCCCGTGGGCGCGGGCAGCATCGCGCTCGACGGCGTGGCCATCAACGGCACGCCGACATGGAAGATGAGCGATGCGAGGGTCACGATGATCCCCGAAGGGCGCATGACGTTTCGCGACATGAGCGTGGAAGAAAACCTGATCATGGGCGCCTTCCCGAAGGAGCACCGCGGCCACATGCCGGCGCGCCTGGAGCAAGCCTACGCCATGTTCCCGCGCCTGCACGAACGCCGCAAGCAGCTGGCCGGCTCGCTCTCCGGCGGCGAGGCGCAGATGCTGGCGATGGCGCGGGGGCTGATGTCGGCCCCGTCGCTGCTGATCATCGACGAGCCGTCGCTGGGCCTGGCGCCGCTGGTGGTCAACGAGCTGTTCGAGATCCTCGCGCGCCTGAACGACGGCAAGCGCACCATCATTTTAGTGGAGCAGAACACGGCACGCGCCGTCGGCGTGGCCGATCACGTCTACCTGATGCAAAGCGGTAAGGTGGCGCTGTCGCAAAAAGCCGATGAGGTCGACCTCGAACATCTGCACGCACTGTATTTCGCGCGCTGAGCGGCATACAGCCGTCACTCCTCGTCGTCGGCCAGTTTGTCGAACACCTGCAGCTCGCTCTTGCCGAATCCTGCCGTCACGAAGGGATCGTCGGCGGGAAAGCGGCCAGTATCGACCAGCATGCGCAGCTTGCTCAAGCGGTCGCCCAGCGCCAGCGCTTGCGCCTGCGGATCGGCATCGGCGTGGGCATCGACGCCGGCCTGCCCGATCGCGCGGGTCACGGATTCTGGAAACTCCCATAATTCGGCAATCCGCACCGACAAGATGCGCGCTTGCGCAAACACCTGGGCGATGAAGGCGTCCGATTGCGGAAAGGCATCGGGCGCATGCATCTGGTCGATCAGCCGGAATGCCACCACCAGGCCGACATTGGCCATCAGTCCCGCCAGATAGGCGTCGAAGACATTGGCCTGCATGGCCGGCGCGAGCAGGTTGGCCGCCAGCGCGCATTTCTCGGACTGGCGCCAGATCAGCGGCGCCGTGCGTATGGTCAGGCCGCCGCTTTGCATGCTGACGATGGGACGGAAGGCGACGCGGGCAAGCAGCATGCGCATGCCGTTTTGCCCCAGCAGCATGATGGCGCCTTCCATGTTGTTGATCGACGGGCTGGCGTTGTAGCGCGAATGGTAGCAGGGCCGGTTCGCTTCGCGGTAGACCTCGGCGACCAGCAGCACGTCCTGTCCCAGCTGGGCTGACAGCTTGGCCGCGCTCATGTTTTCATCTTGCAAGGTCCGCATCAACTGGGGAATGATGGCCGGAATGCGCGGTATCAGCGCAGCGCCAGCGATCGGCTCACGGACCAGGCGTGTCAATTCGTCCAGAATCTGCTGTTCGGCCTGCTTTGACGCCTGCGCCGAACCGGCGGCCGCCAGCCAGCGGTAGTAGATGGCATCGATTTCGGTGATGGTGGCTGGCTGCCGTGCCATCTCGGGCGCCGCCGCTGCCATGACGGGCGCCGCCTTGTTTTTGTCGTCGCCGCCGTTCAGTAATTTTCCTATCCAACCCATTTTGTTCTTCCAGCCCTATATGCATCACTATCGCGAAATCCGCTGCGCGATTTTACTTGATGACAGCAGCGCCGGTGCGGCGGGCGTGACCGTTTTGTCCACCTGCCGCAACATGCTAAAGTGGCACGACATGAACCCTTCCCTGCCCGACAAACGATCCATCATGAACAATCCACTTGCGCACTACCTCACCAGCCAGGCGTACAACAACGCCTGGGCCAACCACCGCCTGCTGAAAGCTTGCGGGCAGCTGACCCAGGCCGAGTTCCAGGCCACGCGCGTCAGTTTTTTTCCCACCATCCAGTTCACGCTGAACCACATCCTCACATGCGACTGGTTTTATCTCGACGCGCTCGAACGCGAGTTGCGCGGCGAAGCGCCCCATCCCGACTGCTATGTCTTTTTTGAACAGGACGAGCCGTTCACCGATTGCGCGGCCCTGCACGCGGCCCAGCGCGCCTCGGATCTGCGCCTGATCGCCCATTGCCGCAGCCTGTGCGATGCGGACCTGGCGCGGCCCGTGACGATCTTGCGCGACACGCCGCAGGTGGACACGCGCCAGCGCATGCTGGCGCATGTGTTCCAGCACCAGATTCACCACCGGGGGCAGGTGCACGCCATGCTGGCGGGCACGCGCATCGCGCCGCCGCAGCTCGACGAATTCTATTGCGCCGGCGAAGCGGACGAGCGGGCGCAGGATTTTGCGGAACTGGGTTGGACGGAAGACGACGTCTGGGGCCCGCGCTGAATCATTCCCCGCCGTGGCAGCAGACGCACAGCTTGTTGCCATCGAGGTCGCGGAAATAGGCGCCATAGTAATTATCGTGGTAATGCGGGCGCAAGCCGGGCGGTCCCTCGCACACGGCGCCCAGCGCCAGCACGGCCTGGTAGCATCGGTCCACCTGCGCGCGGCTGGCCGCCAGCAAGGCCGTCATCTGGCCATTGCCGGCAGTCGCCGGCAAGCCGTCATGCGGCGCCGTCAGCACGAACAGGGGACGCGGCGCCTCCCGCGCCATCCATCCCGCCCAAGGTTTGGCCGGATCATGAAATTTCTCGATCAAATCGAGCTCTCCCAGCAGGGCCGTGTAGAAGACGTAGGCGCAGGGAAAATCGTTAGTGCCAAGGCAGAGATGGGACAGCATGCTGCTCCTTCATGAATTCAAGCACGTGTGCGGCGAAGTGCGCCAGCTGATTATAATGGCGCATCTCTTTCGGACCAGATCCCATGCCAGACCTTGACCGCCTCCAGCTGCTTCCCCCCTCCAGCGCCGACCTCCCCGCCTTGCTGGCCTTCGAACTGGACAACCGCGCCTATTTTGAAACCTGGGTCACGGCGCGCGCACCGTCCTACTACACGCCCGAAGGCATCGCCGCCGCCATCGAGCAGGCGCAGCGCGAGCGCGAAAAAGACACAGCACACCAGTACCTGGCCAAGCTGGACGGACAGATCGTCGGCCGGGTCAACCTGACGGCCGTCACGCGCCCGTATTTCAACAAGGCGGCGCTCGGTTACCGCATCGGCGAACGGTTCGGCGGACGCGGCTACGCCACGCGCGTCGTGGCCCTGCTGCTGGAAGAAGCATTCGGCGCACTGGAACTGTGGCGCCTGGAAGCGACGGCGCGGCCACAAAACCTGGGCTCGGTCGCCGTCATGCAGCGCAACGGCTTTCACCAGTACGGGCGCTCGGAAAAAGCCATGCTTTTCCAGGGTGACTGGTCGGACTTGCTGTATTTTGAACGGCGCAACGACGGCGCCGGCATCGAATAAAGCCGAGCAGTTGCTGCTCGGCGCGCAATACCGGCCATCCGGGCGCGCGACAAGTCGCTGAAGGTCAGGCTGGACGCTGTCATCAAGTCCTTCACATAAGCACATTTTCCGGCGTCAACGCCGTTTTCATCCTATCGGGCGCGCTTTTGTGACAGCGCAAAGCACGGCGATATTGGACTGATAACGTCAAGGTTAGGGAATTTCCCCTGCCTAGCCAAGTCCAACATGAAACTGCGTCAGCGCCTGTTCGAACACGTTCTGCTGGTACTGGCGCTGGCCCTCGTCATCTTTGCCGCCGCCATCGTGCTGGCACGCATGACGCAATGGGCGGAAGCGCAGGAACTGCCCGCCTACCTGACACAGGGCATGCATCTGGTGGGCAAGGTACTGTTTTTCCTGGACGGCTGCATCGTCATTGCCGTCAGCAGCATCCTGGCCGCCCGGCTGTTCCGCATGCTCACCAAGGAGGACGTATGAAGCACCTTCATTACCTGTTCACGCTCAGGCATCCGCGCCGCTTCTGGTGCAGCGCCTTCGTCATCGCCGTGGCCTCAGCCATCCTGCTGGGTCCCTGGCTCGACAGCATTCCATGGCTGGTGGCGATCCCCCTCGTGGCCGGCGGCTTGCTGGTGGCGCTGGGCGAATTGTGGGATGACATGCACGGCAAGCGCCTGCCGAACGGCAACGACGATACGCAAGCGCCGTGCCGCCATCCCTGAGGCTGGCGTGATGATGCGTGCACGCAACAACAGTCGCGCCATCGGCCGCGCATGCGCTTGATTTAAGACTGGCTTCAGTCTCGCCGTGCATCGTGATATGGCGCCAGCAGCAATGGCGCCTTCCTTCCCCATCACGGGCACAGCCCAGCGAAAGAACCGACATGAGCACATGGATGCGCGCCAACAAAGGTTTTTTGATGTTTCTCCTGCTGTTCGGCGTGTTCCGCACGGCCGTGGCGGACTGGAATCCCATACCGTCGGCATCCATGCGCCCCAACCTGCTCGAGGGCGACGTGGTCTTCGTCAACCGCCTGGCCTTCAACCTGAAAGTGCCGCTCACCGACATCGTGCTGCAGCGCCTGGGTGACCCGCAGCGTGGCGACATCGTCACCTTTTCCTCGCCGAAAGACGGCACGCGATTGATCAAGCGCATCATCGCCCTGCCAGGCGACACGGTGGAAATGCGCAATGAACAGCTGGTCATCAATGGCCAGCCCGCCCAGTACACGGCGCTCGATACGGCGCCCGAAACCATCGCCCACGTGGGCCAGCTGACGGCCCAGCGCATCAGCGAGCGCAACCTGACCGAGCAGCACCGCATCCAGGTCTTGCCGCAAATCGCGGGCGCCGCGCGCAGCTTTGCCCCTGTGACGGTGCCGGCCGACCATTTTCTGATGCTGGGCGATAACCGCGACAACAGCGCCGATTCGCGCTACTTCGGCTTCGTGCCCCGCGCATTGCTGATCGGTAAGGCCGAGCGCATCCTCGTCTCGGCCGATATTCAGGAGCATTGGCAGCCGCGGCTGCAGCGCTTCGGCATGAAGCTCGAGTAAACCTCTCCCTCGCAACGGCGCCCTGCTTTTCGGTTAGCATGGCGCATCATGCAAAACTTTCCCTCATCCAGCCAGCAGCCTGCCAGCGACGATGCCGCCCTCGAGCAGCTGGCGCAGTTCCTGCGGCGCCATCCCGACGTGCTGCTGCTGACGGGCGCCGGCATCAGCACGGCGTCCGGCATTCCCGATTACCGCGACGCGGACGGCGTGCGGCGCGGTAATGCTCCCGTGCAAGGCCCCGACTTTCGCCGCCAGAAAGCCGTGCGCCGCCGCTACTGGGCGCGCAGCATGGTGGGCTGGCCCACCATGGCGCGCGCGACGCCGAATCCCGGCCACCTGGCCATCGCGCAACTGGCACAGCGCCAGTGCATCGGCGGCTTGGTCACGCAAAACGTGGATGGCCTGCATCAGCAGGCTGGCAGCGCCGCCGTCACGGAATTGCACGGCAGCATACATGGCGTGATCTGCCTCGATTGCCGGGCCCGCCACACGCGCCGCCTGATCCAGGACATGCTGGAACATGACAATCCGCAGCTGCTGGGCGCCACGGCCACGCCCGCGCCCGACGGCGACGCCTTGCTGGAGCCATCGCAGCTGGCCACCTTCCACGTGCCTGCCTGCCCTCGCTGCGGCGGCACCCTGCAGCCCGACGTGGTGTTTTTCGGCGATGGCGTGCCCGCCGCCTGCGCGGCCGAGGCCGAACGCAAGATGCACGCGGCCAGCGCCCTGCTGGTGGTCGGCTCGTCCGTCATGGTGTATTCCAGCTTTCGCCTGTGCCGCATGGCGGCCGAGACGGGCAAACCCGTGGCCGCCATCAACATGGGCAAGACGCGCGCCGACCATTTGCTGGCATTCAAGACCGATGCCCCGGCACAAGACATCTTGCCTGCATTAGCGGCCATGCTGGGCTGAGCCCCTGCCGGTCCTGCGCCGCTCTGGCTATACTGTGCAATTAACGAGGAGAATTCATGCTGGAACTGTTGAGTGAACACGCCTGTTTTGGCGGCGTACAACGCTTTTATCGCCACGACGCGCAAGCCATCGGCCTGCCCATGCGTTTCTCGGCCTTCATTCCCGACACGGCGCCGGGCAGCGTGGTCACCACCAAACGCCCCGCCCTGTTTTACCTGGCGGGCCTGACTTGCACGGAAGAAACGTTCATGATCAAGGGCGGCGCGCAGCGCGTGGCCGCCGAGGAAGGCTTGATCCTGATCGCCCCCGACACCAGCCCCCGTGGCGCGAATATCGCGGGCGAGACGGATGCCTGGGATTTCGGCGCGGGCGCCGGCTTTTACGTGGACGCCACCGAGGCGCCCTGGAGCAGCCACTACCGCATGTACAGCTATATCCTGGAATTGCGCGCCTTGCTGGAACAGGAACTGGAGCTCGATGCGCAACGCACGGGCATTTTCGGCCACTCGATGGGCGGCCATGGCGCGCTGGTGCTGGCCCTGCGCAATCCAGATGTGTTCCGCTCCGTCTCCGCCTTCGCCCCCATCGCCGCGCCGAGCCAATGTCCGTGGGGCAAGAAGGCGTTTACGGGCTACCTGGGCAGCGACGCGGCCAGCTGGCAGCAGTACGACGCCAGCGCGCTGATGCGCGGCCTGCAGGGCCGGCCGCCACTATTTCCTAACGGCATCTTGATCGACCAGGGCCTGGCCGACAAATTCCTGCCCGAACAACTGTATCCCGAAGTGTTCGAAGCGGCGTGCCGCGACGCCGGCCAGCCCTTGCGGCTGCGCCGCCATGCCGGCTACGACCACGGCTATTACTTCATCGCCAGTTTCATGGAAGAGCACGTGCGCTTCCATGCGCGGAATCTGCGCGCCCTTGCCTGACGCACCTGCCTGATTGGGTTACTGCGCCGTGCTGGTATGCCCGTTGAAATGGCGCATGTACCAGTCCGTGGCCAGCAGGGCCGCCTGGTGGCGCGTGTCGGGGCCGCCAGGAGCGGCGATCTGTTCCAGTTGTTTGTCGCAGCGCAAGGTGGCAAACGCCATGCGGTTCAGGCCAGCCACGTCGGGATCGCGCCCGCCCACGATCAGCAGCGATGGCACGCGCACGTTTTCCAGCGCCACCTTGCCCGCCATTTCCACCTGGCCATCGCAGACGGCCAGCGCGGCGATTTCCGCGCTGCGCCAGGCTGCCAGCTGCATCACGACGGCGGCGCTGGTGCCATAGCCATACAGACCGCAGGGCAAGCGCCGCGTGGAAGAGTCGACTTGCAGCCAGCCCAGGGCTTTTTCCAGCTGGCGCGCGAGCAGCACGATATCGCTGCGCACGAAATAGGCATGGCCATTGCTGCCGCCGCCAGGCTCGACACCGCCTTGGTCGAAGCGCAAGGTGGCGATGCCCGCTCGCAAAAAATCCTGGGAAGTGGCGTGGCTGGAGGCGCCCAGGTAGTCGCTATCGGCGCCCGCGCCGTGGGCAAACAGGACGATGCCCACGGGCCGCTCGGGCATTTCAAGCACGCCGTCCATTTGAAGTTCATCGGCCGTGATGCTGACAAATTGTTCTTGCATGGCTGCCTCCGCTATCGAGCTGAAATCGGACTGACATCAAGCTGCTGTTGCGTTGATCTTGCCGGACCGGGCACCGCCTGCGCGCCCTGAGCGGCAAGCCTCAGTGTACCAGCCTGCGTCCGTTCACGCGCGGCGCACGTCAAATTTGCCCTGCGCCCGCATCAGACGGCGCCGTGCCGGTCCAGCCCCTTCAGCACGGCTTCCGGGCGGATCGGCAAATGCCGCACGCGCGAGGCCACGGCGGCAAAGATGGCGTTGCCGATGGCCGGCGCCACGGCCGTCGTGGGCGGTTCGCCCATGCCCGTCGAGGTTGCCGTACTGGCCACGAATTCGATGTCGAGCTCGGGCACGTCGGCCATGCGCAGGGGCGTGTAAGTGTTCAGGTTGGTATCCTTTACTTCGCCATTCAGGAAAGCCGTGCCTTCATGCAAGGCCATGCTCACGCCCCACAGGGCACCCCCTTCCGCCTGCGCCAGCGCACCGTCCGGATCGACGATGCTGCCCGCATCGATGACCATGAACAATTTTTCGACTTTCACCATGCAAGTGCTGCGGTCCACTTTCACCCGGGCAACACAGGCCGTCCAGGTGGGCATGTCGCGCTCCTGGCCGAACGTGGCGGCGATGCCCAGGCCCGTGTCGGGCGGCATGGCCGTGCCCCAGCCAGCCTTGTCCGCCACCCGTTGCAGCACGTGGGCCAGGCGCGCGGCGCCGCCGACGGCGTTCGGCGCGCTGCCCGCATTGCGCCCCGTCGCCTGCAGCAAGGACAAACGAAACGCCAGCGGATCGACCTTGGCCGCCTGCGCCGCCTCGTCCATGAAACTTTCCACAGCCCAATTCGTCCAGCCCGGCCCCACGGAACGCAGCCAGCCGGGGCGGAAACTGCTGTTGGCCAAGTCGTTCGACACGGCCCGCACGCGCTGCGCGCCCACCGCGTACCAGTGGTCGGCACCGGCGATGGCGAACGGGTCGTAAGGATGGCCCTGCTTATCCTTGGCCAGGAAGGCGGGAATCATCGCTTGCGTGGGCCAGCCCGCGCTGGCCTCGTGCACCATCGCCGACACCTTGCCGGCGTCGTCGAACGCCATGCGCACATGCTGCACGGATGGCGAGCGGGGCGAATCGAAACGGGCATCGTCGGCCCGCGTGCAGATCATCTTGACGGGCCGCCCCACGGCTTGCGCCGCCAGCGCGGCCGGCACGCAATAATCGCCGTTCAGGCGCCGCCCGAAACCGCCGCCGAGCAGATACGTGTGCAGCATGACATTGCTCTCAGGCACCTTCAACGCCTGCGCCAGCACGGGCAGGATCAATGATTGCCACTGATTGCCCGCATGAATGTGCCAGACGCCGTCGATTTCCTGCGCCAGCGCATTCACGGGTTCCAGCTGGAAATGCAGCACGGTACTGGTCGTGTAATGGCGTTCCAATTGCAGGCTGGCATCCTTGAACGCTTGCTCCACGCCATCATCGTCGACCACGCGGGCACCCAGGCTGGCATCGGCCAGCTGCTTGGCGGCGTAGTTGAGGATATCCTGCTCCGACACGTGGGCCGCCGCGCCGGCCCGCCATTTCACCTGCACCAGGTCGGCCGCGCGCATGGCCGCCGCATAGGTCTCGGCCACCACCATGACCCAGCCGGGCACCGTGCCGCTGGGGTCCTGCAAGGCGAACGAGCGCAAATAGCCCTTCACCTTTTTTGCCGCCGAGTCGTCGATGGACACCACTTTCGAGCCGTAGCGCGTGGGCGGGATCTTCGGACGCGCATACAGCATGCCCTCCACCTGCGCATCGATGCCGTACACGGCCGTGCCATTCGTCTTCGCCGGAATATCGAGCGCCTGCACCTGCTGGCCGATCAGGCTGCGCTGCTGCGGCGTTTTCAGCACGATAGCTTTCAGTTGCTCGGGCGTGTACTGGCGCGCCAGCTTGCCACGGCGCACGATGTCGCCATAGCTGATCGAGCGCCCCCGGCCATGCACAACGCCCAGCCGGGCGTGGCAGGCGGACACGGGCACGCGCAGCAGGCGCGCGCCCTCCTCGACCAGCGCGAGACGTCCGGCCGCACCGGCACAGCTGAGCGGATCGACATTCTGCCAGACCGACCAGCTGCCGCCCGTCACCATCAAGCCCCATTTCGGGTCCGTGTCCACGTAATGCAGGCGTACCTTGCTCCAATCCGCTTCCAGCTCCTCGGCGACGATGCGCGCCAGGGCCGTGCCGATATGCTGGCCCATTTCCGCCTTGGCGATATTGACGGTGATCATGCCATCGACGTCGATCTCGAACCAGATGCTGGGATCGAACACGGGCGCGGCAGACTTGACGGGCGGCACGGGCGCTACCTTGCCGGCGGCCAACGAGCTGTCGGCGCGCAGGAAAGCCAGCGTAACCCCCGTGCCGGCGGCGGCGATCAGGAAACCGCGCCGGCCCGGCGACGGAGGATGAGTATTTGAATTTTCTTTCGGCAACTTAAACACCGGACGCCTCCTGCATGCCGGCTGCCAGCTTGATCGCCTTGCGGATGCGCACGTACGCCATGCAGCGGCACAGGTTGCCGCTCATGACGGCATCGATATTCGCATCCGTCGGCTGCGGATAGTCGCGCAGCAAGGTGGCCGCCTGCATGATCTGTCCCGACTGGCAATAGCCGCACTGGGGCGCCTGCGTGGCGATCCAAGCGCGCTGCAGCGGGTGCGTGCCATCGGGCGAGAGGCCTTCGATGGTGGTGATGGCGCAGCCGGCCACGGCGGCAACCGGCGTGATGCACGAACGCATGGCGCGGCCATCCACGTGCACGGTGCAGGCCCCGCACATGCCGATGCCGCAGCCAAACTTCACGCCTTTCAAGTTGACTTCGTCGCGCAGCACCCACAGCAGGGGTGTCTCGGCATCGGCCTCGGTGCCGAAGGGCTGGCCATTCACGGTCATGTTATACATAAGTGTTATAAATAAGTGTCGTACATAAGAAACTCTCATATTTACTTGCCGGCACGCGCGCGCGCCACGGCCGCTTCCAGGTTCGTCCAGGCCGGCTGGTGGCTGCGGCTGCGGCGCAGATAGGCGGCCAGCTGGGCCACGTCGTTGTCCGTCAGCGAGGCGGCGAAGCCCGGCATCAGCACGCCGGGCATGGCCTCGTCCTTGCCGCTGCCGTGCAATATCACCTGGATCAGATTGGCGGGATCGGGCGCGCTGACGGCGCTGTTCAGGCTCAGTTCCGGGCGCAGGGCCGCGGGTTTTCCATCGCTGTTCGAATGGCACGCCACGCAGGCGGCCACGTACAGGCTGGCGCCACGGTCGTTGTCGACCAGGCTGACGCGCTGCGAACGGTCGATGCCGGCCTTGATCACGGCGTCCGCATCCACCTTGCGCTGCGCTGCGCCGGCCACGCCGGCAAAATACACGGACAGCGCGCGGATATCGCTATCGGGCGACGCGCCCATGCCTTCGTGCACGACGGCCGACATGGGTCCGGCCGCCACGCCGTGCAGGGCCGTCGCCCCCGTGCGCAAAAAGGCGTACAGCTCGTCCTGCGTCCACGGCAACGGCGCCGTGTTGGCGCTGCTCAAGGCCGGCGCGTACCAATGGTCGATGGACGCGCCCAGATAGGCCGAGCCGGCAAGCTCGGCGCCCAGCGCATTGCGCGGCGTGTGGCAGGCGGCGCAATGGGCCAGGCCTTCGGCCAGATAGCGGCCCCGGTTCCAGTCCAGCCCTTGCGCGGGATCAAGCTGAAAGCTGGCCGGCTTGAAAAACAGCAACTTCCAGGCCGCCTGCAAGGGACGCAGGTTCAAGGGGAACGGCACGCTGTTGGCGGGCGCGGCCGCGTACACGGGCGGGCGCGTCATGAAATACGCATACAGGGCCGTCAGGTCGGCGTCCGAGACCAGGTTGAAATGGGTGTACGGAAAGACGGGATACAAATGCGCGCCATCGCGGCCCACGCCTTCGCGCATGGCCCGCTGGAAGGCGGCCAGCGACCAGCGGCCGATGCCCGTTTGCCGGTCGGGCGTGATGTTCGTCGCATAAATCGTGCCGAACGGCGTGGCCAGGCCGTGGCCGCCCGCGTACTCGGCGCCGCCCTTGGCCGTGTGGCAGGCGGCGCAATTGCCCATGCCCGCCAGGATGCGGCCCCGCTCCACCACTTGCGGGGAAAATGCCGTGGCGGCAGGCGGATCGATGGGCGCCAGCGCGGGGCGCCAGTAATACAGATACGCGGCCAGGGCCGCGACGATGAGCAATGCCAGCGACAGCAGCAGGCCGGTGAAGATTTTCTTGAGCAAAACAGGAGTCCGGTAAAAGGATAAGCATACGCCGGCCGCGCACGGACGGCGGCGGCAGGCGATTGTGACAATCTTACCGCGATTGTGACTTGTTGTATGTACGCAATGACACGCAGGTCGTGCCGCAGGCAGGCTGCACCTTATAATCACCGTTTCAGCACGCCGCCGCTCCTTCATGCATACCGTTACCATCATCCTCATTCTCGTGTTGACCGTCGTCCTGTGCGGCTTTCTCGCCCGCTCGCGCTGGGTCAAGCTGCCGCTGCCCCTGATCCAGATCGCCGGCGGCACGGGATTGGCCGTGTTTGGCGTGCAAGTGCCGCTCGATCCCGACATTTTCTTTTTGCTCTTCATTCCGCCGCTGCTGTTTCTCGATGGCTGGCGCATTCCCAAGGGCGCCTTCTTTTCCGACGCGCGCTCGATCCTGATGCTGGCCATCGGCCTGGTGCTGTTTACCGTGCTGGGCATGGGCTTTTTCATCGACTGGCTGATCCCCAGCGTGCCGCTGGCCGTCGCCTTCGCGCTCGGTGCCATCCTGTCGCCGACGGACCCGGTGGCCGTCTCGGCGATCGCGGCAGGCAATCCCATCCCGCCGCGCCTGATGCACATCCTCGAAGGCGAATCCTTGCTCAATGACGCTTCGGGCCTGGTCTGCTTCACGTTTGCCGTGGGCGCCATGATGACGGGTGGCTTCTCCATCGGCGCCGCCTCGCTGAGTTTCCTGCAGGAAGCAGGCGGCGGCATCGTCATCGGCCTGGCCATCTCGTGGGGCGTGGGTCTGGCGAACAAATGGCTGGTGAGCAAGGTTGGCGAAGAGCCGGGCCTGCAAATCCTGATCAGCATCCTGATCCCGTTCGCCGCCTACCTGGGCGCCGAGCAAATCCACGGCTCCGGCATCCTGGCCGCCGCCACGGCGGGCGTGTCCATGCATTACGCCGACCTGATCGGCCGCCCGCTGGCCGCCACGCGCACCCAGCGCAAGGCCGTGTGGGATACCGTGCAACTGGTCTTGAATGGCGTGATCTTCGTCATGCTCGGCGCGCAGCTGCCCGCCACCGTGGCCGGCTTGCCCGCCGCCTCCATGGAAGTGGGCGCCGGCAGCGCCTGGAAACTGCCCCTGTTCGTCATCGCCATCACGGTGGGGCTGACCTTCATGCGCTTCATCTGGGTCTTCATCTCGATGAAACTGACCCTGTTCAAGCACCACAAGAAAATGGCGGGCGAAGCGAAGGACGCGGCGCTGCTGGCGCGCCCCAGCCTGCGCCTGCTGCTGGTGGCGTCGTTTGCGGGCGTGCGCGGCGCGCTGACCCTGGCCGGCATCCTGACCCTGCCCTTGTTCTTGCCCGACGGCAATCGTTTCCCCGCGCGCGACCTCGTCATCTTCCTGGCCATGGGCGTGATTCTGCTGTCGCTGTTGCTGGCCAGCGTCACTCTGCCCCTGCTGACCAAGGGCCTGGTGTTCGCGCCGCCCGCGCGCCGTTCGACGGAAGAGCGCAATGCCCGCGCCGCTGCCGCCGAAGCAGCCATCGCGCGGCTGGAAAAAGTCTGCGAAGGCATCGACAAGAATGACAAGCAGCAAGTTGTCACGGAAGCGGCCAATCGCCTGATCGAAGCCTACCGGCGCCGCCTCGCGTATGGCGAAAGCAGCAACGACGAGGCGATGCGGCTGCAGGAACTGGCCAAGGCCGAACGGGCGCTGCGCCTGGAAGCGCTCAATGCGGAGCGCGATGAACTGTTCCGCCGCCGCATTTCGGGCGAACTCGATGACACCATCCATTTGCGCCTGCTGCGCGAAATCGACTTGCTGGAAGCGACATTGGAAGAATAGCAACACTCTGGCGCGCCAAAGCAGTGTTGGTAAGTAATTCTCATGGCAAAGAATGCAATTTTTAACATTCGTGTTTATAATGCAAGGTTGTATGGCGTAGCGCCATGATTTACTTTCGACATGGACTTCCGTAGAGTCTGTGTTGCTGAGTAATTATTTGAATAGCCACCCGACCCGCATAAAGACACCGACGCCGTGCCCTCCTCCCCCCGCCACCGGCAGCGCTCCGCGCCGCCCGTCCTGCTCGCCGTCGTCCTGCTGGCCTCGCTGTTCGCCTGCAGTGCGCTGGCGCCATGCGCGGCGTGGGCGCAAACGGGCGCGGCGGCCGACGCCAGGCGTCCCGCCGAGGTGGCCCAGGTCTTGTTCGGCATCATCAGTTATGTGCGCTGGCCCGTGGCACGCCAGGAAGTGCGCGTCTGCATGCTCGGCACACCCCGCTACGGGGCGGCCATCGTCGACACGCCCGCTTCCAGCCTGGGCCCGCGCATCCGCGTGAAAAACCCGGCGCTGGCAAGCGCGGCCAGCGAATGCGACGTCGTCTACATGGGCAGCCTGCCCGAGGGTGAACGCGAGCATCTGCTGGCGCAGATCATCGGCAAACCCATCTTGTCGGTCGCCGAACCCGGCACATCGTGCGCCGTGGGCACCATGTTCTGCCTGCGCCTGAACGAGGCGCAGATCGGTTTTGACGTCAACCTCGACGCCATCGCCCGCAGCGGCCTGCGCGTGCATCCGAACGCCTTGCAAATTGCACGTCGCAAGGGACCGCCGCCATGAACGCCCGCATGAGCAACAAGCCTGCCCGCCCGCCCCGCCCCACGCTCGACAGCGTGCTGCGGCGCGCCCACCTGAGCGTGTCGCTGATCGCCGTGCTGGCGGCCGGCCTGACCCTGACGGCCGTGGCGCTGCTGGCCTTGCGCGTGTATTCGGACCAGAACCTGCGCCTGGTGGCCCGTTCGATGAGCTACACGGTGGAAGGGGCCGTCGTCTTTGGCGACTCCTTCGCCGCCAGGGAAGCGCTGGCCTTGATCGGCGTCAATGAGGACATCGACCAGGCGCAGGTGAGCGACAAGGCCGGCACGGTGCTGGCCCGCTGGGAACGGGGCGAGCATGGCACCCGCTACTACATCGAACGCGCGCTGACGGGCTGGATGCTGCCCGATTCGCTGTCGTTCCCCATCACGCGCAATGAACAGGTCATCGGCAGCATCAAGCTGGTGCCGCACAGCCGCAGCCTGCTGCCCTTCCTGCTCAGCGGCCTGACCTGCCTGCTGGCTTGCCTGGTGCTGAGCCTGGTCGTCGCCGTGCGCCTGTCGCGCCGCATGGAAACGGAGATCACGTCGCCCCTGCGCCACCTGGCGGAAACGGCCCACCGCGTGCGGCGCGACCGCTCGTTCGAACTGCGCGTGCCGCCGGCCAACATCGCCGAACTGAACCAGATCAATGACGACTTCAACGCCCTGCTCGACGAACTGGAAGCGTGGCAAAGCCATCTGCAAAAGGAAAACGCCTCGCTGTCGCACCGCGCCAACCACGACAGCCTGACGGGCCTGTCGAACCGCGCCTTCATGGAAGCGGAGCTGGAACGCGCCATCCTCGAAGCGCGGATCGGCAATGGCAAGGTGGCCGTGCTGTTCCTCGACAGCGACCGTTTCAAATACATCAACGATACCTTCGGCCACGCCTCGGGCGACCGCGTGCTGGTGACGATCGCCGCGCGCATCAAGCAGCAATTGCGCGAGGGCGACCTGGTGGCGCGCCTGGGCGGCGACGAATTCGCCATCCTGCTCAAGCCGCTGCGCAACAGCAGCGACGCCATGCACATCGCCGACAACATCATCGCCGCCATGGCGCAAGCCATTGAATTGCCGACAGGCAACAGCATCGTCAGTTCGCTGACCATCGGCGTGGCCGTCTTCCCCGATCACGCCATCGACGCCGTCTCGCTGGTGGGCGCGGCGGATGAGGCCATGTACCGCGCCAAGCAGGCGCAGCGCGGCACGCGCCAGGTGGCGCGGCTGCCACACCCCCATACTCACCCCTGAACCAAGGAGCAACACCATGCAATTTATCTACAAGCAATTACGTCTCGGCTTCCTCGGCCTGTTCTTCGTGGGCCTGCTGGCCGCCTGCCAAAGCACGCCTGAAGTGAAATCTCCGTTCAATGCGGAACAGATCGCCACCCTGAAGGAACAGGGCTTCCGCCAAACGGACGAAGGCTGGGAACTGAGCTTCACGGACAAGCTGCTGTTCGAATTCGACGCCGCCAAGCTGACGCCGCCCAGCCGCAGCGCCATCCAGAAAATCAGCGCCGCCCTGCTGAAAGTGGGCATCACGCACATGCGCGTGGAAGGCCATACGGACAACGAAGGCACGGAAGCCTACAACAACAAACTGTCGCTGGCGCGCGCCAATATGGTGGCCGATGCGATGGGGGCGACCGGCATTGCGCGCGATAACATCATCGTCAAGGGCCTGGGCATGAGCAAGCCCGTGGCCTCGAACGCCAGCAAGGCAGGCAAGGCGGAAAACCGCCGCGTCACCATCATCGTCTCGGCCCCTTGAACGTGGGCGTGCCCGCCGTGCGCTGGGTCGTGATGGGCGTGTCCGGCTGCGGCAAGAGCGCCGTCGGCAGCCTGCTGGCCGACGCGTTGCACGTGCCCTACGTAGAAGGCGACGACGTGCATTCCCCGGAAAACGTGGCCAAGATGGCCGCCGGCATCCCGCTCGACGATGCCGACCGGGCCGGCTGGCTGGCCGCCCTGCGCCAGCGCATCGCCACGGCCCGCGCGCAAGGCAGCGGCCTCGTCGTCTCCTGCTCGGCCCTGAAACGGGCCTACCGCGACGTGCTGCGCGCAGGCGACCCGGCCCTGCGCTTTGCCCACCTGGACGGCCCGCGCGCCGTGCTGGAAAGCCGCTTGCAGCGCCCCGGCCATTTCATGCCGCCCAGCCTGCTCGACAGCCAGCTGGCCACCCTGCAGCCCCTGCAGGCGGACGAAGCCGGCATCGTGCTCGACATCCGCCAGCCGCTGGCCGTGCTGGTCGCACAGATCCTGCAAGCGCCCTGACAGGCAGCCGCGCGGCTGGACAGCCCGCGGGCCCCTGTGTAGACTGGCGCGCACTTTCATGAGGGATTTTTATGAGCACACCAACGACAAAACCAGCACCGGGCCCGGAATTCTGGGAACGCGCCGACCAGGTCATCGCCCTGGCCAATGAACAATGCATGCACAGCGGCGGCAATGAAGTGGCCACCTCGCTGCTGTACGCAGCCGCCCGCTTCAACGCCTTCCTCGTCGCCAGCAAGAGCAACGACGTGGCGAAGATGCAGGAAGAGAAGGAAGGCGCCGTGGCGTTCTTCACGGAGCAGTACAAGCGCATGCTGACCGACAACTTCAACGACTACATCACCAACTTCGACAAGTACACGCAACCGTCGTCGGCCCCCAAGGGTTGATGTCCGCAGCCAGCCTGGACAGCCACCGCGCCCGCGCCACCCACGCGGGCAGCGTCCTCGACGGCACGGTGCGCTATGCGCCAGTGCAATCGCTGTGGCTGCTAGCCATGCTGGCCGGCGCCGTGACGGGCGCCGTGTGCTTCTTCAGCTGGGCCGGCTTGCTGCTGTTTGCGGCCGGCACGGCCATCGTCCTGCTGTTCGGCCATTCGCTGGGCAGCCACCGCAAACTGATCCACGACAGCTTTGCATGCCCGCAATGGCTGGAATATATACTCGTCTACCTGGGCGTGCTGGTGGGCCTCAGTGGCCCGCTGGGCCTGCTGCGCCAACACGAGCTGCGCGACTACGCCCAGCGCCTGCCCGCTTGTCATCCCTACCTGCGCCACGGCGCCGGTTTCTGGCGCGATGCCTGGTGGCAACTGCACTGCCGCCTCGATCTCGACCATCCGCCGCACATCGCCATCGAACCGCGCATCGCGCACGGCCGTTTCTACATTTTCCTGGAAGCAACGTGGATGCTGCAGCAACTGCCGTGGGCCGTGCTGTGCTTCGCCTGGGGCGGCTGGGGCCTGGTTTGCTGGGGCGTGTGCGCGCGGGTCAGCGCCGGCGTGCTCGGTCACTGGCTGATCGGCTATTTCGCCCACAACCATGGCCAAATGCACTTCCATGTCGACGGCGCCGCCGTACAAGGCAAGAATATCCGCCTGACGTCGCTGCTGACCATGGGCGAATGCTGGCACAACAACCATCACGCGTATCCTGGCTCGGCCAGGCTGGGCCTGCTGCCGGGCGAATGGGACCCGGGCTGGTGGGTGCTGCTGCTCTTGCGGCGCCTGGGCCTGGTGTCAGCCCTGCGCCTGCCGCAAGACCTGGCGCCGCGGCCGGAATTGCGCCGCCTTGATGGCGCTGGCGGTCAGGCCTCGTCGCCACCTGCCAGGTAATTGTTTTTGACACGTACGTAATGCTCGGCCGAATAGCGCAGGTAGGCGATCTCCGCTTCCGTTAGCGGGCGCACCTTGGCGGCGGGGCGGCCCACGTACAGGTAGCCACTTTCCAGCACCTTGCCCGGCGACACCAGGCTGCCCGCGCCCAGCATCACGTGCTTTTCCACCACCACGTCATCCATGACGATGCTGCCCATGCCGATCAGGCATTCGTCGCCAATCGTGCAGCCGTGCAAGATCACGGAATGGCCGATGGTCACATACTTGCCGATGGTCAAGGGCGAGCCATCGGGCTTGGCCGCATTCTTGTGCGACACGTGGCCCATGGAAAAGTCCTGGATATTGCTGCCCTCGCCGATGACGATGCGGTTGACGTCGCCGCGCAGCACGCTGTTGCACCAGATGGAACAGTCGTCGCCGATCTGCACATCGCCAATCACTTGCGCCGTGTCATGCAGATAGACTCTTTCGCCCAGCACGGGACGGGTATTCAGGTAGGAACTTACAGGCATTGTCTTCTCGTTTCTTTGATATTAAACAACAGGTTTCACACCCAGCCGGCCGCCAGCGCAAAAATGGCCAGGCCATGCGCCAGCGATGCCCCCAGCAAGCCGGCACGGCAATATACCAGCCCCGCCACCACGCCCTCGATCACGGTGAACACGAGGATGGGCGCGCCCACCTGCGTCACGGTGGTGGCAAGAAAAGCATGGCACAGGCCAAACAGCAAGCCCGACACCAGCGCCGCGCGCCGGGCCGGCAGCCAGGCGCGCAATTGCTGCTGCAGCAAGCCGCGGAACAGCAATTCCTCATAACAGTTGGCCGCCAGCGCAAAGCCCAGCAGCAAGGGCAGCGTGGATGGCGCGACGGGCGCCAGCGACGGCAAGCCGAACATGGCTTTCAAGCCCGTCGCCAGCGCAATGATCACGCACGCGCCGGCCATGCCCAGCAGCACGGACAGGGCTGGCCGCATGCCGAACCAGCGGATCTGGCGGCGCACCTCGCTTTCCAGCCAACACGTGCTTGCCACCAGCCCCAGCGACATGGCGCCCAGCGCCAGCAAGACCGGCGGCGGCGCCGTGAAACGCAAGCCGCCCGCAGCCACCTGCCAGTAGCCGTGCGCCGTCATCGCGTCGCGCGCCAGCACGAAAAACAGAATATGCACGAGCACGCGCAGCAGCGGTACAGTACGTGGCACGGCCAACAGCAAGGCGGTGCAGACGAGGAAGGCGGGCATGATCGCCAGCAGGTACTGCGCCAGGGAAGTGATCTCGGGCATCGTTCGGATCGTTCGGTAGTGCCAACGGGCACAGGCGCAGCAATTGTATGCGGCAGCTGGCAATATGGGCAACCTATCTATGCCGCTGTCAAGCCGCCTTGCGCCAGCCATGCATCAGCCCATGCGCCGCCAGCCCCGCCGCCAGTCCCCACAAGGCGCCGCCCACGCCCAGCAGGGTCACGTTCGCGGCCGTGGCCAGGAAAGTAATCAAGGCCGTTTCGCGCATGCGCACGTCCGCCATCGCCTGCGCCAGGCTGTTGCCGATGGCGCCCAGCAAGGCCAGGCCCGCCAGCGCCGTGATGAAACTGCGCGGCAAGACCATGAACAGGCTGGCCAGGGTGACGCCAAAGACGCCCACGAGGATGTACAGCACGCCGCACGCCAGCCCGGCGACATAGCGCTTCGACGGGTCCGCGTGGGCATCCTTGCCCGTGCAGATGGCGGCCGTGATGGCGGCCACATTGAAGGCGTGCGCGCCGAACGGCGCCATGAGCAGCGAACCGAGGCCCGTCACCGTCAGGATGGGATTGGCGCTGACGGAGTAACCGTCATTGCGCAGCACCAGCATGCCGGGCATGTATTGCCCCGTCAGGGTGATCAGGAACAGGGGCAGCGCCACGCCCAGCAGGGACGCCGCGGAAAAGCGCGGTATCTCGAACACGGGCGCCGCCAGGGCCAGTTCGATACCTTGCGCATCGATGCGCCCCTGCACCAGCAGCAGGGCCAGGCCGATCAGCATGATGCCCACCACGGCAAAGCGTGCGGTGAAACGGCGCAGCACGGCGTACGACAGCAGCAAGACCACCACCAGCACGGGATCGGCGCTGGCGCCGCCGAACGCACTCACGCCAAACTGCAGCAGGATGCCGGCCAGCAAACCGGCGGCGATGCCGCCCGGTATCAGCCGCACCAGGCGCTCGAAGGCGCCGGACATGCCCAGCAGAATGAAGGCGATGGCGGAAATGATATAGGCGCCGATCACCTCGGCATACGGCGTGTGCGGCATGACGGTGGCCAGGAAGGCCACGCCGGGCGTGGACCAGGCCGTGATGATGGGTGCGCGGTAGCGGTAGCTGAGCCAGATGCCCGTCACGCCCACGCCGATGCTCAGCGACCAAACCCAGGACGCCGTCTGCGCGGCGCTCAGCTGGGCCAGCTGGGCCGCCTGGAACACCAGCACGAAGGTGCCGCCATAGTTGACGAGGACGGAGATGAAGGCCGCCATGATGGGGGATGCCAGGTCGCGCCAGCGCGCCTGCGCCGTGCTGCCGGTTACGGCCGAAGGTGTGGAACTTGTCTGCATGCGTGTGCCCTTGCCTGAGGTTCAAAAAGGCATCTTAACTTTCACATGGACTGCCCAGGCAGGCCAATTTACTCACATACAACAGACCACTTGCGCGCTCACCCCAGCGCGCGCGCCAGGCGGACGATGCCGCTGTCGATCTCGTGCGGCGTGAGCGCCGCAAAGCCCAGCAGCCAGCCACCGCGCTCCGGCGGCGTCGCATACAGCCGGCTCAGGCCCGGCAGCACGATGCCCGCCTGCGCCGCCAGGCGCAGCGTATCGAGCTCGTCCCTGCCCTCGTGCAGCAGACAGGGCATCTGCAAGCCGCCCGGCGGCAGCTGCGCCGTGACCACGTGCGGCAAGTGCCGCTGCACGGCCTGCGCCATCGCATCGCGGCGCACGGCATAGACCTTGCGCATGGCGCGCACATGGGCCGCGAAATGGCCGTCGGCGATGAAACGGGCCAGTGTCAGCTGGTCCAGCTGCGGCGTATGGCCATCGAGGATGCTGCGCGCATGCGTCATCGGTTTCACCAGCGCGGGCGGCAGCACCATGTAGCCGATGCGCAGGCCCGGGTATAGCGACTTGGCGAAGGTGCCCAGGTAAATCGTGCGCTGCTGCGTGTCGAGCCCCTGCACGCAAGCCGTCGGCAAGCCCGCATAGTGAAACTGGCTGTCGTAATCGTCCTCGATGATCCAGCCCTGGCGTTCCGCAGCCCAGGCGGTCAGGGCCAGGCGGCGCTCGAGCGCCAGGGTGGCGCCCGTCGGGTATTGATGCGACGGCGTGACGTAAATCGTGTTGGCCCCGCTGCGGTCCGCCCGCAGGTGGTCGATGGACAGGCCATCGGCATCGACAGGCACGGGGACCACCTGCAATTGCGCCATCTCGAACGCCTTGCGCGCGCCGAAATAGCCGGGATCTTCCATCAGGATGGGGCCATGCGCGTCGGCCAGCACCTGCGCGCACAGGTACAGGGCCTGGCGCGTGCTGCTCAGCACCAGCACCTGGCCAGCCGTGGCCCGCGCGCCCCGCTCCAGATTCACATAGTCGGCGATGCCCTGGCGCAGCGGCTCGGCCCCTTGCGGGTCGCCGTGCAGCAGCACGTGGTGTTCGCTGGCGACCTGGCGCCGCAAGCGCTCCCACACGTCGACGGGAAAAGCCCGCGTTTCCGGCAAGCCCGTGGCGAAAGCCTTCACGCTTTGCTGGTCGGCCACGCCGCCGCTGGCGAGAATGCGCGCACCGCGGGCGCTGAGCGCCACCGGCTGCGCGGACAAGGACGGCAGCGTCGTCGCAGACTTGCCCAGCAAGCTCGCGCCTATCGTCGGCGAGACGAAACTGCCCGATCCCGCCTGCCGCCGCAGATAGCCATCAAGACGCAGCTGCGCATACGCCATTTCCACCGTATCGCGCGACACGCCCAGCGACTGCGCCAGCGCGCGCGTGGCCGGCAGGCGCAGGCCGGGCGCCAGCACGCCATCGAGTATCAGCTGGCGCAGCGCGCGCTGCACCCGCACGCGCAGGTCGAGCGCCGCCAGTTCGGGAGCGGCGAGGCGGATTTTCAAGGTGTCGAGTTCGAACTGCGGCGTCATATGGCCCTGGCGCGGGCCGCATCCACGGCCGCCATGCTGCTGGCCAGCGAAAAGCCGTGCTGCTGCAGCACCGCCACCAGCTGTTCGCCGGCGCAGCCCAAACGCAGGTTTTCCGCCACCCAGTCCTGCCACTCGCGGCTGATGTCCGGCATCGGTTCATCTTCCAGCGTGAGACCCAGTATGCAGCTGGCCAGCAAGCCGTTGATGCGCTTCGTGTCGATCAGGTGCTGCACCACCGCATGGCCCGAGTGGGGGAACGGATGCAGGGTGCAGCGGCCAAATGGCGCCAGACGCTGCGCGTGCATGGCATCGAGGTTCACCGATTCGCTGGCGCTGGCACCGCCTCCCCCGTTGGCCACGTCCGGCCGCGTGCCGAACAGCAGGTGCAGCTGCGTATTGTCCGTCGCCCTGGCGCGGCACAGGGCCGCCAGGTCGTAATAGCCGGAGGCTGGTGGGTCCTGCGCCAGCGATTCCATCACGGGCAGCCAGCGCAGCTCATGGTACAAGCGCGCCTGCTGCACGTCGAGGAAGGACAAGGGCCCGAAGGCGACGATCTGCTGCGCATCGAGCAGCAAGCCAAACATGACGGCCGCATACGCGCCCATGGACTGGCCGAGGGTGGTGATGCTACTTGGCGCGATGCGCTGCACCAGCTCGCGCAGGGCTTGCGCCGATTCATCGACATGGCTGCCCAGCCCCGCGATGCGGCGGTGGTACCAGGCATTACCCGAATCGCGCACGAGGATCTTGTTCAGATGCTGCCCGCTGGCCTGCTCGAGCTTTCTCAGGCGCCCGTAAAAATCGAAGGCGGGGCGCGTGGTCCACGAGACGAAGCCGAAGGCGATGACCAGCGCCGCGCCGGGCACGATGCGGTCAACCAGCACGTCGTCGCCAGTGGTGGCGACCAGTCGATTATCCAGCGCTTGCGCTTGCAGCATCGGCCCCGCTCCCCGATCAAGGTTAAAACAATAGAAAGCATGAGTTTAATGCCAGGACTGGCAAAATGGAAACAATCGCCGCTGCGGTACGCCGGCCGGCGCGAAAAATCTGCTAGGCTGCAGGCATACCACCCATCACAGGAGCATCCCATGCTGCATCGCCTGAAATACCTGTGCCTCGCCGCCGCCATCGCCATGGCCGGCGGCTGCGCCTCCACATCCGACAGCGCCAGGCAGGACACCGGCCTGGCGCCCACGTACAGCCTGACGAATACCTACTGGAAGCTGACGGAACTCGATGGCGCCCCCGTGACGATGGCGCCGGAGCAGGAGCGCGAAGTGCGCATCACCCTCACCGACGATGGCAAGGTCCAAGGTTTTACGGGCTGCAACCGCGTCATGGGCGGCTATACACTTGCCGGCACGGCCCTGCGCTTCACACAGCTGGCCGGCACGCGCATGGCGTGCCCACCGCCCGTGATGCAGCTGGAAAGCGCCGTGCTGGCCAACTTGAACAGCGTGACGGGCTACCGTTTCGATGGCGAGTACCTGATCCTGCTCAAGGATGGCGCGCCCGTGGCCAAGTTTGAATCGGTCTACCTGTGAAATAAAAACCGGCTGCCGTTACAATGGCTTCCAGCCCATCAATTGGAAGGAAGCCATGTCCGCACTGCCCTCGCCGTCGTCATCCCCAACGCCATCGGCCGCCGGCCGCTATCGGGCTTTTCTTTTTGACATGGACGGCACCGTCATCAATTCCATCGCCGCCGCCGAACGCATCTGGGGCACGTGGGCGCAGCGCCAGGGCCTCGACGTGGCGGCCTTTCTGCCCACCATCCATGGCGCGCGCTCGGTCGACACCATCGCCAAGCTGCGCTTGCCCGGCGTGGACGCGCAGCGCGAATCGCAGGGCATCACGGATGCGGAAATCATCGATGTGGAAGGGATTGTCGAAATCGCGGGCGCGCTGCGTTTTTTGACGTCACTGCCGCCCGCGCAATGGGCCATCGTCACCTCGGCGCCGCGCGCGCTGGCAACGGCGCGCCTGAAGGCGGCCGGCATGCCCATTCCCGCCATCATGGTGACGGCGGAAGACGTCAAGGCCGGTAAGCCAAAGCCCGATTGCTACCTGCTGGCGGCGCAAAAACTGGGCGTGGCGCCCGTCGATTGCCTGGTATTCGAGGATGCGTCGGTCGGCATCGAAGCGGGCGAGGCGGCCGGAGCTAAGGTCATCGTCGTCACCGCCACGCATGCGCACCCGCTGGCCACGCGCCACCCGGCCATCGCCAGCTATGAGAACATCGTGGCGACCGTCGATGGCGATGGTTTCATCGTGCTGGCGCAGTCATCTGACCCTGCGGTTGCAGCACCCGCGACAAGATAGCCTGCTCGATCGAGGCGAAAGCCGCAGTGCCGCGCTGACGGGGGCGCGGCAAGTCCACCCGCACGTCCAAGGTGATCTGACCATCCTCGATCAGCAGCACGCGGTCGGCCAGGGCCACCGCTTCGGCCACGTCATGCGTCACCAGCACGGCCGTAAAGCCCCGCGCCAGCCACAGCGACTCGATCAGCTGCTGCATCTCGATGCGCGTCAGGGCGTCGAGCGCGCCCAAGGGTTCGTCGAGCAGCAGCAATTGCGGCTCGTGCACGAGCGCGCGCGCCAGCGCCACGCGCTGCTTCTGTCCGCCCGACAGGGCCGACGGCCAGTCATCCGCCCGTTCGGCCAGGCCCACGGTCCACAGCGAGGCGGCCGCCGCGCCGACGGAACGGGGCAGCCCCAGGGCCACGTTGTCGAGCACCGTCTTCCACGGCAGCAGCCGCGATTCCTGGAACATGATGCGGATGTCGGGCGCCCCGACACCGCTGCCGATGGCGACGCTGCCTTCATCGATGCTTTCCAGCCCCGCGATCGCGCGCAACAAGGTGCTCTTGCCGCAGCCGCTGCGTCCCACGATGGCGACAAATTCGCCCGCTTCCAGCTGCAGGTCGACGTTTTTCAGCACGGGGCGGCTGGTGTAGGATTTGCTCAGCTTCGTCAGCTCCAGGGGAACGCCGCGCCGTTGCAAAGGGGTGGATGGCGCCATCTTCGCCTGCGGCGGCGCGCTGGCCGGGTCGTACTGCACGAAATGCGACAAAAAGTCCGTTTCGATCTGGATGGGGGCGAGCAGCATGGTGTCCTCTTCAATCATTAGCGGTAGGCGGGATTCCAGCGCAGGCAGTGGCGTTCCAGCCGGCGCGAGAACAAATCGGCCAGCTTGCCCAGCAAGGCGTACAGCAGTATCCCCACCAGCACCACGTCCGTTTGCAAGAATTCGCGCGCATTCATGGTCATGTAGCCGATGCCGGCCTGCGCCGAGATGGTTTCGGCGACGATCAGCAGCACCCACACGAGGCCCAGCGAAAAGCGCACGCCGACCAGGATGGAGGGCATGGCGGCCGGCAGGATCACGTCGCGGTACAAAGGCCAGCCGGACAAGCCATAGCTTTTCGCCATTTCGATCAAGCCCTGGTCGGCCGAGCGGATGCCGTGGAAGGTATTCAGGTAGACGGGAAAGAAGACGCCGACGGCGAGCAAGAACAGTTTCGCCGTCTCGTCGATGCCGAACCACAGGATCACCAGCGGGATCAGGGCCAGTGCGGGGATGTTGCGCACCATTTGCAATGTCGTGTCGAGCAGGGTTTCCGCGTGGCGGAAGCTGCCCGTCAATAGGCCCAGCAGCAAGCCCAGTCCCGCGCCGACGGCAAAACCCACCGTCGCGCGCCACAAGCTCGTCTTCAGGTGCAGCCACAGTTCGCCCGACGCGGCCAGGTGCCAGAAGGCCTTCGCCACGGCCCACGGCTCGGGCAGGATGCGGCTCGACAGCCAGCCCCACTGCGCCGCCAGCTGCCAGGCCAGCAGCAGCGCCACGGGCAAGGCCCACGGTGCCAGCGCGTGACGCAGCGAAGGCCAGGGCGTGCCGGGCAGCCTCTTGACGGTGGCCGTCGCCATCTCAGGCCGCCTTTTTCTGCGGCGCGGCCGGCACGATATTGCTGGCCATGACTTCGCCGAAGGGGCCGCTCAAGGATTGCTCACCCACGGCCTTGCCCTTGCCCAGCAGCGGAAACACCAGTTCGGCAAAGCGGTACGATTCTTCCAGGTGCGGATAACCGGAGAAAATGAAGGTGTCGATGCCCAGGTCCGCGTATTCCTGCATGCGCGCCACCACGGTCGGACCGTCGCCCACGAGGGCCGTGCCCGCGCCGCCGCGCACCAGGCCCACGCCAGCCCACAGGTTCGGCGACACTTCGAGCTTGTCGCGCCGCCCGCCATGCAGGGCCGCCATCCGTTGCTGGCCCACGGAATCCATCTTGCCGAACGCCGCCTGCGCCTTGGCGATGATGTCGTCGTCCAGGTGGCTGATCAGTTCATCGGCCGCGCGCCAGGCCGCCTCGTTCGTTTCGCGCACGATCACGTGCAATCGGATGCCAAACCGGACCGTGCGGCCCTTTTTTGCTGCCCGCGCGCGGATGTCGGCGATTTTCTCGGCAACTGCGGCGGGCGGCTCGCCCCACGTCAGGTACACGTCCATCTGCTCGGCCGCCAGTTCATGCGCGGGTTCCGACGAACCGCCGAAATACAGGGGAGGATACGGCTTCTGCACGGGCGGATACAGGGTTTTCGCGCCCTTCACCTGGATATGCTTGCCCTCGAAATCGTAGCCGGCCGCGCCGCCCTCGCCCGCCAGCGTGGCGCGCCACACCTTGATGAATTCATCGGAGATTTCATAGCGTTTGGCGTGGTCGGCAAACAGGCCGTCGGCTTCCAGCTCACCCTGGTCGCCGCCCGTGACGACGTTGATCAGGAGACGCCCGTTGGACAGGCGGTCGAACGTGGACGCCATGCGCACGGCCAGGCCGGGCGTGGACAGGCCGGGGCGCACGGCCACCAGGAACTTGAGCTTTTGCGTCACGCTGATCAAGGACGACGCCACCACCCACGCGTCTTCGCAGGAGCGGCCCGTGGGCAGCAGCACGCCGTCGTAGCCCAGCGTGTCGGCGGCCACGGCCACCTGGCGCAGATAATCGGCATCGACGGGGCGCGCGCCCTGCGAGGTGCCCAGGTAGCGGCTGTCGCCATGGGTAGGGATAAACCAGAAGACATTCAATGACATGATATTTGTTCCTTATTTTGCGCTGGTGGCCAGCTGGCGCGCCGGCAGCAGCGCGTCCTTGACGACGATCGGTTTCGGGATCAGCTTCAAGCTGGAAAAGGCGTCGGCCACCCTTTGCTGCGAAGCGATGACATCGGGCGACACGGGTTTGACGCCATACGCATAGCGCGAGGCGGCCAGCGCCACGACTTCCTTGCCCAGCCCCGTCTGCGCCGACAGGATCGTCGCCACGTCATCGGGGTTGTTGCGGCCCCAGTCATCGACCTTGGCCACTTCGTCGAGCACGATGCGCAGGATTTCGGGATTTTTTTCCGCATACGTGCGCGAGGCCAGGTAGAACTGGTAGTTCGCCACCAGGCCCTTGCCGTCGGCCAGCACGCGGGCGCCCAGCTGCTTTTCGGCGGCCGCCAGGAACGGGTCCCAGATGGCCCACGCGTCCACGCTGCCCCGTTCAAAAGCCGCGCGCGCATCGGCCGGCGGCAGGAACACGGGCTGGATGTCGGCGTACGCGACGCCGGCCTTTTCCAGCGCTTTCAACAACAGGTAATGCACGTTCGAGCCCTTGTTCAAGGCCACCTTCTTGCCCTTCAAATCGGCCAGGGTGCGCAGGCCGGACCCCTTGGGCACGACGATGGCTTCGCTGGCGGGCGATGCCGGCTCATTGCCGACATACACCAGGTTGGCGCCGGCGGCCTGGGCAAAGATCGGCGGCGCCTCGCCCACGGTGCCGAAATCGATGCTGCCCACATTCAAGCCTTCCAGCAGCACGGGGCCGGCCGGAAATTCCGTCCATTTCACGCCCACACCCTGCTCGGCCAGGCGTTTTTCCAGCGTGCCGCGCCCCTTCAACAACGTCAAGGTGCCGTATTTCTGGTAACCGATGCGCACCTGCACCTGTACTTCTCCCTTGGCCTGCGCCTGCGCTGCGGCCGGCATGCCGGCCGCCATCACGCCGGCAGCGGCGGCAAACAGCAGGCCCAGAGTGGTACGGCGCGAGATGCGTTGTGCGTGGCGGTGTGTCATGACGGTTCCTTGGTCGGTGAATAATCAGGCGGCGTGAAATTGCGGGGCGTACGGCTGGTCTTGCAGCGAACGCACGGGATGCGGGACTTCTGCCGGCGCGGGCGGACGCCTGCCCTGCAGCACGAACAGGCCGGCAGACAGCTCCTCGATGCCGGCCTGCACGCGCGCGGCAATCGGCACGTCCAGGCTCAAGCCGCCCTCTTCGTGCCACGCCAGCTGCTGCGCATTGGCATAGATGCTGGTGAAGACCTGCTTGGCGCCCAGCGCATGCAGCACGGGGCGCAGCGCATAGTCGAGCGCCAGGGTGTGGGCATGGCCGCCGCCCGTGGCCAGCGGCAGCACCAGCTTGCCGGCCAGGCCATCTTGCGGCAGCAGGTCGAGGAAGGCTTTCAGCAAGCCTGTATACGACGCCTTGTAGATGGGCGTGGCGATCACGATGGCGTCGGCGTCGGCCACGGCGCGCACGGCGCGGGCGATTGCCGCGTCGTCGTAGTCGGCCAGCAGCAAGGCGCGCGCCGGCAAGTCGCGCACATGCAGCTTGGCGTAGCTGTGGCCCTGCAGCGCCAGCTGTTCACCGATATGCAGCAGCAAACGGCTGGAACTCGATGGGATTTGCGGGCTGCCGCCCAATAACAAGATGCTCATGTGATGCCCGTCCCTGTAGGTTGTCGAAAGTGGCGTTGCTTGGATGCTTGCAGCCTATCGCCATCAGCCACCCGGCAAAACGAATGCTTTCGCGCTTCGATATGCGTTTTTTGTCTATCCGGGCCTGACGCCCCGCAAGCGAAGGCGCTCATCCCCACATGGCTTTTTTCGCATATCCATGCGCGGTTTTCTTCGTGTACGGCGCGCGCCTGGCGGTGCAATATCGGCGTCATCGTCTTTCCGGAATCCGTCCCATGTCTAGCGCTTTTCTCCATGCCACCCGACCTGCCCCACCCGCAGCAGAACCCCTGCAGGACGCCATCAGCATCGCCACCGCGCTGGCCGCGCGCCTGGCCGAAACGGCCAATGCCCGCGACCAGGCCGGCGGCCATGCGGCGCAGGAACGCGAATGGCTGCGCGAATCAGGCTTGCTGACCCTGTCGATTCCCGTGGAATTCGGCGGCCAGGGCGCGTCGTGGCCTCTCGTGTACCAGGTGATCCGCATCCTGGCGCGGGCCGACAGCGCGCTGGCGCATGTCTTCGGCTTCCACCATCTGCAACTGGCGGGCTTGCAGTTGTACGGCAGCGCGCAGCAGCAGCGCCGCCTGCTGACGCTCACCGTCGACGAACGCCTGTTCTGGGGTAATGCCCTGAATCCCCTCGACAAAAGGACCACCGCCACCGACAGCGCCAACGGCTACCTCCTGAACGGCATCAAGAGCTTTTCTTCCGGTTCCGTGGGGTCGGACTGGCTGACCGTCTCCGCCTGGCACGCGCCCACGCAGACGGCGCTGATCGCCGCCCTGCCCACGCGCCAGGATGGCGTGAGCGTGCAGGCGGACTGGGACGCCTTCGGCCAGCGCCAGACGGACAGCGGCAATGTCCACTTTGAAGGAGTCGCCCTGCCGCGGGAGCTGGTGCTGCAGGCGCCCGCGCAAGCGGCCACCCCGCAAGCCACCGTGCGCTCGCAGATCGCGCAGCTGATCATGGCGAATCTGTACCTGGGCATCGCCGAAGGCGCGTTCGAGGCGGCGCGCCGCTACACGGCCGAGCAGGCGAAAGCCTGGTTTGCCTCGGGCGTGGCGCAAGCCACGGACGACCCTCTGATCCAGCACCGCTACGGCCAGCTGTGGCTCTTGCTGCGCCCCGCGCAGGTGCTGGCCGACGCGGCGGCGCAGGAACTGGAAAAGGTCTTCCACAAGGGCGCGCTGGTGACGGCGCGCGAACGGGGCTTGCTGGCCGTGGCCGTAGCCGAAGCCAAATGCCTGGCGCACAAGGCGGGACTGGAGATCAGCAGCCAGATGTTCGAACTGACGGGCGCCCGTTCCACCTCGGCCCAATACGGTTTTGACCGCTACTGGCGCAACGTGCGCGTGCATACCCTGCATGACCCCATCGACTACAAGCTGCGCGACCTGGGACGCTTTGCCTTGACCGGCACGGTGCCCGAACCGACCGCATATTCATAATTCACTCACCAAGGAGCCCGCATGACCATCGCCCGCCGCAGCATCCTCCTCACCGCCCTGACCCTGGCCTTGACGGCCAGCTTCGCCCACGCCAAGGACCCGAAAGAGATCACCATCGGCACCAGCGCCGGGCCGTACGCGGACCAGATCAAGCTGGGCATCAAGCCTATCCTGGAAAAGCAGGGCTACAAGGTCAAGCTGGTGGAATTCAACGACTATATCCAGCCCAATTTCGCGCTGGCCGAAGGTTCGCTGGACGCCAACGTGTTCCAGCACATCGTCTACCTGAAGAAATTCGCGCAGGAGCACAAGCTGGCGCTGACGGACCTGATCACGATCCCCACGGCGCCGATCGCCATCTACAGCAAGAAGCACAAGACCCTGGACGACGTAAAGGAAGGCACGACGGTGGGTTTGCCGAACGATCCGACCAACCAGGCGCGCGCGCTGGTGCTGCTCGACCAACTGGGATGGATCAAGCTGCGCGCCAGCTTCGACCCCGTGCGCGCATCGGAAAAGGATATCGCCGTCAACACGAAGAAAATCAAGCTGCTGCCGCTGGAAGCGGCGCAGCTGCCACGCTCGCTGGGCGACACCGATTACTCCTTCATCAACGGCAATTACGCGCTGGCGTCGGGGCTGAAACTGACGGACGCGCTGGTGGCCGAGAAAATCTCGCCCAACTACATCAACCTGGTGGCCATCCGCACGGCGGACAAGGACAAGCAGTTCGCCAAGGACCTGGCGGCCGCCTACCGCTCGCGCGAATTCCTCGACATCACGAATAAACACTTTGCCGGCTACTCGAAACCCGACTACCAGCAAGCGTTGCAAACGGCAGCAAAATAAGACATGGCCAAGACGATACGCTTCAACGCCTTCCAGATGAATACCGTCGGCCACCAGTCGCCGGGCCTGTGGACGCATGCGCGCGACCGCAGCCACCGCTATACGGATCCTGCGCACTGGACGGAACTGGCGCGGCTGCTGGAAGCGGGCCTGTTCGACGCAGTTTTTCTCGCCGACGTGCTGGGCGTGTATGACGTGTACCGGAACAGCCTCGATGCGGCCCTGGAACACGGCGTGCAGGTGCCGCTGAACGACCCGCTGGCCCTGGTGCCCATCATGGCGCAGGCCACCACGCACCTGGGTTTCGGCGTCACCTGCGCCCTCACCTACGAACATCCGTACACGTTCGCGCGGCGCATTTCCACCCTCGACCACCTGACGGGTGGGCGCATCGGCTGGAATATCGTCACCGGCTACCTCGACAGCGCGGCGCGCAACCTGGGCTTGCAACAGCAACTGGGTCACGACGAGCGCTACGACCTGGCCGACGAATACCTGGAAGTCGTCTACAAGCTGTGGGAAAAAAGCTGGGACGACGACGCCGTCGTCAACGACAAGGCGCGCGGCATCTACGCCGATCCGGCCAAGGTGCATCCGATCAACCATGCCGGGCGCCACTACCAGGTGCCCGGCATCCATCTGTGCGAGCCGTCGCCGCAGCGCACGCCGCTGCTGTACCAGGCGGGCACCTCGCCGCGCGGCACGCGCTTTGCGGCGCGCCACGCGGAAGCCACGTTTGTCAGTGGCCCCAGCAAGACGGTGGTGAAGCGCTATGCCGACGACTTGCGCGCCGCCGTGCGGCAAAGCGGGCGCGATGGCGACGCGCTGCTGATCTACGCGCAGGCGCTGGTCATCACGGGCGCCACGGAAGCCGAGGCGCGCGCCAAGCACGCCGACTATCTGCGCCACGTCAACATCGAGGCGGCGCTGGTGCTGCTGTCGGGCTGGACGGGCGTCGATTTCAGCCGCTATCCGCTCGACGCCACCATCGACTACATCGATTCCCCGGCCGGCCGCTCGGCGCTGGCCTCCTTCAGCCAGGCCGACCCGGATCGCACATGGACGGTGCGCGAGGCGGCCGAATACATCGGCCTGGGCGGGCGCGGCCCCGTGCTGGTAGGCGATGCGCGCCAGGTGGCCGACCAGCTGGAAAGCTGGCTGGACGAAACGGGCATCGACGGCTTCAACCTGGCCTTCGCCGTGGCCCATGACAGCATGGCCGACGTGGTGGCCCACATCGTGCCGGAACTGCAGCGGCGCGGCCGCTACCGCACCAGCTACGAGGAAGGCACCCTGCGCCACAAGGTCTTCGGCCAGGGCCCGCGCCTGCCGGACGATCACGCGGGCCGCCAGGTCAGCATCGCACCCGGCGAGGAAGCGCTGGCGGCGGCCTGACGGCGCCGGTGACAAGCGTTGTCAATCATGTTAGCTTGTCATATCAAAAACAGACAGGCGACGACGTGCACCTCCTTTCTTTTCGCGGCAAGCGCTCTCCGGCCTTGCTCTTCGCCCTGCTGGCCGCCAGCCACGCCGCGGCGCAAGCGGACGCACCGGCCGAAGCGCGGGCCGATGCCGGCCAGTCGATCCACATCAACAGCATCCGCAATCCGGAATTGAAATCGTACCGGGTGATGGCGGCCGGCCTCGATGCCTTCGACGCCTACCATGCACTGGCCCCCAGGGCGCGCGAAGTGCGCTTCCAGCTGGTCGCGGGCAGCCGCGCCCCGGCCGACGCCATGCAGGACCTGGCCTTGCGCATCGCCGGCAACGAAACCTCGATTGCCCTGCCCCTGGCCGCCGACGGCAGTTTTACGCTGCCGCGCAGCGCGCAGGCCGACAGCGAGGACGCGGACCTGATCACCAACAAGAAGAAGGGCCAGTATCGCTGGCAGCCGGTCATCCACAGCGACGGCGTGCCGGCCGGCATGCGCCGCCTGGGCGACCTGCGCCTGCAATGCCAGGTGACGATTGCCATCGCCAAGAAAGAGATCCCGTTCTGGATACGCACCCTCGTCGGCACCCTGCTGCGCACCACCGACTGGTGCTCCGCCGAACAGCTCAAGATGGGTACCCGCAGCGACCTGGCCCTCGCCAGCGCCACCCTGCTCGATGGCGAGCGCCGCGTCGCCCTGAAGGTGGAAAAAGAGGGACATTCCTTCCTGTCGCCCATCGGCGACTCCCGCTATGCGGACGATACCCTGATCGAACTGGCGTACCAGCAGGAGGCCGCCGGCGCGCCGCCCGCCGCCCCGTAATCGTTTGCGTCCAGCCCCGTTCCATGTCAGCATACGCCACCTTGGCAACACGGATAAGGATTGCAATGCCCCCCACACCACCACGCGCGCTGGTTCTGGCCCTGCTGCTGGCCAGCCCCGCCGCGCAGGCGCAGGCGCCAGCCACGCTGCCGACGCCGGATTGCGAAGTTTGCGCCACCTGGAATGCCGATCAGACGCCGTTCCGCATCTTCGGCAATACCTATTATGTGGGCGTGAAAGGCCTCAGTTCCGTACTCATCACGTCGCCGCAAGGCCATGTGCTGATCGACGGCGGCTTGCCGGAATCGGCGCCGAAGATCATTGCCAATATCGCCGCGCTGGGTTTTCGCATCAAAGATATCAAATTGATACTCAATTCGCACGGCCATATCGACCATGCGGGCGGCCTGGCCGAACTGCAGCGGCGCAGCAATGCGCTGGTGGCCGCCAGCCCGTCGGCCGCGCTGGACCTGGCGTCGGGCGAAGTGGGGCCGGACGACCCGCAATACCACGCGCTGCCCAAGTACCCGCCCGTGAAGGACATGCGTTTGGCGCGCGACGGCGGCCAGTTCAATGTCGGCCCCATTCAACTGACGGCGCACGCCACGCCGGGCCACACGCCCGGAGGCCTGAGCTGGACGTGGCAATCGTGCGACGGCCCCCGCTGCCTGAACATGGTCTACGCGGACAGCATCAACGCCGTCTCGCGCCCCGGCTTCAGGTTCAGCGCCAGCAGCGAGTATCCGAACGCGGTGGCAGACCTGCGCCGCAGCTTCGAGACCCTGGAAAAGCTGCCCTGCGACGTGCTCATTTCGGCGCATCCGGAAGCGTCGCAATTGTGGGAACGGCTGGAAGCGAGCGCCACGGGCGGCAGCGACGCCTTTGTCGACCCGCAGGCCTGCCGCGTCTACGTGGCGGCGGCGCGCACCTTGCTCGAGACGCGGCTGGAGCAGGAAAAGCAGCCGTGAACTTGTCAACCGTGCACGCTGGCGCGGCGCGTATCTGCTAATCTGGCGCCATTCATTTGAAGAAGGAAATGCCATGTTCAAGATCGCCAGACTGATTCCCCTCGCCGCCATCGTCGCCATCACCGCCGGCTGCGCGCAAACGCCCGTGCGCAGCGACGCCGCCGCAGCAGCGCCAGGCGCCACGTTGCCCGCCAAGCCGGCGCCGAAGCTGACGGACACGCAGTGGAAACTGAAGGAATTGAAGGGCAAGAAAGTCGCGCGCAAGGCGCCGGAACAGCGTGAAGTGACCCTGCTGCTGGCCGAAGGCCGCGCCAGCGGCCACAGCGGCTGCAACCAGATGATGGGCGGCTACACCAGCGACGGCGTCAGCACCCTGAGCTTCGGGCAGATGGCCGGCACCATGATGATGTGCCAGCCGCAGGACATGGACCTCGAACGCGAGCTCCTGACCACCCTGGGCGAAGTCAATGGCTACCGCTACGCGGACCAGGAATTGCTGCTGCTGAAGGATGGCGTGCCCGTGGCCCGCTATGAAGCGCTGACGGTGAAGTAAGGTTTTTGCAAAGCCAGGCGCCACGCCCGGCTTGAAGAGTGCCCGAAAAACGTCCAGGGCAAGGCGCTGCAACGCCTCCATGGACGTTTTCTCGGCCACTCTTCAATCGTTGCGCATCTGCGCCTGCGATACATTGCTATTCGGCGGCACGCTCTGCGTCAGCCACACATTCCCCCCGATGGTCGATCCCGCGCCGATGGTGATGCGCCCCAGCACGGTCGCGCCCGCGTAAATCACCACGTCGTCCTCGACGATGGGGTGGCGCGGCGTGCCCTTGATCAGCGCGCCGGAAGCGTCGGCCGGAAAACGCTTGGCGCCCAGGGTGACGGCCTGGTACAAACGCACCCGCTGGCCGATGATGGCTGTCTCGCCGATCACCACGCCCGTGCCATGGTCGATGAAGAACGATGCGCCGATGCGTGCGCCCGGGTGGATGTCGATGCCCGTCAGGGTGTGGGCGATATCGGCGATCAGGCGCGCCAGGAACGGTGCACCGAGCGCATGCAGCTGGTGTGCCAGGCGGTGGTACAAGATGGCGATGGTGCCCGGATAGCACAGCATGATCTCGGCCACCGAGGTAGCGGCCGGGTCGCCCGCGTAGGCGGCCTGCACGTCCGACACCAGCAGGGCGCGGATATCGGGCAGGCTGGCGGCGAACGCGCGCGTGATGTCGCGCGCCTGCTGCGCCAGGGCCGCGTCGTCGCTGGCGGCATCCCCCTCGTCGCTGGCCGGCACGGCGTGCGCCGGTGCGGAAAACAGCAAACCGCGCCGCACCTGCTCGCTGAGCCGGTTCAGGGTCGTGTTCAGCGTATCGCCGACAAAGTAGTCGATGCTTTCATCCGTCAGGTTGGGCCGCCCGTAATGCGTGGGGAACAGGGCCGCCGACAGGCCGTTGACGATGGTGGTCAAGGCTTCGCGCGACGGCAGTTCGCGCACCCTGCCGTTGTGGCGGATCTTGTGCTTGTCTTCGCGCGAGCTGCGCAGGGCCTGGATCACGGGCCCCAGGTTCCACTGGACCGTGTCGTCGGCAGGTGCCGCGGGATAAATGCTGTGCATGGCGTATCACTTCCAAAAAACGGCAAACAGGCCGGGTCGCCCCAGCTTAGCGGCAGCGACTAGCGATGCAAACGAAGAATTCCAAGGTTTTATATGCGAAAAACGCATATGGATGGCAAACCGCCGCGGCGCCGGACCCGATTCCCGCCGCTAGCGTAAAATGACGGACTAACAAAAACACTCTTCAACATGACTAAATTATTAACCTGGATTTTGGCGGGCCTGGCGATGGTCGGACCGCTTGCAATTGACACCTATCTGCCGTCTTTCCCGGCCATCACGCAAGATTTCAATGCCAGCCCCCTGCTGGTGCAGCAGACCCTGAGCTTTTTCCTGTTCACGTTCGCCTTCATGATGCTGTTTTACGGCACCCTGTCCGATTCGTTCGGCCGCCGTCCAGTGATCCTCGTCTCGCTGGTGCTGTATGTGATCGCCTCCGTGGGCGCCGCGCTGGCGCCGTCGCTGGGCTGGCTGCTGGCCTGGCGCGTGCTGCAGGGACTCTCCGCGGGCGCCGGTTCCGTGATCGGCCGCGCCATCGTGCAAGACCGCTATGCGGGCGCCGCCGCGCAGAAAATCCTCTCGCACATCATGATGGTGTTCGCGCTGGCGCCGGCCATCGCGCCCGTGCTGGGCGGCTGGCTGCAGGTCAGCCTGGGCTGGCGCTGGATCTTCTGGTTCCTGACGGCGTTCGGCGTGCTGATGTTCGTCGTCGTCTGGCGCGCGCTGCCGGAAAGCCTGCCGAAGGAGCAGCGCCACGCCTTCCACCTGGGCGGCATCGCCGTCAATTACTGGAAAGTGCTGTGCCACCGCCAGTTCCTGCTGCTGTCGACGGCCATCGGCGCGGCCTTTGGCGGCTTCGCCCTGTACATCGGCTCGGCCGCCTACTTCATCATCAACATCCTGCATTTGCCCGAAACGGCGTTTGCCTGGCTGTTCATTCCGCTGATCAGCGGCATGGTGTTCGGTTCGGCCCTGTCGGCGAAAATCGCCCACCGCTACAGCCAGCGCCAGATGATCTGGGCCGGCTTCATATTGATGCTGGTCGCCGCGCTGGCCAACATCGGCTATAACTACTTCTTTGCCGCCGAAGTGCCGTGGGCCGTGCTGCCGCTGTTCTTCTACTCGTTCGCCCTGTCGATCGCCATGCCGCCGATGACGCTGATGGCCCTGAACCACTTCCCCAACAACAGCGGCCTGGCCTCGTCGATGCAATCGTTCATCCAGATGCTGCTGTTCGCGCTGGTCTCGGGCCTGGTGGCGCCGCTGCTGTTCGACAGCGCCCTGAATCTGGCGTATGGCGTGATGGCGGGGCTGCTGGTGAGTTTGGTTTGCTGGGTGTTTGCGCAAGACAATTCCGCAGAAACCGCAGCGAAATAAAGTCACGCATACCAATCCAGCAAAAACTGGGGTCAGACCCGGCGGGTCTGCCCCCGGCAGTCGGCGAATCCGACCTACGGCCAAGGCGCCGGCGTCACATCCAGATATTGCGCCCCGCCCTGCTCCGGTTCCGCCGCATGCTGCTGCGCCGGCTGTTTCAAGGAACCTGCCGGCGAACGCAAACTCAAGATTTCCTTGCGCGTCTCGACGAAGTCGGCGGAACTGAGGGGGTGCTGCTGGTCCGGCCAGTGGCTGACGGCCCATTCCTGCAAGGCTTCGAAGCGCCGCCACAGTTCGGCGATGAATTCGCGGCGCGCCTCTTCCTCCTGCTGCGGCGTCTTTTCGGCGCCTTCCCCGATATGTACTTGCATGGCTGCTCCCTGGCTGATCAATCGTCCTGCCAGCCTACGCAGGCAGCAGCCAGGCGTCTGTTCGCGAACGAACAAAGAGCTTATTCAGGCATCTTGCGAAAGCCCACGGCCAGGCGGTTCCAGGTATTGATGGAGCCGATGGCCAGGGTGACGTTGACCATTTCCGCCGGTGTCAATTGCTGCGCCAGCGCCGCATACACGTCATCGGGCGCCTGGCTTTGCGGCAGCAGGGTCAGCGCTTCCGTCCAGGCCAGCACGGCCCGCTCGCGCGGCGTAAAGAACGGCGTTTCGCGCCAGACGGACACGGCGTACAAGCGGCGTTCCGTTTCGCCCGCCTTGCGCGCATCGCTCGTGTGCATGTCCACGCAAAAAGCGCAGCCATTGATTTGCGAGGCACGCAGGCGGATCAGCTCCAGCAGCGAGTGTTCCACGCCCAGTTTGGCGATGGCCGCTTCCAGCGCGTACATGGCCTTGACGGCGTCGGGCGAGGCTTGCGTGAAATCGAGTCGTTGCTGTGTCATGATGCATTCCTTGATAAAGTAGAGATGCATTATTGTAGAAGCGCAAGAGGAGCGCGCGGCAGGCCAATCCCCCCGAAAAACAGCAGACCACCAGCAGACACACCATGGAATTACATATCCTGATCGACGGCACGCGCGACCTGGGCGGCCAGCTGTACCGCCAGCTTAGCGAAGCGATCCGCTCGGGCCGGCTGACGGATGGGCAGCAATTGCCGCCCTCGCGCCTGCTGGCCAGCCAGCTGGGCCTGTCGCGCAAGACGGTGTCCGACGTGTATGACAAGCTGGGCTATGAAAAACTGCTGGTAGGAAAAATCGGTGTGGGCAGCTTCGTGCAAACGCCGCATGCCTCGCCGCAGCGCCGCCACGCCAGCGCGCCGCTGGCCAGCGCACAGCGCATCGCCCGCTGGGAAGCGACGCCCACGCCCTTGCGCCGCGCCAGCCAGGAAACGCCGGCGCGCTACGCCTTCATCGGCGGACGCGCCACGCCCGCGCATTTCCCGCAGGATGAATGGCGCGCCTGCATGCTGCATGCGCTGCGCCAGGGTGGCCAGGCGCGCGGCCGCTATGGCCCCGCGGAAGGCTTGCCTGCCTTGCGCGCGGCGATTGCCGGCCATGCCGCCTTCAGCCGCGGCATCCATTGCACCGAGGAACAGGTGCTCGTCACCAGCGGCGCGCAGCAAGCCTTGCACCTGCTCGCGCTGACCCTTCTCGAGCCGGGCGACACGGTTGCCGTGGAAGAACCCGGCTACCCGGTGGCGCGCGCCGTGTTCGCCAGCCAGGGCGCGCGCGTGGTGGGCGTCGAAGTGGACGAGGATGGCCTCATCGTCGCGCAAATCCCGGACGGCACGCGCTTGATCTATGTCACGCCCGCCCATCAATTTCCGCTCGGCATGCCGATGAGCATGGCGCGCCGCCATGCCTTGCTGGAACGGGCGCAGCAGCTGGGCGCCATCATTATCGAGGACGATTACGACAGCGCCTTCCGCTACGAGGGCCGGCCCGAGGATGCGCTGCAAAGCATGGACCGCTACGGCATCGTGGCCCATGTGGGCAGCTTTTCCAAGATCATGCTACCGGAATTGCGCCTGGGCTATGTTGTGCTGCCGCAAGCCATCGTGGCCGCCATGCAGACGGTGAAATACCTGAGCGATTGCCATACGGCCAGCCTGGGCCAGCATGCGCTGGCCAAGTTCATCGGCGATGGCCATTTGCTGCGGCATATCCGCCGCTGCCACGACATTTATGCGGGGCGGCGCGAGCGTCTGCTGCACTGGTTCAACGGCCCCTTGGCGCCATGGTTCCGCCTGGTGCCGGCCAGCGCCGGCTTCCACGTGGCGGCGCTGGCGCAGGCGCCCCTCGATATCGCCGAATTGCTGCGCCGCGCGCGCCAGGCCGATGTCAGCCTGTATGCGCTGGCCAGCTTTTATCACGGGCCCGCCCGCCATGAAGGCCTGTTTCTCGGCTATGGCGCCATCGACAAGCTCGATATCGACACGGCGCTGGCCATCGTGCTGGCGATCCTGCAAGAGATGGCGCCCTTGCCTCTCAGCGGGGTTGCCAGCGATAGTGCCCCGTAATCGGATAGCTGAATAAAATATTTTCCTCGCGCGCGCCCTCGCCGATGTTGTGGATGATCAGCGGCACGCCGCTCCACGACTGCTTGTCGCTGACGATGCCGATATGGGTCAGGTTGCGCGGCAGGCGCCAGGTGACGATGTCGCCCGCACGGTAAGCGTTCGCTTCCTTGCTTGGCGGCAAGCTGGTGCCGTGGCGGGCAAAGTAGGTCCCCAGGTTCGGCACGCGGCGGTGGTCGATATTGCGGTCCGGCCCCTTCATCTGCCAGCGTCCCTGCTGCTGGTACACCTGCCATGCCTTGCGCATGTCTTCGTGCACCAGCACCTGCAAATCCTGCCCAAGTCTACGGTAGGCACGCACGACCACGTCCGTGCACACGCCCCGCTCGAGCGGCACGTCGCCGCCCGGATAGGCGAGGCGTTCGTAGCGCGGGTCGTACTGCACGGTCACGCCCACCTGGCTGCGGGCGGCGGCGACGAGGGCTTGCGGGCCGGGTGCCGGCGCGGCGTGCAGCGCCAATGGCAACAGGGCAAATAACACAGTGGACAGCAGTTTGAACGGCATGACAGTCAGGTAATTGTGGCAATACAGCAAACTTTACCCTATGCGCGGGAAAAGCGCCGCTTCAGCGCCAGGCAATCGGCTTGGCGCTGAAACGTCAGGCCAGCGAGCGCTGCGCCCGCTTGCAGATGCGTGCCGTGGCGGCAACGGGGCTGTCCTGCAGCCATTGCGCGCACAGGCTGCGCACCCAGTCCGGCTGGCTCTTGGCCGCATCGTTGAGCCAGTTGGCCACGGAATCCTGCACGTAGACGGCCGGGTCGGCGCGCAAGGGCTGCAACAGGGGCAAGGCCAGCTGCGGCTCTTCCTTTAGCCGGGCGATATGCGCGCACCACACGCCGCGCGGGCGCAGCGCTTCGCAGGCAAAGCGCCGCACTCTTTCCGACGAGTCCGCCGTCCACGGCGCCAGCAGCGCGATGGCATCCAGCAAATGCGCAGCCAGCCGGGGCCGCAGCGCCAGCCAGGCCCATTCGCGCACGCCGAAGTGGCCGTCGTCGGCCAGCGGCCGCAGGGCGGCCAGCTGCTGCGGCAAGGGCCAGCCTGCTTGCGTGGCGATGGCAAAGCAGACCCAGCCCCGCACCGTGTCGGACGGGTGTGCCTGCAGCAGCGCCAGGTCGGCGCCGGCATCGAGCAGCAATTGCGCCGCCAAGGCCATGCGCCCGGTGATGCCCGCGGCGGCCTGCGCGCGCATCCGCTCCAGCCGGGCGGCGCCGATAGCGGGCACGGCTGCAGCCAGCAGCTGGGCAAAATCGATGGCCAGCCCTTCCGTCAGGGTGGCGCTGGCCACCGCTCCCTGGTTCAGCAGGGCCAGGCGCACGGGGGCGATATCGGCGACGCCACGGCTCATGCTGCACCCCGGTCCGTCTTGCGCCAGGCTTTTTCCAGCAGCGCACTCAATAATTGCATTTCTTCCGGCGTGAAATCGGCAAACAGGCTGGCGATCCATTGCGCGTGCTCATCGACCAGGGTGGCAGCGGCGCCTTCCCCCTTGGCACTGAGGCGCACCAGCAGCTTGCGCCGGTCGACCTGGTCCGCGTGACGCGCCAGGAAACCGTCGCGCTCCAGGCCATCGAGCAAGCCCGTGATGGTGCCGCGCGTCACGCCGGCCCGCTCGGCCAGTTCGTGCGGCGAGAGTCCATCGGGCACGTCGCGCAGCAGGGCCAGCAGCACGAACTTGCCTTCCGACAAGCCATGCCGGCCGAGGCGTGCGGCGCAATCGCCATCGATGGCCGATGCCAGGCCCAGCACTTCAAAGCACAGGCGCAAGCGTCCGACGGATGCCGGCATGTCGGGGCCGGGCGCGCGGCGCTGCACGTCACCGAGCAAGGCCGTGTATTTCTGTTCGAGTTTTATCATATGGCGCAATATAATATGGCACCATATTAAATGTCAAATGGAAAACCTCAAGGGTTTTCCATTTGGACTCAGAAACGCGCCTTGTCCCTCGCCCACGCAATGATGGCGTTGGCGTCGATGGCACCCGGCTGGCGCGCCACTTCCACACCCCTGCGAAACAGGGCCAGGGTGGGAATGCTGCGGATATTGAAACGGCTGCCCAGGTCCGGTGACGCTTCCGTGTTCACCTTGACGACGCGAAACGCCGGTTCCAGCGTCCTGGCCGCTTGCACATAGAATGGCGCCATGCTGCGGCACGGGCCGCACCATGGCGCCCAGAAGTCCACCAGCACGGGAATGTCGCTGCGTTCGATATGCTTGAGGAAACGGGCGCTGGCCAGGTCCACGGGCTGGCCCGTGAACAGCTCCTTCTGGCACTTGCCGCAAGTAGGCTGTTCAATCAAGCGGGCGGCCGGCAGGCGGTTGACGGCGTCGCAATGGGGGCACACGATGTGCAGGGAGTCTGGCGTGGTCGAGGTCATGGCATTCCTGGAAAGCGTAGCGTCAAGTTGACGGACATTTTACGGGGTATCGTGCAGCAGCGTCGGCTTGCTGGCGGCACATTTGCCAATACTCGCCTATAGTGCGCTGGAACGGCGCGCGTATTGCCCGGCCGGCCAAGGAGAAACATGCCTGATGTCACCATAAACATGGCGCAGAACGCCGAACTCGCTGCCGCCCTGGCCTTGCAGCGCACCGCCTGTCTGGCCCACCCCGTGCCGCCCCTGGCCGAGCGCAAGCGCGACCTGCAAACCCTGCAGCGCTACCTGCGCGACCACAAACAAGCGCTGTGCGCGGCGATCAGCGCCGATTATGGCAACCGCTCCCACCATGAAACCTTGCTGGCGGAGATATTCCCCGCCATCGACGGCATCGATCACGTACTGAAAAAGTTGAAAAAGTGGATGCAGCCGCAGCGCCGCAGCGTGGACTGGCGCAATTTTCCGGGCGCCCGCAACCGCGTGCTGCCCCAGCCCTTGGGCGTGGTAGGCGTCATCGTGCCGTGGAATTTCCCCGTCAACCTGAGTCTGGTGCCCCTGACCTACATCTTTGCCGCCGGCAACCGCGCCATGGTCAAGATGAGCGAGAACTCGCGCCACCTGGCGCGGCTGCTGATCGAGACCATGCCCGCCTATTTCCCGCCGGAAAAATTGCAGCTTTTTGACGAGACGGGCGGCGTGGGCATTGCGTTTTCGCAATTGCCATTCGACCACCTGCTGTTTACGGGTTCCGGCCAGACGGGCCGCGCCGTCATGGCCGCCGCCGCGCACAATCTCTGCCCCGTCACGCTGGAGCTGGGCGGCAAGGCGCCGGCCATCGTCTGCGCCGATTTCGACGTGCGCACGGCTGCCGAGCGCATCCTGTTCGTCAAGTACCTGAATGCGGGACAAATCTGCACCAGCGTCGACCACGCCTGGCTGCCCGAGACCGGCATCGAAGCCTTCGTCGAGCATGCGCGCCGGATCGTGCCCGCACGCTACCCACGTCTGGACACACCCGATTACACTTCCATCATCGATGCGCCGTCGTTCGAGCGCCTGCTGCAGGCATTGGACGAAGCACGCGCGCGGGGCGCGCAAGTGATTTCGCTGCTGCCGGGGCCAGCATATGACCGCGCCACGCGCAAGATCGCGCCGCACATCGTGCTCGACGCGCCCGAAGATTGCCTGCTGCTGACGCGGGAAATCTTCGGCCCCATCCTGCCGCTGCGCGGCTATACGAAGCTGGAGACCGTGATCGCCAGCATCAACGGGGGACCGCGCCCGCTGGCCATCTATCCGTTCAGCAACGACAACCAGACGGTGCAGCTGCTGATCGACACGGTGATGTCGGGCGGCGTGTCCGTCAACGATGCGCTGTTCCACGTGGGCCAGCACGACCTGCCCTTCGGCGGCGTGGGCGAGTCCGGCATGGGCCATTACCACGGCGTCGAAGGTTTTCACACTTTCAGCAAGCTGCGGCCCGTCTTCTACCAGGCACGCTACAGCCCTTTGACACTGCTGCGGCCGCCGTATGGCAAGCTGGCCAGCCGCGTATTGAACTTCCTGACCCGCTGATTACAGGAACAGCGAGGCGGCGATGGCCCACATGACGAGGGCGATGATGCCGTCGAGCACGCGCCAGGCGATGGGCTTGGCAAATACCGGCGCCAGGTAGCGGGCGCCAAAGCCCAGCAGGAAGAACCACAGGGCCGAAGCCATGATGGCGCCGCCGGCGAAGTAGAAACGTCCCACGCCTTCATGCTGGCCGCCGATCGAGCCGAGCAGGATCACCGTGTCGAGGAAGGCGTGCGGGTTCAGCAGGCTGAACGCCAGCGCCGCGCCGATCACGGCCCAGTAGCCTTCGGGCGACTTGGCGGCCGACACCGTCATGGCCGTTGGACGCCAGGCCGACTTGGCGGCGCGCAAGCCATACGCGATCAGGAAGGTGGCGCCGCCAGCCTTGGCCCACAGCAGGAAATTGGGGTTGTCGGCAATGAACGTGCCCATGCCGGCCACGCCGGCCGTGATCAGGATGGCGTCGCACACCAGGCAGACCAGGATGCAGGTGAGCACGTAATGGCGCTTCAAGCCCTGCTTGAGCAAGAAGGCGTTTTGCGTGCCGATGGCCACGATCAGGCTCGCCCCGAGCCCCATGCCTTTCAAGAAAATTGCGCTGTCCATATCGATTCCTTTCCATTGCTTTCCATCACGCGCACGGCCGCCCACGCTCTGCCGGCAACGGCAAAGTCATCAGAGGTAGGTGGAGGGTGGTGCGGAACCAGGGGGACCGCGCGGGAGAGTGGAGTTGTTACCCTATTTCAACAGTGTAAAGAAAAAGTAAATATAAGTATAATGAATGATTCTAACCATATATAAGAGAAACTTATGCGCGTCGTCGATTACCGTGGACTGGCCGCCCTCGACGCCGTGATCGGCCTGGGCAGCTTTGAAAAAGCCGCGCAGGCGCTGGCGATCAGCCAGCCGGCCGTGTCGCAGCGCATCCGCACCCTGGAAAACCTGGAAGGCACTTTATTGATCATCCGCAGCCACCCGCCCCTGCCCACGGAAGCGGGCCAGCGCCTGATCGCCCACTACCGGCAAGTCAAGCTGCTCGAAGCAGCGCTCGACGCCCAGCCCGGTCCCACCACGCAATTGCCGGAACTGGCCATCGCCGTCAACGCCGACAGCGCCGCCACATGGATCCCGGAAGCGCTGGGGCCGCTGCTCTCGCCGCCGTCGTGCCTGCTCGACATCCGCCTCGACGACCAGGACCATACCCTGAGCCAGCTGCGCGAAGGGCGCGTGTTTGCCTGCGTCACCAGCGCCAACGACCTGGTGGCCGGCACCACGGCCACGCCGCTGGGCGGCATGCGCTACCTGTGCGTGGCCTCGCCCGCGTTCGCCCGGCAATGGTTTCCCCACGGTTTTACGGTGGAAGCCGTCAGCCAGGCACCCGCCATCACGTTCGGCAGCAAGGATGCGCTGCACGAGCGCTATCTGCAGCACCGCCTCGGCTACACGGGCCGCTATCCGCACCATGTGCTCGGTTCGGCGCGCGACTTCGTGCGCTTCATCGAAGCGGGCTATGCCTATGGCATGGTGCCCCTGTTGCAGGCGGAAACGGCGCTGGCCGCCGGCCGGCTGGTCGACGTGGCGGCAGGACAGGCGCTCGACGTGCCCCTGACCTGGCATGCCTGGGATATCCAGACGCCGCTCACGCGCACCCTGTCGGACGCCGTCATCGCCACGGCGCGCAAATGGCTGTTGCAGGATTGATAGACGCATGCGGCAGTTATCCATAATAAAGAGCAACTTCTCCGTGCGCGCCCTGCCCTGCCTGGCCTACACTGCAAGCATCCACCATCACCATCGGGAGCCAGCATGACGATCCTGCGCACCACCATGCTCGGTTTGCTGGCGGCCATCCCGCTCGCTGCCGGCCTGGCCGCCTGCTCGCCCTTGATGGCGATCAATGCCTTGTCGTCCGGCAGCGCCTCGCACGTGACGCGGAACCTGGCCTACGGCCCCCTGCCTCGACAGAAACTCGATGTCTACGCCCCCAAGATCCGCACGGGGCCCGTGCCCGTGGTGGTATTCTTTTATGGCGGCAACTGGACGACGGGCGAGCGCGCCGACTATGCCTTCGTTGGCCACGCGCTCGCTGCGCGCGGCTACCTGGCCGTGATCGCCGACTACCGGCTGTATCCGGACGTGCACTACCCCGAAATTTTGCAGGATGCGGCCCGCGCCGTGGCCTGGGCCGCGATGGAATCGAGCCGCCATGGCGGCGACCCCGCGCGTCTGTTCGTCATGGGCCATAGCGCCGGCGCCTACAATGCGGCGATGCTGGCGCTCGACGCCAGCCTGCTGGCGCGCCACGGCATGCGCCCGCAGGACTTGCGGGGCTGGATAGGCCTGGCCGGCCCGTATGATTTCCTGCCCATCGAAAATCCCACGACCCGGCCCGTCTTCTTTTACCCGGACACGCCCGCCTCTTCGCAGCCCATCCATCACGTGACGGCCGACGCCCCGCCCGCCCTGCTGATCGCCCCCCAGCCCGGCCAGGACAAGCTGGTCAATCCGCAACGCAACACGGGGGGCCTGGCGAAGGCCTTGCGGGCGCTGCACCGGCCCGTGACGGAAACCTATTTCGACCACGTGGGCCACGCCACCCTGATCGCCACGCTGGCCGCACCGTTGCGCAGGCTGGCGCCCACGCTCGAGGCCGTGAGCACCTTTATCGACGCCAACAGCAAGCCGGACAAAACGGCGGACGACGCAGCGGGCAACGCGGGCATGCCGCAAGGCACGGCCATGCCAGCGCCCACAGCCACGCAGCAGCACCCGGTAATGGCGCGGGGCGCCGCCATGCACGCTGCCGCGGCGCGCGCTGACGACAAAACGCCCGCCCCGTGAAGGGCGGGCGCTCTGCCCAAACCGGCCTGCATGATTCAAGCACGCATCATGCAGGCATAACGCTGCCTGACGGCGCCTGGCCTTCCCCCGGAGCTCGGCCTCCGGGATGGGCCATCAGCCGCCAGCAGCCTCGTGCTTACTCTTTACGGCTGGCGCTGCTGCTCTTGCTTTGTGCGGAGCCCGCTTGCGATACGCTGCCGCTGGCCGAGCTTTCGCTGCCGGACGACTGCTGGCTGCCCTGGTGGCTGGCGCTTTGCAGGCTTTGACCGTCGCGGCTTTGCGCACCACGCTGCTGGTCGCGGTTGGCGCCGTTTTGCTGGTAGGCCTGGAACGGTTCGGCCATGCGCTGCATCGCTTCCTGCTGCTTGCGCACGTTTTTCTCCGTTTCTTCCGACGCCGTACGGGCCACTTCTTCAGCCAGAGCCTTGGCGGTACGGCTCGTTTCATTCACATGACGCTCTGCCACATTGGCCAGTTCGACCTGCGTATCGGCCGCCAGGCGCGATACCTGTTGCTGGTACTTGCGCAATTGCTCGGCGGCTGGCTGGCCCGAGGCGGCAGCCACCTGGAACACATCTTCAGCGCGCTCGACCGTCAGCAGGTTCTGGCTGGTGACCGTGCCTTCTTCCAGCAAGCCTTGTGCCAGCTGCATGTTCAGGTCGCTGAAGTGCTGCATCGACTGAAACAGCGACTTCGACAGGCCATTGAAGAAAGCCAGTTGCGCTTCCAGGTGGTTCTTGGCGGCGGGGGTAACATTACGGGAATATGGATACATGGAGTTCCTCATTAAATAGCGGTTGGGTGGACATAAACACAGATGGCGACACCACCGGCTGTCGAACGGTTAGGCAGACGACCGGGCTACGCCACGAAACGCGAAAAAACATATCCGATTGGTGGGAAGATGCTTTGCAACGCGAGTCCCAAGGCTACGTGAGCACCGCAGGTGAGGCATGATCTGGATCAAAGGTGCGCGAGGCTGCGCAAAAAGTTTGAGCTGGACGGCTTGCCTTTGGCAAACGTCAGTAACGGAAAGGAAAATCTGTGTCAGGCAGGCTCAACCAGTAGCACCCGGCACGACAGGCTTGTAGCCATGGCTGCGCAGCGACGCTTCCAGCCAGCGGTTGCCATACCAGCCACGCGCCAGCAGGTAACTGAGTTCCGCGCCGCCCATCAGCAGCATCATCGGGCCGATGCGCAGTTCGCTGGCCAGATGGCTGCCGAACCACAGGCAGGCATCCATCGCCAGCATGAGCAGCAACAGCCACCAGCGGCGCTTGGCGACGGCCCAGAACGAGCCCAGGAACAGGGCTGGCCAGGAAAAGCCCGCTTTCACGTAGGCATAGCGGCCGGCATCGTCGGCAAACAGGGTGGCGCTGTGCTTCATGCTGCTCTCTTCAGGTAATCACCGGCCTCAAGGCTCGGGATGGTGGCAAACGGCTTCGACATTGTGGCCATCGGGCCCCAGCACGAAGGCGCCGTAGTAATTCGGGTGATACATGGCGCGGATGCCGGGGGCGCCGTTATCCTTGCCGCCCGCTTCCAGCGCGGCCTGGTAAAACGCATCCACCTGGGCACGGTTGTCCGCCGCAAAGGCGAGATGCATGCCGGCATGCGGCACGGCGCCCACGCCGAACCAGAAATCGGGCTTGCCATCCTTGCCCAGGCCAACCCAGCCCTGCACTTCCATCACCACCGACACGCCCAGGGGCGCCAGGGCAGCCGAAAAGAAGGCCTTGCTGGCCTGTGCATCGCTGACATTCAAACCGATGTGATCAAGAATCATGATGGCGCTCCTTGCAGGTAGTAGGAAAGGAAGCGCAGCATGCGCCAAAATTGCCTTTTAAGCAATCAAGGTTACAGATCCTGCGCGTAGCGGGCGACCATCTGCGCCTGCGTTTCCTGCGGCCCGCTGCTGCCCGTCTGCTCCGCGATCATCCGGCCCATCGTCGGCAGGACGGAGCGTTCGACTTGCGCCGTGCTGTCCCACAGGCGCGAACGCATGAGGGCCTTGGCGCAGTGCAAGTAAGCCTCGGCCACGCGCAGGCGCATGACCAGGCGCGGCGGGTTGCGCTCGCCGTCAAAATACGCCAGCAGCGCCGCATCGTCGCTGAGGCTGGCCTCGCCATTCACGCGCAAGGTTTCATCGACGCCGGGGATCATGAACAGCAATCCCGCCCTGCCTGTCTCGGCAATATTGCTGAAACTGTCCAGGCGGTTATTGCCCTTGGCATCGGGCAACAGCAAGGTATGGGCATCGAGCACGTGCACGAAACCGGGCGCGCCGCCGCGCGGCGAGGCGTCGAGCTGGCCGCCAGCCCCGCCCGTGGCCAGCACGACGAACGGCGACAGCCCGATGAAGGCGATGCAATGCGGGTCGAGGTAGTCGAGCTGCTTGCTCAGCGCCCTCCCCTGCGCGGCCGGATAATGCGCGCGCAGTTGCTCCAGCGAATCGATTTTCATGCGCCGCCCCGCTTAGCGCAGGTTGCCCGTATGCCCCAGCGAATAACGGCCCGGCTGCGGCCAGACGGTCAGGCCGTGCGGTTCCTGGCCAACTTTCACCTTGGAAACGTCGCCTGTGGCCGTGTCGATGCGGTAGACCACGTCGTCGAAGCGGCCGGACAGCCACAGATACTTGCCATCGGCGCTCACGTTGCCCATGTCGGGGCTGCCGCCGCCGGGAATCGGCCAGTTCGACACGACTTTTTCCGTGGCGAAATCGATCACGCTGACGCTGCCCTTGCCCTTCGGCTTGCCGTGGATGCGGTGCGTGCCGCGGTTGGCCACGTACAATTTCTTGCCGTCGCGGCTGGGGTACAGGCCGTGCGCGCCCACGCCCGTCTGGATGAAGCCGATTTCCTTCAGGGTGGCACCATCGACGATGTGCACGCCGTCGGCGTCCATGTCGGCGATAAAGAATTTCTTGCCGTCCGGCGAAATGCGTATGTCTTGCGGCATGCCCTTCTTGACACTGCAAATTTCATTCGCCGGGCCGCCCACGGGGCCGGACTCGGCAAAGCGCTTGGCCGGCATCTGCAATTTCAGATAGCCGTCGACCTTGCGGCCCACCAGGTCGATCTTGGCGATGGTGCCGTCGAACTCGCAGGTGAACATGGCGTAGCGGCCATCGTTCGAGAAATCCGCATGGTTGATGCCGCCGCACTGGGGCGTGTCGATCGAATACTGCACCGCCATGGTCTTCGGATCGCGGAAATCGAGGCGGTGGCGCGCTTCGGCCACGACGATGGCCGACTTGCCGTCCGGCGTGTAATACATATTGTAGGGATCATCGACGGGGACTTCCTTGCCCGGTTTGCCCGTCAAGGGGTCGATCGGCGTCAGGCTGCCCTTGTCCGTGCGCTCGGCATTGTTCGCCACCCACAGGGTGCGCAAGTCCCACGACGGCACCACGTGCTGCGGGCCGCTGCCGACCTTGAACTTGTCGACCACTTTCAGGCTGTCCTGGTCGATCACGTAGACGTCGTTCGAGCGCAAATTGGGTACGTAGACCCGGCGCAAGTGATCCTTGACGACGGGGCTCATATTGCTGCTGGCGATGCTGCCGTACACGTTTTTCGGGTCCACCAGCGGCGGCATGCCCGGCAGCGGCGAATAGGCGGCAGCCGGCGCCGCAGCGACAGCGGCAGGGGCTGGCGGGCTGGCGCCGATGACCTGGCTGGCCACGCCCAGGCCGGCCAGTGCGGCAGCCAGGGCGGACAAGGTAACGATGGTGCGTCGTTGAGATGTTTTCATGTGTTTTCGCGTCATTTCGTTGCAAAAGCCGGAAGTTCGACACTTCCGGCGGAAGATTTACTTATTTCGTTGCAGCAATTGCTTGATGGCAGCCACCGAGGTGTCCACCTGCAGCTTGATACCGATCTGGCCCAGTTCTGCCGTGGCACGCGTGGCGTCGCCGCGCACGCCGTCCGCCACGCCGGGCTTCGGTCCGTGCGCCATGGCCTCGCTGCGCACCAGCGACGGATCCGTCGCCAGCATCAAGGCCGCGTCCGCCAAGCCCGCGTGCAGGCCGATCTCGGCGCTGCTGTGGCCGCGCTTCTGCAGTTCGGCAATATAGGCCGACTGCGTGATGTCATAGTAATCGAGCAAGGCGTGGGCGCGCGCATCTTTGGCGGTGGAATCTTTTCCCCACGCACGATTGAGCTTGTTGGCCACATTCTGCTCGTTCTTCTGGTAACCACCGTGATCGCCGAGGAAAATGATGTCGCGGAAGCCATGCTGGCGCAGGCTGGCGGCGGCCCCTTCCAGCACGGCTTCGAAGGCGGCGGGCGGTATCGAAATCGTGCCGGCGAAGCGCATGTGGCCGGCCGGCGGCGAAATCGCGCCTTCCGGCACGTAGGAAACGACGGGCGCGACGATGGTATTGCCCAGCTTTTGCGCAATCTGGCGCGCCAGCAAGCCGGCGCGCACATTGTGCTTGCCCAGCGCGATATACGGCCCGCTCTGCTCGACGCCACCGATCGGCACGAGCACGGTCGTGGCGCCGTGATCGATACGGCTGCGCAGCTCCGTGCTGGTCAGTTCTTCCAGCATGACGCTGCCGCTGGCAGGCGCGGCCGCCATGACGGGCGCCGTGAGCAGCAGAGCCGAAAACGTCAGGACGAACAGGGGAACGAGGGGCTTGCGTGAAATAGGAAGCGTGGATGGCGCACAGGGCACCGTTCGCTGGGAGAACTGCAGAGTCATAAGCCAACATCTTTCCGAGGTCAAAACGTGACGCCGTGCCCGGCCTTGCCAGGCAAGCTGGCTGCCACGCAGGAATTGTATTCCATCATGACGGGAAGGGCACGTTAATTTGACGCGGCAGTTTGCGAGGAATTGACTTGGGGCAGCGAATGGCGCAGCGTCGTCCGCATTAACAGCGAACGCCGTGCCTGATCAGGAAGGGCATGCCGACGCGCTAGAAATTGCCGAAAAGCCGTTTGCTTATTACGTTTGCTTATTACGTTTCACGACAACGCCACTACCCGTCAACAACAACCGCAGGTAGTTCGCTCGAATTTACTCAAGCGTATTGCGCCTGCGCCATGCAATAAAACGGCCCAGTGCGGCGCCCGCCATAACAGAGATCAAAAGCCAGCCCTTGATCTCTGCCTCATCCTGAGAAATAACCATCCAACTGCCCATGCCAACGACGAAACCTGCCAAGCCGCCGTAGCCGATGTACATGCGCCGATCCAGATTGTCCACGGTTTGTTGCAACGCTTCAGGACGGGCAATTGCTTCTTGTATAAGGATGGTTCCACATTCGAGGCAACGTGCACTCATGGCTGAATTTTGAGCATTACACACTGGGCAAGTCATTGGCGGCCGGAAAAGAAAAATGGTAAATTGATATAACGTGGCCGAGGATACAATTTCCAAGAGGCAACTTATATAATATAACATGCCTGTTAGCTATTTTTCTAAAAATGTTCCGCCAACACGTAACGCGATACCAATATCTGAAACTTTGGCATGGCACCATATTTATTTTCACATTAGTTTGGGCAACCCAAGCTTGCGCCCAAAGCCTGCAATGGAATGCGGCAGTGGGAGCGCTGCATAAACTGCCTGCTCCGGTTCTGCTTTATGAAGACACGATAAGATTGGCATCGTGGATGTTGCGGATATTGGCAAATACTCAATCCCGGCAAATTTATTAGTCTGCACCGCAGTCACGCATACTGGCGTTTACGCGAATGTGACAATGTGTGATGTTTCCATGTGGAAAATTTGCTATCGTTGATGGCATCCCTTCCTTATCTTCAGATTGAATCTGATTAAAACCATCCTCTCAATGAAAAGAATATCAACTGCTTTCCTTATTTATCTGACCTTCTGCTCTGCTTTGGCCTTTGTTGACTTCGATTGGGATGCGGAAAACGAACAAGCTGCAAAGTCATCAATCTATAAGCAGACGCTCTACATGAACAACGTCCAACGACAGGCATATATAGACGACCTCGAAACCATCCATTCTGCGGGCATGATGGGGGGAGTAAACGGCAGGCGTCTGCATGGAAATGAGGCCAGCGATATTCACGATTTGGCGAACCAGATTCGTCAAAAAACAGGGAGGAACATCGTTGAGTTTCCATCCAAACCGTTTGGCGAGGCCATTTCCAGCTTTTTCAAAATCCCATTTATATTATTGATTAATAAATAGAAAAAACGTTTACTTGGGAATATGGCGTCGATGCGTCAAAGCAGGTGCGGAAGCCTTCCGGCACCTGACAATGACATACCGCATGCCCGAGCTCATCCCAGCATGCGGCGCTCCGGTTGCGCGGCGCGGCGCGGGGCCGGGGCCGGCAAGCCGCCCGCCACCTTCAATGATTTTTCCTTGGCATCGCCGCGCAGGCGGAATACGGCCACCACGTCGACCAGCTCGACGGCGCGGTCTTGCAGCGAGGATGCGGCTGCGGCCGCCTCTTCCACCAGGGCCGCGTTTTGCTGGGTGACCTGGTCCATTTGCGAAATGGCCTGGTTCACTTGCTCGATGCCGGCGCTTTGCTCGTGGCTGGCGTTGGCGATGTCGCCCATGATGTCCGTCACGCGGCGGATGCTGGCGACGATTTCTTCCATCGTCGAGCCCGCCTGGTCGACCAGCGCGCTGCCCGTGTTGACTTTATCCACCGAATCCTCGATCAAGCCCTTGATTTCCTTGGCAGCCGCTGCCGAACGCTGCGCCAGGTTGCGCACTTCGGTGGCCACCACAGCGAAGCCACGGCCCTGCTCGCCCGCGCGGGCCGCTTCGACGGCCGCATTCAGCGCCAAAATATTGGTTTGGAAGGCAATGCCGTCGATCACGCCGATAATGTCGGCGATCTTCTTCGCCGATTCGTTGATCGAGCCCATCGTACCCACCACTTGCGCCACCACGGCGCCGCCCTTGCGCGCCACGTCCGAGGCGGACACGGCCAGGGTATTCGCCTGGCGCGCATTGTCCGTATTCTGGCGCACGGCCGAGGTCAGCTCTTCCAGGCTGGAGGCCGTTTCTTCCAGCGACGACGCCTGCTGCTCCGTGCGCACGGACAGGTCCGCGTTGCCGGCGGAAATCTGCGCCGCCGCCACGCTGACCGTATCGGCCGAGGCGCGCACGGTGGCGATCACGCCGACGATACGCTCCAGAAACTTGTTGAAGGCGGTGGCCGTGCGGCCCACTTCATCCATGCGCTCGACGGGCATGGCGGCGGACAGGTCCAGCGAGGCGCTGACCCTCTCCAGCGTATGTTCGATATTGCCCAGGCCGCCACTGATGGTGCGGTAGATATGCCAGGCCAGCGCGCCCGTCAACAGCACGGCCACGCCCAGCACGGCCAGCATGGTGTTGAACGCCGTATCGTAGGCGGCCAGGCTTTCGGCCTTCACGTCGTCGACCAGCTTGTTGTTGTAGGCGATATGGTCATCCATGCTCTTTTTCGCGGCGGCGGCCGTGATGGCCAGCGGCGTGCCGGCCAGCAAGGTGGCGCGCACGCCATCCATGTCGCCCGCATAGGCGGCGGCAAAGAATGGCACCAGCGCGCGACGGTAGGCTTCCATGGCGGCCTGGTCGGCGTCGAGCATCTTGCTGTCCGTCGCGTCGTACAGGCGCTCGGCGCGGTAGGTAGCAATCACTTTGTCGAAATTCGTGTTGGCGTCGGCCACGGCCTTGTCCAGCGCCGTCTTGTCGGCCAGGTTGGAGAACACGGACAAGCGGTAGCCGGCCAGGCGCGAGTCGGCCAGGAAACCCTTGGCCGCATTCAAGCCCTGGATGCTGGGAATGATGCGGTTTTGCACGGTGTCAAAGCGCTCCTGGGCGCGCTGCAGCTGGATGGCGCCGCCGGCGCCCAGCAATAGCAGGGCCAGCAAGGCGATGGTGAGGGTCAGGATTAATTGCTTGGTGATATTCATGGTGTTTCACAGTAAAAAGGTGGCCTGGCAAGGCCAGGCGGGATGAGTAGCTGCCGATCAGGTGGCCGGGACCGGTTGCAGGCGGCGCGGGCTTAGGCCGCCAGCGGGGCAGCGTCAGGCGTGCGGCGCAGCAAGTCGCCATGCTGGCGGCAAAACGCCAGGCCCGCCTTGTGGCCCACGTCGAACAGCAGCTGCATGTTCGAGCTGGACCAGTCCAGGGTGTCGGGCCAATGCTGTTCCGGAATGCCGCCCATCAAGTCGAGTTTCAGCAGACGCCGCTTGGGCTGGCCCGTGCGCGCATCCGTGTTGTGCTCGATCTCAAACAGGCGCAGCTCGCTCTTGGAAATCTTCACCAGCGGCGTGATGATGGAGCGCACCCAGGCGTCGTACAGGTTGCGCGGCTTGCGCAGCAAGCGCTCGTCGCCGAGGATGTCGAGAATGACCAGGGTATCGGCGTCATGGTGCTCGCCCTTGCCTTCGATAAACGGGTCGAAATTGAGCGTGTCGAGCGCCGCGCCTTCGATGTAGTCGTCGCCGGCGATGGTCGTCGGCGCATACAGGAAAGGAAACGACAGCGCGGCACGCACGTGGATCGGTTCAATCTCGTGCTTGCCCCAGATTTGCATGCGGTGCTCGCTGAGGTTATAGGCATTGATGTAGAAATCGGGGCGCATGCGCGCCACGCCCGAGAAATCGACGGCTTTTTCCAGGAAGGGCAAATGCGCGCACAGGCCCAGGCTTTTCGCCGACAGGTCCGACGGCGACAGCGATGACACCATCAGCTTGCCCCAGTCCGACCAGGCCGAGGGAATGCCCGCAAACGTTTGCTGGAACGCCTGGAAAAAAGGATTGTTGGCCGGCGGCTGGAAAGCGTCGCGGAATGTACTCGCGTGCATGCCCGGCTTCTGGAACACCTTGTAGTTGATCGGGATCATCTTGTAGATGCTGTCGGCAACGCCCGTGTCGGCCCAGCTTTGCAAGGCCTGGCGCGGCGTGGCCTCGTGCGGCGTCGTGTAAAGCAAGCCCATCAACACACCGGCGCCCGAGGCGGAAATGACGTCGAACTCGATGCCCTCGTCGAGGAAAGCGGCCAGCGCGCCGGCGATCAGGGTGGAATTTGGTGCGCCGCCACCCAGCAGCAAACCCGTTTTTCGTGCCGGTTTCGCGGTCGCGGCTGGCGCCGGATTCGGCGGCGTCGTTATCACTGTCTTCATGCACACTCCCTGAACGGAACGGGGTTACCATCCCTTAATTGTTGGTTACTACACGCTTATGGCGCCTAATCCTGCACATGTCCCGGCAACCGCCGAAGCGATGCAATGTTGCAGAAACAGATATGAAATTAACATAAATAAATTCCTTATGGCAATTTCCATAACGAATAACCGGTATTCAGGAAGGGTATAAGTTGATGCTGTGCGGCATACACTGATGCAGCGCAGCAAATATAAATCGCGCGGCGTTAGGATTAATCTCTTCGGGGTAGGAATATTCCCCAACCAGCCGCCAGCGCGGCGGCCAGGGGCATCAAGGGAAGGATGCAGGGTCGGGGGCGGGCGAGGAAAAATGCAGGTGGGTACACAAATGGTCAACAAAGACGCGAATCTTGGGCGACAGGTGGCGGCTGGACGGCCACAGCACCCAGAACTTGCTCGAGTACAGCAAGCAGTCGGCCAGCACGGCTTGCAATTCGCCGCGCGCGATGGCGTCGCGCACGATAAAGTCAGGCAAATAGGCGAGGCCCACGCCCTGCGTGGCGGCGCCGATCAGCGCTTCGATATTGTTGCAGGTCAAGGCGGTCGGCAAGCGCAACTCGCCGCCGCTGTCGCCCTCGCCGCGCTGCAGCGCCCATTCCTGCAACTTGCCCGTGGTGGGAAACTTGTAGCGCACGCAGGCGTGCTCTTCCAGCGCGCGCGGCGTGGCCGGCACGCCGTGGCGGGCGAAATACGCGGGAGAGCCCACGATGGCAAAGGCAAACGGCCCCAGTTCGCGCGCCATCAGCCGCGAATCCGTCAAGGTGCCGCTGCGAACAGCCACGTCGATGCCTTCGGCCACCACGTCGACCAGGCGGTCGTTGAAATCGAGGTCGAGCTCTATCTCCGGGTACTGGTGCGTAAAATCCGCCAGCAGGGGCAGGATGATGCGGTAGCCGATCACGGGCAAGCTGACGCGCAGCTTGCCGCGCGGCGCCTCGGCCAGGTGCGACAGTTCCGCCTCGGCATCGCCCAGGTCGGCCAGGATGCGCTGGCAGCGCTCGTAAAACAGCGCGCCCTCGTTGCTCAGGCTGATGCGCCGCGTGCTGCGGTTGAGCAGGCGCACGCCCAGCTTTTCTTCCAGCCGCGCCACGCTCTTGCCTACGGCCGAGGCCGACACGCCGAGCAGCCGCCCGGCCGCCACGTAACTGCTCGTTTCCGCCGCGCGCACGAAGGCGGCAATGCCGTTCAGATTATCCATGTCTTCATGATTAGGGAATATTTTTCCGTTATGAGTGGATTTTCAGCCACTTTTTCATAGATTACATCCATATTATCATCGGATTCCCTCTTTCTGGAATCATTCCCATGGATACGAATCACCGCATGCAGCCTGCCTCCGCATCCCGGCGCGCCTTCGTGCTGGCCGCCGTCTGCCTCGCCGCGCTATGCATGCCGCTCAGTTTTACGGGGCCGGCCATCGCCATTCCCGCCATCGCCGCCGACCTGCACGGCACGCCACTGGCGCTGGCCTGGATCACGAATGCCTTCATGCTCAGCTTTGGCGGCTGCCTGATGGTGGCCGGCGCGCTGGCCGACCGCTATGGCCGCAAGCGCGTGTTCTTGCTAGGCATGGGCGTGTTTTCCGCCGCCGCGCTGGCACTGGCGGCCGCGCCCGGCATCCTATGGCTCGACGTGCTGCGCGCCGTCCAAGGCCTGGGCTGCGCCATGGCCCTGTCGAGCGGACTGGCGGCCCTGGCGCAGGAATTCGACGGCCCGGCCCGCGCGCGCGCCTTCAGCCTGATCGGCACGGCCTTCGGCGTGGGCCTGGCCTTCGGCCCCTTCCTGGCCGGCACCTTGATCACCCGCACGGGCTGGCGCGCCATCTTCATCGCGACGGCCGTGGCCGGTCTGGCCGCCCTGCTGGCCGCCGCGCGCGCCATGCGCGAAACGCGCGACCCGCAGGCGCAAGGCGTCGATTGGCCCGGCGCCCTGACGTTTACGGGCGCGCTGTCCCTGTTTACCTATGGCTTGCTGCAGGCGCCCGACAGTGGCTGGGGCAGCGCCGCCAGCCTGGCGCTGTTCGGTGGCGCGGCCTTGCTGCTGGCCGCGTTCATCCGCGTGGAGCGGCGCGCGGCGCGGCCCATGCTGGACTTGACCCTGTTCCGCCTGCCCGCCTTTGCCGGCGTGCAACTCTTGGCCGCCGCGCCCGCGTTTTCCTTTGTCGTGCTGCTGGTGCTGCTGCCGGCCCGTTTCATCGGCATCGAAGGCTACAGCGCGCTGGAAGCGGGACGCATGATGATCGCCCTGTCGGCGCCCATGCTGGTGCTGCCGGTCCTGGCCGGCATGGCGGCGCAGCGCCTTGCCGCCGCGCACATTTGCGCCAGCGGCCTGCTGCTGGCGGCGGGCGGCTTGCTGTGGCTGTCGACCTGCGCGCCGGGCCAGTCGTCCGCCAGCTTGCTGGGGCCGCTGCTGCTGATCGGCTGCGGCATCAGCCTGCCCTGGGGCTTGATGGATGGCCTGGCCATCAGCGTCGTGCCCGTCGAACGGGCCGGCATGGCGGCCGGCATTTTCAATACTACCCGCGTGGCGGGCGAAGGCTTGGCGCTGGCCATCGTCAGCGCGCTGCTGGGCACGTTTACTGTCGCGGCGCTGGGCCACGCCGACCTTGCCGGCATCGGCGCGGAACAGGCGGCGCACGCGGGCCCCTTCCTGGCGCTGGGCGAGCTGCGCCATGCGGCGAGCCTGCTGCCGCAGACAGGCGCCGCCGAACTGGCGCAAGCGTATGGCACGGCCTTCCGCCACTTGCTGTATGTGCTGGCCAGCATTACCACGGCCTCGGCCCTGCTGATCCTGGCGTTTTTGCGTCATCCTGCCGCTGCGGCAACGGACTCGGCCCCACTCCCCGCCTGCGACACTCCCTCCTGATTCCCGCTTGTCGTACACGACGGCGCCCACGCGCCGTCGCCCGCCTTTGATGTTTCTCCGCAACACCTCAAAAGTTTCCGACGAATTGAAAAGACAAAACGAGTTTACTTATCAAAGCGCTTTGAACTATACTCAAAGCGCTTTGAAACATAGTTAAAGCGCTTTGGTTGTGCAAGTTGATGCGCGCCGATCCCACACCTATAAAAACACTGGAGACACAATGAACAAATTTTTCTTGAAAGCGTTGCCAGCGGCAGTGCTCATGGCTTTGAGCGCGTCGGCCCAGGCTGCCCTGCCGATCGATTTCGGCGGCTACATCCGCTCGGGCTTCGGCACCAGCAGCGAAGGCGGCAAGGAAGCGTGTTTCGGCCTGGCCGGCGCCTCGTCCAAGTATCGTCTGGGCAATGAGTGCGAAACCTACGGCGAGCTGAAATTCGGCGGCGAAGCGTTCAAGGCCGCCAACGGCACCACCTTCCGCATCAATACCCTGGTGGCGTTTTCCGTCAACCAGAACCAGGATTGGGAACAATCGGACCCGTCGTGGCGCGAAATGAACGTGGTGGCCGACAAGATCGGCTCGGGCGCCTTCGCCGAAGCGCGCGCCTGGGTGGGCAAGCGCTATTACGACCGCCAGGACGTGCACATCACCGATTACTACTTCTGGAACAACAGCGGCCCGGGCGCCGGCCTGGAAAACATCGACCTGGGCGCCGCCAAGCTGGCCTACGCCATCGTGCGCACGGCCGATGACGGCGACAGCAAGCGCATGGGCCTGTCCCATGACCTGCGTTTTTCCGGCATCAAGGTCAACCCGGACGGCGAACTGACCCTGGGCCTGCAATTCAACCAGAAACGCAACGCGCAAGGCGCAGCCCCCGTCGCCAGCGGCCACTTGCTGACCATTATGCATACGCAAGGCAACCTGCTGGGCGGCTTCAACAAGGTGGCATTGCAGTTCGGCAAGGGCAGCGCCGCCAACACGGGCGGCTTCAGCCTGGGCGCCGACAAGGACGACAAGGTCACGCGCCTGACGGAACAGATCATGATCCAGCCCAAGGGTTCCTGGTCCGGCATGGGCACCTTCGTCTACGAAGACAAGGAAACGGCAGGCGTGAGCAGCAAGTGGACGTCGATCGGCGCGCGTCCCGTCTACCACTTCACGGACAACTACAGCCTGGCCGTCGAACTGGGCCACGACATCGTCAAGCCGGAAGGCGGCGAAAGCCGCAACCTGACCAAGCTGACCTTCGCGCCGCAACTGTCGGCCGGCAACAGCTTCTGGTCGCGCCCCGTGCTGCGCGCCTTCTACACCTACGCCAAATGGAACAAGGCAGCCCAGTCGGCCGCCGCGGCCGAATCGGCGCTGTCGTCGACGGGCGTGTTTGGCGGCAAGACCAATGGCAGCTCGATGGGTTTCCAGGTGGAAAGCTGGTGGTAAGCGCGGGACTCTAGGACTTTGGCAAGCGTCCCCGGACGCTTGCCGGTGGCAGCAACACCGCCCGCTCTTTCAGGGGCAAGTAATATCCGGACCCACCATTTCGCCGCTGCACGCGATGGCCGGCAGCTTCACTGTAGTGTTTCAGCAGTATCCTCTTTTAGCGCGGGCGCCCCTGGGTTTGCCCGCGTATTTTTTTGGGCGTTGCCGCCGCTTGTCATGCCCCCGGTCACTACCCTGATCATTCCGGCATTTATCAGATAAACTACCCGTCATCGCACCGCATCGCTCCCGATCCACCCTGGATAGACCCCAACTGCAGCATCCATGAACCTCAAAAATCTCGCCAAAACGCTAGGAATATCCGAAACCACCGTCAGCCGCGCCTTGAATGGCTATCCGGAAGTGAGCGAACGCACGCGCGAGCGGGTGCTGGCCGCCGCGCAGGCGGCCGGCTACCGCCCCAATCCCATGGCGCGCAGCCTGGCCGTGGGGCGCACGAACATCGTCGGCATCATCTACCCGCTGATGCCGAACGACCTGGCCGACCCCATGTTCATCGACATCGTCGGCGGCATGTCCGAAGCGCTGGAAGCGCAGCAGATGGACATGATGATCGCGCCCGCCTCGGCCACCAATGAATTCCACACCTATGAACGCATGGTCAAGGGCCGCCGCATCGACGGACTGATCGTCGGGCGCACGAAACCGTTCGACGAGCGCATCGCCTACCTGGCGCAGCAGGGCATGCCGTTCGTCGCGCATGGCCGCACGCAGCTGAACCAGCCGCATGCGTGGTTCGACTACGACAACGAAGCGGGCATGCGCCTGGCCGTCGAGCGCCTGGCGCAGCTGGGCCACCAGCGCATCGGCCTGATCAGCGCCACGCCGGACCTGAACTTCGTGCGCCAGCGCGTCGAGAGTTTCCAGCACGCCATGCAGGCGGGCGGCCTGGCCGTCGATCCCGACAACCTGGTCGACAACGCGCACGACCGCCGCGCCGGCTACCAGGCCATGCAGCGCCTGCTGGCCCGCTCGCCCCGCCCCACCGCCGTCATCGTCGACAACCATATGTCGGGCGTGGGTGCCGTGCGCGCCCTGCTCGACGCGGGCATCGCCATCGGCAGCGAAATGTCGCTGATCGTCTGGGGCGTGATGGAAGATTCCCTGGCCGGCCATAACGTCACCACCGTCGTCCAGCCCGACCCGCGCGGCGCCGGCGCGAAGATGATCCACATGCTGCTGGCCCTGATGGACGGCACGCCCGTCACCGACCTGCAGGAACTGTGGCCGTGCGAACTGTTGCCGGGCGAGTCGGCCGGGCCCGTGCCGCACTAGGCGCTTTCCGCCCCTCCATGCCGCCGGCCGCCTGGCCGGCGGCGCAGTCTTGTTGTCCTGAATCACCCTCATAAAAAAATCGTATGTCTGGCGCGTGTATCGCTTTACTTTTCAAAGCGCTTTGAACTATACTCATTTCATACCCAAAGCGCTTTGAATTTTAAAATAAGACGTTCGCCTACCAACCAGCAGCGCCGCCCTGATAGCCAAGGCTACAGGCAACTTTTAAGAAATCATTCATGCCGACCATCCAGAACAATCTCGCCAACCTGCCCGCCGACTGGTGGCGCAGCGCCGTCATCTACCAGGTATATCCACGCAGCTTCCTCGACAGCAATGGCGACGGCATCGGCGACTTGCCCGGCATCACCTCCAAGCTCGATTACATCGCCGCCCTGGGCGCCGATATCGTCTGGATCTCGCCCTTCTTCACATCGCCGATGAAAGACTTCGGCTACGACGTGGCCGATTTCTGCGACGTCGACCCCATGTTCGGTACCCTGGCCGATTTCGACCGCCTGGTGGCGCGCGCCCATGAACTGGGCTTGAAAGTGATGATCGACCAGGTGCTGTCGCATTCGTCCGACGTCCATCCATGGTTCGTGGAAAGCCGTTCCAGCCGCGACAATCCCAAGGCCGACTGGTATGTATGGGCCGACCAGAAACCGGACGGCACGGCGCCGAACAACTGGCTGTCCGTGTTCGGTGGTTCCGCCTGGCAATGGGAGCCGCGCCGCGGCCAGTACTACCTGCACGACTTCCTCGCCAGCCAGCCCGACCTGAACTTCCACAACCCGGCCGTGCAGCAGGCGCAGCTGGACAACCTGCGTTTCTGGCTGGAACGCGGCGTCGACGGCTTCCGCTTCGATTCCTGCAATTTCCCCTACCACGACCAGTTGCTGCGCGACAATCCGCCCGCCGCCCAGCGCGACGCCAGCAGCGTGTCGGCCATCAATCCGTACGGCATGCAGGCGCACGTGTACGACAAGACGCAGCCGGAAAACATCGCCTATCTGCAGCGCGTGCGCGCCGTGCTTGACGAATATCAAGCCATTTCCATCGGCGAAGTGGGCGACGACAATGCGCTGGCCACCATGGCCGCCTACACGGGCGCCGACAAGCTGCACATGGCTTACAGTTTCAACCTGCTGACGGCGGAGTTTTCCGCCGCGCACATCCGCACGCAAGTGGAAGAGTTCGAGGCGCAAGTGGCCGACGGCTGGGCTTCCTGGTCCGTGGGCAACCACGACAGCGTGCGCGTCATGACGCGCTGGGGCGGCGAGAACCCGTCGCCGTCGCTGGCCAAGGTGGTGCTGGCCGTGCAGGCGGCCTTGAAAGGCACGCCGTGCCTGTACCAGGGCGACGAGCTGGCCCTGACGGAAGCGGACATTCCTTTCGAGGCCCTGCAAGACCCGTACGGCATCCCGTTCTGGCCCCAGTTCAAGGGCCGCGACGGCTGCCGCACGCCGATGCCGTGGGTGGCCGATGCGCCGCATGGCGGCTTCAGTTCGGCAAAACCCTGGCTGCCCGTGCCGCCGGAACACCTGGCGCGCGCGGTGGATGTCGAAGAAAACGATTCCGCGTCCCCATTGCAGTTTGCGCAGAATATCCTCGCCTGGCGCCGTACCCTGCCGCAATTGCTACGCGGCGACATCGTCTTCTTCGATGCGCCGGAACCCGTGCTGGCCCTGCGCCGCGACTTGCCGGGCCAACCGTCCGTGCTGGCCGCCTTCAACCTGGGCACGCAAGCGGTCACGTTCGCCTGGCCCGCTGCGGCGCCAGCGGCCGACCTGGCCGGTCACGGCTTGCCGGGTAGCAAGGATGGCCAGCAGATCAGCCTGCCCCCGCATGGCGGCTGGTTCGGCACCCTGGCGTAAATCGCAGGCATTGGCGGCCATGCCGCCAATTACAATAACGAGCCCCGCGCATCAGCGGGGACGGATAGACACAGTGAGGACGACATGGCAGGACTGAAATTAGCAGGGCTGAAGAAGGCATATGGCGACGTGCAAACCCTGCACGGCATCGACCTGGAGATCGCCGATGGCGAATTCATGGTCTTCGTGGGCCCGTCGGGTTGCGGCAAATCCACCTTGCTGCGCAGCATCTGCGGCCTGGAAGAAATCAGCGGCGGCGACTTGTTCATCGGCAAGACGCGCATGAACGACGTGCCGCCCGCCAAGCGGGGCATCGCCATGGTATTCCAGAGCTACGCCCTGTACCCGCACATGAGCGTGGCACAAAACATGGCCTTCGGCCTGAAACTGGCTGGGATGAGTAAAGTACAGATTGCCGACGCCGTGCAGCGCGCCGCGCAGATCCTGCGCATCGAACCTTTGCTCGAACGCAAACCCAAGGATTTGTCGGGCGGCCAGCGCCAGCGCGTGGCCATCGGCCGCGCCATCGTGCGCAAGCCCGACGTCTTCCTGTTCGATGAACCGCTGTCGAATCTGGACGCCTCGCTGCGCGTGCAGATGCGCATCGAACTGGCGAATCTGCACCGCGAATTGCGCTCGACCATGATCTACGTCACGCATGACCAGGTCGAGGCGATGACCCTGGCCGACCGCATCGTCGTGCTCAACGCGGGCCGCATCGAGCAGGTGGGCGCGCCGCTGGAGTTGTACCACCATCCCGCCAACCTGTTCGTGGCCGGCTTCCTCGGTTCGCCCCGCATGAACTTCCTCAAAGGCAAGATCCACAGTGTCGTCGACGGCGTGGCCACCATCGCCACGAATGCGGGCGGCATGCTGCAGGCGGCGTTGACGCAGCCATTGGCCAGCGGCACCCCCGTCACCATCGGCGCGCGCCCCGAGCACGTGCAGGCGTGCGCGCCCGGCGCCACTGCCGCCATCACGGCCACCGTGCAGGCGGTGGAAAAACTGGGCGACATCAGCTATCTGTATGTGCAGGTACCGGGCGGCGACGAACCGCTGGTGGTGCGCGCCGATGCCGATACGGACTGGGCGATTGGCCAGTCCGTGGCGCTGCAGGTGGCGCCCGCCCGCGTCCACGTGTTCGACGAGCACGGCCAGACCCGCACCTGATCTATCCGCTTTAGGGGCCAGGCGCTACAGGCGCCGCCTGGCCTGGTTGCATCGTTTCAGCCTTGATACTCAACATAAACTTAGCATAAAAAAAGATACTGGAGATTGACATGTCCTTCACGCACCCGAAACGCAGCTTCATCAAAACCACCCTGATCGCCGCCGCCCTGGCCGGCATCGGCAACCTGGCCGCCGTCAGCATGGCGAACGCGGCCGAAGCAGGCACCCTGTTGATCTGGATCAATGGCGACAAAGGCTACAAGGGCCTGGCCAAGGTCGGCGAGGAATTCACCAAGAAGACGGGCGTCAAGGTCGTCGTCGAGCACCCGGAAGATGCGCCGAACAAATTCCAGCAGGCGGCCGCCGCCGGCAAGGGCCCGGACATCTGGATCTGGCCGCATGACCGCATCGGCACCTGGATCGACGCGGGCTTGCTGCAACCATTGACGCCAAGCAAGGAAGCGCGCGCCGCCATCCTGCCGCTGGCGTGGAACGCCTTCACGGTCAGCGGCAAGACCTGGGGCTACCCGATCTCCATCGAAGCCGTCGCCCTCGTCTACAACAAGGACCTGGTGCCGAATCCGCCAAAGACCTTCGAGGAAATCGCCGCGCTGGACAAGAAACTCTCCGCGCAAGGCAAGAAAGCCATCCTGTGGGATTACACGAATACCTATTTCACGTGGCCGCTGCTGGGCGCGGGCGGCGGCTTCCCGTTTGAAGTCAAGGCCGACGGCCGCTACGATGCAGCCAAGACGGGCGTGAACAATGCCGGTTCGCAGGCAGGCGTGAATGCGCTGATGACCCTGATCAACAGCGGCGCCATGCCGAAGGGCGCGGGCTACGCGGAAATGGAAGCGGGCTTCAACCAGGGCAAGATCGCCATGATGATCAACGGTCCATGGTCTTGGGACAACGCGCGCAAATCGAAGATCAATTTCGGCGTAGCAACGATCCCTACCGTGGCAGGCAAGACAGCCACCCCATTCGTGGGCGTGCTGGGCGCGATGATTTCGAAAGCCAGCCCGAACAAGGACCTGGCGACGGAATTCCTGGAAAACCAGATGCTGCAGCTCAACGGCTTGAAAACCATCAATGCCGACGTCCCGCTGGGCACGCCGGCGAACAAGGTGCTGTTCGCGGAATTGAAAGCCAATCCGAACATCCAGGCGACGATGGAAAGCGCGCAAGCGGGCCGCCCGATGCCGAACAACCCGGAAATGGGCCGCTTCTGGTCGTCGATGCAATCGGCGCTGGAAAACATCACGCAAGGCCGTCAGACGACCAAGGATGGCCTGGACGCGGCGGCGAAGCGGATCACGACGGCGAATTAAGTCATCTCAAGGGGCTTGCCCCTGCGGGATCGGCATGCGCGCCACTGGCGCGCATGCCTCCCAGGTCTTTCACCATCTTCACAGGTATCCCATCGTGCGCAAGTTTATCGGCCCTACGGTATTGACCATCAGCATGGCGCTGGGTCTGTATCTGCTTTTCATGTTGTACATTTCCGGCCAGACCATGCTGGCCGCCGTTTTCCTCGGCTTGCTGACCCTGACGACGTTTGTCTTCACGTCGCCGCGCGCCTATGCCTACCGTTATCTGTTTCCCGGCATCACGGCGGTCATCGTCTTCGTGCTGTTGCCGATGGTGTACACGGTGTCGATCGGCTTTACCAATTTCAGTTCGCGCAACCTGCTCACCTACGACAGGGCCACGCAATACCTGCTCGACGAGACGCAACGCGTGGAAAGCACGGGCTACGCGCTGACCGTGCACCCGGACAACAAGGAATACCGTTTGCGCCTGGAAAGCCCGGACACGGGCGAAGTGCTGCTGACGCAACCGCTGGCCCTCAAGCGCGCCGTGCCCCTGAAGGTGGAAGTGGCGCCGCTGGACCCCGTGCAGGCGCCCGTGCTGGCCCCTGCCCTGCCCATCAAGGACATCATCGCCCTGCAAAAGGATTTGAAGCTGCTGACGCTCATCCTGCCGAACAGGATCGAGCTGCGCATGGTGGGCTTGCGTGAATTCGGCCCCGTCGCGCATGTCTACAAGCAATTGCCCGACAAGACCCTGAAAAAAGTCGCCACGGGCGAACTCGTGACGCCGAACTTCAAGACGGGCTTTTATGAAATGCCGGATGGCACGAAACTGGAACCGGGCTTCAAGGTCAATGTCGGTTTCGCCAACTTCGTCAAGATTTTCTCCGATGAAGCGTTCCGCGGCCCCTTCCTGCGTATTTTCGTCTGGACCATCGTTTTCGCCCTGATCAGCGTGGCCACCACGACGGGCCTGGGCATGGTGCTGGCCGTGCTGCTGAACTGGGATGCGCTGCGCTTCCGCGGCCTGTACCGCACCCTGCTGTTCCTGCCCTACGCCGTGCCGGGCTTCATTTCCATCCTGGTCTTCAAAGGTTTATTTAATAACAATTTCGGCGAAATCAACCTCGTGCTCGATGCCTTGTTCGGCATCAAGCCCGCCTGGTTCTCGGACACCACCCTGGCCAAGGCGATGATCCTGATCGTCAACACCTGGCTCGGCTACCCCTACATGATGGTCGTGTGCATGGGCCTGATCAAGGCGATCCCGTCGGACCTGTACGAAGCCTCGGCCCTGGCCGGCGCGGGACCGCTGACGAATTTCTTCAAGATCACCCTGCCGTTGATCATCAAGCCGCTGACGCCGCTGATGGTGGCCAGCCTGGGTTTCAACTTCAATAATTTCGTGCTGATCAGCTTGCTGACGGGCGGGCGTCCCGATTTCCTCGATACAACGTTACCGGCCGGCACGACGGACTTGCTGGTGTCCTACACCTACCGCATCGCGTTCGAGGATTCCGGCCAGAACTTTGGCCTGGCCGCCGCCATCTCGACCCTGATCTTCTTCCTCGTGGCCGCGATTTCGCTGGTCAACATGCGCCTGACGCGCATGAACAAAGCATAAAGGACAGCATATGGCTATCGTTGTCGACCGTTCCAACCGCTGGCGCATCCTGGCGGCCCATGTCGCCGTGATCGCGCTGATCGCGCTGGTGATGTTCCCCTTCCTGATGATCCTGTCGATTTCATTGCGGCCAGGCAACTTCGCCTCGGGCAGTTTGATCCCGCCCGAGATCAGCTTCGAGCACTGGCGCCTGGCGCTGGGCATGTCCTACCAGGCGCCCAACGGCGCCCTCGTCGAGCCGGACTTCCCCGTGCTGCTGTGGCTGTGGAACTCCATCAAGGTGGCCAGCATGAGCGCCACCGTCACCGTGCTGCTGTCGACCACCTGCGCGTATGCGTTCGCGCGCATGCAGTTCCGCTTCAAGTCGCAGACGCTGTCCGCGCTGATGCTGCTGCAGATGTTCCCCGCCGTGCTGGCCCTGGTGGCCATCTACGCCATCTTCGACGTGCTGGGCAGCTACGTGCCGTGGCTGGGCATCGACCACCACGGCAGCCTGGTGCTGGCCTACACGGGCGGCATCGCCCTGCATATCTGGACCATCAAGGGCTACTATCAAACCATCCCCGTCGAGATCGAGGAAGCGGCCAAGGTCGATGGCGCCACGCAGTGGCAGGCCTTCGTCTACGTGCTGCTGCCGATGACGGTGCCCATCCTGATGGTGGTGTTTTTGTTGTCCTTCATTGGCGCCATCATCGAATACCCGATCGCGTCCGTGCTGCTGCATGAACAGAACAACCTGACCCTGGCCGTCGGCTCGAAACTGTTCCTCTACGAGCAAAAATACCTGTGGGGCGACTTCGCCGCGGCAGCCATTTTGTCCGGCTTGCCCATCACGGCCGTGTTCCTGCTGGCGCAGAAGTGGATGATCTCCGGCCTGACGGCTGGCGGCGTGAAGGGCTGACCATGCGACGCTCCCTGACTACGCTGGCCGCCCTGTTACTCAGCGCTTCGGCGCAGGCAGGGAGCCTCAGCTTTGCTGACAACCCCATCGTCTACTTTGCCGTGACGGACCGGTTCGCCAACGGCAATCCCGGCAACGACCACAGTTACGGCCGCGCCGCCGACCCGCAAGGCGGCGACGTGGGCAGTTTTCACGGCGGCGACATCGCCGGCATCACGCAGCAGCTGAAAGCCGGCTATTTCCGCGACCTGGGCGTCAACGCCCTGTGGATCACGGCGCCGTACGAGCAGATCCACGGCTGGGTGGTGGGCGGCAAGCAGCAATTCCAGCACTACGCCTACCATGGCTACTGGGCGCTCGACTACACCACCATGGACGCCAACATGGGCACGCGCGAAGAATTGCGCGAGATGATCGCCACGGCCCACGCGCAAGGCATCCGCGTGCTGTTCGACGTGGTGCTGAACCATCCCGGCTACGCGGACTTGCGCACCCTGGCCGAATATAAAGTGCCCGTGCTGTGGCCCGGCCATGAAAAAGCCACCCTGCGCGACTATCATAGCTACATCGACTATAACAACTTTGATTTCGCACAATGGTGGGGTCCGGACTGGGTGCGTGCGGGCTTGCCCGGCTATCCCGACGGCGGCAAGGACGACTACACCATGCAGCTGGCGTATCTGCCCGACTTCCGCACGGAAAGCGGCAAGGCCGTGGGCTTGCCGCCCATCCTGCAACGTAAAAGCGACACGCGCGCTGTGCCCCTGCCCGGCACCACCGTGCGCGGCTATCTGGTGCACTGGCTGGCCGACTGGGTGCGCGAATTCGGCGTCGACGGTTTCAGGGCCGACACCGTCAAGCACGTGGAGCCGGCCAGCTGGCTGGCCCTGCGCGCGGCGGCCAGCGATGCATTGAAGGACTGGAAGACGCGCCATCCCGAACAAAAGATCGACGACGCTCCGTTCTGGATGACGGGCGAAGCGTGGGGCCATGGGCCCGAGCGCAGCAGCTGGCATGACGCCGGCTTCGACTCGATGATCAATTTCGATTTTCAAGGCCGCGCGGGCGGCGACTGGAAAAGCATCGATGGCGTGTACCGCCAGTACGCGGGCTTGCTGGGCAAGAGCCCGGCCCCTCGCTACGACATCCTGTCGTACATCTCCTCGCACGACACCAGCCTGTTCCCGCGCGATCAATTGAAGCACGGCTTGAGCGCCCTGCTGCTGGCGCCGGGCGGCGTGCAGCTGTTCTATGGCGATGAAAGCGCGCGCCAGCCTGGCGCGGCGCCCATCGGCGACGAACAGCAGGCGACGCGGTCAAGCATGAACTGGGGCTCGCTCGATGCGGCCACTCTCGCGCATGCGCGCAAGCTGGGCCAGTTCCGTCTGCGCCACCCTGCCCTGGCGCGCGGCGAGCATCGCTTGATCCAGGACAAACCGTATGCGTTTGCGCGCGTGACGCCGGATGACGCCATCATCGCCGTGCCCGAAGCGCAAGGCGCGCTGGCATTGAAGGTGCACGGCGTGTTCACCGATGGCGCCCTGCTGCGCGACGCCTACACCAATCACACCTACACCGTCAAAGATGGTGCCGTCGCTGTGAACGCGGCCGGCACCGTCCTGTTAGAAAAGGCAGCACCATGAGTACCTATGACATTTTAGTAGTTGGCGGCGCCGGCATCGACACCATCGTGCGCGTCCCCGACCTGCAATTGCCCGTGGCCGATTCGCTGCACGTGCCGCCCATCCGCGACTACGTGGCACACACGGGCAATGGCGTGGCGCTCGCTTGCCACGCACTGGGCTTGCGCTGCAAGTTCATCGATTTCATCGGCGACGATGCGCAAGGCGCGGCCATCCTGCAGCGTTATAAGGAAGCCAAACTCGATTTTTCACACCTCGTCGAACCCTCGGGCACGCGGCGCAGCGTCAACCTGGTCGACCCGCAGGGGCGCCGGCTGTCGCTGTACGACGGCCGCCATCCGGAAGACGTGCGCATGCCCGCCGCTTTCTATCTTCCCTACCTGGGGCCGGCGCGCCACGCGCACTTTTCCATCATGGGCTGGGTGGCAGCACTGTTTGACGACGCGCAAGCGTGCGGCACGACGGTGTCGACCGATCTGCACGACTGGGATGGCGTCAACCCGCACCACAAGGTGTTCGCGCTGCGCGCCGACCTGGTCTTCCTCAGCACGGCCGCGCTGGGCGAGCGCACGGAGTCCGTCATGCGCGCGATTGTCGCGGAAGGCCGCGCGCAGGCGGTGATCGCCATGGCCGGCGCGCACGGCGCCTACCTGCTGGAACGCGCCAGCGGCGAGGTGCGCCACACTCCGGCGGCGGGCTTGAAGCTGCCCGTGGTGGACACGAATGGCGCCGGCGACTCCTTCGTCGCCGCCTTCCTGCACGCCTGGCTGGGCGGCGCGGGCCTGGACGAAGCCATGCGCCGCGGCGCCATCGGCGGCGCGTTTGCCTGCGCCCAGCATGGCACGCATGAGCGCTTCATCGGGCGTGAAGAGCTGCATGACTTATATCAAGACAGCACTAGCTTATGACTTAATATTCTATCAAGCGTAGCAACCAGCTAACGGGCGCATGGCACAATGGCTGCGGATTTGACCACCGCAGCCCATTCGAACCGGAGACCACATGAGAATCGAAACCCTGGCCGTGCACGCCGGCTACACCCCCGACCCGACCACCAAGGCCGCCGCCGTCCCCATCTACCAGACGGTGGCCTACGCCTTCGACAATGCCCAGCATGGCGCCGACCTGTTCGACCTCAAGGTCGCCGGCAATATCTACACGCGCATCATGAATCCCACGCAGGACGTGCTGGAAAAGCGCGTCGCGGCGCTCGAAGGCGGCGTGGCCGCGCTGGCCGTCGCATCGGGCATGGCCGCGATCACCTACGCGATCCAGACGATCGCCGAAGCGGGCGACAATTTCATCTCCGCCAGCCAGCTGTATGGCGGCACCTACAACCTGTTTGCCCACACCCTGCCACAGATCGGCATCGAAGTGCGCTTCGCCGATGCGCGCCAGCCCGAGACGTTCGCCGCCCTGATCGACGCGCGCACCAAGGCCATCTTCTGCGAATCGATCGGCAACCCGCTGGGCAATGTGACGGACGTGGCGAAACTGGCCGAAATCGCGCATGCGCACGGCATCCCGCTGATCGTCGATAACACCGTGCCGAGCCCCTATCTGTTCCGCCCCATCGAGCATGGCGCAGACATCGTCGTCCATTCGCTGACCAAATACCTGGGCGGCCACGGCACCACCGTGGGCGGCGCCATCGTCGACAGCGGCAAGTTCCCCTGGGCCGAACACAAGGAGCGCTTCAAGCGCCTGAACGAACCGGACGTGTCCTACCACGGCGTCGTCTACACGGAAGCGTTCGGCCCCGCCGCCTTCATCGGCCGCGCGCGCGTCGTCCCGCTGCGCAATATGGGCGCGGCCATTTCGCCCCTCTCCGCCTTCCAGCTGATCCAGGGCATCGAGACGCTGGCCCTGCGCATGGACCGCATCTGCGACAACACGCTGGCCCTGGCCAAACACCTGAAAAACCATCCGAAAGTCGCGTGGGTCAATTACGCGGGCCTGGAAGACCACCCGGATCACGCGCTGGTGAAAAAATACATGCGCGGCCGCGCCTCGGGCATCCTGTCCTTCGGCCTGAAACTGGCCGCCGGCGAAGATCCACGCGCGGCCGGCGCCCGCGTGCTCGACGCCCTGCAGCTGTTTACGCGCCTGGTCAACATCGGCGACGCCAAGTCGCTGGCCACCCACCCGGCGTCCACCACGCACCGCCAGCTCAATCCAGAGGAACTGGCCAAGGCGGGCGTGTCCGAAGACATGCTGCGCCTGTCCGTGGGCATCGAGCATATCGACGACTTGCGCGAAGACCTGGAACAGGCCTTGAACGCAGCCTGAGGCACACGCCCCCCGGAGGGGACTTCATGCCATAATCGGCGCCATGTTCAGTCAGGTGGCCGCGCCAGCATCACCAACCTGCCCGGCGGGCGCTATAGCAATATCGTCGGATTACGCGGCATGCGCCGCTAATCCGACCTACGCTGCGGTATCCGCGTGCGCCGCCGTGGCAACAACGTAGGTCGGATTAGCGCAGCGTAATCCGACACCGCCGCGTACGCCAAGCATCCGCCATTAAGGTCCCGTCAGTACCTTCGCCACCTGACTGATCCTGTCGTCCACGGAACCCGACACATTGACAAAGGCAATCCCGCGCCGCGCCAGTTCGGCCTGATACCACGCATGCTGGTGCGTGCGGAAATCCTCGTCGCGCCGCGTGCCGTCCTGGATGAAGGGGAAATCAGGGGCGCACAGCAGCATCAGGTCGTAGCGGTGTTCGGCCAGCTGGGCCAGTTCCTGCTCGGCCCTGCCGAACATCTCGACGCAGTAAAAATACGTGGTCATGGGCGACGTATCGCAAAACAGCCAGCGCCGCGCAGCCAGGAGCGCCTGCGCTTCACGGCGCAGCTGTTCCCGGCCGATCTTCAGCAGATCGTCATAGTGCAATACGCCATCCTGGCGCTCCCATAACTCTCGGCCGTATTCGGCCACCCAGGCCGTCTCGAAATGCGCCGCCAGCGCTTGCGCCAGGGTCGTCTTGCCGCTCGATTCACCGCCCAGCACGCACACGCGCGTGACAAAATCGGCGCGCACAACGGGCGACAGGAAGGCGCCGTGCGCCTGCGGATCTTGCCGCACGAGGGTGCCGGACACGGGTACCAGGCTCCTCGCCTGGTCCACGCTGACGTGCGCCACCGGCCCGCTTGCATAATGCCGTTCCAGCACCTGCGCGAAGCCGGGACCATACTCTTCGCTGGTGAAGACGGCATCGACGGGCAAGTCCAGCACCGTCCAGCACAGCCAGCCCATGAAATGGCGGTGCTCGTCGCCATCGGCGTCGTTGTGCGGCAGCGCGCGCGCTGGCATGCCGCGCGCCGCGCACAGGGCGGCCAGGCGCGCATCGTCGAGCACCACGATGCGCGCCTGCGGGAACCGCGCCCGCAACCACCCTTCCCGGCGCGCCGGTCCCAGGCCGGGAAATTCAGGCTTGGTATAGCTGACCACCAGCAGTTCCTCGCACCCGTCCGTGGCGCGTTGTATCAACAGTTCATGGCCCAGGTGCAGCGGGCAAAATTTGCCGACCACGAGGCCGCGCTTATGGAGGTTCATGCTGCCGCTTCCCGCAAATCCGAGGTGTATTGAATGATCTTGTCTTCCGCCAGCAAGGTCTCGACCGTGATGGCGCCGAAAAAGGGCGCCAGCAAGGCGCGCGCACGGTCAGCCTGCGGCATGGCGCCCGGCGCCAGGCGCAGCGCGACGGCGCCGTCGCCGTGCTGATGCACGCCGAACAGGGCGATGGCCAGCGGCTTCAGGGCGTGCGTGATGTCGATATTATTGATCCATTCTCCATTGATGGTCCTGTAGCGCAAGGGGCTGCGGCCCGCCAGTCCCACCAGCACGGGACCGTCGGGGCCATGCGCCAGCGAGGCGTAGTCGCCCGTGCGGTAGCGCACGAGGGGTAGGCAAAAGTTAAAACCGCCCGTCACGGTGATTTCGCCCCGCGCGCCATCCGGCACGGGACGGCCATCCGCGTCGAGGATTTCCACGTACAGCCGGTGCTGCAGCAGCACGTGACCGCCCGCCCGCTCGTCGAAAACGGCGACCGGCCCCACTTCGTTGAGCGAATAGATGTCGAGCACGCGACAGCCGAACGCCGCTTCCAGGCGCGCGCGCATGCCGGGCAACAGCATCATCGAGACGGACAGCAGCGCGGCCGGCTTGTGCGTCATGGGCAAGGTCAGCAGCTCCGCAAACGAGATGGGGTCGCCCGCGATCAGTTCGGGCGCCATGGCGTCCAGGTAGCGCGCGCGGTCTTCAGGCTGGTGCCAGTCATCCGGGTGCAGGTTGATCTTCGCCAGGCCCGATTCACCCATCGTGGGCGTGACGGAAACATAGGTGAAGCAGCGGCGCTGGTGCCCCAGCAGCATCACGCCCACCTGGCCCGCGCCATGGCGCAGGATCACGCCAAAGCGGCGCAGCGCGCGCTTGTGGAAGGCCAGATAGCGCCCCGCCACCAGCGGGTGCGAGGCGATCAGCAGCGGGTGGCCCGTGGTGCCCGTCGTCTGGAAGTTGATCATGCGCGCCAGGTCCGCATCGTCGGGCACGAAGGCGGCGATATCGTGCGCCAGTTCGGCTCGGCTGATGGGCGCGACGTCCGCAAGGCGCGCGGGGGGCGAGCCGCAGGCGCGATAATGCGGCACCGTGGCGTAGGTCGCCCTGAGAAACTCCGCCAGCCAGGGTGGCGGCTCGGCGGCGCTCCAGCCGATCGCCGCCTGCATGACTTCCTGCTCGTAGGCGTGCAAGGCCGCCACTTCCTCGGCCAGCAGCTTGTTGCCGCTGCGGTTGCGGTAGCGGGGCGCGCAAGGATGGCTGCGCAGCTTTTCCAGCATGCGCGCGCCCGCCGGCGTCAGGGTGGGACAGTAGTCGCGGTCCGATTCCCAGGCACCGCCCGGCAGGTTGACGTCAGGTTTGCCAGCGAGCGTCATTCGCGCGACCACTTGTCGGCAGATTCCTCGGCCGCCTTCTTCGCCAGCGCCTCGCGAATTTCCCGCGCGCGCTGCTCGGCCAGCCGGCTCGCTTCGAGCAGGCGGCGACGCTCCGTGCCGCTGATGGCGGACAATCTGTCCGTGGCCTGCGCCACGCTTTCATCGCGGGGCCGAAAGCCCAGGCGCGCCAGCACGATGCGCGCCAGTTCCTCGCGCCGCTCGGGGTCTTGCGTGAACTGGTGGGCCGGCGTACTGGCGGCCAGTTCGCGCGCCGCCTCGCCCAGCACCTGCAGCAGATCATGCTGCGGCAACTGCTGGTTGATGAACCACTCGTCGGCCAGCAGCCAGCACAGGATCATGGCCAGCGCCAGGCGGTTGCGGTCGGCCTTGACCTGCGCGCCGACAAAACCCTGTAGGGAGGCGGCCGGCGCGCGCGCGCCATGCAGCAGCACAATGTCGTTGACCAGCGCGGCCACCGCCACTGCCTGCGCATTGGCGACGCCGGCGATGCGGGGTTCGGCGAGGAATTCGACGGGCGTGTCGGCCAGGCGGTGGGTCAGGGTTTCGAGGTGGGGTCCGGGAGTCTGCATGTCATGGTTGTCTATAGTGGCGCCGGCTGAACGCCCGCGCAAAGTCCAGCAAGTCCTCGTAGCGCTCGACGGCGTGGATATCCCAGCCCTGTTCACGGCGCGCGCGTTTCAGGTCGTCATAGGTCTGCTGCAGCCACTTGTGGCTCGCAGCGCCATCCCAGTCGCGCGCCAGGTTCAGGGCCATGGTGCCGCCCGCGCCGCCCTGGGCCAGCGCTTTCGCCGAGATATCCCAGCCGCTGTTGCCCAGTTCATCCTTGTCGAACATGGTGGTGATGCCGTCGTCGGAAATCATCAGGATGTGCGCTGGCCGTTCGCGCCTGGCCGCATAGGTCTTGCGCAGACAATGGATGGGAAAACAGGTGCCGCCGCCAAAGAATTCCGTCAGCACGCCCAGGATCAGGTCTTCATCGCGCACGAAACCGGGCGTCTGCATCACCTCGTTCTTGCCGCTCCACAGGGTCACCTGCACTTTCGCGCCGGCGCGCAGGGCGGACAAGGCGATGACGGCGCCGGCCAGGGTCAGGAACGATGTGTGCGCCTGCGGGTTCGGCATGGAGCCGGAACTGTCCACGTACATGTCCAGGTCGACGGGTACGGCGTCGATGGCGCGCGCCGGTTCGCGGCCATACACGCGGCGCACGGTGGTCACGCCCGGTACGGGGCGCGGCGACTGCATCACGGACTGCAGCCAGTCGATTTCCTCGAGCGGATCGCCGATTTCCCACGCTTCCAGCCCTTCCATCTGCGGCTCCTGCGATTCGGGCGCGGGGCGGCTGGGAAACGCCACCAGATGCGGCAAGGCCCGCTCGCGGTAGTAGCGGATGGCGATTTCATGGTCGCTCAGGTCGATGCCCGAGGCCTTCAGAATGTCGCCCAGCTCGAACGGCTCGCGCAGCTGCCCGCCGCCCTGCCTGGCCGGCGCCTCGGCTTGCGGTTCTTCGCCATCGAGGCCCGAGATGCGCTTGTCGTGCACCGGGTGGATGGCGCCGCCCTCCTCGTCATCCTCGATCTGCTGCGCGCCATACGTCTGGCAGCCGCGGGCCGCGTCGCGCGTGTCCTGCAGATAGCGGCTGGGGCCCAGGGCGTCCGTATCGTCGACCAGGTAGGGCAGCAGCAAGGTGGCAAAGCGGCCCGCCGCCAGCATCCAGTCGTTCGCATACACGCGTATCAGGCGCGCGCCCAGCCAGGCATCCGTGTCCAGGCGTTCGTCCGCCTCGTTCTCAGCCCCTGCTCCGCCCAGCTCTCCCTTTTCCAGCTGCCACAGGTTTTCATAGATGCGCATGTACAGGGTCCACACGCCGCCGCTTTTGGCGTCAGCTTGCGCCGTGCGCCCCTGCTGCAACTTGCGGTAGATGTCGGCCATGCGCAGATTCGCCTGGCGCTGCAGACGGTCGTTGATGAACAGGTCCGTGTACAGATTGGCCACCATGGGCGCGTGCTGCTCCAGGGTGGGCAAGGCGCGGCGCATGCGCGCCAGCAGGCGGAACTGGTCGCCGGCGCTGCCCGGCGCGAGGATGTGGTGGCCGATTTCATGGGCGAGGATTTCCAGCGCATAGCCGTCCAGCCCCAGCTCCGTCACCAGCGGCAAGTCCACCACCACGCTTTGGTCCAGCAGGCGGATCATGGCGAAGCTGCCGGACAGGCCCTGCTTGCTGGCCTCGACGTGGCTGGCGCACAGGCTGGGGTCACGCAAGCGCGTGAACTTGCTCCAGACGGCCAGGGCCTCGGGCCAGGCGGCGCGCCAGGCGTCGATCAGGGCGGGGGCAGCATCCTTCTTCATGCGAGCGGCAGCAGGCGGATGGCGTGCGTCCAGGGCGACGTGATGGCCAGCGTGTGCGCATTGGCGGCGATGGCGATGTCGCCGGCCGGCACATCGAGTTCGATGCGGCGCGCGCCGATATGCAGGATCGCCCCATCGAGACGCACGGCCGATGGCGTGCCGGTTTGCGCCTGATCAAACTCCTGCGCCGTGGCGCTGTGCAGCACGGTGCCATAGGCGTCGGCCACCAGCAGGTAATGGCGCTCGGCGCTGCGCACGACAAAACCATCTTTTGTCGCGCGCACTTGCGGCGGCGTGCCGAAGCCGCCACCGAGGCCTGTGAAGCTGCCGAACTCCCTGCCGTCCGCATTGCCGCGCCATGGATTCGCCACTAACTGCGCATGCACCTGCGGCCATTGCGCACCCGGCTCGCCAAAGGCGGCCAGCACCAAGGCGGGCGGCAAGGTGTCGGCGGCGGCCAGCGCCCCCTGGCGAAAATGCGCAACGCCCGCGCGCCAGGCCAGCACCTGGCCCACGGCACGCAGCTGCGCCACCGTGGCGATCTGCGCTGCCAGGGCGGCCAGCTCGCGCTGCCACTGCGCGGGACGCGCGCCCGCCACGCCGCCCAGGTGGATGGCGGCGTTGCTGAGCATGCCCAGCACGTCGACAGGCGCCGTCGCCAGCAGCGGCGCAAACGATGGCGCCAGCTCGCGCCAGACGGTATTGAGGAAGGGATTTTTCGCGGCCGGACCGGCCAGGCCATGGCCCACCAGTTCCAGGGCCATGTCGTAGGCAGCCAGGGTCATGCTGCCCACGCGCTCGGGCGCGGCGGCGGCCACGGCGACCACCAGCGGATCGACGCCATCGTGCAAAAAGGCGCCGAAGGCGGCCATGTCGAGCGAAGGAAAGCGCCGGCGCGCTTCCGCTGCGCGCGCATTGAACTGGGCGCGGCCGCTGGCAAGTAGCGAGGCAAAGGCAGGAGAGATCATCGCGGCCCGTCAGTCGCTGTGCGAAAAGTGCAGCAGATAGCGTTCATCGCCTGACTCGAAGGCGATCTCGTCCCAGTGGATCGCGTACCAGAAACCGGAGGGCGGCGTCATCGTCACGGCGTGCAGGGAAAACCCGCCCAGCGCCTCATCGAGCGATTCGAGGAAAGCGGCCACCAGCTGGGCGCGGAAGCGTCCCGGCGGCGCCGCCTGCATGTGCCGCGACGAGAAAAACCAGCGCTGGCACAACAGCTCCAGGTGCGCGCGCGCGCACGGCGCGGCCTTGATATGCCACAAAGGGGCCGGCAAGTCGCGTGCGGGTGCGACGACGTTCAAGGCATAATCCTCGACGCGCAGGCCCAGCGCCGTGGCGAGATCCGGCGCATCGGGCAGGCGTGATAATTCGTAGCTGGCGCACAGGTCGCTGGCTTCACTATTCAGTAGAGCCAGCGCGTCCAGGAAGCCTTGACAACGATGGATATTCATTGCGAACGCAGCCAGCTGCGGTAATTCGTATAGCGCTGATGCAGGTATTTGAGTTTCAGCAAATCGTCGTACAGGGGGCCGTACAGCTTGCGCCCTTTCGTGCGTTCGCCGATCAGCTTTTCGATGCGGTTCAGGCGCGCCAGGGTTTCGCGTTCGCTGACGCCGTCAAGGCCCAGGTCGAATTCGGCCGACAGCGCGCCCACGGGATCGTCGCGGTCCAGGTCCAGGCGGTTGAATTCATCGTTGGACAAATCGAACAGGCGGCGCAGCCAGCCCAGCCTGTCGCTGCGGTAGGCCGCGTTTTCCGGCAGCGCGAAAAATGGCGCGTCCGGGTCCGGCTGCAGCTTGTTATGCAGGACGAACGGCAGCACCTGGCGCAAGTCTTCCAGCGCCACCTCGCCATTGCCGCGAAAATACGCCATGGCTTTGGCGTAGATCAACAGCGCCATCAGGGTGCGCACGGAGATGCCGTTCAGGGTCTGGCAACCGAGGTCCTTCAGGCGGTCGCGCCCGTTGTCGGCCGCCTGCGCGGCGCCACGGTCGGCGCCGGCCAGGCGGGCCGTATCCTTGGTCATGTATTCGAACTGGCCGCCGGCCGTCTCGAACAGCTCGAACTGGCTGGCGAAAAATTCCAGGCGGCGGCGCACGGCATCGGGCACGCCCACCTGGCGGATCGCCTCGCCGATCTGGTCCACTTCCCCTTCCGTGAAGATGATATCGGGCGGCACCAGCTCTTCGGGGCGCACGTTTTCTTCCACGCGCAGCAGCAGTTCATTCAGGAAGCGGGGATTGAACGCCAGCGCCTGCACCGTCACGTCGACCCGGTCGCGCAGCGCCTCGATCACCTGATACGTGCCGCCGCCCTGGTCGTCGTTGGCCGTCAGATACCAGGCCGCTTCCGGGCACTCGTAAATATGGTTCAGCACTTCCGCGTAATTGTCGCCCATCACGGTGAGCAGCGCGCTTTGCGTGCGCGTGGGGATGCGGTTGTATTCATCGACGATTTTCACGCGCATGCCCAGCCAGGCGCGCCAGGCGATGCGGATATCGTCCATGCTTTGCGCGTTGACCAGGTCGGCAGGCAAGGGATTACCCAGCAAGTCGGCCACCGTCATCTGCGGGTGGCCGTGCTGCATCGCGCGTTTAACCTCCTTGACGGTGGAACCGGCCAGCACGCCCATCAGCAAGGCGCTGGCCGTCTTGCCCCGCCCCGGCCCGCCCACAAACAGGCATTTGCGGCGCGTGGCGAACGTCAGCAGGGGCAGCAAAATAAAACTGGAATAGCTTTGCGCCGACGGCAAATTCAGCGTACGGCGGCTGTCGCCCACGGAATACGTCTGCGACGGGCCGTCGTTGTACTCGATATCGTAATGGGGGCTGATGATGGCGTGGTTGACGATCCAGAAATACGCCTGGCGCAGCTTTTCATCGAACGGCCGCGCTTGCGCCTCGCCTTCTGCGCCCAGCGCGATGGGTCCCTGGTACAAATCCGCCACGTCGAACTGCCGCGCGGCGGGCGCGGCCTTGGGCTTGGTGGGGGCCTGGGACAGGCGCTGGAACAAATTGAATGCAGACATTTTGGTTAACGCCTGTCAAAACCTACTGCGCGTCGTAATTTGCGGCCTGCGATGCTCACTGTACGTTCGTACAGTTGCGCTTCTCGACCACAACTTCCTTCCGCTCGCTACGGTTTTGTCAGGCGTTGTTATTTAATGTGGAAATGAAATTATTACATATCAAGTGCCTTCGGCCTTGTTCAAATCGACAACCGTTTCCTCCAGCTTGCGCCAGCGCCACCAGCCCAGCGCCACGCAGGCCAGCAGCAAGGCCAGCAAGCCCGCCACTTCATGGCGGATTTCATGCAGCGAGGCGCCCATTTGATTTAGCGCAACAAAACCCTGGATGCCGGCCGTGGAAGGCAGCAGCCAGCGCAGCCATTGCAGCACGACGGGCATAGACGACACGGGCCAGGTCAGGCCCGCGAGGAACAGCACCGGCATCGAGGTGGCGATCATCAGCTGCGTGCCCCGCTCGCGCGTGCGGAACAGCATGCCCAGCAGCATGCCGAAGGCCGCTTCCGCCAGCGAGAACAGCACCAGCAGCAAGAGCATGCCGCCGAAGTTGCCGCCACGGGGGTAATCCTGGAACCAGAAGACAAAGCCGAAGAAATAGCAGCAGTTAAGGAAGGCCACGCAGGAAAACGCCAGCAGCATGCCCGCGTAGCCGCCCGCCGTGCGCCGGCCGGCCACGGGGAAGCTCTTGCGCTGATACCAGGTGCCGAACAGCATGGTCATGCCGATCAGCAAGGTCTGCTGCACGATCAAGGTCGCCACGCCCGGCACGACATACGCGCCATAGCCTTCCTTGACGTTAAACAGGGGTACGGCGTCAAAGGCGATGGGCGAGCGCTGCTGGTTGGCCTGCACGGTCGATGGCGTGCCGGCGCCCAAACGCTTGAGCTCGATCCCGGCCGACACCGTGCCCACCACTTCGGCCAGGCCATTCAAGGCCACCTTGTTCAGCATCAAATACAAGCCATTGCCCGCCACCTGTGCATGGGCGGCGCGCCCGGCCAGCACGTCCGTCTGCAAACCGTCGGGAAGGATCAGCACGCCCATGACCTGGTCGCGCCACAATAAATCCTGCGCGACGGGCAAGTCCGGCGTGACGGCGATCACCTGCAATGAGGGATGGGCCATGGCAAAGCGCGTGAGTTGGCGCGACATGGCGCTGCGGTCCTGGTCGACGACGGCCACGGGCACGCGCTGGACGATTTCCGTCGAGTATGGCAAAGGATAGAAGAACGAGTAAATGATGCCGCCGATAAACAGCAAGGTCAGCGCGCCCTTGTCCGTCAGCATGGCGCGCCAGGTGGCGATAAAAGCCGGCCAGATCATGCGCGCCCCCAGGCCGCCGGCATATTCGCGCGGCGCGCCAGCAGGAATACGCCCACGGCGCCGCAGCCGATGGCAAAGCCGGCCAAGATCAGTATTTCCTGCACGCCATAGCGCCACGGCGCGCCGGCCAGCCAGTATTTCGTTTGCAATTGCAGATAATGCGTGAGCGGCAAGGCTTCCGCCCAGGCGCGCGCGGGCGCCGGCATGGCCATCAAGGGGAAGGCCTGGCCCGCGAACGCGAAGGCCGGTGCGGTAATAAATGCCGCGCCCGACAGGGCCAGGCGCAGGGACAGGGTGGCGCCGATCAGCAAGGTGGCCAGGCCGCAATACGCGAGCACCAGCAGCAGCATGCTCAGCAGCAAGGCCGGCAAGCTGCCCGCCACGGCCCAGCCGCGCGCCAGGCTGAAGAACAGCAAGTACAGCAGCGCCAGCGCGCAGTAGGCGATCACGGGAAACAACAGCTTGGCGCCGACGGCGCGCAGCCAGCTGCCGTTGGCCGAGGCCAGCCATTGCGGCACCGTACCGTCGCGCAACTCGCGTCCGATGGACGTGACGACGGCGACGACGATGAAAATCTGCAGCATGGCCGGCATCAGGGCCAGGGTCAGAAACGCTTCATAGCTGATGTTCTCGTTATATAAACTGTTCAGTGTCGTGCGTATCGGTTCGAACTGGGCCGCCGCCTGCACGCCCGACATGCCTTTTTTCACGCGCGCCGTCATCTCGATGCCGGCCGACAAGGTCGTGCTGACCGTGCGCACGTCGCGCAGCAAGGCGCCCGCGTGCGAGGAAAACTGCGCGTTGTACAGCCATTGCACGGTGGCCTGGCGGCCGCCCAGCAGTTTCTGTTCGAAATCGTTCGGGATCAGCAGGTAGCCGAACGCCGTGCGTTCGCGCAGCCGGTGCAGGGCTTCGTCGCTGGACGCCACTTTCGCCGCCACCGCGATGCCGGGCGAAGCGTCGAGCCAGCGCGTCAGCTGGCGCGACAAGGTCGAGTTGTCGTTATCGATGACGACGATGGGCAAGTCGCGCGCGATACCGGCAGAAAATACCAGCCACAGCATGCCGCACAGCACGACTGGAATCCAGCTGAGCATGCCGAAGTCCCAGAAGTCGCCGCGCAGCCGCCGCCACTCGCGTGCCAGCGCCGCCGGCTGCTCTTTGTCAATCTCACTCATCGGCTATCAGAGCGGTGGAAACACGACCGACATGCCAGGACGCAAACCCTCAACCTTGATGGCGGGGCGCAGGCGGATTTCAAACGTGCGCAAGTCCGTGCCGCCCGGGCGGGCCGCGCGCCACGTGGCGAAATCGGGCAGCACGGCCACGGAACTGACCTTGAAGCTCACTTGCTGCTTCAGGGCCGGCACATTGGCCGTATGCGTGCTGCCCATGGCAAACGCGGCCATTTCATCTTCGCGCACCTGCAGCACGGCCCAGGCGTCATCGAGGTTCACCAAGGTAATTACGGGAAAGCCTTGCGGCGCCAGTTCGCCGGGCTGTATCTGGATCTTGCTGACCTGCCCGGCCACGGGCGCGGCGATCTTCGTTTCCGCCAGGGCAATCTGCGCTTCCGTCAGCACGGCGCCCACCTGGCGCGCCTGGGCGGCGGCGGCCGTTTTGTCTTCCGGACGGGCACCCTTTTGCGCCATATCAAACTGGGCGCGTGCCGCTTGCGCCAACTGGTCGGCGGCGCGCCATTGCGCTTGCGCCTCATCGCGTTTCTGCTGGGCAATCACGCCTTGCTCGTACATATTGTTGACGCGGGTGTACGTGGTCTTGGCGATGGTGGCGCCCGTTTGCGCCCGCTCCCAGTTGGCTTTGGCGGCGGCAATTTCTTCCGGACGCGCCCCCGCTTGCGCCTTTTGCGCCACGGCATCGGCCGCTTGCGTGGCGGCCGTCGCTTGCGCGACCTTGGCATCCACTTCCGGACTCGTCAGCTGGAACAGCAGCTCGCCTTTCGGCACCGTCTGGCCCAGCTTGACGTACAGCTCGCCCACCCTGCCCGGCACTTTCGACGACACATTGACTTCCTGCGCATCCATCTGCCCCTGCAAAGGCAGGCGCTGCGGCTGAAACGCCTGGTACAAGCCCCAGCCGACAAAGCCCAGGACGATGATGGCGGCGACTATGGCCAAGGGTTTTTTGGAGATGCTCATTATTATTTGTCCACAGGTAATTGGATATCGGCCGCGGCGGCCAGGCTGCCCAGGCGCTGCGTCTCGCCCGTCGCTTCCAGCAATTGCGCCAGCCCCATCACATAGTTATAGGCCGTCTGCGCGCGCTGGGTCTCGACCTTGGCGAGGTTCAGGCGCGCGTCGACCACTTCCAGCGACGTCACTTGCCCTTGCTGGAAGGCGACCGTTTGCAAACGGATATTTTCGCGCGCCAGTTCCACCGACGAGGCCGTGGACAGGTACTGGATGCGCGCGTTTTCCAGCGCGCGCCAGTTCTTTTCGATCAGGGTGGGAATGTCGCGCTCGGCCTGGCGCGCCACCACTTCCACGCGCTCCTGGTCCAGCTTGGCGGCGGCGATCATCTTGCCCGTGTTGATGCGGTGCACCAGCGGTACGGACACGACCAGGCCGACAGCCCAGTTCGAGCGCACGAGTTTTTCGCTGCCGCGATTCAAGTTGTAGTTACCGATGGCAAACACGGTGGGCGCGTATTCCTTGCCATGCAGCTTCAAGGCTTGCTCGGCCTGCACGCGCTTGCTGTCGATCTTTTTCCAGTTCGCATTTTCACGCATGCCCGTACTGATGAACGATTGCAAGGTGCCCACCGGCAAGCTGTTGACGAACAATGGCGTGCTGGGCCGCACTTGCGTGTTGACGGCGAGCAAGCGGTCAAGCGCCACCTGGGCGATTTCCTCGTCGCTGCGCGCCTGCGCCTCGTCGCTGCGGGCGCTGTCCAGAGCCACGTCGGCACGCAGGCGTTCCGCGCGCGAAATCAGGCCGCCCTTTTCCAGCCTGGCCGCGTCGCGCTGATGCTGCGTCACGCCGGCCGTCACTTCGGCCCGCACGGCCACCACCCGCTTGGCCAGCAGCAACTGGAAATAGCGCTGCGCCACCAGGGTCGCCAGCTGTTCTTCCGCTTCCGTACGCTCCGCCTGGGCGGCCAGGGTCAGGCTCGATGCGAGGCCCTTGACGGCGTCCAGGCGCCCGCCCGTGTAGATGGGCCACATGCCCAGCAAGCCGAACGAGGTCAGGTCCGTCACCACTTCGCGGTTCAGGGAATTGGGAATGTGCGGCGTGGGCAAGCCGGGAATCGGCGGCAGCACCGATTCGATGCCGCCCACCACGCCGGACAAGCCGCTCGTATCGATACTCAAGTCCGTCGACAGGCGGCCGCGAAACGCCGTCAAGTCGACGGAAGGGCCATCGATATTCGACAGCGCCTCCGCCTTGAGGGTTTTCGCGCGCACGTCGAGCGCGGCGCCCTGCACGGCGCCTGAAGCCGCTGCCGCCTGCTGCAGCGCTTCGCTGAAACTCAAAGGCGCGCCGGCCGGCGTTTGCGCCTGGGCCGGCAGCGCTGGCAGCAATGCCGCCAGCGCGCCGGCGAGTAATAAATGTCCTTGCAATCTGCCCATGTAGCGTCCAGTCAATGAATGAGGGGAAAGCACGGGGTTGCCATGTTTATACTTTCACAATAGCAATTATATCCACGGATGTCTATTCCAGCCTGCACTATTGGTTACTACGGCTGGCATGCAAAAACGGGCGCCTCTTGCGGGGCGCCCGTTTTATTCAGGGAAACGGCTGGCGGCTTACTTCTTCGCCTTCTTGCCGCCCTTCTCCTTTTCCTTTTCAAACACGGCAAAGAACTCGGACGCCATGCTGCGGATGGCGCGGCCGATATTCGCGTAGTCGTATTCGTTCAGGTTGGCCAGCGAGACGCGGCCGGACGGATGCGTGGTGCCGAAGCCGCGGCCCGGCAGCAGGATGACGCCCGTTTCCTCGGCCAGGCGGAACAGCGCTTCGTTCGGTTTCAGCTTTTTCAGCAGCCACTGCGAAAACTCCACGCCATGCATCTGCGCGGCCAGCGATTCCATGTCCAGCAGGTGGTAGTAGCGCACGGAATTGGCGTCGTGCACCATCGGCAAGCCCAGTTCGCGGTACAGCGCTTCCTTGCGGCGCAGCACGATGCGCTTCATCGACTGCTTGTACTTTTGCTCTTCATCCATCAGCGAGAACAGCGAGAACAAAGTCATCTGCGCCTGCACGGGCGTGGACAGGCCGGCCGTGTGGTTCAGCGCCACGGTGCGGCTGTCGGCCACCAGGCGGTCGATGAATTTCAGCTGGCGCGGCTCCGTCGTGATGGAGTGATAACGCGCATCCAGCTGTTTCTTGATGGTTTCCGGCAACTTGGCGATCTTGTCATCGAGCACATTGTTCTCATGCGTGGCCACCACGCCCATGCGCCAGCCCGTCGCGCCGAAGTATTTCGAGAACGAATACACGAGGATGGTGTTGAACGGGCAGATGGCGAACAGCGAGACGAAATTGTCGGCAAAGGTGCCGTACACGTCATCGGTCAAGATGATCAGGTCCGGACGCTTCTTGATGATCTTGGCGATGTATTCCAGGGTCTCGTCGTCGATCTTGACGGAAGGCGGATTGCTGGGGTTGACGAGGAAGAAAGCTTTCACTTTCGGGTCCAGCAGCTTGTCCAGCTCTTTCTTTGTGAATTGCCAATTGTTCGATTGCGGCGCATCAATGTGGACGGTGTTCAGTTTGTAATCATTGAGCTGAGGAATCTCGATGTACGGCGTGAAGATCGGCATGCCCAGGGCGATCGTGTCGCCTTCCTGGATGATGTGGTTCGATTTCAGGCTGGCAAACAGGTAGGTCATGGCCGCCGTGCCGCCTTCGACCGCGTACATGTCGAAATTGCCGACGAAGGGATGGTCGCCGATCATTTCGCGGTGGATATACTGGCCGACGATTTTCTCGGACAGGCGCAGCATGCGGTCCGGCACGGGATAGTTGCAGCCGAGGATGGCTTCGCACATCTCATAGATGAAATCGCCCGCGCTCAAGCCCAGCTGGTCACGCACATACGACACGGCCGCCTCGATGAAATGCACGCCCGGGTTGCCTTCGTGTTTGCGCACGAAGATTTCAAAGCGCGCCTCGATGCCCTCGCGCGTGGGAAAGCCGCCCACGTCGTCCATGTACACATACGAGCGCTCCGCTTCCGTCATGGCGAACTGGCCGAACTGGAAGAAACCGTGGCGCGGCGTGGTGGCCAGGAAATTCGGGTTGCCGCGGCCCGCGTTCAGCATCAGGCGGTTGCTTTGCTTGGCCGTCTGGATCAGCGCATCCTTCAATTCGAAGGGGCTCAACAGGGCGAGTTTGCTTGGGTTACTGAAATCCATTTTTGCTACTCCTTATCAGACTGATAATTTCGAGGGTTCTTGCAAAGGTTCTTGCACATACATGCAGACTCAGACAAAGGCCACAATCAGCGGCCCCAGCAAGGTCAGGAAAACGTTGGCCAAGGCATACGTGATGGCGAACGGTACGGTGGGAATCGAGTTTTGCGCCGCGTTCAGCACTTCGCCGAACGCGGGATTGGCGCTGCGCGAGCCGGACAAGGCGCCCGCGAACACGGCTACGTTGTCATAACGCAAGATGTAACGGCCGATCAGCATGGTCAGAATCATCGGCAGGATGGTCACCACGACGCCCACGCCGAACAGCGTCAGGCCGTGTTCGCGCACGGTTTGCACGGCTTGCAGGCCCGACGTGAGGCCGACGACGGCGACGAAGCCGGCCAGGCCCAGATCCTTGAGGATTTGCACGGCGCCGCTGGGCATGTAGCCAAACGTCTGGCGCTTGGCGCGGAACCAGCCGAAGACCAGGCCCGACAGCAGCACGCCGCCGCCGCTGCCCAGGGTCAGCGGAATCGAGCCGATGCGCGCCACCAGCAAGCCCACCAGCAAACCGACGACGAGGCCGGCGCCCATGTAGACGAAATCCGTCTTGGCGCTCGGCACGATCATGTAGCCCACTTCGGCCGCCACGCGCTTGACGTCCTGCTCGGCGCCATAGATGGTCACCACGTCGCCCGTCTGCACCACGGTTTCCGGTTGCATGGGCAATATCTTGCCCATGCGGCTCAGCTGCACGACAAAGATGCCGTGACGCACGCCCGGTGCCGTCGCGCTGCGGATTTCGCCCACCGTCTTGTTGTGGTAAGCCTTGTTGGTCAGCACCATGTCGCGGCGCTGCATCACCAGCTCCATGCCTTCGACGGCAAGCAATTCCTTGCCCAGCTGGGAAGAGACGCTGAGCATCGCTTCGCGGCGGCCCACCAGCAGCACGATGTCGTCGGCCGCCAGCACCAGGTCCGGGCTGACGTCGATGATCTGGCCATTGCGTTTCACGCGCTCGATGGTGATGGCCGTGTTCGGATTGGCGCTTTCGATGTCCGCCACGGAGCGCCCGGCACCGGGACCCACGTCGTAGATGCGGCCGATCAGGTCAGGCACGGCCGGCGTCTGGCCCGGCCCCAGTACCTGCACGCCCGCCTGCAGCGCCGTTTCCGCCTTGATCGCATCTTCGCGGATGGTGCGTTTCATGAGCTTAGGCAAGATATTGACGCAGACGATGATGGCGCCAAACGAGCCGAACACATAGGTGACGGCATAGCCGACGGCCACGTTGCCCTGCAAACGCGCCACCTCGTCGGCCGCCAGGCCCAGCTTGGTGATCGCGTCGCCGGCCGTGCCGATGATGGCCGACTGCGTCAAGCCGCCCGCCGCCACGCCGGCCGCCAGGCCCTTGTCCAGGCCGAACACCTTGGCCAGGATGACCACCGTCAGCAGCGCCGTCACGGCCAGCACGACGGCCAGGATGATTTCGCGCACGGACTGGCGCCCCAGGGAATTGAAGAACTGCGGCCCGCTTTCATAGCCGACCGCGTAGATGAACAGGGCAAACAGCACCGACTTGACGCCGGGATCGATGGCCACGCCTACCTGGCTGACGAGTACCGCCACCAGCAGTGAACCGGCGACCCCGCCCAGCTGGAACGAGCCGAACTTGATCTTGCCGATGTAGTAGCCCACTGCCAGGGAGAGAAACAAGGCAATTTCGGGCGACTTCTTGAATAACTCATGCAACCATTCCATGCGGACCGCCTTTCGTGTTGAAGGAATTCTTTACTGCCTGTGCTCTTGCAAGCTGCTCATGCGTGGACCGAGCCGGCCAGGGCCACGATGAGCGGCCCCAGCAGGGGCAGCACCACGTTCGAGATCGCATACGTGATCGTGTAGCCCAGCAAGGGCGTGGAATTGCCGGCCGCGTTCTGCACGGCCGACAAGGCCGGCGTGCTGCACTGCTGGCCAGCGATGGCGCCCAGCAGCACGGGCGCTTCCAGCTTGAGGAAAAAGTGGCCTACCAGCAACGACAGCGAAGCGGGGATGACGGCGATCAATACGCCCATCAGCGGCAGCGACAGGCCGTACTGGCGGATCAGCTCGATCGCCTGCGGCCCGGAGGCCAGGCCCACGCAAGCGATGAAGGTGGCCAGGCCGATATCCTTCATCATGTCGAGCGCGCTGGGGTGGATGCCCGGCATGCCCGGCTTTCGCGCCTGGTACCAGCCGAACACGAGGCCCGTCAGCAAGGCGCCGCCGCCCGTGCCCAGCGAAAACGGAATGCCGCCCAGCCTGGCAGTAAAACCGCCGATATACACACCGAGCACGATGCCGATGCTGGCATAGACGATATTGCTGCGGTCGCCAGTGGGCACGCGCTTGCCGATGGCGGCCAGCGCCGTGTTCAGTTCGCGTCCTTCCGTCGTGCCGTACAGGCGCAGCACGTCGTCGCGCTGCAGGGCCAGGTCGGGCAAGGGGGGCATGCTGTGCTCGCCACGGACGACGGCCGCCACGTGCACACCGGTGGGCAAGGCCAGCTGGCGCAAGGGCTGGCCCACCAGCGCGGCTTGCTGCAGTACCACTTCGACGGCGGAGACGGCCATGTTCAAGCCCGTCGTATCGGCAAATTCCTCGCCCAGGATGGCTTCGGCCGCCACCAGCGCGGGACGGTGGCCAATCACCAGCACTTCGTCGTTATTGCGCAAACGCAATGTGGGTTCCAAAGACAAGACCTTGCCATGCCGGCGCACGCGCGTGATGCTGGCGCGGCCCGCAAAAATATGCTGCAAGGCATCGAGACGGCGCCCCGCGCCGCGGCTGATGCGGTAGGCGCGGCCCACCATTTCCGGCGTGGCCTGCACCCCATCGCCATCGGTTTGCGCGCCGCCCATCTTTTCCCATAATTTGTCCGCTTCCTCGCGCAGGTTGACGCGCAACAACAGCGGAAAAATCTGGCTGGTGACGATGACGATGGCGATCAGGCCGAAGATGTAGGTGATGGAATACGCAGTGACCACATTGGCTTGCAGCTCGGCGATGCGTGCCGCCGGCAAGGCCAGCTTCGAGATGGCGTCCGTGGCCGTGCCGACGACGGCCGATTCCGTCGCCGCGCCCGCCATCATGCCGGCCGCCGTGCCCTGGTCCAGGCCCAGGAAGCGCGTGGCCAGCAGCACCAGGGCCAGCACCACCACGACTTCGATCAGGCAGAGTATGCCCAGACGCAAGCCCTTGGCATTCAGGTTGGCAAAGAACTGGGGACCGCCCGCATAGCCGAGGGCAAAGATAAACAGCATGAAGAAAACGTTCTTGACGCTGGCGTCCAGCGTGATGCCCAGCTGGCCGATCAGCAGCGCGGCGATCAGGGTGCCGCACACGCCGCCGAGCTGGATGGGACCGAAGCGTATCTGCCCTACCGCGTAGCCCAGGGCCAGTGCCAGGAACAAGGCCAATTCTGGAACCTGGTGCAATACCGACGCGATCGAATCGAGCATGGGCAAACCTTCGAAAAGAGACGGTTGGTTACCCGTTCTCGGGCTGGCAGGCGCTGGCGGTTGAACGGGCGGACAGGGTCCCGCGCAGCATCAGCCATGGAGGCCCGTGCCGGGGAAATGTTGTTACGAGGAATCATATTCGGTGAAAAATTTACAAGTGTCAACAGGTGTTCTGTTGAACTCGCCTTGCGTTTCATCAAACATCCTGCGCACGATTGGAGCACCTGTTTGACACCGATCAACAAAACCACTAGTAATGTTTTGGACGATACCAAAGTACCTTGCGCGCCAGCGGCGTCTCCTCCGGCAAGTCGGGATTGACCAGCTCCAGCACGTACCGCTGGGACAGCTTCAGACCGTCCGCCAGGCGACCGAAATGGCGCTGGAACAGCTGCGCGAAACTGCCATCGGCCAGCATGGCTTCCAATCCCGTTTCAATGTGGCGGGCCAGTTCCGGCCGGTGCTTGCCGACAAAAAAGTACAGCGCGGCCGGGTAGCGGATGACCAGGTGGGCATCGAGCGCCAGCGGCAATTGCGCATGGCTGGCCAGCTCGCTTTGCGCCTCGATCACGGAACGGGGAAAGTAGTCGATACGCCCCGCCGCCAGTTGCTGGAACAGGCCTTCGTAGGTGCTCGAGGTGTCGAGGCGCAAGCCATTCGCCTGCAGGATGGCGGAGTCGGGCCAGTCGCGCATCTGGCCGGCCGACAGCCGCGCCAGGGCAGCGATGCTGCGCACGCCCCGTAACAGCTGCGGCTGGCGCGCCTGGATCAGGGCCACGCGCCAGCCGATCAGGCCGCGATCGATAGGGATGCGTATCGGCAACAATTGCGTTTCGCGCGCGCGGCTCGTCATGGCCCAGACGACATCGACGCTGCCCGATGCCATGGCGATTTCCTGCATGGCGCGCGTCTGCACCATGCGCAGTTCGGAACGGCGCAAGGCATACGCCTGGCCCGACCGCGCCAGCGCCTGTTGCAGCAAGGCCGTCACATAGCCTTGCTGCGGATCATCGAACGCCTGGTGGCGCGGATACACGAGCGGCAGCGGCGTGCCGGCGGCCGCAGCGCCCAACGGCCACAGGGCGGCAAGCTTGAGCAGGGGGCGGCGCTGCATGGCCCCTCCTTTCCAGTGCGTTCATCAGCATTCTTATCAGAATGACAGTATCGCGCAGCAGAGCGCGCTTGTCGACTGGATTATGGAAACTGTGTACAAAACAACAGCAGTTTCAGGCCGGACTGGAGGGGTAAGAATTAATCCAGATCAATAAAACCGCAAATAGAAAATAAATCTTGCGTGCGGCTCTGGACGGCAAGCGGGCCCCTCGCCTACGCTGTTTTTTTATCTGAAAAACAAGAGGAACCCATGCAGACAGCGCGCTTGAATATTATTGGAATGGATCACGAAGGCTGCGCCGACAGATTGACGGGCGCACTTGAGGCGGTCACGGGCGTGGCCACCGTCTGCGTCTCGCTGGCGCGCCACGGCGCCACGGTGCAATTCGACGAACGGCTGGCCACGCAGGAACGCTTGCTGGCCGCCGTCAACGACGCCGGCTTCATGGGCGAGGCGACGGATGAAGAACAGCTGGCCTCGTGCAGCGGCGCCTGCGGCCACTGCCGCCACTGAACGCCTGCTGCCGCCCACTCCCCGCTCAGCCTTCCCGCGCGCCCCGGTCGCGCAGATGCGCGAGCACGCGGCGCGGCCCCAGCGCCTGCAGGTCGAATGGCGGCAATTCGATGGCATCGAGCGTATTCTTGAACAGCAAGCCCAGTTCCGTATCGCCTTCCAGGCTCAGGCGGCGGCTGAAGAACAGGGTGTCCGGATCTTCCTGGCGCCGCGCCAGCAGCATCAGATCATGCACGCTGGCGGCGATGCACAGGTCCGGCACGTCGACATAGCGTTCCGCCACGAACACCGTGCCCTGCCACTCGAAATCGAAGGCGATGCCCGCATCGAGCAGGCGCAAGCGCAGGCTGCGCCCTTCCAGGCTGCAGCGCACGTCATCCGGCAATTGCGGCGCCAGCAGGCGGTTCAAGCCTTGCACGAACAGCCACGAGGCGGGATATGGCGGCAGCTTGGACAGCAATTCGGCCAGCGCTTCGGGCAGCCGGTACGACATGGCGGGCTTGCTCATGCCGGGCTTGGCCGGGGCCGGGGCCGGGACGGGCAATCTTTCCAGTTGATCTTGCATGGTGCTTCCTTTCGAGGCGTTCAATGGGCGGCGTGCTGTTCCATGCCGGGCTGGCCGTACCAGTAGCCGTCGCAGGCGCCGGCAGGCTGGCAGGCCGCCAGCTGGGCCTGGGCGCCGATGCCGCTGACCTGGCCGCGCCGGGCGCGGTCGAAGATGGCGATGACCTGTTCCGTATGCATGGCCTGCGGGCTGATGCGCGCCACCGTCACACCCATGTCGCGCATGGCATCGAGTTCGCGCACCAGGTTGTAGACGAGCGCCGACTGCGTCTGCGTGCCATTCAGCACAAGGAAGGGCACTTCGTCGCGCGTGCGCAGCAGCAGGCCGTCCGGCTCTTCCAGGCAGCTGTAGCCACAATCGTCCTTCGGCAGGTTGCGGTTGCGCGCCGTGAAGCAGCGCGCGGAAAACGCCAGCGGCATGCGGCCGTAGGCGAATACTTCCGTCTCCAGCCCTTCCGGTTTCTGGCGCTGCATCTCGGCCAGCGCCGTCTGCCCCATTTCCAGCGGCATCACCCAGCGCCGCGCACCGAGGCGCGCCAGCAGCTGCAGGCTGGGACCATTGAACAGGTTCAAATGGGGACCGGCGACGAAGGACGCGCCCTTTTCCATGCAGTGCACGGCGCCCATGTCGTTGGCCTCGACGCCGTAGCGGCCGTTGCCCGTGATGCGGCGCAAAGTCGCCAGTTCGGCGCCCGCCTCGATCAGCGCCTGCGTCGACAGCACCACTTCCTTGCCGGCGGCGGCCAGCATGTCGGCGATATCGAGCCAGTCGGCCAGGCGCAGCTCATGCCGGCGCGAGCACACGGTTTCGCCCAGGTACACGATATCGACGGCGGTGCCGGCGATCTGCTGGTAAAACTCGAAAACGGTGTTGCGCGGCCAGTAGTACAGCAAGGGACCCAAAGAGAGTTTTAGCATGCCTTTTCCAATATTTTTTAAGTTACAAAACCGTAGCGAGTGGCTCGCGGCGGGGCCGAGAAGCGCAGCCGTGCTTTAGCACGGGGCCGCCGAGGCGGTGAGCATCGCAGGCCGCGCCCCGGGACGCGCAGTAGGTTTTGCTATTTCCAGGAGCGATGGTAGGCGCCGAGTGTGTGCTGCTGGCCTTCGGCCAGCTTGTCCATGGCCGCCATCCAGCCCGGCTTGACGGCGTAGCGCGCATTGCCTTCGCGGCAGGCGTCGATCGCTTCGCGCCACACGCGCGTCACCTGCGCGACATACGCGGGGCTGCGCTGGCGCCCTTCGATCTTCACGGCGCGCACGCCCATGGCAATCAGCTGCGGCAGCAGCGCCAGCGTATTCAGGCTGGCCGGCTCCTCGATGGCGTAATACTCTTCGTCGTTGACTTCGAAACGCCCCTTGCACAGGGTCGGATAGCTGGCGTTTTCGCCCGGCGCATAGCGGTCGATCAGCACCCCGTTCAGGCGCGATTCGAGGCCGTTCGGCGTTTCCAGCCAGCGCACGGATTTCGCCGGCGAACACACGCCGTGCGTGTTCGGCGCCTCGCCCGTCGCATATGACGACAACGCGCAGCGTCCCTCGACCATCACGCACAGGCTGCCGAAGCCGAACACCTCGATCTCGACTTCCGTCTTGGCGATCAATTGCTCGACCTGCGCCATCGACAGCACGCGCGGCAGCACGGCACGGGCGATGCCGAAGTGTTCGTGATAAAAATTGATGGCTTCGTAATTCGTCGCCGAGCCCTGCACGGACAAATGCAGGCGCAGCTGCGGGTGGTGCTGCGCCGCGTAGGCCATCAGGCCCGGATCGGCCACGATCATTGCGTCGATGCCGGCTTGCGCGGCGCGGTCGATGGCGCTGCGCCACACGGCCCAGTTGTGCGGCTGCGGATAGGTATTCAGCGCCAGCAGCACCTTGCGTCCGTACTGGTGGGCGTAGCGCACGCCTTCGGCGATGGCCTTCTCGTCGAAATTGAGGCCGGCGAAATTGCGCGCATTGGTGGCGTCGCGAAATCCCAGGTATACGGTGTCGGCGCCATTGTCGACGGCCGCTTTCAAGGCAGGCAGGCTGCCGGCGGGGCAGACCAGTTCCAGCGGTCCGGCCACGCGGGTGGCGGTGGTTGATTCAAGCATCATGGTGTTCTCAGTCCTGTATCGGCTCAGGGTGCAGACTATAGCCCCGCCCATGCCGCCCAGTCCTTGACGCAGGTGAAGGAATGCATGCATGGCTGGCGCGCGTTCAACTTGCTTGACCTGGCTGTAAAATGCCCCCCTTTTCTTCGTCTTCGATTGTCCGCCATGCCCCGCAAACCGCTGCTGATCTTCCTGCTCACCCTGTTCCTCACCGTGCTGCAAGTGCAATGGGCCGCGCCCACGGAAGGCTACGACGCCGAGGCACTGTCCATCCTGTCGCCCGAGGTGCTGGGCGCGTATCCGGGCGTGCTGCTGCTGTTCCTGCAAGCCGTCTTTGCGCGCCGCGCCATGCCGGCGCCGCGCCAGGCCGCCATCAGCACGGGCCTGCTGGCCGCCTACTGGCTGCTGGCCAATTACGTCACGTTCGACGCGCGCGTGGCCAGCTGGAGCACCTTCTCGGCGCTGGAAATCTGGATGCACGTGCTGCCCGCGTCCGTCATCAGCATCGCCGTCTGCGCCGCCGCGTACTTTGGCTTGAGCTGCTTCATCCTGCGCCAGGGGCGTGCGAAAACGTAACCAGGATGCTTTTTTCACCTGCATCAAGGATTCGCCACGCAACTGCACGCACCCTTTGACGCCACTATATTTAGTGATTAATCTCCATAAAAACACCGCATGTTGTGTTTATTGGAGGTTTCATGACGACAAATGCAGTTTCCCCCACGCGCGGCCAGGTCGATGTCGCCGCGTCCATCAATGAATACCTGGAGCGGCGCGACTGGCGGGTCAACGCCAACGCCAACCAGGGTTACTCGCTGGGCGGCCTGATACTCAACGTGTCGGGCAAGGTCATCGCCAACTACTGGCTGGACCAGGTGTATCCGCCGGAAGTGGGCGCCGCGCACCGCGAAGCGGCCCTGCACATCCACGACCTCGACATGCTGGCCGGCTATTGCGCCGGCTGGTCGCTGCGCACCCTGCTGCACGAAGGCTTGAACGGCGTGCCCGGCAAGATCGAATCGGGTCCGCCCAAGCACATGTCGAGCGCCATCGGCCAGATCGTCAATTTTCTCGGCACCCTGCAAAACGAATGGGCCGGCGCGCAGGCGTTCAGCTCCTTCGACACCTACATGGCGCCCTACATCCGCAAGGACAGCCTGCGCTACGAAGAAGTGCGCCAGTACATGCAGGAGCTGATCTTCAACCTCAACGTGCCATCGCGCTGGGGCACGCAGACGCCGTTCACCAACCTGACCTTCGACTGGGTCTGCCCGGACGACCTGCGCGAGCAGATTCCCGTCATCGCCGGCCAGGAGATGGACTTCAGCTATGGCGAGCTTCAGGCGGAAATGGACATGATCAACCGCGCCTACATCGAGATCATGATGGCGGGCGACGCCAAGGGCCGCGTCTTCACCTTCCCCATCCCCACCTATAACATCACCGGGGATTTCGACTGGCATAGCGAAAATGCCGAACGCCTGTTCGAAATGACGGCCCGCTACGGCCTGCCCTACTTCCAGAACTTCATCAATTCGGAGCTCAAGCCGAACATGATCCGCTCCATGTGCTGCCGATTGCAGCTGGACTTGCGCGAACTGCTGAAACGGGGCAATGGCCTGTTCGGTTCCGCCGAGCAAACGGGTTCCCTGGGCGTGGTGACCATCAACTGCGCACGCCTGGGCCACCTGTGGCGCGGCGACGAAGCGGCGTTGATGGCGGACCTCGACCGCCTGCTGGAACTGGGCAAGACCAGCCTGGAAATCAAGCGCCGCACCATCGAGGAACTGATGCAGCAAGGCCTGTTCCCGTACACGAAGCGTTACCTGGGCACCCTGCGCAACCACTTTTCCACCCTGGGCGTGAACGGCATCAACGAGATGATCCGCAATTTCAGCGGCGACGCCTGGGACATCACGAGTCCCGAGGGCCATGCGCTGGCGATCCGCCTGCTCGACCACGTGCGCGCGCGCATGGTGCAATTCCAGGAAGAGACGGGACATATGTACAACCTGGAAGCGACGCCGGCCGAAGGCACGACGTACCGCTTCGCCCGCGAAGACCGCAAGCGCTATCCTGCCATCCTGCAGGCGGGCACGCAGGACAATCCGTATTACACGAACTCCTCGCAGCTGCCCGTCGGCCACACGGACGATCCGTTCGAGGCGCTGGAATTGCAGGACGCGCTGCAGCGCAAGTACACGGGCGGCACGGTGCTGCATTTGTACATGACGGAAGCGCTGTCGGACGCAAACGCCTGCCGCGAGCTGGTAAAGCGCGCCCTGAGCCGCTTTTCGCTGCCCTACATCACCGTCACGCCCACGTTTTCCATCTGCCCGCGCCACGGCTACCTGGCCGGCAAACACGAATTCTGCCCCACCTGCGACGCGGAACTGATCGCCCGCAAGCAGGCCCACATTGCTCCATCACTTGAGGAAACGCCATGAATGCACGTCCCGACTTCACTCCCGCCATCCCCCTGCTCGATACGGAACGCCAGCGTTGCGAAATCTGGACGCGCGTGATGGGCTATCACCGCCCCGTCGCCTCGTTCAACATCGGCAAGCAGGGCGAATTCCACGAACGCCAGTATTTTACGGAAGCGGGCGCCCGGCTTGGCCAGCCCGCCTGCCATGGCGCTTGAACTGAAAGTGGGCGGCTTGACGCCCTTTTCCGCCACCGACTACCCGGGCAAGCTGGCGGCCGTGGTCTTCGTGCAGGGCTGCCCCTGGCGTTGCGGCTATTGCCACAATCCGCACCTGCAGGCGCGCACGCCGGAGGGCGCCATGCCGTGGCAGGAGGTATTGACCTGGCTCCGCCGCCGCGTGGGCCTGGTCGACGCCGTCGTCTTCAGCGGCGGCGAAGCGTGCATGGACCCGGCGCTGGGGCGCGCCATGCTGGACGTCAGGGCGCTGGGTTTCGGCGTCGGTTTGCACACGGCCTGCATCTATCCGCAGCGCCTGCAGGAAGTGCTGCCCCTCGTCGATTGGGTGGGCTTCGACATCAAGGCGCCGTTTGCCGACTATCGTCTTGTGACCCGCGTGGCCGGCAGCGGCGAGCCGGCGCGCGCCTGCCTGGACGCCATCCTCGCGAGCGGCGTCGCCTACGAATGCCGCAGCACCGTGCACCCGGACCTGCTGCCCGATGCACAGCTGCTGGCCCTGGCCGCCGCCCTGGCCGCCAAGGGCGTCGACAACTACGTGCTGCAGCAGTTCCGCGCCGAAGGCTGCCTCGATGCGGCGCTGGCCGGCCGCCCCCTGCACGGCTATCCATCGGCACAGATTCTGCAGCAAATCGGCGCCATGTTTCCCCGTTTTACATTCCGTAATCATGGCAGTTGATCGTGCAGCCACATAATTATTGAAAGTCCCGCAAAATTCCCCGTTCTGCAACGCTGAAATGTCTTGCGTGCTGTAATGTATCAACTGTGCCGCGCACCACGCGCAGCCCGTTCGATTCCTCACACAGCATTACAGATAAGCATCATCCATGAACGATTTCACCGCAGTCAGCCCAGACACCCCTTCCACCCACGCCGACATCCTGTACGGCCCGCCGCGACCGGATTTGCTGCGCGAGGAAGTGCTGGCCGACTTGCTGGAAACGACGGCGCGCCGCTGCCCGCAACAAATCGCCCTGATCGATGGCGAACGCCGCATCACGTATGCCGAACTCGATGCGCAGGCGGGCCTGGCAGCGTCGCGCCTGGTGGCGGCCGGCGTCAAGCCCGGCGACATCGTGGGCCTGTGGCTGCCGCGCGGCGCGCATCTGCTGCTGATGCAGGCGGCGATTGCCAAGGCGGGAGCCGCCTGGCTGCCCGTCGATGAAGACACGCCCGTCGAGCGCCTGCAGGTGTGCCTCGATGACGCCAACGGGGCCGGCGTCGTCAGCTGCGCACAGTTCGCGCCGCGCCTGGAGCTGGCCGGCGTCCAGCGCCCCGTGTGGACGGCGGAAAGCCTGCTGGCCCCCGCCGCGCCGGGCGAACTGCTGCCCCCGCGCGGCGATGTCAAGCCAACACACCCGGCCTATGTCATCTACACGTCTGGCTCCACGGGCAAGCCCAAGGGCATATTGATCAATCAACGCAGCATCTGCCACTTCCTGCGCAGCGAAAACGCCGTGCTGGAAGTGACGCAAGCCGACACCGTCTACCAGGGCTTTTCCGTCGCCTTCGACATGTCGTTCGAGGAAATCTGGATCGCCTACCTGGTGGGCGCCACCCTGTGGCTGGGTCCCAAGGAGATCTCGGGCGACCCGGAAGCCTTGCCGCGCGCGCTGGCCGAGAACAAGGTCACCGTGCTCCATGCCGTGCCGACCCTGCTGGCCCTGTTCGCCGAGGAAGTACCGAGCCTGCGCCTGATCAACCTGGGCGGCGAGATGTGCCCCGAATCCCTGGTCGAACGCTGGTCGCGCCCGGGCCGCGCCATGTTCAACACCTACGGCCCCACGGAAGCGACCGTCTCGTGCAGCCTGGCGCGGCTGCGCCCCGGCGAACCCGTCACCATCGGCACGCCGCTGCCCAACTACGGCTTGCTGGTGCTGCAGGTGGCCGAGCCGGGAGAAAACCGTCCCTTGACATTGCTGGCGCGCGGCGAAACGGGAGAATTGTGCATCATCGGCCCCGGCCTGGCCGAGGGCTACCTGGGCCGGCCCGACCTGACGGTGGAAAAATTCCTGCCCAACCCGTGGGCGACCAGCGACGATGACGCGCGCCTGTACCGCACGGGCGACCTGGCTCGCATCGACCCGGACGGCCAGGTGCTTTGCCTGGGCCGCGCCGACGACCAGGTGAAGATACGCGGCTTCCGCGTGGAGCTGGGCGAAATCGAAGCCGTGCTGGCGCAGCAGCCCGGCGTGGGCACGGTGGCAGTCCTACTGCGCAAGGATGACGGCATCGACCAGCTGGTGGCCTACATCGTCGGCAGCGACGATGCGCCCGAACACGCCCTGGCGGCGAAAACCCTGCGCGCGGCCCTGAACCTGCACCTGCCGCCCTACATGGTGCCGGGCCGCTTTGAATTGCTGCCGCTGATGCCGCGCCTGACCTCGGGAAAAATCGACAGGAAGGCCTTGAAAGCCATGCCCCTGTCCGCGCCGCCGGCCGGAGAGGCTGGCGAATCGGACGTGCCGGATACGCCGGCCGAAGCGGCCCTGTTCGCGGCGCTGGCCAAGCTGTTCCCCGGCCAGGCGATCCTGCGCCAGCTGGACTTCTTCAGCGACCTCGGCGGCCACTCGTTCCTGGCCGCGCGCCTGGCGTCCGCCCTGCGCGCCGATCCGGCCTACGCCCACATGACGGTGCGCGACATTTACCAGAACCGGCAGATCGGCAAGATCGCCGCCGTGCTGAACGAGGCGCCCGCGCTGGCCACGCCGGAAGCGGATTGGACGCCGCCGTCGGCCTGGAAGCGCTGGGTCTGCGGCGCGGCGCAGGCGGCGGCCGTGCCGGGCCTCGTCACCCTGCGCATGGCGCAGTGGATGGCGCCCTTCTTCACCTATCACTTCTTCACGGGCGACACGGGCGACACCGTGCCGCGCGCCATCGCCGCCTCCATCGGCGTGTTCTTGCTCGCGACCCTGGCCGAATTTGCCATTGCGATTGCAGGCAAGTGGATGATCGCAGGGCGTCTGAAACCGGGCAGCTATCCGCTCTGGGGCGTCACGTATTACCGCTGGTGGCTGGCCGACCGCCTGGTCGAATCGGCGCCCGCGTATCTGCTCAGCGGCTCGTCCCTGAACAGCTGGTGGCTGCGCGGGCTGGGCGCGAAAGTGGGCAAGGAAGTGGTCATCGGCTCGATGACCCTGCGCGCGCCCGACTTGCTGTCCATCGGCGACAACGTCAGCGTAGGCAATGCCGTCAACTTTGAAAACGCCAGGGTGGAACGGGGCCGTTTGCTGCTGGGCCGGATCAGCATCGGCGACGATGCCTGCATCAGCTCTTACGCGATTTTGGAAGGCAATACCCAGGTGGGCGCCTTCGGCCACCTCGAGGGACAGTCCGCGCTGGCCGACGGCGCCTCGGTGCCGGCCGGCCGCGTCTGGACGGGTTCGCCCGCGCGCGACATCGGCCCCTACGACCGGGCCAGCCAGCCGCCGCGCCCCGCCGTCTCGCGCCTGCGCCTGACGGGCGAAACCGTGTTCTTCTGTTTCGGCATGGTCCTCATCGCCGTGCTGTTCTTCATGCCCGTCTTCCCCAGCTTCGTGCTGATCGACTGGTTCGACGAGCGCGAAATGATGCCGTGGCTGCAGGGGCGCGACGTGACCACCCAACTGGCCCGCTACTTCCTGCTGGCCTTTCCCGCCAGCGCCGTGCTGATCGTGCTCACGGCCCTGCTGTCGGCCGCCATCCGCTGGGGCGCGCTGCCACGCCTGAAGCCGGGCAGCTCGCCCGTCCACAGCAATATCTATTGCGCCAAGTGGCTGGTCAGCCATATCCAGGAATCGAGTCTGAACGTCCTGCACGGCATCTACGCCACCGTGTACGCGCCGTACTGGTACCGCCTGCTGGGCGCCAAGGTGGGCAAGGGCGCAGAGATTTCCACGGCCCTGGGCGTCGTGCCCGACATGCTGACCCTGGGCGACGACACCTTCATCGCCGACGCCGTCATGCTGGGCGACGAGCAGATCGACGGCGGCTGGATGACCATGCGCCCCACCGTCGTCTCGCACCGCAGCTTTGTCGGCAACGGCAGCTATATCCCGGACGGCACCGTGCTGCCCGAACATGTGCTGATCGGCGTGCACACGCACGCGCCGCGCAATGAGCAGATGCACAGCGGCGATACCTGGCTGGGCTCCCCGCCCATGCACCTGCCCGCGCGCGAACAGGTCAGCGGCTTTGCCGAGCACCTGACGTTCAAGCCGTCGTTGCTGCGCCGCCTGGGCCGCAGCCTGATCGAAGCGTTCCGCATCGTCGCGCCGCACGCCGTGGTGATCGCCGTCGGCTATACGCTGGTGCTGGACGTGATGCCGATCGCGGGCGCCGGGCGCTGGGGCGAAGTGGTGGGCGACCTGGCGATCGCCGGCATCGCCTACGGCATCGGCAATTTTTTGGTCGTCGTGCTGTTCAAGTGGCTGCTGCTGGGACGCTACCGCAAGCACGCGGCGCCCATGTGGACGCCGTTCGTGTGGATTTCGGAAGGCGTGACCAACCTGTATGAAGGCATCGCGGTGCCCAACTTCATGCGCTACCTGCGCGGCACGCCTTGGCTGCCGCTGGCCTTCCGCCTGTTCGGCTGCAAGATCGGCCGCGGCGTCTACATGGACACGACGGACATCACGGAATTCGACTGCGTGCACATCGGCGACTACAGCGAATTGAATGCGCTGACCTGCCCGCAAACGCATCTGTTCGAAGACCGCGTGATGAAGATCGACCACGTGGAGATCGGCCAGCGCGTCTACATGGGCCCGCGCAGCTCCGTGCTGTACAGCGCCAAGGTGGGCGACAATGCGCGCCTGGGACCGCTGACCCTGGTGATGAAGGGCGAACATATCCCCGCCGGCAGCAACTGGGCGGGCTGCCCGGCCGCGCCTTTGCGTAGCTGATTGCAGCTGATGGATTTTACGGTGCTCTTGTCAAGAGACGGCGTGCTGGCGATCGGCATCGTGCCGCCGCCATCCCGCACGGAAGCGCGCGCGCACCTGCGCCAGGCCGTACGCGAAGCGGCGGCGCAGTGGCAAAACCTGGACATCGAGGCGATTTCCGTGGAGTCGACGCCGGGTACTCCTCCCCGTTTGCTGCTGGCTGGCCGCCCGGCCGGCCTGTCGTTCAGCCATGACGAGGGACTGTCGCTGGCTGCCATCGACCTGCATGGTCCCGTCGGCATCGACGTGATGCGGGTGCAGGACATTGCCGACTGGTTCCATCTGGCGCGCGATTACCTGGGGCCGCAGGTGGCGCAGGAGCTGGCCGCCTGCCCTGCCGACCAGCGCCCGCTGCGCCTGGCGCAGGCATGGACGGCGCGCGAGGCGGCGCTCAAGTGGGCCGGCAAGCAGTTGGCGGAGTGGGATGGGGTGGCATTGAATTGTCATTTGCAAGCCGTGGAGACTCCGCAAAATTTCGTGGCAATGTTAGCGACAATCCGGGGTCAGACCCGACGGGTCTGACCCCAGCTTCACGCTGTTGGGTTAATTCCCTATCAATCCTCTTTACCGTCATCAGCCGCGCCGATCTGGACGAAAATCAGTTTTACGATAATACTGATAAGTACTCCCAGCACCCCGAGCAATTCCAGCATGGTCTTTCCTTTGCAGTGACAGCAGATCAATCCACTGTATCGTGAACGCCGGGGCAAGGCTAATATCAAATCAGGCAGTCTCCGATCTCGAAAAGGCATACGATTGATTTCCATCAAACAGTTCCGCTACTTTGTCGAAGTCGTCGATGCGGGCAGTTACTCGCGCGCGGCGGAAAAGCTGTACATCGCGCAGTCGGCCCTGAGCCGGCAAATCAAGGAGCTGGAAAGCGAGGTGCAGGCCCTGCTGCTCACGCGCGACGCGCGCCATATCGAGCTGACGCCCGCCGGACAGGTCTTTTATGAGCGGGCAAAGCGCATCCTCGACGACATCGAGGAAACCGTGCGCCAGACGCGCCACGTGGGACAAGGGGCGCAAGGCATCATCCGCCTGCTGCATTCGAGCTCCGTCACCCTCACACCCGCCATCGGCGCCGTGCTGAACCGGCTGCTGGCGCAGTTTCCCGGCGTTTCGCTCGACGTGTCGAAAGGCTCGTCGGAAAACCAGGCAGCGGACATCGAGGAAGGCCGCGCCGACCTGGGACTCGTGCGCCTGCCGACCCTGCGCAAGCACGCCAACATCGTCGTGCGCGACCTGTTTGCGGAAAAGCTGGTGGTGGCCGTGTCGTCGGCCTCGCCGCTGGCCGCGCTGGAGCGCACGACGATTGCCGCCCTGCGCGACGAAGCCTTCGTCTCGATCCCGCACAAGGACCGGGGGGGCCTGAGCTACCTGGTGGCGGGCCTGTGCCTGGCGCAGGGATTCTTCCCGAAGGCGGCGCGCGCCCTGTCGCGCAAGACCTCGCAGCTGAACCTGATCGAAGCCAATATGGGCATCGCCATCGTCCCCGACAGCATGCGCCTGGTGGCGCCGCCCGGCGTGCGTTTCATTGCCCTGCCGGACGAGGAATCGCATTCCGTCGTCGGCCTGATCTCGCCGCGCGCGGCCAGCGGCATGGTGGCCGCGTTTACGGAAGCGTTCGTGCGCGAGATGAACGCGCTGGCAACGGCGGCTTAGCCTTCCGCATACAGCGCCGCATCCGCGTCGCGCACGGCCGCCATCAGCAGGGCCAGCTTCATGACATCGAGCTTGCCGTCCGTACGCACGCGCGAGCACAGGTCGATGCCGTAGGGGCGCACTTGGCGCAGCGCCTCCATCACGTTGTTCGCATCGAGGCCGCCGGCCAGGAAGACGGGACGGGGGCTGGCGCGCACGAAGCGCGCGCTGACGGACCAGTCGTGCGTGCGGCCCGTGCCGCCCAACTCCGGTACGGCAGCGCCAGGGCGGCCCGAATCGAGCAAAAAGGCATGCACATGGGGCGCGTAGGCGGGGATCAGCGCCAAAGCCTCGGGGCCTTCCACGTGGATCACCTGCACGCGCCGCACGTGCGGCAGCAGGCGCGCCAGTTCCTCGACTTCACGCGGATCGATATGGCCGACGATCTGCACGGTGGACGGCTGTGTGGCGCGCACGTGTGCGGCGATGGCTTGCGCCGTCGTCTCGGACGTCAGCAGGAAGGTGGCCACGGGAGGCGGCGTCCAGGCAGCGATCTGCGCGATGCGCGCGTCGGGAATCGGGCCGGGGCCGGACGGCATGGCAGCCACCAGGCCCAGCGCGTCGGCACCGGCGGCAATGGCCAGTTGCGCTTCGTCGATGGAAGCGATGCAGCAGATCTTGATGCGGGTTCTCATGGCCTTGCGTACTCCGTCGGGATGATCAACATTACAACACAGGGCGGCGCGCACGCCAAGGCACGCCGTCAAGGCCGCGCACGATTGTGTGCCAGAATGGGGGCCTGCCCACATCCCGAGGAATCCATGGCCGACTACAAGAACCCCAGCTACGTGGCGCGCTCCATGCACCCGCGCTTCGATGAACTGACCTCGCCCGGCGAAGCCGTGCCGTATTCGGGCATCTACCGCTGCGACGGCTGCGCGCACGAGATCGTGTCGACGGAAGGCCACGTCATGCCGCCGCAAAACCACCACCAGCACAACAGCGAGCAGGGCCCCATCCTCTGGCGCCTGATCGTCAGCCCGCGCTGATTGACATGCGCCAGGCGGCGGACGATACTTGATTTATCCCGGATCGCCATTGGAACGTCACTGGAACACCAGCATGCGCATCGTCGATTTTGAAATCCGCAAGGAGTGTCCGCCGCAGTTGTGCGACTGCGAACGCGAGCGATTGCTCGGCGATCCGCAGGCGGACCTGTCCATCCTGCGCCTGAACCTGACGGAAGAAAAGCGCCTGCTGGCGCACATCGAGGGCATCGCCACGTATGCGCAACTGCAGAAGCTGCAGCTGCTGTTGAAGAGCAACCTGGGCGTGGAATTGCAGATTGCGCCCGGCAGCGGCGAAGTGCGCACCGTGCGCGGCTTCCAGATCCGCTTGCTGGAGCGGCCCGGCCTGTGCCGCAAGACGCGCGCCGCCATTCCCGCCGCCGTGCGGCGCTGTCTGGCCGAGCATCCCGAGATTGCGTTTGCGATATTGAATGAGAACGATTTGCTGGGCGGACTTTAGGCGGCGCTAGTACGGATGGGAATAACCTTGCCCTTCGCCTCACGCGCACGCAACTGCCCGCATCCCCCTTCCACGTCCTGACCGGCCGAATCGCGCAATTTGGTCAGCACGCCGCGCGCGTGCAAGGCGGCGGCAATCGCCCGCGCCTTGTCCCAGCTGGGGCGCTTGAACGGCAAGTCATCGATGGTGTTGTACGGGATCATGTTGAGCACCGCGTACTTGCCCTGCAAGAGCGCCACGATGCCATCCATCTCGTCCTCGCCATCGTTGACGCCTTCCATCAGGGTCCACTGGTACTGCACCGGGTAGCCGGTCAGGCGCGCATACGATTCGCCGAAGTCCACCAGTTCGCGCGGCGTGAGCCTTGGGGCGCGCGGCAGCAGCTGTTCACGCAGCGCCGGCTTGGTCGTGTGCAGCGACAGGGCCAGCGCGGGCTTGACCCGCCCCTGCGGCAGGCGCTCGAAGGCGCGCGGGTCGCCCACGGTGGAAAACACGAGGTTCTTGTGGCCGATATTGCCCTCGGTGCCCAGCAGCTCAATCGCTTCCATCACATTGTTCAGGTTATGCGCCGGTTCGCCCATGCCCATGAAGACGACTTTTTTCACGGGACGCAGGGTACGCGCCAGCACCACCTGCGCGACGATCTCGCCGCTCGTCACCTGGCGGATCAAGCCGTCGCGGCCCGTCATGCAGAACTGGCAGCCGACGGCGCAACCGACCTGGCTCGACACGCACAGGCCGTCGCGCGGCAGCAGCACGCTTTCCACCGTCTGGCCGTCGTGCAGCCCCACCAGCAGGCGCGCCGCCCCGTCGGCGCCCGGATGGGTGCTGAGCAGCGTCAGCATGCCCTGCAATTCGGCGTCCAGCGCAGGCAAGGCGTCGCGCACGGGCAGCGGCAAAAAATCTTCGGCGCGGCGCCGGCCCTGGTCGTGCGGCTGCGCCTGTATCCAGTCGCGCAGCACGCGCTGTTCGTGCAGGGGCTTGGCGCCCAAGGCGCGCAGGCGCTGGCGCAGATGGTCGATTTGCATGGATTCTGAATAAAAAAACGGCGCGCAGGAATGAAGCCAGCGCGCCGTGTTACAGGTAAAAGCGTTACACCTTCTTGACGAACTCCGTCTTCAGGCTCATGGAACCGAAGCCGTCGATCTTGCAGTCGATATCGTGGTCGCTGTCGACCAGGCGGATGTTCTTGACCTTGGTGCCCATCTTGACGACACCGCCGCCGCCCTTCAATTTCAAGTCCTTGATGACGCTCACCGTGTCGCCGTCCTGCAGGATATTGCCGGCCGCATCGCGGTACACCTTGGCGCCCTCTTCCACGGCTTCGCCAGCCGTGGCCGACCATTCATGCGCGCATTCAGGGCAGATCAACTGGCTGCCGTCTTCGTACGTGAATTCGGATTGGCATTGCGGGCATGGTGGTAATGTGCTCATTTTCTTCTCTGTCTGGTGAACAGCGCGTGCTGTAAAAGCCGACATTATACGGCCTACGCCCCGCATCAACGGGCTTTTTTCGCCATCATTGTCAAGGACGGCGAATAATCTCGATGGTGCTGTGGACGATTTCCTCGTGGATGCCGATGCGCGCGCGCAGCTGGGCCGCCGTCAGGCCGGCGTCGCGGCTGACGACGGACAAGGCGCAGGAATACAGCTGCTTGCCGACTCGCCACACATGCAGGTCGACGATGCGCGGCGTGTCGCCGGCGCTTTCCACTTCCACCGCTTCGCGGATTTCCGCCACCACGGGGTGGTCCATCTCGCGGTCCAGCAAGACCTTGCCCGTCTCCTGCATCAGCTTTTTCGCCCACAGCGCCACCAGCACGGCGCCCGCGATGCCCATCACGGGATCGAGCCACTGCCAGCCGTAAGCCCACGCGCCGGCCAGCGCAAGCATGGCCAGCACGGACGTGGCGGCGTCGGCCAGCACGTGGATGTACGCGGCCTTCATGTTCAGGTCTTCGCCATGGCCATGGTGGTCGTGGTGCCCGTGATGGTCATGGTGATCGTGGCCATGGTGGTGGTCATGGTCGTGGTGCCCGCCGAGGATCAGCGCGCACACGAGATTGACCAGCAGGCCGAAGGCCGCCACCGCCATCGCCTGCGGATAGTGGATGGGCTGCGGCGAGAACAGGCGCTCGACGGAAGCGGCCACCATCAGCACGGCCACGCCCAGCAGCAGGATGGCGCTCGTATAGCCGGCCAGCACCTCGATCTTCCACGTGCCGAAGGCAAAGCGGGGGTCGCGCGCATAGCGGCGCGCGGCCGCATACGCAAACGCGGCCAGGCCGATGGCCAGCGCGTGCGAACTCATATGCCAGCCGTCGGCCAGCAGGGCCATGGAGTTGTACCACCAGCCGGCGACGATTTCCAGCACCATGGTGGCCAGCGTGATCCACATGACGATGCGCGCGCGACGTTCAGCCTTGTCGCTGGCGGCGCCAAAGACGTGTTCATGCTGCCAGGCGGAGAGGTCTTCGTTGAGGGATTGCGTTTTCATGACGATCTCCTTATTTGAGGTAGGTGCGCAGGATGCCCGCGATGTCGTCGGCGCCCCTGGCCCGCTCCTCGCCGGAGATATCGGGACTGGCCACGTGCTCGCGCAAATGCTCTTCGATCACTTCGGCCATCAGGCCATTGACGGCGCCGCGCACGGCGGCGATCAGCTGCAGCACTTCGCCGCAGTCGCGGCCCTCTTCCAGGCCCCGCTCCAGGCCTTCCACCTGGCCGCGGATGCGCTTGACGCGATTGAGCAGCCTGGTCTTGTTGTGTGTCGTGTGGCCCATGATGCACTCCGATAAATACTATAGGGGGGTATACTATCAGAAACTGCTACAGCTACGTCAACAAGGCATACCCGCCTCAGGGAACGGGCGCGATCTTCTGCAGCTTGCTGGCCAGCGAAGCGTCGGACAATTCGCCAAGGTGCGTATCGGCCAGGCGCCCTTGCGCGTCATAGAACAGGGTGGTGGGCAGGGCCGAGGAACCGGCCGCCTTGCCCAGCGCCGCCTCGCTGTCGAGCACCACATTGCGCAGGGTCGCACCGCTCCTGTCCAGGAAAGCGCTGGCCGCCGCCGCATCCTCGCGCTGGTTCGCATACACGAAGACGATATCGGCGCGCGCCTGCTGTGCGGCGGCCAGCACGGGCATCTCGCGCCGGCATGGCGGGCACCAGCTGGCCCACAGGTTGACCACCATGGGTTTGCCGCCGGCCAGCGCCGCCAGGCTGGTGGACGTGCCGCCCAGCGTCTGCAGCGCCACGGCCGGCAAGGCCGCCGGCTTGTCCCAGGCGAGCGAGATCCCTGCACTCAACACGCCCCAGGCCAGCGCACCGCAGGCCACGCTGATGGCCAGCGGCCGGCGCATGAGCGCCATGGCGGGACGCCGGCAGCGCCACGCGGCGATGGCCAGCGCGGCGGCGATGCCGGCCGGCGCCAGGAAGCCGCCGTCGCGGATATTCAGGATGGACGCGGGCGCGGCCAGATACTGTTCGTGCCAGCGCAACACGAACGCCAGGCGCGCCGCCAGCAGGCCGGCGATCAGCATCTCGGAAACGAGCGGGCCGGCGTCCGGCAGCCGGCGGTACTTCCGCAGCCACCACGCCACGCCGTAAGCGACGCACAGGGAAACGATCAACAGGACCAGGCCCGTGGGCAGGGCCAGGGGGCCGATTTGCAGGGACAGCATGGGCGCTCGCTATGACATCGAATGGATGGCCATTCTGCCCCATGCGGATTAAGCAGGCGTTAATCCGGCATCAAAAAGCGGCCAGCGCCTCCTTGCGCACGAAATGCATGGCTTGCGGCTGGTCCACCAGCACGCACTGCTTGCCCGTGCGCCTGCAGTGGTCATGCACGCGCCAGTAGGCATCGTGGCTGACGCAGCCCGTCTGGCAGATCACCAGGTCGGCCGCCACCAGACCCGCTTCCAGCGCCGCCGCGTCGTCGGCGCCATCGTCGCCGCCCGCGTGATGCAGGAAGCGACCACCCGCCTGTTCGATGGCCAGCTGCGCCACGTTGGCACCGCCCGCGTCCTGGCCCGGCGTCAGGCTTGAATAGTTGCCCACATATAGCACGGCTTTTTCCCGCACGTCGGCCTGCAAGGCTGGCGCGGGCACGATGGAAGGCGCGGGCAGCCATTGCAGGCGCAGCAGCTCGCGCATCAGGTCCTGCACGCGCTCGCCGAGCCACTCGACCTTGCGGGCCAGCCGGGCACGCGTCGGCAAGCCCGGCACGCTGGCCGCCAGTTCGGCCAGCGCGTCGCGCGCCAGCGCCAGCTGCGTATCGCGGATCACGACCTGCGCCCGCGCGCGCATCAATTCCGACTCCAGCTGCATGATTCGGGCCGCCTGCGCGGCCAGCTGCGCACTGCAGCGCGTCTGCGCGCGGCCATATTCGCCCATCAGCACGCGATGCTCATGCGCGATCAAATCCTCGTTGCCATCCATACTGCCCATCATGCCCTCCTTCACACGCATGGCGCCATTGCGCCGGCCCATCACCACCCCATAGTCGTGAATTATAAATGAGAATCATTACTATTTGTGTATGCACATGCACGCAGCAGGGGTATGCGCTGGCCGCCGGCGTCACGCGGCGGGCGGGCAGGACAGCAGGCGTTTCCAGACGTCGTCCTGCACTTGCCGCACATGCCGCAAACCGTCGGGGCCGCGATAGATGTCCAACGTGTTCGGCCACGCCATATCGATGAACAACTGCCGTGCCGGATCGACCAGCAGGGACTGGCCCACATAGTTCCCCTTGATTTCGCCCTTGTTCACGGCCAGCAGGCGCGCGCCGCCGGCAAGCGCCCGCTCTTCCAGCACCACGCCGCTGCGCTCGGCCACATCGCGCAGCCAGCGCTCGCGCCAGCGCGCCTGCTCTTCAAACTGCCCCTTTGGCGGCCGGTCCAGCTTGACGACGGCCGCCACGGACCCGCCTATCCCCGCCTGCAGCGAAAAACCCATGCGTTCCTGCAATTCGACCGTGTAGGTTTCGCCCTTGACGTCGATCTGGTAACGCCCCGCACCATCCTGCAGCAGCAGGTCGGCCTGGTGATAGGCGGGCTTGACGCAGGCGGCATATTGATAGGCGAGCACATCAAGGAATGGCGGCGTCGCGGGGGATGCCGCCATGGCGGGCGACAGGCTGGCACACAGCGCGGCGGCGGCCGCGCATTGCTTCGTATTCATTCTCGCTCCTGCTTGTGTGGGATGGCGATGGCAGCCGGAAAACAGGCACGGCACGCCATCGCGTTATCTATAGGCAATATTTTGCACATTTTTTGCCAATGGTGGAATTGGCAAGAACTGCACTCTACCTGATGGGGAGAAAATGGCCCGCACGGCCATCGGACGACGGCCCCCGCCACACGATTCAATTGAATCGCGCTTGTTAAATCACTATTTCTAAGGTGTAATCTTATAAGCAAGTCATTGAATTAATTGCAAGTACGCTCATTTCGCCACACGGAGTTCCAATCAATGTCCGAATTGGTCCAAGCAAGCACATCGCCGTCACCTGCTGCGTCGCCCGTCGCCACCGGCTTCAGCCAGGCCACGCGCCTGCTGAAGCTGAGCACGCCCCTGGGCCCGGACACGCTGCTGGCCGAATGCGTGCGCGGCGAGGAAGGCCTCGGACTGGGCTATGTCTTCAACATCGCCGCCCTGTCGCTCGACGCAGCCATTCCCCTCAAGTCGCTGATCGGCCAGCCCATCCTGCTGGAATTGCGCACGGCCGCCGGCACCGGGGACTGGCGCCCTTTCCATGGCCATATCACCGCGGCCGAGCTGGCGGGCGCGAATGGCGGCTTTGCCCGCTACAACTTGACCATGCAGCCGTGGACAGCCTTCCTGGCCCACGGCCGCGACAGCCGCGTCTTCCAGGACCTGGCGGTACCGGACATCCTCGAAGTCGTCTTTGCCCGCTACCAGGGCCAGGGCATGCTGGCGCCGGCCTGGCGCTTCGACCTGCTCGACCGCGCGGCCTATCCGAAACGCAGCATCTGCAGCCAGTACCAGGAAAGCGACTGGGCCTTTGCCGAGCGGCTGATGAGCGAGGAAGGCCTGTTTTATTTTGCCGAACACACGGGCGACGCGGGCAGCGCCAGCCTGGGCAGCCACACCCTCGTCATCGCCGACCACAACGGCAGCTTCAAGCCCAACGCCCAGTCCGGCATCGCCTACAGCCAGCCAGGCGCCGTCATGCCGCAAGACACGATGGACCGCTGGCGCATGCAGCTGCGCCAGCAGACCAACGGCATCGAACTGTCCAGCTGGGACTACCGCGCGCTGGGCCAGCGCCCCATCAGCGCCGCTGGCGCCAGGGACGGGACGATGGAACTGGTCAGCCGCGACGCCCCCGGCGCCTATGCCTACCCGTCGCGCGAGCACGGACAACGGCTTGCCGAGCGCCAGTTGCAAGCGCTGACGGCGGCCAGGGAAGTATTTACGGGCGCCGGCACCGTGCGCACCCTGGCACCCGGCACCACCTTCACCCTGAGCGGCCAGGCGCAAACGGACGCGGCGGGCGATGGCGACGCAGCGACCTTCCTCGTCACCCGCACGGTGCACCTGATGCATAACAACCTCGATGCGGAACTGGGCGGCGGACTGCTGCAGCGCTTCGGCCGGGGCTTGCTCGACGCGCTGATCGGCGAAGAGGCTGCCGGCAGCCTGCATGCCGTCGGCGACACCATCAGCGAACGCCCGCCCTACCGCAACCGCATCGACGCCATCCGCAGCAAGATTCCCTACCGCAGCAGCTATGCCAACGACCACGGCCAGCTGCTGCATCCGCGCCCCGTCATCATGGGCCAGCAGACGGCCATCGTCGTCGGCCCGGCCGGCGCCCAGCTGCATACGGACCGCGACCACCGCATCAAGGTGCAATTCCACTGGCAACGGGGTGCGCAAAGCCATAGCCGGCTGGCGCATCCGGCCGCCGACGGCCACACGGGCGCGCCCGGCGACGATAGCGCCGGTACCTGGGTCAGGGTCGCCACGCCGCTGGCCCCCGTTGCCGGCGCCAACTGGGGCAGCAACGCCCTGCCCCGCGTGGGCCAGGAAGTGCTCGTCGATTTCCTGGAAGGCAATATCGACCGCCCCGTCGTCATCGGCACGCTGTACAACGGCCGCGGCCAGGCCGACGCGCAAAACAACCAGGTCAGCCAGGGCACGGGCGCAGCGACGGGCAATGCGCCGGCCTGGTTTCCCGGCCAGGCCGGCGCCCATGCCCACCCGGCGGCCTTGTCTGGCATCAAGACGCAAGCCATGCAGACCAGCCAGGGCGGCGGCGGCGCCTACAGCCAGCTGGTGTTCGACGACAGTCCGGGCCAGGGCCGCGTCGCCTTGCAGCGCCATGCCGGCCCCCACCAGGGTACGGCCGAACTGAACCTGGGCCATTTGCGCCATCAGAGCGACAACCAGCGGCTGGCGCCGGCCGGCTTTGGCGCCGAGCTGAAAACGGAACATAGCGCCGCCCTGCGCGCGGGAGCGGGCATGCTGCTGTCGACCCATGGCCGCGACGCCAGCGCCAGCCACATGGATGCGAAGGAAGCGCTGGAACAGCTCACGCACAGCTTGCAACTGCAGACCTCGCTGGCTGAGCAGGCGCAAAAACATTTCGCGCTCGAGATGGCCAGCCCGGATACCGCCGGGACAGCCGCCCCGACGCCCCCAGCCACGCCGGACCAGCCGGAGACGCCGCCCCAAGCCGCCCAACTCCCCGCCCTCGCCCAGATGCAGCACAGCATCGAGGTCCTGGGCGCGACGGCCGAGGGCGCCGCCGCTGCGGGCCAGGGCCAGGGCCAGGGCCAGCAGGCGGCGGGCGGCGAAGGCCAGGCCAGCGCGTATGGCGACCCGCTGCTGCAATTGTCGAGCCCGTCCGGCATCGCCGCCACCACGCCGGCCAGCGCCGTGCTGGTCGCCGGCGGCAATGGCAGCCTGGCGGCGGGCGCCGATCTCAACTTTGCAGCGCAGGGCAACAGCCTGTACGCGCTGGGCAAGGGCATCAGCCTGTTCACCTACGGCAAGGCCAGCAGCAAGGACAAGCCGAACCAGGAAACCGGCATCCGCCTGCATGCGGCCAGTGGCAAGATCAGCAGCCAAAGCCAGTCCGATGCGACACGGCTGACGGCGGACAAGGCCATCACCGTCAGCAGCACCGCCAAGAGCGTCACGGCGGCGGCCAAGCAGCACATCCTGATGACGGCCCAGGGCGCGTACATCCGCCTCGAAGGCGGCAACATCATGCTGCACGGCCCCGGAAAAATCGATTTCAACGCCAGCATGAAGGAATTGACGGGGCCGGCAAGCAGCCAGCCCACCTTGCCGGCGATGCCGAATGCGGCCGACCTGGGCCGGGCAGTCGAGCTGAACCTGCATTATGGCGATCTCGAGCCTGTCATGAACTCGCCCTACAAAATCACGTTCGCCAATGGCACTTCCCTCAGTGGATTGCTCAACGACAAGGGCCATGCCCGCCTCGAAAACATTCCTCCCGGCGCCTATCACATTGAATATGGCGAAGACCAGCGCGACTGGGTGGCGCCCCCATTGGTAGCGGAACCCCGTTTGCAGCAAGCGAGGCAGCAGATGAAACAGGCATCCGCATTGCTGGAGGCAGCCCGAAAAAACAGTAAGCCGGAGCCCAAGCCATGAGCCAGAATCTTGTCGACGAGATTGTCGAGTTTTTCAAGGACCTGATCCTGGGCGACTTCGAGGATGACCAGGGCAAGGCCGCCATGATCGTCGGCGGCGCCATTTCCCTGATCCCCGTGGTTGACCAGGTGATGGACGTGCGCGATGTCTCGGGCATGATCTACCGGGTCGGCAGGAAAGGCGTGTCGCGCGCGACCCGCGATGACTGGGTCGACATGGCGCTGGCGGCGTTCGGCTGCATTCCGGAAGTCGGCAGCCTGTTCAAGACCATCATCAAGCCTTTGCGCAAGTACCGCAAGGAGATGGGCGCGGCGGCCGCTGGCGGCAATGTCATGATCGAAGCGATGCTGGGCAAGAGCAAGGGCGCCGCGATCAAATTCCTGAAAACCTTCCAGTGGGCGCAAAACACCCAGCTGGCAATCAGCACGGCGATGAGCGCGCTGGACAATTGCGTGCAATTGCTCGGCTACCTGTCGACCAGCCATTGGTGGCTGCCGTCGGACTTGCAGCATCTGGCGCGCGACATGAAACCGCAAGTCGAAGCGGTGCGCGGCCCGCTCAAGGCCGGCATTGCGCAAGGCGCCAAGGCGCTGCAGGACTTGATCGAGGACATGCTGGGCGAAGACGCGTTATGGGCGGCAAAAAAAATCGCCGTCGCAGCCGGCACCGGCGCCAATATGGCAGCCAGGCACAACCACAAGCCAGGCAACGCGCATCCGCACAGCGCCAACGCCCAGTTCAAATCGTCCACGACAAGCTCAGATAAAAAGTCCAAGGGCGTGGATGCCAAAGCAAAAACCAAAGAACGGGATTCGCCGGGCAAGGGCAAGGAACACAAACCCGTGGCCGACTCGCACCGCCAGAGCAGCGACGGCGGTACCGCGCCGGTCAAGAATACGTCGCGACCGATTCGGCAATTGCTGTCCGAAGTGAAATTAGGGCCAAAGGGCCTCCTCGGCGAGCATATGGCAGATTATTATCATATGGAACACGTGCTTAAAAAAACCACGGCCTGGCCACACGGTAACGTTAATGGAAAATGGCGCTTTGACTACCCGCGCATTGTTGGCCCCGATAACGCACACAGACGCCCGACAGAGCTTGTACCAGAAGACTTAAAAAAAATGGCACAGAATGGTGTGGATACCATCTGGCAGACGAATAGTGACACATTCCATTTCATCGAAGCAAAATTTAGTGGCAGTGCCTACACGCTGTTCCAGCGGCTGAAAAAAGAGGTGGAACGTGGCAATATCCCACGCCCCCCAGCATCCCTCAACGACAGACAGTTGATGCTATGGACTTTGCTCGGTGAACGTATAAAGGGCACGCAAATGGGAAAAAAATGGCTTACCAACAGCACCAAAGCCGGTGTCATGCAATCCGAGAAAAATTTAAAAAATCGTTGGACATATCTAATACTGGGAAATACCGCACTCTCCAATCCGTTCGTGACGGCAGCCCACCCACATGGCAAGCTCAAGCTAGCAGCAGCACCTGGAGTTGTCGACCATCTTGAAGCGACATTGGAGCTACTTGCATCAGGCGATCATTACAATATAAAAATACATGACAAACACAAAGAAACTCATGGAATAAGCGACACATTCAATTATATGGAAATCGATCGCATAGACAAAAGACGTAGAAGCCTCGAAAACGCAACGTCCAAAAAACCAGCCGATCAGCAGGAACAGCAAGAAGGCAAGAATAAATCAAGCAAAACAGCTTCAGGAAAGAGAAAACGGAGAAAGTAAAAATGAAAATTCCAGAATTTCATGAACGCCGACGCCAACAATTCATTTATGAGGAGCTCTATACTAAAACCAGAAAAAATCAACTCTCACTGATTGAAGGCCAACTTGCAAATAAAAAAGTGGCCGACTCAACGCAAAGTCAAACTGTCATTTACCAGTTTTTGTATTTGGAAGCGTTCTGGATATGGATACTCGACTATACGGCAGGTGAGCCGATTGATGCACTGGCGCCGCGCATTGCAGACATCGTGGATAAATTTGAAGAATGGAACGAGGTGGATCAACTCTATCAGCAGGAATTGGCGCTCGATTTTCCAGAAGATGGGCCATATGAATACGAGGGTGCACCGCAGTTTTCTACCCTTTCCGACTATGAGGACACACTACAACTGCTCAGCATCGCCATCCTGCTGCGCGATCAGCGTTCGGTGCGACGTATTATTCACGTACTGCGCAGCCACCGTGGCCGCGATGGGCTGTTCGAACAATTGATAGGCGCATATGTCGAGGATAGTCAAGACCTGGACACCTGCATTATCAGCAAGCCCTACAACACCCTGCTGCAAGTATTCTATGAAGAAGACGACAACGCTGCCTTAGCCCTGCTCCAGAAGTATTTGAAACAGTGGTATCCGGCCATGAAAAATCATCCACGCTGGTACGATGAGCATCTCAACATCAACGAGGAAGGCTATGCCGCCTATTATGGCTACTGGGCATTCGAAGCAGGGGCGACCGTCTTTATACTCGACCTGGACGACAGCCAGATCGACCATCTGGTCTACCCCAAAGACTTGGTCGATTATGCACGACAGTTATGGGAAGAAGGCCGCTTTACCAGCCAGGAAACAGAACCACTGATGCGCAAGGGACGCGTAGACGGTGGCCAGCCCTGCCCCCAAACTGGCTTATGGGAAACCCCAGCAAAATTACACAGCCGCAGCCACTTCGCGCAGGGCCAAATAATGCCTGTTTTTGACGATGCGGCATACGGTGAAACCATCTGGTATTGGAGTGAAGAACAATAGCCAATTTTCCATCTCGCACAGCCAGCGACTGGCCCAGCGCCGAGCTGCGTCATGGCACGAGCCTTTGGAATTGCGCGCCTACGCCGGCGAGGCCTGCCAGCAGGCCGGTCAGTGGCAAGCGCTGGACATTCCGCCGCAAACCCGGCGATTTGAACAAGGCGAGATCATGAGCAATCTGGATTCAGCCTATGGCTTGACGGTGTGGCGCTTCCTGAACGCATGAAGAAACAGCGACTGTACTGATGTTTGAGACCATCAACCTGATGCTCGACTGGAAAAGGCAATCATGCATTGCGGTTCCAACTCGCGCATACCCGCTTTGACACGAATACTGTTTATCCAAGAAAAAAGGTTTGTTGGTATGAAAGTTTTACCATTTCACCGGCGCAATCGCCATCAATTCCTTTATCACGAGCTTTACACTAAAACTCGAGAAAATCTACTCGCATTAATTGAAGTCCGGCTTGCAAATAAAAAGATAGTAGAATCAACGTTGGAAAACTCTGTGTTGCACCAGTTTTTGTATTTGGAAGCGTTCTGGATCTGGATGCTGGACTACACAGCGGGTGAACCGATCGATACACTGGCGCCGCTTATCGCCGGCATCGTGGATAAGTTTGAAGAATGGAATGAGATCGATCAATTCTGTCAGCAGGAAGCGGCGCTTGAGTTTCCGGATTATGGGCCGTATGAATACAACGGAGCACCAGACTTTTCCACCCTTGCAAATTATGAGAACACGCTACAGCTACTCAGTATTGCGATATTACTGCGCGATAAACAGTCGGTCTTACGCATCATCCACGTGCTACGCAGTCACCGTGACCAGGATGGATTATTTGAGCAATTGATTGGCGCATATGTCGAGGATAAGCAAGATCTTGATTCCTGCATTCTCAAAAAGCCCTATGATACTTTGCTTCAGGTTTTCTATGAAAATAATGAGAGAGATACACTCAAACTGCTCCAAAAATACCTGAAACAGTGGTATCCAGCTATGAAAGATCATCCCCGCTGGTACGACGGGCATCTGAGAATCCGGGACGAAGGCTACGCGCCCTATTACGGTTACTGGGCGTTTGAAGCGGGTGCGACGGTTTTTTTACTTGACCTGGACGACAGTCAGATCGACCATCTGGTCTATCCCAAGGACTTGGTCGATTACGCGCGCCAGCTACGGAAAGAAGGCCGCTATACCAGCCTCGATACAGAACCGCTGATACAAAAAGGGCGTGTCGAGGGTGGCCAGCCCTGCCCCCAAACTGGCTTCTGGGAAACCCCAGCAAAGTTACACAGCCGTAGCCATTTTGAGCAAGGCCAAATAATGCCTGTTTTTGACGATGCGGCATACGGCGAAACAATTTGGCATTGGAGTGAAGAACAATAGCCAATTTTCCATCTCGCACAGCCAGCGACTGGCCCAGCGCCGAGCCTTTGGAATTGTGCGCCTACGCCGACGAGGCCTGCCCGCAAGCCGGTAAGTGGCAAGCGCTGGACATTACGCCGCCAACCAGCAGATTGGAACAAGGCGAGATCATGAGCAATCTGGACGCCGCCTATGGCTTGACGGTGTGGCGCTTCCTGAACGCATGAAGAAACGACGCAGTGGAAGGCGAAAAAATGAGTGCAGCGGACAGTTTTCTTGGCACTGACGATATCAAAAGATTTGCTTCCGATCTCAAGGAGTGGCCGAATTCATCTTATGGAAATGATCAGATCACGCATAATGTCAGCCCTTTTGTCAGCTTTTATTTTCTGTACGACAGCAAGCATCATCTTGATACATCATTACTGATGGTGGATATACATGAGGAATTTGAGCGCCTGACAGGAAATTCCTATCTTATCGGCACGCATCCCGACTCGGAACGTCCTCACCCTTACGGGTCAAAGCGCTTACCCGATCTGCGTGAATTTGCTCGAAAAACAAAAAAACAGACTATTTCGCATTCAATTTTACCGATCAAAAAAAACATATTTCCTCTCCTGCCACGGCAGGATACTTTTGGAAAGTTCGGGATTACATGAACGACAACGCGGTGCCATCAAACAGAACCTATTCGTCGATTCAGTTTTACTATCGTTGGTCATGGTGGCGCGAGAATAAAGACGCCTGGAGACAATTTGTCCTTCAAACGGCTGGAATCCTTGATGCTGCGCAGGTATACAGCGGCTTTGCCATGGCGACGCCGTTGGCGTATGGCTCCCGGTCAGAAGTCTCTGTCTGGGAACGTGCTCTGACACCTCATTTCTACGGGCTTGATATCGATGATTATCTCGGGATGCACGGTGAACTGACACTAGGCATCCGCCCCCCCACGTGGGGCTTTCTGCTGTCGGATACCTGGCGCGAGAAACTGGATATCACCCGCGACCAGCTTAAGCTCAGCCTCAATCATCCGAACATCAAAATAGAAGAACTCAGCATGGGGCAGTGGATTGAATTAGGCGACGAACCTTCGCTTTACCCAGTCGAAGATGGTGTCCCGGCGCTGCCGGTCTTACTAAATAAATTACTCAAACCGATACGTCATGATCATATGGGCCTGCTAAGCGGCGCCCAGTGGGACGGCGACCCCAACGAACGCTTCAATGATGCCGACTCGCTGCGCTGGATGCGGCGCTTCGACGCCGACAGCGACTGGCCCAGTGCCGAGTTGCGTCAGCGCCGCGATGACGTCGGCCAGGATGTCGCTGCGCCAGCGGAGAAGCCATTGAAAAATAATAGATCTAAGGGAAAATAACAATGGAACTTCTGCCATTTGACCGGCGCCGCCGCCAGCAATTCCTTTACGAGGATCTATACACGAAGACAAGAAAAAATCAACTCGCGATAATAGATGTTGAACTCGAAAATAAAAGAATAACCGACACAATGCAGGGAAAAGCTTCCGTTCATAATTTTTTGTATTTAGAAGAATTCTGGATCTGGATGCTCGACTATACGGCTGGTAAGCCGATTGATGCACTGGCGCCGCGCATTGCAGACATCGTGGATAAATTTGAAGAATGGAACGAGGTGGATCAACTCTATCAGCAGGAATTGGCGCTCGATTTTCCAGAAGATGGGCCATATGAATACGAGGGTGCGCCGCAGTTTTCCACCCTTTCCGACTATGAAGACACACTACAACTGCTCAGCATCGCCATCCTGCTGCGCGATCAACGTTCAGTACTACGCATCCTTCACGTACTGCGCAGCCACCGTGGCCGCGATGGGCTGTTCGAGCAATTGATAGGCGCCTATGTCGAGGACAATCAAGACCTGGAAACCTGCATTATCAGCAAGCCCTATAACACCCTGCTGCAAGTATTCTATGAAGAAGACGACAACGCTGCCTTAGCCCTGCTTCAGAAATATTTGAAACAGTGGTATCCGGCCATGAAAAATCATCCACGCTGGTACGATGAGCATCTCAACATCAACGAGGAAGGCTATGCCGCCTATTACGGCTACTGGGCCTTCGAAGCGGGGGCGGCCGTCTTTATGCTCGACCTGGACGACAGCCAGATCGACCATCTGGTCTACCCCAAAGACCTGGTCGACTATGCGCGAAAACTATGGGAAGAAGGCCGTCATACCAGCCTGGAAATGAAACCATCGGCCAAACGAGAACCCGGCGAATAGAATGAAAAATCCACCATTTGATGATCGTCGTCGCCAACAATTCCTTTGTCAGGAACTATATGAGAAAACCCTGGAGAATTCACGCGCCCTGCTACAAGTTCAGCTGAAAAACAAGGAATCAGCTGAATTCGCTGACGACATCAGTTTGGCGCACCATTTCTTATATCTTGAAAATTTCTGGATCTGGATGCTCGATTACACCGCTGGCGTGCCAATCGAGAAACTTGCGCCACGGCTGTCAGATATCGTGGACAGGTTTTCGGAATGGAACGAAGCCGATCAGTATCGACAAGAGGAAATCTTGTCGCAATATCCCGAATATGGCCCATACCGATACAGGGCAGCGCCAAATTTCGGCGACCTGTCCGATTATGAAGATACGCTGCAATTATTAAGTGTCGCCATATTATTGCGCGATCAGCGCTCGGTCATGCGCATCATCCGCATATTTCGCAGTCACCGAGGACAGGACGGCCTGTTCGAACAGCTGATTGGCGCGTATGTGGACGATGAAATGGCCCTCGATACCTGCATACTGGGCCAGCCATACGATACTTTGTTGCAGACGGTATATGAAAACGACGAGTATGCGGCACAAACGCAAATCAAAAAGTATTTGACGCAGTGGTACCCTGCCATGAAGGATCATCCACGCTGGTACAACGGCCATCTGCGCATTAGCGACGAAGGCTACGCTCCCTATTACGGTTACTGGGCATTTGAAGCCGGTGCAATGGCCTTTGTGTTTGACCTCGATGACAGCGATATCGATCATTTCGCCTATCCGACAGATCTCGTTGCGTATGGACGTGCACTGCGCGAGGAAAACCGCTATACCAGCATAGGTATGAATGAGACGGGCGATGTCGGATATGTCGAAGGCAAACAGCCCTGCCATGACACGGATTTTCGGGAGTAAGGATGCAGACTCTGAACGAACACACTTTTTTGGCCAGGCGCAGGGAACCGCTGCTGTCCTACTCGATTTACCTTGAAAGCAAAGACAGCCAGGACGAGTGCTTCGACATGGTGGAGGCAGGCTTGCAACAGCCTGCCGAAGTACTGCAAAATATCCCGCCAGAAAACTTCATGACGGCCACGCGCCAGCGGGCATGGGATGGCATCGACCTGCTCAGCCTGGCTTACAGCGCCGGCCATACGACAGCCGATCTGCGCGTGCTATATCCCACGATACTGGAATCGCAGACATCGGCCACCTATACCGCACGCCCGGTGACATTTACTTGCGCTATGGCCGCTCGGATACCGGCTACCTAAGCCATATCTTTGCCATCGGCATCAACTCCATGCAGCACCGGGCACCGTGCCATATCAGGCAACGGCCTCTTCCGTCGGTTGGCGATTGCTCGATATCAGCACGCTGTCGTAGCCGCTGTACACCTTACGGTAGCGCAAATACCCGGCCTTGCCGGACAGGCCATAGCTGGCCCAGCTTGAATCGAACGGTTCGCGCCCTTCCGTCTTCATGCGCGGGATCTTGCCCGTGCGTTCGAACTCCTCCGCCGCCTTGCGCTGCGCATCGTCGAGGCCATCTTTTACCGGCGTAAATTGTTGCAGACCGGTAGTCGACTTCATGCCATAGGCGCGCGCCATCATCTTTTGCCGCTCTTCGTGGTCTTTTGCTTCGCGAATATTGAACTGTTCCACCCTTTTCCGCTTCGCATTCATGGCTTTCAACTTTTCGATCAGGTCCCCTTCATTGTCTGGATTTCCGGGAATCAGCTTGAACCACGCACGCGAATCGTGCACATAATTATCAAAGAAATTGAGCGTCTCCGCACCAAGCGGCGGCGCGCTGGTCCACCACGTCGCGATCTCTTCCCATTCATTGTCGTGGTCATTGTCAAAGCCAGGTTCCTGTGCCTGCGGCTTGAAACCCTTGCCTTTCTCTGCCATCCATTTTTCGAACACCTGGATTTCCTGCTCAAATTCCAGGTTGGCGCTGTGCAAATCATTCTTGTCAAAATTGGAAGCGCGACCGAAGCTGGCCGTCGATTCCAGCGGGGTTTTGCTGGTGGGCCGCCGTGATCTATGCCACAAAATATGATTCTTGCCCTGTTCACGCATGATGGCCGTCAAGGTGCCCGTCTTGACCTTGCACGTGGCCAGATAGGCGTTCAATGCCGTGATCGTTTCCGGCGCGAGCTTGAAGCGCTCCTTGGCAACGTCATTGGCAAATTCCAGCTTCAGGGGCACGCCTGCCAGCCGGGCTGCCCGGTACATATAGATCAGCGGTATGCGCGACAGCATGTCGCCCCCCATCCTGTCCAGTCCACGGCCCTGTTCGCCGGGCATATAGCCGCAGCCGAGATCGGAGTGCACGCCAGGGACGACCACTTCATCGCAATTGGGCGGCAGCACCTGTTTGACGGAGATCGAGTCGAGCGGAAAGCTGCGCCGCAATTCATGCGCGGCGACAAGATGCAAGCACGGTATGCCCTGGGGAATACGCAGGCTGTCATCGGTATCGGCCCAGCCGCCATGGCCATCGAACATCTTGCCCATCAGGCTGTTACCCAGGGTATTGCCCAGTCCGACGGATGCCACCGTGTCGAACAAGCCGAGGAAGTTGAATGCCACCTCGAAACCGCCGAGTGTCATCACGCCCTCTTTCTTGCACATGCGGGCATCGAGCGTGCACATCGACATGAGCCAGTTGAGAAAGGCCCGTGCCTGCGTGGCGCCGCGCGAAAAACCAAAAATGGAAATGAAGATTTTTTTTACCGTTGCCGGATCTTTTTGCCTGGCATTGCCGTACTTATCGGGCATGTGCACGGCGATTGCCGCATGCAGGCGCTTGAGGATTTTTTCAAATTCAAGACGCGTCTTTTCATTTTGCTCGTCATTCGGCATTTCCGCTTCAAAGCGGCGGCGCGGCTGCATCAGGCGCCGCCGTGCCCTGTCGAGCACGATTCTATTCAGGATCGACCTTGTTTCGTCGGGCGATAGCAGGGGCTTTTTCAGAAAATAGCGGTGTATATTATTAATTGCCTGCAGCAGCGCCCACAGAATACGGCCTTCGCCGCCATAACCGGCAGCGGCGCCCCGCGTCAGCTGCAAGCCGGCGCCGCTATCGCCGATCTGCTCGAACGGCGACGCCACGCCAGGAATATACACCTTGAAGAAATGTGAATACGCCGCCTTTTCGTGTGCCCAATCGGTAACAGCGGGCAGCACTGTCGGCGTGCTCAGGCCGGGAAAACAGTCATATAACCGGGCGACATTCGAGTGATTCTTCCCGGCGTCGGCCTGAATATAGTTATTTTTTGTGCCGTCAAAGAAAAATCCAAAAAACAGGTTGGTCTTGCAGGTTGCGCAGGGAGGGCTGGCGGCAGACTTCTCGATCTCTTCCGCCGTCTTGCGTATTTTTCTCGCATCAATGTCTGAAAAAAAGGTATCGAAATCGGCAGCCTTGGAAAACTCCGCCGGGACGGGCTCGATCAGTCTGAAACTCATGGACGTTCCTTTTTTAACTGTTCCAATTTGCTTCGGCTGCCCGCCAGCAAACGGGCATAGTCCGCGCGCAAATACGCATGAAAGCGCGCATCGTCGGGTCCCGTATAGTCGCTGAACGCCTTCGGGTCCGATTTGCGCTCGGATGCCCACACTTCCCTGGCATGCTCGGACGGTGCCAGCCGCATCTGCTCAAGCAGCTTTTCCCACAATTTCACGCCGCCCTCTTCATGCCGAATGTAGACATCCCATTTCTCTCGCCGATATTCCAGCGACGGCACCGGCCACCCCTTGATTTTCCCCGGCCAGCTGGTGTGGTCGGGCTGATAATCGCTGGTAACGATGCTCAGCTTCCCATCGGCGTCGCGCAGCACCCACAGCTCGCCCGGCTTGCCATCGGCATACGCGGGTACTTCGAGCAACTGAGTCTGCTGTACTTCCGGCAAGCTGCCATCGGCCTTCCTGGGCAGCCAGTGGGTGGCGTCGACCCGCACCTGGATGCCCGAGCGCCAGCGCCGGGGCAGGTCATAGCAGCAGACGGTGCCGCCGGCGGCATACGGGTCGATCAGCTCGCCGCCGCCCCTGTTCGCCTCGTTCTTTGGATCAACGATGACGTAACTGAAGATCTCGCCGCTGTAATTGACGCCGTGTATGCTGACGGGCACGTCCTTACCGGCACAGGCGCTCAGCATGGGCAGCAACAGCATACCCAGTGCCAGCGCGCGCAAGCCCCTGCTGGCGGATGTTCGAACGCTCACCATGCTTGCCCCGCTGCTTGCAGGCGGGTTTGCGAGCGCGGCACGGCATCGGGCACTGCGCCGCGCCGCAGCCAGCGCTCGCACCAGTCGGCCTTGTCATAGGTATCGAGCGGCTCGCCCTCGATGGCGGCCAACGCTTGCGCCACCAGCAGGTAGGCGCCATGGCGGTCCTGGCTGTGGTCATGGCCGCGCTCGTAGAGCACGGCGAGTATTTCATCGGTTTCACTGTCACTGACCAAGCTGGCAAACTGCTGTTCGCTCAGCACCACCGGGCGTTCGGCATGCACGCTGTCCTGCCGCAGCACGGGCAATTGCCGCCAATGGCCGTCGCGGGCGATGTACGACCAGCTGACGGCAGGTCCCGCAAGTTGCGCCTGCTGCTCCCCTGTCAGCGCGGCATGGATGGCGGGCAGCCGGCGCGTATCGGGAAAACGGAAATTGAAGCGCTGTCCATCCGCCTCGATGATGCACCAGGCGGCCAGGCGCGCGGCCAGTTCCGACTGGCTTTCCCGCGTGGCGATGGCGCTCAGCATGGGCCAGCCGCTGCAACGCGCCAGCCACGACGCCTCAGGGGCGGCGGAGAAAACGGCAGCATAGTCCAGCAGCAGCGGCGACACATCGCGCGTGGCGTCGGTGCACCCGGGCAGCGCCTCGAACAGCAGCGAAGGCGACCACGCTGCCAGCTTGCGGTGCAGTCCCGGCAGGAATACGCCGTCGAACAAGAGATACAGCCGCGCCTGCCCCTGCGTGGCCTCGCGCGCCAAAGTGTCAAGATGTGCCTGCCAGCCGTCGGCATAAGGGGCGATCAGCATCGTTATCCTGCCATGGTAAAGGCGGAGCCGGCCATCAATGACTTCTTCAGGCACTCCACGCAGATACTGCTGGGCAAACCGGGCATCGCATACGCCATGCTTTCCGGACCAATAAAACTCTTCTTGCCGGCATGCACCGTGATCTTGCCGGGACATTGCACGGTGATGTTGCCGCCCTCGATCGTGATGTTCGCCCCGCCCGCCGTCGACAGGCGGATGCTTTTCGCCGCCGCCCAGTCGATGTGCGCGGCGGCGCTGACGATATTGACTTCCTCGCGCGCCTGCACGTTGAGCACGTCGGCCTGCGCCTCGAACTCGATCGCCTGTTTCGCGGCGATCAGCTGCAGGCCGGTATTGTTCTCGCCCGCCTTGACCACGCCAGCCAGCGCGCCGATGGTCTGGCCGCTGTGCACGCGCAGCTGGCCGCCGCCGACGAACTGGGTGTCCTGGCCACTCATCAGGGAGGCTGTTTCGCCATTCGCCAGCTGGATATCCTGCCCCGCCAACACGCCCAGGCCGGCGCGGGCGGCGATGGCGATGATGGCGTCGCTGCTGTGCGGCAGCTTGTCGTCGCCGGGACTGATCGGCTTGCCCGCCGCGTCGCGCCGGGCGGCTGCCGTACTGTCCCGGCTCAGCATGCCGGAGGCGCTGGTGAGGAAGGCTTGCAGGGGCGCAGCCTTCTCGTCGAGCACGCTGGTATTCGCCTTGGCCGCGCCCAGGTGGCTGGCATACGCGACCGTCTTGTGCGTGACGGCGGCGGCGCTGAAGGTTTCGCCCAGCTTGGCCGCCTGCTTGAGCAAGACCATGCCCGGCGCATTGTCGCCGGCCGGATCGCGCGCCTGCGCGTCATGGTTGACGAGGTAGCTGGAAATCAATAGCCCGGCCCCGCCCCGCACGGCGCCGTAATCGTCGGTGCGCAGCTCGGCGCCCATGCCGCGCAGGCTGCCCCGGTAATTGTCGGCCGCATGGATCAGGTGGCCAAGATTGAGTGCGCTTGCCGCATGGCTGCTCTTGAGCTCGATACGCCCCTGCTGGTCGGTATCGTCGAACAGCAGCTGGTTGTAGCCGGCGGCGCCGAATTCCTTGCTGCGAATGCCCCATTGCGCGGCGCCGTTGCGGTGGCCGGCGCTGCCACCGGCCGCGCCATGCCAGAGCGGGCTGTTGCCGCCGGCCACATTGCCCTGCGCCGAGGGCGCATGGTCGCGCGCCGGCGCGAACACGCTGGCGTCCGCGGGTTTGTCCGTGATGCCGCCCGGCGTGGGCGCGACGCCGCCCTCGCCCTGCCCGTTGTACAGGGCGCCGACGATGAGGGGCCGGTCGATATCGTTTTCCAGGAATTGCACCAGCACTTCCTGGCCGATGCGCGGCAGGAACTGGCTGCCCATGCCGCCGCCGGCCGCGCGCTGCGCCACGCGTACCCAGCACGTGGCGCTACCCTCCTGCTGCCAGTGGAAACGGATGCGCACCCGGCCCAGCCTGTCGCAATGGATCTCGCTGCCGCCGCCGGCGCTGGCGCTGCCGTCGGCACCGACGACGATGGCGCTCTGGCTGCCGCAGGCCGTCGGCTTCGGATGGTGGCGCAGGTCGCCGCCTTCCTGCAGCGGCCGCCATGGGGTATCGGCCGCGATGGCGTCAACATGGTTCGCATAGCCGCTCTCGACAGCTTGCGCGATCATCTGGTCGAGAGGCGACACGCCCATCGACGGCGAAGCCAGGCCGGCGAACGCTGTTTGCAAGGTTTCCTGCAACAGTTCCGGGATCGGGCCGAACAGTTCAGCCAGGCCCTGCCTGGCGGGTGCCGGCAAATTATTCACGCCCACGCTGCACACGCGCAGCACGACCAGCGCCGGCGCCTCGGCGCCGTCCTGCTGCAACGGTCCCTGCGTCAAGGTAAAGCGCGTGCCGGCACGCAAGGTACGCACGGTTGAACGCGCCTGCCAGCGTTCGCCGCGCGCTTCGATCGCCTGCATCTGCAGCAAGGCATAGCGTTCGGCCTGGGCCGCATCGGCATAGAAATACTGGCCTGGCGTGTCATAGCTTTCCAGCGCGGGCGCGTTCTTGCCGCCCGGCGCCAGCCGCGTCGGCACGCTGGCGCTGACGGCTTTCTTGGCCTTGTAATCGTAGCTGAGCACGGTCGCCACCGCCGTGCGCAAGGCGCGTGCCCGGCTGAGCGCCTGGACGGAATCGGCCTGTTCCATGGCCCGCGCGCCATGAAAACGGATGCCGCCGCCTTGCGCGCTGCTGGCATCCTCCGGCACCGCGCTCACGGCGCTGCTGTCGGCGAACAGTACCAGGCAATGACCGCCATCGTGTTCCTCGAAACGCCAGGCCAGACCTTCTTCGCTCAACAGTCGCGTGACGAAGGCCAGATCCGACTCGCGGTACTGGCAGCAATAGCTGCGCGGCTGCGCCTCGGCCATGAACGGCCCCGTGTCACCGCTCCAGCGCCAGTCGGCTTGCGGCGCGTAGGCCTGGAACACGCTGTCGACGATCTCGATCACGCTCTTGTCTTGCCAGACACGGCTGTTGCGTACCTGGCTCAACAGCCATAGCCACGGCGTCAGGCGCAGCCGGAAACGGGCCAGCCCGCCGTCGCTGCCGAGCATCGCCGCCTCGCTGATATAGCCGCTGAAGACGGCGCGGCTGCCATCGGCCAGGCTGGCGTGCAGCGCGGCCGGCTTGCCCAGCAGCGGCACCAGCGCCACGTTGGCATCTGTCGACAGCACGATGACGTCGCGCACGCCCACGGCCTGCAACTGCTCGTCGGCGGCAAACGCTTCCACCAGCCACTGTGCCGTTCCGCCCTCGCCGCCGTCGAGCGACAGCTCATACAAGCGCGTCACGCTGCTGAAACCAGCCAGGGAAGCGTTGACCTGATCGGCGCTGGCGGCACTCATTTGCTGCCTTTCGCGATAGCTTGCCCGGCCTTGCATTGCGCGTCATCGTCATGGTCCTGGCAGGCGCGCGCGCGGCACGCCACGGCAGCGTCGCGCTTGAGCGCCGCGCATTGCCGCAACTTGGCCGACAGACCGGAAACGGTTTTCTTCGGCGCCGGCGCGGCCTGCGCGTGAGCCAGCAGGGCCGACAGCAAGGCGATATCGCTGTCTTCCGCGCGGCGGACGGGTGTTGCCGCAGGGTTTTTCGCCGGCGTTTTTTTGGCTTCAGGGCGAGCCGCCCTGGCCACCTGTTTCCCTGCAGCGGCCGGTGGCGACGGTGTTTCCAGCGCCTTGCTCAGCACATCGCCGGGGTGCGCGGCACTCGCGTTCCCGGCAGCAGCGGCAGTGGCGTCCGCGCCAGCATCGAGCATGTCGCTCAGGCTCTGCTGCGGTGCGGCTGCGCCAGGCGACGCCTCGTCATGGATGCTGGCGACGGCCGGCGGCGCTGCCACCGCGACGGCCAGGGAAACCGGCGCCGCCGGCGCACCGTTGTCGCCAGTCCGCTCCCCGCGCTGGCCCAGCCAGACGCCAGCGGCCAATAACAGCAGCAGCGCGGCCGCCGCGCCCATGCCCCCGCGCAGGGCCAGGCTGCCGCGCCTGGCCCTGACGGACGAGCCGGTATCGCCCCCCTCGAGCGTGGTCAGGATACGGTTACGGTCGGCCTCCGCCTGCTGCGCCTGCGTCAACAGGCTGGGCCGGGCCGGGAGCCGGGGGCTATCGTCATGAGTTCGCAAAATGTGCGCTCCTGTAATATTTGCAAGACTTTACGCTATTCAACAAAATCATGACGCGTGCCATAAAATCAACAGTGCGCACCCCCCGCACAATTGAAATACACCGCCCTTAATTATCAGTTTTGTAAGATATACTTCCAGGCAATATCCATCGTTTCCCTGGTTTCGTCCGATGGACAGCACAGTTCCCCGCAGCCAAACATTTTTTGATTGAGGTTCGCGTGTTCCTACTCGCGGTAGCGCTGTATTTCATCCTGGCATGCCTGATCAGCTGGCTGGTCCTGTTTCCGGCCGGACGCGATTTCGTGCTGCACGCCGTCGATGGCGCGGAACAGCGCCTCGCCGCCTGCCTGCAGCGCGTGGCCAGGCGCCGGCAGACGGGCATGGCCAGCCTGGGACAGCGCAGCGCCACGCTGCTGGCCCGCACCGCCGATCTGCTGCGCCGTCATTACTTGCTGTGTCTCGCGGGCGTGGCCGCGATCAGCCTGCCGACCCTGATGGCCCTGATGGCCGACAGCAAGTCCATGCTGGGCGCCTACGATGTGTCGACGCGGGAAATGAATACGCAGGTGGCCAGCCTGCTGCAGGGCGAGCAGCTGGTGCCGCCCGTCGACCTGCCGCCGCGGGTGTTTGCCACGGAAGAAGTGCGCCAGGAACGCCCGCTGCTGGTATCGGCCAGCCGCAACTGGACCTTGCTGAATGTGGAATACGCGCAGCGCCTGCTGCTGGTCTTCAAGATCATGAAAGAAAAGCATGGCTACGAGATGGCGCTGCTGGAAGGCTACCGCAGTCCCGAGCGGCAAACCATGTTGACGGACATGGGACCCAACGTGAGCAACGCGGCCGCCTTTCAAAGCTGGCACCAGTACGGTCTGGCGGCCGACTGCGCCTTCCTGCGCAATGGCAAGCTGGTCATTTCCGAGAAGGACCCGTGGGCCATGCGCGGCTATCAGCTGTATGGCGAAGTGGCCGAATCGGTCGGCATGACCTGGGGCGGACGCTGGAAAATGATGGATTTCGGGCATACCGAACTGCGCCTGCCCGGCGTAATGAAAAAACACTGAGAGGAGCGCGTATGGCGGGTCCGGTAATCAGATTAGGCGACAAGACATCGCATGGCGGCACCGTGCTGGAAGCATCGACGGTGAGCGACAGCGGCGGCATCGGCATGGCGCGGGTCGGCGACAAGGTGGCCTGTCCGCTGCCCGGCCATGGCGTGTGCCCCATCGTCAGCGGCGACCCCAGCCTCATCGTCGATGGCAAGCCAGTGGCCCGCCACGGCGACAAGACCAGCTGCGGCGCGCTGCTGATCGCCAGCCAGCAAGCCACCACCGACCAGGCATGATGGCGCTGCCCGTATGCGGAGGAGCCCGCTGATGCGCCCCTGGCTGCGACGCTGCCTGCTGACCGTGTCCGTCTTTGCGCTATGCTGGACGGGTTCCATCGCTTATTGGCGCGACAGCACGCGCATGCCGGCGCCGGGCGAACTGGCCGGCGCCATGCTGGCGCTGCCGCTGGCACTGCTGCTGATGCTGTGGCTGGGTAAAAAACTGCTGCTCAGGTTGCTGGCCGGGCCCGCGCTGGCCGCGGCATCCGGCCTTTCCGCCCCACTCCAGGCCGAGGCGGCAGCCCCGCCCGCTTTACCGGCGCCGCTGCAGATCGTGGCCGCCAGCCTGCGCATGCCGGGCGGCGCGACGCCGGCAGAATTGCTGGCTGCCATGCGCTCCCGGCAAGCCCGCCCCGCGCTCGACGACGAGCTCCTCGACGAAGACGGCTATCCCCTGCTGTGCGGCAGGGTGGAGGGCATCGACGAAGAGGCACAGCAGCAATTGCTGGCCGCCTGGCTGCGCGAGCATCCTCAGGCCGGCCTGGCCAGCGATCCCTTCCCCTTCAATCCGGAAGACCTGCGCGCGCTGGCCCTGGGCGCCGACGTGCTGGCCGACCTGCTGGACGAAGCGCTGCAGCATGCGCTGTCCGCAGGCACAGCGGCGTCGCCGGCCAGCGCGCCGCCCATGCTGCGGCTGCACCCGCTGATGCCGGCCTCGTGGAGCGCCGCCCAGCGCCAGGCCGGCGACGCCTGGCTGCGCCACCTGGCGCGCGAGCAGGGCTGGCCAGCGCAGACATTGCTGCCGGCTGACGAGCCAGGCACCCGGCAGCCGGCGCCGTTTGCCCTGTTGAACCAGCTTGCCGTACACGCGCCGACGCAGCCGCCCTGCCTGGCCATCGTACTGGCCTGCGATTCCTGCCTGGGCGAACTGCGCGTGCATGCCTTGTCGAGCCAGGGACAGCTGTTCAGCGCCGGCCAGGCGAACGGACAGATTCCCGGCGAAGGCGCGGCCGGCCTGCTGCTGGCCAGTCCCGGCGCAGCGGCGCCACTGGACGAGCCGGCGCCAGTGCTACTGCACCGCGCCGCCACGGGCGAACTGCCGCAAGGCGACAGCCAGCAGGGAAAAACGGACAAGAGCATGCTGGCGGACCTGGGCAGGCAGGCGCTGGCGGCAGCGGGCGACGAGGGGGCGGCCGGCATCGCGCTGGTCAGCGCCGATACCGACCAGCGCGCCAACCGCATGCTCGAACTGATGCAGTGCGCCGGCGCCCTGCTGCCCCAGCTGGACCTGGGCGAGCAGGTGCTGGGCGTCGGCGCCGCATGCGGCCAGTGCGGCGCCGTCACCACGCTGGCCGTATTGGCCATGGCGCGGCAAGCGGCGGCCGACGACGGCGCGCAGGTTTTATGCCTCAGCAATCTCGATCCGCTCCAGCGCGGCGCGCTCGTCATCGGGCCACCCGCGGAAAACAGTCACAGCGCCACCTGATACGACGACGTCCCCTCCACGCACATTAACGGTTTGCACACTATAAAACTATGATGCAACGATTCCGGCACTTCCTGACCTCACGCACCAGCCTGCTCATCCTCGGCATCGCGGCCGCCATCCTGCTGCTGTGCGCATGCGCCGTCATCTTCGACTGGCCGGCCATCGGGCTGCTGTCCTTGCTGGCCGCGGCGGCGCTGCTGGGCGCCGTGCTGTGGTGGCTGCGCCGCCGCCGGCGCCGGCGCGAGGGCGCCAGCTTCAACAGCATGCTGGAACAGCAGGCGGCCGGTGCCGCGCCCAAGGCTGGCCCGGTGCAGCGCGAGGAAACAGAAGCCATCCGCAAGCGCATGCTGGAAGCGATCACTACCATCAAGACATCGCGGCTGGGCCAGCTGTCGGGCGATGCCGCGCTGTATGAACTGCCCTGGTATATGATCATCGGCAATCCCGCCGCCGGCAAGAGCACGGCGATAGCCAATTCTGGCCTGCAGTTTCCTTTTGTCGACAGCAAGATCGTGCAAGGCATGGGCGGCACCCGCAACTGCGACTGGTTTTTCACCACCGACGGCATCCTGCTCGACACGGCCGGGCGCTACGCCATCAACGATGAAGACCGCGCCGAGTGGTTCGGCTTCCTCGGCCTGCTGAAAAAACACCGCAAGCGCGCGCCGATCAACGGCATCATCATCGCCGTCAGCATTGCCGAGCTGACCGGCAGCAAGCCGGAATTCGCCATCGAACTGGCCAAGAACCTGCGCCAGCGCGTGCAGGAACTGACGGAAAGGCTGGAAGTCCATGCGCCCGTGTACGTGGTCTTCACCAAGGCCGACCTGATCACGGGCTTCAGCGAATTTTTCCAGGATGCCGAGCGCGCCGAACGCGACAAGGTCTGGGGCGCCACCCTGCCCTACAGCGTCAATAGTTCGAAGCAGGACGTGCTGGAGCAGTTCGACCAGCGCTTCGACGAGCTGTACGATGGTCTGAAGGACCTCAGCCTGGCCAGCATGTCGCTGCTGGGACGCGAGCGCATGCCGCCCGGCGTCTTCACCTTCCCGCTGGAATTCAGTTCCGTGAAGGGGCCGCTGCGCGCCTTCATCGCCACGCTGTTCGAAGAAAATCCCTTCCAGTTCAAGCCCGTCTTCCGCGGTTTCTATTTCACCAGCGCCCTGCAGGAAGGCGCTTCCGTCTCTGCCTCGTCGGAACGGGTGGCGCAGCGCTTCGACCTCAAGCCGCAGCCGCAGGAACACAAGACGGTGCAGGTCCAGGACCAGCACGGCTACTTCCTGCTGAACCTGTTTCGCAAGGTGATCTTCGCCGACAGGGAACTGGTGGCGCAATACGCCAGTCCGCGCAAGACGCGCTTGCGCTATGCCACGTTTTTTACCGCCATCGCGCTGGCCGGCCTGGCGCTGGGCGGCTGGAGCTGGTCCTACCTGGCCAACCGCCAGCTGGCAGCGAACGTGCAGGCCGACCTGGAGCAGGCCATCAAGGTGCAGGACAAGCGCCTGGACCTGCAGTCGCGCTTCCAGGCCCTGGAAATCCTGCAGGACCGCATCGAGCAGCTGGAAGCGTACCGCAGCAAGCGGCCGCTGGCGCTCAGCCTGGGCCTGTACCAGGGTGACTTGCTCGAGCGCAAACTGCGCGAAGAGTATTTTTCCGGCCTCAAGGAAGTCATGCTCGCGCCGGTGGCGCAGTCGCTGGAATCGTTCCTCGCGGAAGTGAACGCCGGCGCCGACCGCCTGCAGCCGCTGACGGCGGTGCCGGCCGCGCCGGCGACAGCGGTGACGCCAGCCGCCGGCGCCGTGCCGGCCGGCACGACGGCCGCCACCACAGCCGCTACGGCAGTCGGCACACAGCCCTTCAAGGATGCCGCGCCGACGAATGTGGAGGATGCCTACAATGCCCTGAAAACCTACTTGATGCTGGGCGACAAATCGCGCGCCGAGGCCGGCCACCTGAACGACCAGCTGACCCGCTACTGGCGCGGCTGGCTCGACGCCAACCGGGGCAACATGCCGCGCGAACAGATGATCCGCAGCGCCGAGGGCCTGATCTCGTTCTACCTGACGCAGATCGACGACCCGTCCTGGCCGCAGATCGAGAACAAGCGGGCCCTGGCCGACCAGTCGCGCGACAGCCTGCGTCGCGTGGTGCGCGGCATGCCGGCGCGCGACCGCGTGTATGCGGACGTGAAGGCGCGCGCCGCCACGCGCTTCCCGTCGATGACGGTGGCGCGCATCGTTGGCGAGCAGGACAAGGAACTGGTGCTGGGCAGCTACGCCATCCCCGGCACCTTCACGCGCGACGCCTGGGAAAAATACATCCAGCAGGCGTTCCAGGAAGCGGCCAACCGCGAGCTGCAAAGCGCCGACTGGGTACTGAAGACGGCGTCGAAGGATGACCTGACCCTGGAAGGCAGCCCGGAACAGATCCAGAAGGCGCTGCTGGAACTGTACAAGACCGATTACGCCAGGGAATGGCAGAAATTCATCCAGGGTGTCAGCATCCGCGAATTGAACGGTTTCGACAACGCGGCGCAGGCCATGAACCGCCTCGGCGATCCGCAAGCCTCGCCCCTCAACAAGCTGATCGAGACCGTGTACCAGGAAACCTCGTGGGACAACCCTTCGCTGCTGGGCCAGGGCTTGCAGCGCGCCCAGCGCGGGGCGATGGACTGGTTCCGCGAAACGGTGCTGCGCCAGAAGCCCGCCGCCACGGCGGCTGGCCAGGCCGGCGGCACCATGCCGATGGGGCCCGTCGGCCGCGAATTTTCCGGCGTGGCGCGCCTGGTGGTGGCGCGCGACAAGGAAGCCTCGCCCGTGCGCGGCTACCTGGCGGCCCTGTCGAAGCTGCGCGTGCGCCTCAACCAGATCAAGAACCAGGGCGACACGGGCCCCGGCGCCAAGCAGCTGATGCAGCAGACGCTCGACGGCAGCGGCTCGGAGCTGGCCGACGCGCTCAAGTACGTGGACGAGCAGATGCTGACCGGCATGAGCGACCAGCAAAAGCAGGCCATCCGCCCGCTGCTGGTACGCCCGCTGATGCAGACCTTCGCCGTCATCGTCAAGCCCACCGAGACGGAGATCAACAAGGTATGGCTGGCCCAGGTGCTCGAACCGTTCCAGAAAACCCTGGCGCCGAAATATCCGTTTGCGCCCGACTCGCGCGTCGAGGCGAGCAATGCGGACATCGGCCAGGTATTCGGCCCGGAAGGCGCCATCGCCAAGTTCTTCAACACCACCATCGGCCCGCTCGTCGTGCGGCGCGGCGACGCCATCAGCGCCAGGACCTGGGCCGCGATGGGCATCACCCTGGCGCCGCCGGTGGTGGCCAGCCTGCCCGGCTGGGTCGCGCCGCTCAGCGCCAACGGCGTGGCCACGGCGGCCGGCGCCGCCGAAGCACAGACGCGCTTCGACCTGCAGGCGCTGAGCGCGCCCGGCGCCACCGAATATACGATCGAGATCGATGGCCAGGCGCTGCGCTGGCGCGGCCAGCCGCAGCCTTGGGTGCACATGGTCTGGCCCAACCCGCAGGGCGTGCCCGGCTCGCGCATCAGCGCCATCACGCCGGAAGGACGCACCGTGGTGCTGCTGAACGAACCCGGGCATTTCGGCCTGAAGAAGATGATCGACTCGGCCAGGCGCACGCGCAAGGAAGGCGGCGTATTCGAACTGAGCTGGGAAAACAGCGGCGTCACCGTGGTGGCCAACCTGAAGATCGTGGCCGCTGCCGCGCCGGCGCCGGCCTCCGCCGGCAACCAGGGTTTCCGCGGCTTGAAACTGCCGGAATCGGTCGCCATCGGCGCGCCGGAAACGGCCACCGCCATCGCCGGGAACACGCCATGAGCCGCCCTACCGTTACCCAGATCGGCTATTTCGGCAAGATCCCCAGCCGCGGCGACTTCATCAAGCACGGCGACAACCCGGCCCTGCTGAAGATGCTCGATGAGTGGCTGGCCAACGCGATGGAACTGATGACGGCCGATGCGCGCTGGAAGCTCACCTACGATGCGCTGCCTCCGCTGCATTTCGCCTTCATCGGCCCGCGCCGCGGCCGCGCCATCGCCGGGCATATCGCCGCCAGCAGCGATGCCTCGTCGCGCCGCTTTCCCTTCCTGATGATGGGCGCCATGGAAGTGGCGCAGCCGGCCGGCTTCGTGCCGACCAGTCCGCTGGTGCTGTCGCGCCTGTGGAACCGCCTCGACGCCCTGAGCGTGGAGATGCGCGGCGCGGCGGCCGGTGCCGCGCTGCCGGCCGCCGCCGCGGGCGCCAGCATCGAGCTGGACTTGCGCGGCAGCGCCTACGACGCCGCCTTCGACGATTTCCTCGGCTTGCAGACGGTGGGCGCGCTCGACGCCCTGCTGGCGCCCACGGGTTTTGGCGGCTCCGTGCGCCAGGTGCTGCTGGCCCTGGGCATGCTGCTGCAGCCCGTCATGGCCAGCAGTTCCAGCCGGCTGGAGAAAAGCCTGGAACTGCCGCTGCCGGCCGACCCCCTGTACCGCAACCTGGTGGCGGCCTTCTGGATGCACCTGATCGCCCCGTTCCTGGCGCGCGCCGACTTCGAACTGGCGCTGTTCATCACCCGCATCCGCGGCCGCCATGCGCTGGTGCTGGGCTTTTGCGGCGCCTCGGCGCAAACCCTGCACGCCATCATGGAACCGCAGGCGGCGCTGGAACACCACATCGCCTTCGACGACCTGGCCTGGGTCGAGGAACATGCCGACAGCGACTACGCCATCAAGAAAGCCTCGGCCTACCTCGCGCAGGCCAACCTGTCACTCAAATCGGCGCACGACACGTTTCGTGCCGCCTTCATCGGGACCTGACCATGCGCCACATCCGCCTTGCCATCCTTCTCAGCCTCGCGTGCGCGCCGTCCGGCGCCGGCGCGCAAAGCGCCGCCGCGCCGCCCGCCGCTGTCTCGGTGCCAGTCGCCGCCACGCCGCAACCTGGCCAGGTACTGGCCAGCGGCACGGTGCCGGACGAAGCGGCCAAGGCCGCGGTGCTGGTGCGCCTGCGCGAACTGTATGGCGCCGACAAGGTCGTCGACCAGATCGCCGTCGGCCAGGTGGCGCAGCCGGCAAACTGGAACGCCTATGTGCAAAAGCTGCTGACAGCGGACCTCAAGCAGATCCGCCGCGGCCAGCTGAAGATCGAAGGCAGCGTGGTCAGCGTGCGCGGCGAGGTGGCCAACGAGGCGCAGCGGCAAAAGATCGCCAGCGACTTCGCCACCAGCCTCAATCCCACGTACACGGTCAACAACGGCTTGCGCGTGTCCGCCTCAGAGCAGAGCATCCTCGACGGCGCGCTGGCCAACCGCACCATCGAATTCGAGAGCGGCAAGACCACGCTGACGCCGTCGGGCCGCGCCATCCTCGACGAAATGAGCACGGCGCTGCACAAGCTGGCCGGCCGCAAGGTGGACATCATCGGCCACACCGACAACCTGGGACTGCGTGCCAGCAACCAGAACCTGAGCCAGGCGCGCGCCGAGGCGGTCAAGACCTACCTGGCCGGCAAGGGCATCGACGGCGACCTGCTCAGCGCTTCCGGACAGGGCCCGGACCGTCCCATCGCCAGCAATGACAGCGCCGATGGCCGCGCACGCAACCGCCGCATCGAATTTCGCATGATCCAGTAAGGCCGCCACGCCGCCAGCAAGCTTTCCGTCCCACAGCCGAGAACACACATGATTTCAGCCGACCAGCTATTACTTCCCATCAGCGCCGAGCAGCCATGCGGCGTCGACCTGTCCTTCTCCACCGACTTCGACGCCATCGGCCAGGCGCGCAAGTTCGACGACCCCACGCTCGACCAGGGCGAATGGGTCACCGACCTGAAGGAGGCCGACTGGGCCTTCGTACTGCAGCGCTGCGCCGCCCTGCTGGGCGAGAAGAGCAAGGACTTGCGGCTCGGCGCCTGGCTGGCCGAAGCCAGTGCCAGGCAAGACCATTTGCGCGGACTGGGCGAAGGCTATCGCCTGCTGGCGGGCCTGCTGCGCCAGTACTGGGACCTGGGCCTGTACCCGCAGCCCGATGGCGACGACCACGAGCAGCGCATCGGCAACCTGGGCTGGATCCTGGCGCGCACGCCGTCGCTCGTGCGCGCCATGGCGCTGACGGACAAGCAGTCGGGCGGCTGGTCGACGGTCGAGTTCGAGACGGCGCGCAAGCGGGCCGCCAGCAACCAGGATGGCGTCAACGGCACGAAACTGGTGGATATGGAGGCGGCGCGGCGCGGCACGTCGGCACAGTTCCGCGCCGCATTTGCCGCCGACGCCCAGTTCTGCCTGGACGCGCTGGCCGAGCTGGAACAGGTCGCCGATATCCGCCTGGGCAAGGACAGCCCGGGCTTTTCCATGGCGCGCGAGGCGCTGCAAGCGATGCAGCTGGCCCTGCCTGCCGCGCCCGCGGCTACCCCTGCCTCCAGCGCAGCCGCCGCGCCGATGCCGGCCGCCGGCCAGGCGGCGGGGGCCGCCGTGCCGGCGCCGATGCCGGCGGCGCCCGGCGAACTGCACAGCCGCGCCCAGGCGCTGGCGCAGCTGCGCCAGGTGGCGCAGTACTTCCGCCAGACGGAGCCGCACAGCCCCGTCTCGTACTTCGCCGACAAGGCCGCCGACGCCGGCGAGCAGAACCTGCACGAATGGCTGCGCGGCGTGGTCAAGGACGGCGCCTCGCTGGCCCACATCGAGGAGCTGCTGGGCATCGCGCCCGGCAGCGGCCATTGAGCTGGTTGACGCTTGCCGGCGTGACGCCTATTTGATCGTATACCGGAACTGCCCCTGCTTGCCGGCGCTGGCCTTGATACGGCTGATGCCCTGCCCTTCCGCCATGCGTGCCAGCACGGCTTCGGCGATTTCCGGCAGCAGGCTGCCATTGAGGATATTGTCGACATTGCGCGCGCCCGAATCGACTTCGGTGCAGCGCGCCAGCACCGCCTCGACCAGCGCCTCGTCGTAGAGGAACTCGGCCTGGTGATTGGCGGCGATGCGGGCGGCGATCCGGCCCAGCTTCAGGCCGATGATACGGGCCAGCACGTCGTCGCCGATCGGATAATAGGGAATCACCTTCAGGCGCCCCAGGAATGCGGGCTTGAAGACCTTCAGCAGTTGCGGGCGGATGGCCAGCTCCAGTTGCTCCGGCGTCGGCAGCTGCTCCGCCGGCAGGTTCAGGCACGCCTGCATCATGGTGGCCGACGCCACGTTCGAGGTCAGGATGATGATGGTATTCTTGAAATCGATCTCGCGTCCCTCGGCATCGTCCATCACGCCCTTGTCGAAGACCTGGAAAAACAGCTCCATGACATCGGGATGCGCCTTTTCCACCTCGTCGAGCAGCAGCACGCTGTACGGATTGCGGCGCACCGCTTCGGTCAGCACGCCGCCTTCACCGTAGCCGACATAGCCGGGCGGCGAACCCTTCAGCCCCGACACGCTGTGGGCTTCCTGATATTCGCTCATGTTGATGGAAATGAGCTTGCGTTCGCCGCCGTACAGCACGTCGGCCAGCGCCAGCGCCGTTTCCGTCTTGCCAATGCCGGATGGGCCGACGAACAGGAACACGCCCTTCGGCTTGTCCGGGTCGTCCAGGTTGGCGCGCGCCGTGCGCACGCGCTGCGCCACCGCCTCGATCGCGTGGGGCTGGCCCAGCACGCGCTCCTGCAGCAAATCCTTCAGCCGCAGCACCGTCTTGAGTTCATCCTTGACCATCTTGCCCAGCGGGATGCCGGTCCAGCCGGCGACGATTTCCGCCACCACGTGGCCATCGACCTGCACCGTCACCAGCGGCGTCTCGCCCTGCAGCGATGCGAGTTCGGCCTGCAGCGCCAGCAGCTCGCGCCCCTGGCCCGCGTCGGCCGGCGTGCCGTCCTCGAGCTGCCGGCGGATCGCCTGGATCTGTTCCGACAGCGCCTTTTCGCTGTCCCAGCGCGCGGCCAGCTGCGCGTGCTCCTGCGTGGCGGCGCCGCGTTCGGCGTCGAGCCGCTGCAGCCGCGCGCCATGGCGCGCGCCGCCGCTCTCCTCGCGCGCCAGGGCCGAGGCTTCCGCATCGATGCGCTCGCGCCGGCGCGCCACGCTGTCGAGCAGGGCCGGCGTGGCGCTCTGCCCCAGCGCCACCCTGGCGCAGGCCGTATCGAGCACGCTGATGGCCTTGTCCGGCAGCTGGCGGCCCGCGATGTAGCGGTGCGACAGGCGCACGGCCTCGGTGATCGCCTCGTCGAAGATGCGCACCTTGAAATGCCGCTCCATCAGGGGCGCCATGCCGCGCAACATGGCGCACGCCAGCTCTTCGCTCGGCTCCTCGATCTTGACGACCTGGAAGCGGCGCGCCAGCGCGGCATCCTTTTCAAAATATTTTTTGTATTCGCCCCAGGTAGTGGCGGCGATCGTGCGCAGCTCGCCGCGCGCCAGCGCCGGTTTCAGCAGGTTGGCCGCATCGTTCTGGCCGGCGCTGCCGCCGGCGCCGATCATCGTGTGTGCCTCGTCGATGAAGAGGATGATGGCGTGCGCGCTCTTGCCCACTTCGGCGATGACGTTTTTCAGGCGGTTCTCGAACTCGCCCTTGACACTGGCGCCGGCCTGCAGCAGGCCCATGTCCAGCGTGTGGATCTCCACGCCCTGCAGGATCTCAGGCACGTCGCCCTGCACGATGCGCAGCGCCAGGCCCTCGACCACGGCCGTCTTGCCGACACCGGCCTCGCCCGTCAGGATCGGGTTATTCTGGCGCCGCCGCATCAGGATGTCGATCGCCTGGCGGATTTCCATGTCGCGCCCGATCACGGGATCGACCTTGCCGGCGCGCGCGCGTGCCGTCAGGTTGACCGTGAACTGGTCCAGCGCTGGCGTTTTCGACGCCGCCGCCCCGCCGGCCAGCTCCCCCACGGGATCGCCGCCGGCATCGCCCGCCGCCTCCTGCCCCGCGGCCGCCTCGCCGGCTTCCTGCGAGCCCTCGGTCAGCTTGTCGAGCCCGTGCTTGATCTCGTCGAGCTTGAATTCGTGGAACAGCGCCGAACCCCGGTAGGCCAGCTGCGCCAGTTCCGGCTCGGTCAGCAGCGCCTGCAGCAAATGGCCGCTGCGGATGCTCACCTGCCGCCCGGCCCGCAAATCGAGCGAGGCGATCAGCCAGGCATGCTCGAACAGCTTGGGCAGGCGCACGGAAAACACGGGCGTGCGCGCATTGCCCGTCTGCAGGCGCGCCACTTCGGCGCGCAAATCCGCTTCCAGCATGCTCACGCTGACGCCGCTCCTGCGGGCAATCAGCACGAAATCGCTGCGCGGCTGCTCCAGCAACGCGAGGAAGACGTGCTCCAGGTCGACTTCATACTGCCCCAGGCCGACGCAAAGACTGGCCGCGCGCGTGGCGGCCGTGCGGCAGGTGTCGTTCAACTTGCTGATCAATGTTTTCAGGTTGATGCTCATGGGGCGGCGGTCCTTGTCGGGTGAGAGTGGGCGAAATCGATGCAGTGGCGCGCGCTCAAGCCAGCGCATGCAGTTCATAGCGGACATCGGCGCGGTCCTGCGCCTCGCCGCCGGTGATCAGGAAACTGTCCCAGCCCAGCCGCCCGCCGCTGCGCGGCTCCGCCAGCGCAATGCCCTGCACGTCGGCGGCGCGCAGCACCAGCTGCACCTCGTATTCCAGGCACAGGCCGGTGAACATGGCGAGCATCTTCTCGAGCGCGAGAGCGGCCGCGCCGCCAGGCAGGAAGGCGTCGAAGTGACAGCGGGCCAGCGGGCCGATGGTCAGGCGCAGGCGCAGGTCGCGCTGCCAGACGCGCGCGCCGACCATGGCGGTCGCGCCCAGCAAGGCGTTGCTGCCGCCCAGCGTGCTTTGCTGCTCGCGCGGCACGTCGTACCAGCAGCCGACAAACTGACTGACGGCGATGCGCTGCCCGAAATACTCGGACAGCACCTGGCCGATCAGCACGGCCGACGGCGGCCGGTGGCGCATGGCGGCGGCAAAGTAGCCCACCGATTCGTCGAGCACGCCCGTGCCGTCGCCCGCCAGGCGCTGGCGCAGCGAGGCGTTTCCCAGTCCCGCCAGCGACAGCAGCAGCGGCAGGAACTGGTCCTTGCCGTCGAGCTGGTATTTGAGCTCCAGCCGGTACTTGCGCCACGCTTCGTAGAACAGGGCCAGGGCGCGGTTCGAAAACGTGTCGAGGAAGGCGCGCGGCCCCTCGTCCTTTTCATACAGCTGGTGCGTGGCGATGCGTTCCGTATAGTGCAGCGGCAGCGCGCCGGCGACGCCGAGAAAGCCCATGAAGGCCGGCGTGACGCGCACGTATTTCAGCTGCCCGCTGCGCAGCGCAGCGCCCAGGGCGTCGGCGTCCGTGGCCAGTTCGCGCGGTTCGGACGCCAGCGCCTCGAGCTGGCTGGGGGCGAAGTCGAGCGAGATGGAATTCTGGAAGCGCAGGAAACTGGCCACCGCATCATCGTGCGGCAAGCCATTGCGCCTGAGCCACAGCTCCAGCATGCGTACCGCCTGAAAATACTGGAAGCGGCAAGGCTGGGCAAACAGGCGCTCGATTACACTAGGCTCGAATCGCCGCTGCGTGGTTTGCATCGCCACAGCTCCTCTCCTGATTTTTTTGCCAGCACCACCAGCTGGGTGAAGCTGTTCGCATGCACATACAAGCCCAGGAAGCACTCGATCACATGCGCAAAGGCGTGGATGCCGCTGCCGACGAAGGCCTCTTCGTCTATCGTCAGCCGCACTTCGACGCCACGCACCAGACAGGCGAAGGGATTGCCTGGCAGCCAGGCATTGACGGCCTGGTGGGCGATGGCGGTAATGCCGCGTATCTGCCGCTGCGACGTCGCCGAGCGCGGCAAGTCGTACAGGGTCAGCATTTCCTGGAACGCTTCCAGACCGCTGCCGGCCAGCGACAGGTGGTTCAGCGCCAGATGCGAAATCAAGCGCCAGTGGGCGCCCCGTCCCCGTTCGAAACGGTGCGACTCGCTGGGTTTGCGCAGCAGGCTGATGCTGCGCACGCTGGAGCCGCCTTCGAGGAACAGGTCGCCGCCATGCAAGCCGTAGGTCAGCTGCGCCGGCAAGTCGCGGTTGGTGCAGCTCAGTTCCAGGCTGAGCGTATCCGTTTCCACCGCGGCGGGATCGAAATCGATGTCGACGATCGAGATCTGCGTCTCGTAGCCGGGACTCTTGCCGGCGATGATCTCGTCGCGCCGCATGACCCAGTAGTGGCCATCCCTGGCCGGGGTTTCGCCATGGCGCAGCGAATAGAATGGACGGAATTCCACCACGGATTCGCCCTGCGGCGTCTGCCGCACCAGCTTGACCGAGTCGATGGACTGCACCTCGAACGCATAGGCGCGGCGCGCATCGGCCAGCACGGGATAGCTGGCGGCCGTGTGCGTGAGGCGGATCGGTTCGCCGCGCTGGCGGAACAGGTTGACCACCGGCGTGCAGCCCAGCAACAGGTTGTGCGTGCTCATCGTCCCCAGCAGGCGCGCCGTGTTCGAATCGGTGCGCAGGCCGCTCAGCGCCAGGTGCAAGGTGATGCGGCGGCAGCCGGACGGCAGCGCGGCGCACAGCGCGCCGAGGTCGATGTCGAAGAAGTTGAATTTCTCGGGAAAGCAGAAATACTCGGTCAGCAGCCGGTAGGCAGGATGCGAGCGGGCAGAAAACGGGATCAGCGCATCGTCCTCGGCAAAGCCGGCGCTGCGCAGCGGAATGCCGTCGAGCGCGACCCAGCTGCCGCTGCCGTCCGCCTCGGCGTAGGCCTTCACGGTGCGCATGAACAGGGCGTCGCGCAGCGCCGCGCAAAACGAGGGCTGGCCATCGATGAACACGCGCAGCGACGCCAGTCCCAGCTGGCCCAGCGCCAGCTGCGCGGCGCTCGACTCGATGGTGATGCGCACGCCCGAGGTGGCATTCGCGGGCAACAGCACCTGTTCCGGCGCCTCGATAATGGCGGAAAACGCCGCCTGCGTGAGCGCCAGCGGCGCCACCGTCACGGGGTAGGCCGTGCGGAAGGTGCAGGCCACGCCTTTCACGGGGCGCGTCGTCAGCTCCGTGCCGCGGGCGATTTCCGCGGGCGCCGTCAGCTGCGCCGCCGCGGCGCCGTAATCCATGCGCGCGATCGAGCACGAGGGAAACGGCCGCAGATAATGCGGATACAGCACCTCGAACAGCGCTTCGGTGAATTCGGGATAATCGTCGTCGATGCGCTTCGAGATGCGCGAATTGAGCAGCGCGAAGGACTGGATCATGCGCTCGATATGCGGGTCTTCGCACACCTCGCCGCCCATCAGCAGGCGCCCGGCGATCTTCGGGTAACGCTCGGAAAACTCGCGCGAATAGCGGCGCAGGAAACCCAGTTCGCGCTCGTAATAGGGCAGCAATTCTTCCAAGGTCAGGCTCCCGTGGGCGCGGCGCGGCGCCCCTTGCTGATCGTGTAATGCAGGCTGGACGGCTGCAGGATGGCGTCGAAGCTGACCGGTTCGTGCGCCGCATGTACCACCAGCAGCGCGCTGATGGCGAAATTGAGGCGGTTGATCGAGCCTTCCTCGATTTCCAGCGATGCGCGCACCTGGCGCAAGCGCGGCTCGTGGCGGGCGATGGCCTTTTCCAGGCACTGGCAGATATAGGCGCGGTCGTCCGTGCTCGACAGGCTAAGCCCGGCGAAATCGTTCAAGCCATACGTGATGATCGACTTGCCGCACTCGGGAAAGGGTTTGAGCAGCGCCTCGGGCAGCACGGCGCGCGTGTTGAGCAGCGCTTCGAGATCGCGCGCCACGGTGTCTTTCAAGTCCTCGAGCGAGAGGCGCGAGACGGTGCCGCTGGAGGCGCCGTGCACGGGCGTATCCATCAGGCGGTCGAACAGGCCTGGCGTAAAACCTTTCATGGGCTTCCCGTTTCATGGGTGGCGTGGACACCGCTGCCGGCGGCCAGGAAAGCCAGCGGCGGCAGCGCGCCGCTGGCATACGCGGTCAGGGACGGTCAAGTACGGTCGGATTCGGTCAGGCCGTCTTGTTGGCCGACAGGTCCCAGCCGCCGGAGGTGTTACCGCCCGAACCGCCACCGACTTTTTGCTGGGTGTACTTCCACTTGACCTTGGAATACTTGAGCGCCAGGTCTTCGCCGAGAATGTCGCCCGCGGCCACCGATGGCGCCACGCTGCTGATCATCACATTTTCCAGTTCGATTTCAAAGTACTTGATGCGCTCGCCCTGGCCGTCGGCACGCAGGAACTCGAGCTTGGCTTTCGGGATGGTCTTGCCCGAGGAGCAAGTCTGCAGCAGCAAGGGACTGGCGAGATCGGCCATCTTGGCGATGACGATATCCTTGTGTTCGGTACGTTCGGCAGTATGGCCGCCGCCCGTCGAGGCGGTCGCCGATTTGGGTTGCAGAACTTGCCACTGGACCGACTTGCATTCGATCCAATCTTTGTGGCTGTTATCCGTGGATTCGCCTTTGATGCCATCAATTTGCAAGTATACGTCGATTGCCATGTCATTCCTTTCAAGGGTGTAAAGAAAAATACATTACGATTTGGTCGACTGCGGAAGCTCCGCGACCAAACGGAGTGAAACGGACAATTCGTCCAATTGGAAATGCGGACGCAAAAAGGACACGGCGCGGTACACGCCGGGCCGGCCCGGCACTTCCGCCACCTGCACCGAGGCTTCGCGCAGCGGAAACTGGGCTTTCTGTTCCTGGCTGGCGTTATCGTCGAGCAAGACGTACTGCGTCAGCCAGCGGTTGAGGAAATCTTCCACGTTGGAGGCGGCGGCAAAGCTGCCGATCTTGTCGCGCATCATGGCCTTCATATAGTGGGCGATGCGCGACACGGCGAAGATGTATTGCAGCTGCGCCGACAGCACCGCGTTCGCATTGGCGGCGTCGGTATTGTATTTTTTCGCCTTCTGCGCCGACTGGGCGCCGAAAAACGCGGCATAGTCCGTATTCTTGCAGTGCACGAGTGAGATGAAGCCCAGGTCGCTCAATTCCTTTTCGCGGCGGTCCGTGATGGCGATCTCCGTCGGGCATTTCAGCGCCACCTCGCCCTCGTCCGTCTTGAAGGTATGCGTCGGCAAATCCTCCACCAGACCGCCCCCCTCCACGCCGCGGATCGCCGCGCACCAGCCGTAATCCTCGAAGGCGGCCGTCAGCTTGGTGCCGAAAGCGTAGGCGGCATTGCACCACAGGTATTTCTGGTGGTCGGTGCCGTCGACGTCCTCGACGAAATTGAAGCCGTCGACGGTGGCGCCATCGAGCGGATTGAACGGCAGCCGGCCCAGGAAGCGGGGCAAGGTCAGGCCCACGTAGCGCGAATCCTCCGATTCGCGCAAGGATTTCCACTTCGCATACTCGACCGTGTCGAATACCTTGGCCAGGTCGCGCGGCTTGCCTAGGTCGCTATAGCTTTCCAGGCCAAACAGTTCCGGCGACGCGGACGAGATGAACGGCGCGTGCGCGGCGGCAGCCACATGCGACATCTGCTCGATGAAATACATGTCTTCCGGCTGGCGGCTGAATTCGAAGTCGCCCAGCAAGGTGCCGAACGGCGCTCCGCCAAAGGTGCCGAATTCCTCTTCGTAGACCTTCTTGAACATGGTCGACTGGTCGAACTCCAGCGCGCTCTGGAAATCCTTGACCAGTTCGCGCTTGGTCGCGTTCATCATCTTGATCTTCAGATTCGTGCCGGTGGCCGTGTTCTTCACCAGGTAATGCAGGCCCGTCCAGCTGCTTTCCAGCTTCTGGAATTCGGGCGCATGCATGATGGCGCTGAGCTGCGCAGAAATGAGCTGGTCCAGTTCGGCCACGCGGGCATCGATGGTGGCGGCCAGGTTATTCGATACCACCACCGTGCCCTCCATGACCTGACTGACCAGTTCGGAAATGAGGTCCTTGGCGCGGGCGTGTTCGACGCTGGACTTGGCCACCTTGCTCTGCTCGACGATCTGGTCGAGCAAGTCGATTTCGGCGGCGCCGGCAGCGCTCAATGCGGGGGTCAGTTGTGCGGACATATCAATCTTTCCTGACGTGGGAGTGTTGTTCCAGCTGGGCCAGTTTTTCCGTGCTGTTGAGCACGTCATTCAGGATGTCTTCCAGCTTGTCGTTGCCGGCCAGCTTGTTGCGCAGGTCGGCCAGCTTGGTGCGCGCCTCGAGCAGCTTGCGCAGCGGCTCGACCTGCTCGACCACCGCTTCCGGGCGAAAATCGGCGATCGCGCGAAATTTCAGCTCGACGCCGAACTGGCCGCCATCGGCGCCCAGCTCATTGGGCACGCGGAAACTGGCGCGCGGCTCGATGCCCTTCATCACCTCATCGAAATTATCGCGGTCGATATCGACGAACTTGCGGTCCTTCAGGCGCTTCTGCTCGAGTTCGGAATTGCCGCCGAAATCGCCCACCACACCCACCACGAAGGGCAGCTCCTTGTTTTCGATGGCGTCGCCGATCTCGACGTCATAGGTCATCTGCACGCGTGGCGGGCGTACCTTTTGCAAACGCTTCTGCACACTATCTTTCTTCGACATGACATCCCCTTCCAAAATGTTGGCAGCATCGGCGATGCGCCTGTTGAACTGCGGCGTACCTGTGCCTGGCTGGCTACTTCAGGGCATTGAATGGATTGGCGCTGCCTTCATCGGCAGTGCGCTTGCTTGGCTGCTTGCGGGACGTGCGCACGGGCGGCTTGTCCGGCGGCGGCACCAGCACCGTTTCGCCCAGGCTCTCGCGCAGCAGCTTGGCCAGGTCCTGCGATTCCGCGCGCAGCGGACCGGACAGGTTGTTCTGACGGCTCAGGTCGGCCAGCGCCCGCGTCGACAGGCGCAGTCCGCTGATGGCGATCACGCTGTTGGCCAGCTTGTCGGCAGGATCGCGCACCAGCACTTCCTGGGCATTGAGGATGGCTTCGCCATACTGGCCGGCATCGTAGCGGCTTTGCGCCATGCGCACCCAGGGCTGCTTGTCGGCGGGCGCAGCGGCGGCGGCTTCCTGCCACAGCGCCAGCGCCGCCGCCTTGTTGCCCGTGTCCACCGCCTGCGTGGCCTTGGCCATCAGCTCTTCCAGCGTCGGCGGCGCCACGACGAGCGGCGCTTTGGCCACCGGTGCCGTGCTGCAGGCGCCGAGGGCGAAAGCACAGGCGATAACGGCAAGAGTGCGTAGCGAAACCGAACGTGTCATGTTGAGCTTTCCTTCAAAAAAGAGGACTGTTTTGACGATTGAAAAGTTGCTTTTTATGGTTGCTAATTGTTCATTTTTCGGAGCGTAACATGATTTGAAAATTCACTGTGTTCAATAGAAAATACGCGAAAACTCACACTACCCACGCTAAAAACGTACAGTACGCACCATTCCTCAAGATAATGTTAAGGTTCTTGCAGTTGCGAAAAAAGCACCAGGTTGCGCGATGCGAAGCATGATCTCAGTCGCTGCCGCGCGCCTCACTGTGTCTGGCATAGAGGGCAATCCATGAGCATGGCAAACAAGTTGTTATGGGGCGAAGGGCTGTTCCTGCGGCCCCAGCATTTCCAGCAGCAAGACCAGTACCACGAACAGCGCCTGCACGAGAGCGTCAAGGCGCTGCACCCGTATGCGTGGGGAGTGAATCAGTTGCAGATCGACCGCGATGCGCTGGCCAACAACAGCTTGCGCCTGCTGGAACTGTCGCTGGTCTTCCAGGACGGCGAAATCTACAATGCGGCCGGAAGCGATGAACTGCCCGACGCGCTCGACCTGGGCAACTTGCCGTCGTCACTGCAATCGGTGACCTTCCACGCCGCCTTGCCGGCGTTCAAGCCATTCGGCGGCAACTTCGCCGCCAGCGGCCAGCCCAACAACGCGGCGCGCTACGCCCAGGCCAATCTCAGTACGCCCGACCTGTACACCCAGGCCGCGCAGGCCGAACTGACCTACCTGAAAAAAACCCTGCGCCTGGTCGCCGATTCCGAGCCGCGCGATTCCTACGTCAGCTTCCCCCTGCTGCGCCTGCGGCGCCTGTCGACGGGCGGCTTCGAGCAGGACCCCTCCTTCGTGCCCCCCAGCCTGTCCATCCGCAGCGCGCCCCTGCTGTTCCTGCAGCTGCGCCGCCTGATCGACGCGCTGCAGGCCAAGGTCAACGCGCTGTATGGCCATCACCGCGAGCCGAGCAAGAGCGTGATCGAATTCCGTTCCGGCGACATGTCCTCGTTCTGGCTGCTGCATACGGCCAGCGCGGCCTACGCCTCGCTCAGCCATTACTTCCATCATCCGGCGCTGCATCCGGAGCGGCTGTACGAACAGCTGCTGGCCCTGGCCGGCGGCTTGATGACCTTTTCAAGAAGCCATGCGCTGGCCGATCTGCCGCCGTACCGGCATGCCGATCCCGGACCGTCGTTCGCCCAGCTGCACGCCATGATCCGCGAATTGCTCGACACCGTGATCTCGTCGAAATACTTCGCCATCGCGCTGACGGAAACCAAGCCGTCCTACCATCACGGCAAGCTGGACTCGGAAAAGATCGATGCCAAGACGACGTTCTACCTGGGCGTGTCCGCCGACATGGCCGGCGTGGAACTAGTCGACGTGGTGCCGCTGCGCTTCAAGGTGGGCGCGCCGGACGACGTGGAAAAATTCGTCCTGTCCGCCCTGCCCGGGGTGCGTCTGCAGCATGCGCCGCAGGTGCCGGCCGCCGTGCCCGTGCGCCCCGACATGTTTTACTTCACCATCGACGCCAAGGGCCAGATGTACGAACGCATGCTGCAGGCACAGTCGCTGCTGGTCTATGTCCCTTCCGGCATGCGTGAACTGAAACTCGAACTTGTCGCCGTCACTTCCTGAGGTCCAACGATGCACGCCAGCGCTCCCCCTTCCCTGATGTCCGGCAGCCAGGCCGGCTATGCCTCCGGCATGGCTGCCGGTCCCGGCACCGAACACACCTTGATGGACTTACTGTACGACGGGTTTTACGCCCTGTTCATGCTGAAGAACGGCAGCGGGCCGCAAGACAATGCCGATTTCATCAGCAAGATGACGCACTTCCTCGATGAATTCAGCCGCGGCGCGAAAAAACAGGGGGCGTCGGCGGACGATATCGACGCCGCAAAATATGCGTTCTGCGCGGCCGTCGATGAAATCATCCTGCGCTCGCCCTACGACATCCGCGACGCATGGGCGCGGCGGCCGTTGCAGCTGGTGCTGTTCGGCGACCAGCTGGCCGGCGAAAACTTCTTCATCCGTCTCGAAGCGCTGCGCGCGCGCGGCAGCGCCCACCTGCAGGCGCTCGAGGTATTCCATATGTGCCTGCTGCTGGGTTTCCAGGGCCGCTACATCATGGAAGGTCCGGAAAAACTCAACTACCTGACGGCACGCCTGGGCGACGAAATCGCCCAGATGAAGGGCAAGAAAACCGGCTTCGCCCCGCATGCCGAGCGACCCGACCAGATCATCCACAAGCTGCGCAACAACGTGCCGCCATGGGTGCTGTGTTCCGTGTTCGCCCTGATCTGCGCGCTGGGCTACCTGGGGCTGCGCACCATGCTGGCCAAACAGACGCAAGCGCAGATCAATGCCTACAGCGACATCGTCAAGCTGGCGCCGCGCGTGGCTAACCTGAGCATTACCCTGCCGTGATGGACGGCGCACAACCAGCGCCCGCGGCAACGGGCCAGTTCGGCACAGGTCTGAGCCAGCATGCACGACTCATCACACTGGCCACGGCCCAGCAGTCCGGACAGCCCGAATCGCTGATGGCGGAACAGTTCGAGGGCCGCGAGGCCGTCAATGAACTGTTCCGCTTCGAGGTCGATGCCCTGAGTACCGCGGCCAACCTGGACCTGGCGTCCTTCATCGGCGAGGAAATGACGCTTGGCCTGCTGCAGCCCGACGGCAGCCAGCGCGCCTGGCACGGCATCTGCACCGATTGCGCCTGGCTGGGCGCGGACGGCGGCGTGGCGCGCTACCGGCTGCGCCTCGAGCCGGCACTGGCCCTGCTGCGGCTGCGCCGCGACAGTTATATTTTCCAGGACAAGCATGCGCGCGACATCGTCACCGAGCTGCTGGCCGACTACCCGCAGCTACGCTTCGAATTCGACGTCAGCCAGGCGCTGGCCACGCGCGCCATCTGCACCCAGTACCGCGAAAGCGACTTCGATTTCTTCGCGCGCCTGCTGGCCGCCGAAGGCCTGAGCTGGCGCTTCGAGCACGACCAGCCCGGCGGCGCGCAGGAAGGCGGCGATGGCCAGGCACAGGCCAGACACAAACTGGTGATCTTCGACAGCAAGGCCGCCGCGCCGCAGACCCCGGGCGGCGCCGAGATGCGCTTTCACGGCGTGCGCGCCACCGATACGGACGACGCCATCGACCGCTTCGGCGCGCGCCGCCAGGTGCAGTCGAATGCCGTCAGCATCAGCAGCTGGCACCCGGAGCAGGTGACGGCGCCCGCCGCCGAGCAGGTCTCCAGCCTGGCGGCCGGCCAGTTGCCGCAGCTGGCCGTGTATGACGGCGCCGGCGAGCGCCGGCATGCCGACCGCGCGGCAGCCGGGCCGCACAGCGAGCGCATGCTGCAAGCGCTGGAACTGGACAACAAGCAGTTCGACGGCGCCGGCGCCGTGCGCCGCCTGGCCGCCGGCCACGCCATGCGCCTGCTGCAGCACGAGCAGCATGCCGATGGCGCCAACGACTTCACCGTGCTGTGGGCCGAGCACCAGGCGCGCAACAATGCGGGACCGGCCGGCGCCAGCCTGGACGGCATGCTGTCGAAGCTGGCCAGGATGGCCGGCCTGGGCGGCGTGGCCGACCGGATCGCCGGCCAGATCGAACCGGGCACCTACCGCAACCGCTTCGGCTGCGTGCGCGCCAGCGTGGCCATCGTGCCGCGCGCCACAGCCGCGCGCACGCCAGCCGTGGCGCTGGGGCCGCAGACGGCGCTGGTGGTGGGCCTGGCCGACAGCGTGGCCACCACGGGCCGCGACCACCAGGTGCGCATCCAGTTTGCCTGGCAGCGCGGCAGCGCCGCCAATCCGGGCGGCCTGGCGCACAACACCGACCAGCAGGGCAACGCACCCGGCAACGAGGCGTCCGGCGCCTGGGTGCGCGTGGCCGAAGCGCTGGCCGGCCCGAACTGGGGTTCGCAATTCACGCCGCGCCTCGGCACCGAAGTGCTGGTCGACTTCATCGAAGGCGACATGGACCGCCCGCTGGTCGTCGCCCAGCTCTACACGGGCAGCGACGCGCCGCCGTATGCGGCCGGCGAGGATGCGGGCGTCAACCACGCAGGCGTCCTGTCAGGCATGCACAGCCACAATTTCGACGGCGCCGGCTACAACCAGTGGGTGCTCGACGATACCCGGGGCCAGCTGCGCACCCGGCTCGCTTCGAGCAGCGCCGCCACCGAGCTCAATCTGGGCTACCTGGTGCAGCAAGGCGCCAGCTCGGCGCAGCGGGGCCGCTACCGCGGCAGCGGCTTTGAATTGCGCACCGATGCCTGGGCCATGCTGCGCGCAGGCGAAGGCATGCTGATCTCGACCACGGCGCGCGCGCGCCTGGGTGCCGGCGTGGCGTCGAGCCAGCTCGACACCAAGGAAGCGCTGGCCCTGCTGCGCGGCGCCTGTGAACTGAGCAAGACGGTGGCAACGTCGGCAAGCCAGCAAAAAGCGCTCGTCAGCAAGGAGGCGAACCAGGCGCAGCTGGACATGGCGGCGCAAATCGACCCGCAGCAGGACGGCAAGTACCAGGCCAATGTGGGCGGCCAGGAAGCGAGCAAGGCGGGCAGCGGCACGCGCGAACCCGATACGGCGCAGCCCGTGGAACGCTACGCCCAGCCGCTCGTGCTGATGGAGTCGCCCACCAGCATCAACTGGGCCACGCCCGCGTCGACCGTGCTGTTCGCGGCCCAGCAGCTGCACTGGACGGCGCAGGCCGACCTGCACATGACGGCCGGCCAGACGGTCGCCTCGGTGGCGGCCAACGCGGCCACGCTGTTCAGCCAGGAAGGCGGCATCAAGGCCGTCGCCGGCAACGGCCCCGTCTCGCTCGAAGCGCATACCGACCAGCTGGAAATCCTCGCCGATCAAGCCGTCACGGTAATTTCCGTGAGCGACAGCATCGACATCAAGGCCAACCAGAAAATCGTCCTGCAGGCGGGACAATCGTCGATCACGCTCGAAGGCGGCGACATCACCTTCCGCTGCCCCGGGCATTTTACGGTCAAGGGCGGCCAGCACGTCTTCAACGGCGGCGCCAGTGCCGCCGCCGGCCTGCCGCCGTTGCCCGACAGCCGCTTGAAATTGTTCGACGAAGGCTTCTTGCTGAAAGACCGCGACACGGGCGAGCTCATGGCGCGCCAGCCGTATCGCGTCAAGCGCGCCGACGGCACCATCGAAACGGGCATGACGGACGCCAGGGGCCTGACCCACATCGTGGCGGCTGCCGCCGTCGAGGCGCTGGTGATCGAGCTGCTCAAATCGCCGGGCCAGTTGCCCGAAACGCCGGACAGCCCTGCCCCTGCGCCGGCGCCCGGCCCGGACACGCGCGCCAAGGGGCCGGCGCCCGGCACGACGGCCAAGGCGCCGCCCAAACCCGAGCCGAAATTCAAGGAAACGGGCACCTCGAGCACCAGCCCCGTCGACAACAAGAAGCGCAAGGAAGTGCTGATCAAGCGGCCTGCCTGCTGGATCGAGGACTATGAAAAGGAGATCTCCGTCTCCAGCGTACCGCGCTATAACAACACCTTCGGCGCCAACGGCGCGCCGCACAACTATTTCGACACCGTGCGCTACAAGATCTACGTGCCCGTCAAATCGAACACCGGCATCATCGCCGAACTGCGCGTCAAGGTGATCACCGTACTCGAGCCGGCCGACCAGGCGCTGGAAGACCGCGAGCGGGGCACACCGCAGGCCGCCACGCGGGCCAAGCAGCGCGCCGCCGTCATCAAGTACGTCAAGGGCATCGCCACCACAGGCCTGGAAAGCCACTGGAACAATAAATTCCGGATGGAGATCAGCGACCCGGAATGCGGCACGCGCACGCTGCCCATCATCTACCGCGTCGTGTATGTGGAGAGCAACGAGCATTACCTGATGCAGATCCACAAGCGCTACGAGCGCGAGGGCGTGACGGGTACCGTGATCGACGTCTCCGCCTCGACCGATGGACAGACGCACGCGCATGAATTCGGTCACTGCTATGGCTTGCCGGACGAATACTCGTACGTGGCGGGCGACGACGAGACCGTCAAGTACAAAAAACCGGACGGCACCTGGGACGCGCCCGTGCCGTCGCTGTCGGATGACGAGGAACCGGAACCGGCCGCTGCCAACATCATGAATTCGGCCGGTTCCGTCATCATCCGCGACCGTCATGCCTGGCAGATCGCCATCGAAGTGCAGGAATTGCTGCGCACGAAAATAGGACGGAAAATCAAATGCGATATCATCCTGAACGGCTCCTAAGCGCGCTGCTTGCGCTGTCCATTCAACTCACAGGAAACGCCATGCCGAACGACGTTCTTTCCATCAGCGCCCACTGCCTCGACAATCCCGCCTGCATTTTCACGGGCAGCGACATGCGCATCGAGGTGCTCATCAAGAATACCGGCACGGCGGCGGTCGGGTATCCGCTCGAGTACATTCAGCAGCGCGGCCCCAACCTGCGCCTGATCGACAACGTGAGCGAGCAAAGCCAGGTATTGAAGACGGGCCTGGCGAAGCACGCGCTCAAGCGTGACTTCACCCCCATCGGGCCAGGCCAGTCGGTGGCGCTGCACACCATCATCAAGAATACGGAGCTGCTGCTGTTCCGCAAGGAGTTCGTCGACGTGACGGCCGAAATCGGCGTCTCGGCCGGCATCCAGGTGGCGGGCAGCGAGGAAGCGCTGCCCTTCAAGGGCGGCGCCAGTCTGAAGATCATCGGCAAGGATACGCTGGAACGCGAGGCGCAGCGGCGATAAGACCGCTAGCGCACCTGCGCACCGGCATGCAGCCGGCGCCAGAATGGCGCGGAGGGCCAGCGCTGCTCCCAGCCGTAATACTGCTGGCGCAGCTGCAGGTACTGCGCATGGCGCTGCGCCACCGTGTGCGCCACCGCGCCCAGGGTGGCGTGGCCGGCGATGGCGCCGGCGGCCGCCATGCCGTCGGCCAGCGCCTTGACGATGCCTTGCGAGGTGACGGGATCATAGGCCGAGGCGGCGTCGCCGATGGCCAGCCAGCCGTCGCCATGCAGCTGGTCGAGGCAGTAGGACGGCGCGGGGAAGCTCTGCACCCCGCCCGCCAGCGGCAGCGTGCCGCGGACCAGCGCGGCCGTGTTGGGCGCGGCCGCCAGCCATGCCAGCCAGTGCCCGGCATGCTGCAGGCGCCGCGCCTTGACGGTGGCCGCATCGCTGTAGAACGCCAGCAGCAAGGTGGCGTCGGGCAGATGGGCGCCATACCACCAGCCATGTTCGACGGCTTCCAGGTGCGTCAAGCCGGATCGGACAGCATCGGGCGCGGCGAAACGCATGGCCAGGCAGACCAGCGGCAGCGTTTCCACCTTGCGGCTGCCCCGCTGGCGCGCAAAGACGGCGCGCGTGCCGCTGGCGTCGACCACCAGGTCGGCATGGATGGCGGCCGGGCGCGGCTGCGCCGGATCGCCCAGTATCAATTCCAGGGCAAAGCCGCCGCCTTCCACCGGCGCCGACGCGACCAGGCTGGCGCGCAACAGCACTTCCGTTCCACGCAAGCGCGCCTGCCGCGCCAGGAAACCATTGAAACGGGAACGCTCCAGGTGCCAGCCGTGGCCCAGCGGATGCAGCAGCGCGTCGTTGTAGCCGCGCTTGTCGCTGCCCCACCAGGAACAGCTGCCATGGCAAGGCGCGTGCGCCTCGGCGAAAAAATCCTGCGCGATGCCCAGCGCTTGGAACAGACGGTTGGCTTCGGGCGGAATGCTCTCGCCGATGCGAAATGGCGCGTAGTCGCCCGCCGCCTCGATCACGAGCACGTCCTGCACGCCATGCTGCGCCAGCGCCAGCGCGCAGGCGCAGCCGGCAGGGCCGCCGCCGACGATGACGACCCGGTAGCGCTGCCGCGATGGCCCTGCCGCGCCGGGACTATCCGTTACCGCCGCCATCAGGGCTTCGGCTTCGGCCGGTACACCTTGTCGATGGCCGTATTGCGCCAATACTCGACCAGGTTGCTTTCGTCGCTGTCAAACAGGCTTTCGACTTCCAGGTAGTAATCCTTGCAGATGGCCTTCTCGCCAGCCTTGCACGCAATCGCGGTGCTTTGCACCACCACGCCGATGCGGTGCCAGTTCAGCAGGAACTGCGCGCGGTCCTGGTAGCGGCCAACATGCATGGCGGGCCGGTCGATTTCCGCATCTTCCGGAGTGCTCGACGGCACCTCATCGGCCCGCGTGCCCTTGCCCCGCACGGAGTAGCGCGGCGTCGTCAATTCGCCGCCGTTGGCGACGACATCGTCGTACGTGTACACGGCCACGGGCCGCTGCGCCGGCCAGGAGGAATACAGCAAGGTGTTGTAGCCATTGCCCTTGATCGCCGTGGCCGCATCGATCGCCTGCTGGTTATTGAGTACCTTGCCGCCGGGATTCGGATCGGGCAGATGCGTGGCGCACGAGTTGTAATCGGTATGCCACGGCAGGGCCATGAACTTCGACACGTCGCCGGGCTGCACCTCGCCGCCGCGCAGCGGCATATAGCCGGCGCCGAGGAAGGGCTGGTCCCTGACGGCGGCCCGGTAATCGAGAGGCTGTGCATTGATGCGGAACGGGCCGCCGGCATCATGGCGCCGCCACGCCTGCCGGTACAGGCCCGGGTCGCGCACGATAAAGCCCATCTCGATGCCGGGGCTGTAGCGGCCGCCCAGGCAATTGAACAGGACGGTACGGTCGAGCGCTTCCCCGGCGCCCAGCAGGAAATTGCCGCTGTCGGCCACATACCGGCCATGCGCCCACTGATCCATGAAAAAATACTGGGCCCGGGTCAGGGTCAGCAGGCTGCTGCCCGCATCGCCCAGCGACAGCGGCATTTGCGGCCGCAGCGACGGCGCCCCCGTCTGGTCGGGATGGCGGATGAAATTCATGATCGGGTAGGTCAGGCCTTCCGCCGTCATCTTGCCCAGCAAGTCGTGCTCCTTGATCGCCCTGGCCGGCAGGCTGGTCGTCCATCGCTGCAACGAGGCCGCGCGCAGGATGGGCCGGACATCGGTGCCGAAATTGCTCCGGTAACCCGTCTGGTAACTGCCATCCGCATAGACGGCGGGCTGCAGCGCCATCTTTTCCAGCCAGGTGCAATACAGGTCATCCCACAGCGTTACGACGTTCGCCGTTTGCGGCGCGTACGACGGGTCGCTCGATACCACCCAGGCGCTGCCCTCGACGCTGCGCGCCGTGCCGTCGGCGAAGAGCAGCATGGCCGTGACGGGACCATCGGCCACGTCATCGAACCAGTTATCGTTGTTGACATTGTCGTGCAGGACGGCGGCGGCCGAATAATTGCCTTGCGCATCGAAGCCGCATGCCTTGCCATAGCCGCCCAGCACCAGCAGGCGGCCATTCCTTTCCGTCGAGATGGCGCCCAGCGAGGCGATGATGGCGCCCGGTGCACCGCCATCCGCACCAGGCGGCCCGCCGCGGGGAAACGACACAGGATAGGCGGGCAAGGGGTGCACGGCGCCGCTGGCGGCATCCGCGCAGGAAGGTTCGGTGGCCGCATCGAACTGCACCAGCGCCTGGCGCGATGCCTGCACCGTGCGCGGCCCCGCGTCGATGACCAGCAGTGTGCGGCGCTGCAGGTCGTCGCCGATGAAGTCCTTGTTGCGCATGTCCGGCTGGCGGCCATGCTCGAAGGGCGCCACGCCTTCCCCTCCCACCCAGCTATTGGCTTTCTTGTTGGCCAGATGCACGGTCCAGACGATGTCCTTGACGATCTTGCCACCGACCATGCTGCCGATGGCCACTTCGGCCGCCGCGCCCCGCCTGCCCAGCGGATAGCTTTCCACGCCGTCCGCTGCGTCGAAAGCATACTGGTAAATCCGGAAGCGGGCCGCCTGCCGCTTGAGCTTTCCGCTGGCGTCGCGCAACTCGGTGCTCGCGATGGTCGTGTCTTCCGTACCGGGCCGTATCGGCAAGCCTCCCGTGCCATCCTGGCCATCGAGCGGCATGCCGGCCAGGCTTTCCGGGCCCAGATAATATGCTTCGCTGTTGCCGACGCGGGCGATGCCGATGGCCGGGTGAATTCTCAAACCTGTGTATGCCATGCTGAACTCCTGATCATCAAGGGTGTCTGTGCCGGTTGGACCAAGAGTCACGGCTGCATGCCGTCCCTGACCCACTGGTCGAAGATGTCGATGCCCTCCTGCGGCATCGGGCCGTCGGGCGGCATCGGGTGCGGCGCGGACTTGACATACTCGCCTTCCCGCCCTCCCGGTGCGCGCAGGCGATGCACGGCCTCCACCAGCCATTTTTCGTTGCGGCTGTCATAGTCGTAACCGTGGATGGCCACCTGGATTTGCCAGGCAAACGCCTTCACGCTCGCATAGTCGTTCAGATACAGGCGCTGCACGCCCGTCGATGCGGGATTCGACAGCTTGACCTTGTTCATGTCGGCCACATAGCGGGAAAACAGGCCCTGCACATCGCGCTTGAAGCTGATCCGTTCGCTCATGGCTTGCTCTCCTCATACGTGGGTTCGGCAGGTTTGCGGCGGTCGACGACCTGGATCACGGGCGTGGAAAAATCGCCTTGCCGGATCAGGCCGCGGCCCTTGTCATTGGTGGTGATGGCCGCCGTGATGCGCCAGGCCTGCCCGTGTTTTTTGGGGACCAGGCTGTCGACGATGCCGGTAATATCCGTTTCGATCACGTACTTGTCATGCCGGTGGGCGCCGGACAAGGCCCAGTGGCTGGTGCTGGTGACCAGGTAGCGGTCGCGAAACGACTTGTCGCCGATGCGCGCGCTCACGTTGACGGGATACAGGTAGATATCCGCCTGAAAACTGTAGTCTTCCTCGGCATCCGCACGGTCCAGCACCATATTGGCCCGCTTGTCCCTGGCCACCGGCCGCGCCGGGATGTTGTAGGCAGCCGTGACGGTGAGATCGGGCCTGGCGACCGCGCCATCGGCCGCATCGTCGCTGAGCAGTGCGGCGAACAGGCTTTTCTGGTTGTCGCCAAACACGAAGCCCGCCTGCTGGTGCCGGTCGATCAAGGCCTGGATATCTTTCTTGCGGGCAAACTCGCCGCCATACCGCGGCTGGAAGGCATAGCCCTGCCGGAGGGTATCGAAGTACAGTTCCGCCTGGCCCATGTTGGCCGTGTAGTCGCCCGAATCGCTGCGCGGGTCGTCGCCGCTGCCGGCGCTCCAGCCGACGGGCCGGGGCAGGCTGGCGTCCTGTTCGCTGCGCATGAACGCCGTGCGCCCGCTGCCGCGTATGCCGGCATCGCCATGCTCGTCGAGCCACTTCTCGAAACTGTAATCGAGGAAATTATGGAAGGCGTAAAACAGCGGATCGAGGCCGGCCGTGACGTTGTCGCCCATATTGCCGCCCATGTAGGTGGCGTGCATGTGATTATGGATCTTCGTCTCCAGGTTGCCGCCGCCCAGGCTGCCGTATTCGTCGCCGCCGAAATCGGCCCAATCCATGTAGTAGATCTGGTAGGCCAGCAAATTGGGCGAGGCCGTGGCCAGCGAGCTGTCCAGCCCTTCCTTGTTGCGCGTGGCATCGTACAGCGGCGAATCGACGTCCTCGAACGCTTTCGGATAGCGCACGCCGCTGGGCTTGCGGGTGAAATTCCAGTACGGCAGCGCGACGTCGCGCGTGCTGGGGCCCCGTTCGCCGTCCGGGTCGGCTGCCTGCAGCGCCTGCTCATAAAAGTACAGTTGCGCCCGGTGCCATTGCAGGAAGGTGTTCTTCTGGTGCTCGCACTCGCCCGGGAATTCCTCGTGCGCGTTGTCCTCGGTCGCCACCTTGTCGAGAAAATAGGCAATGTCGCAGCTGTTGCGCGTCGGAGCGCCCAGCAGCTGTTTCAGCCTGTCGCCGGGCAAGGCCGCCTGGCGGTCGTTGAAGACGTCGACGGAGGGGCAGTTATGCACCCAGGCCTGCCACAGGAAGCCGCGCCGGTCGTATACGTTTTCCTGGCTCTTGCGTTTCATCTCGCTCACCGCATGCTTGAAGGCGCCAAGCTCGGCCGGGGTCAGTTCATCGATATTCTTGCGGTAGCGCACGATGCGCGCGCCGCCCTGCTCTGCCTGGTCCGGCAACGCGGGAAGGCAGCGGGCGACAGCCAGCTCGCCCGTGCCGGCGCCGGCATGGCCGCCGGCCAGCGCGCAGCCGGCCAGCAGGGAAAGGGTCAAGGTTTTCATGCGTAACATGGGCAGACGCTCCAGAGGCAGGTTGGGAGAGGCGGAAACGCGCCAGGCGCACTCCCGCCAGGAACGGTCAGTGGCCGTGTCCGCCCATGTCGCCGCCGCCCTTGCCATCCGGCAGCACCACCTTGACGTTTTGCATCATGCCCTGGTCTTCATGCTCAAGGATGTGGCAATGCAGCACGTATTCGCCGATGTAGCGCTGATAGCGCGTGGCGATCTCGATCTTGTGGTCCTTTATCACCAGCAAGGTGTCTTTCCACGTGCCGATCAAGTCCTTGTATTGCGCGTCGACCGTGCCGCCGTCGGTGCGCGTGATGCCGATGATCTGGAAAGGATTGACGTGGATATGGAAGGGATGATTGCCCTTCTTCGACGCGAGCTCCCAAATCTGCTCGGTGCCCAATACCAGCGTGTGGTCGATGCGGTGCGGATCATAGACGTACTTCATCTCGGGTGTCGGCGAGTCTTCCGGCTTGCCTTCCACCATGAAACGGAACTTGCCATCCACCTTGGCGATATTGAAGGTCGCATACTCCTTCTTCTTGCCGCGCATCGCTTCCTTTGCCGCTTCGCTGAAGCTGGCGTGCGGCACAAACTTGCCGAGCTTGAGTCCATTCTCAAGGTCCCCGAGGATGGTGTTCTTGACGCTATCGGGCAGCTGGACGCCGGGCAGGCTCTTGACGGCGTTGCGCAACTCGGCCAGCAGGAAATCGCGCGGCGATTCGCCCGCCCTGGCGCGGGCGGACGCCTTGGCATTGGTCTTGGCGGCGATCACGGCGATCAGGCGCGTGTTGTTGACGTCATGCATCGTCGTCATGTTATTGACGTTGGTTTCCGCATACACGCAATACGCGCCGGCTTTCGGCAGCGAAAACAGGATGTCGCTGCGGTAGCCCGGCTGCAGGTAATTCAAAGTCTTGGGGATGATTTTGTCGTGCGTCAAGCCGTCGCTGGCCACCTCGAATTGCGTGACGTCCTCGCCATTGCACAAATCCATCACATCCTTGTCCTGGTTCGCCACGCCAAGCGCCTGGAACAGCTTTTGCGGATCGTTGGCGCGGCGGATGCGCAGCACCACGCTTGCCTGGAAACCCGTATCGATCATGCGCCAGCGGTACAGGCGCTGCGTCTTCATCTTCAGCACCGGCTGCACCTTGCCGTTGACGGAGGTGTACCGGCCCGACATCAGCCAGGCATCCGGATCTTCGACCTGATCGAAATCCTCCAGCACGCCTACCCCATCCGTGGGGCACGGCTTCGTCGGCGTCAGGCTGTTGCTGGGGCAGTCATACGGAATTTGCTGCAGCAGCATCACCTCGCCAGCGCTGCCGCTGCCATCGTCCGGCTGGAATTGTTTCAGTATCACATCGAGGTCGCCATTCGCTGTCGCCGTCGGATAACGGTCGCCTTCGACCACCAGCGCGCCGGCCATGCCGCTGGCGACCTGCATCGCCGTCGCGCCATGCTGGTGCGGGTGATACCAGAACGTGCCGGCCGGATGGTCGATGGGAATATTGTATTCATACTCGAAATCCACGCCCGGCTTGATCGATATCAACACATTGTCGCTATTGCCCGAAGGGGAGACCCACAGGCCGTGCGAGTGCAGATTCGTGTCGTTGAAGCAGCCGCGCGGACGCGGCGCATTGGTATCGGCCGTGGCGCACTGCTCGGCCGGCAGCGCCGGCAACTGGTTATACAACTTGAAGCGCACGGTTTGCCCCGGCGCCATCACCACGGTGGGCGCCATGAAGGTGGCCGCATTCTCGTCGCGCCCATCGAGCGCCAGGCCGTTCGTCTGCTGGTAGGAACGCAGGCGCACCTTGTCATGCTTGGCCGTGGTCGGGTTATAGATGGTGCCGTTGGCATAGCGGATGTACATGTCATACGACTTTTCAAACTCGTCGCGCTTGCTCGCCGCGCGGTTGGCGGGCCTGGCGCGCGTCTTCAGCTTTGGCGGCTCCTGCAACAGGCGCAGCTCCAGGTTCGGCACGGACTTCAGATTCAGGTCGAGATTCCGATTGACGGTGCTTTCCGCGGCGAAGGCGCTACCCAAGGCAAACGGCATGGCGGCCAGGCACAGCAGCGTGCGCCTGCGGGGAAGACGATAGGACATGACAACTCCTCGATTGGACTCGGCAATGGAAGCATGGCTGGGCATGCGTATTTTTTATTAGTAACATTGCTATTATCCATAATGACAAAGAGTCAATACTCACACTAAGTCACTTGTTGTTTTTATTGTGAGGGGCACTGATTGTGGGCTGATGCGATGGGAGCGCTTGCCGCTAGTGCCTGAGATGAGGGGACGGCGTTGGCCGCTGTGCGGCCAACGGGGCCGCGCGGAGCGCGGCAGATGGGCGATTCGGAGAGGACTGGGCCGGCACGGCCCAGTCCTTCGAATCCCACCGTTCCGTCCAGACAAATAAAAAAGCCTCCCGCAGGGGAGGCTTTTTTATTTGATTCTGGCGGAGACGGTGGGATTCGAACCCACGATACAGGTATAAGCCGTATGCATCCTTAGCAGGGATGTGCCTTCGGCCACTCGGCCACGTCTCCTAGCTGATTACTCAACTATGTCTCTGTAGCTAACTGCGCTGCAGCGACGAACGTCATAATATCGATTGCCCCCCCTTTGGTCAAGGGCGTGGGGCAATATTTTTGGATATTTAAGCTTTTTCCAGCTCGAACGCTTTATGCAGCGCGCGCACGGCCAGTTCCATGTACTTTTCATCGATCAGCACGGAGATCTTGATCTCGGAAGTGGAGATCATCATGATGTTGATGCCCTCTTCCGACAAGGTACGGAACATTTGCGATGCGACGCCCACGTGGCTGCGCATGCCCACGCCGACGACGGACAGTTTCGACACTTTCGCGTCGCCCGTGATGCTGGCCGCGCCCAGCGCTTCGCGGTTCGCTTCCAGCACGGCCAGCGCACGCGTGTATTCGCCGCGCGAGACGGTGAAGGTGAAATCCGTTTTACCGTCGACCGACTGATTCTGTATGATCATGTCGACTTCGATATTCGCGTCGGCCACCGGTCCCAGGATGTGGTACGCCACGCCTGGACGGTCGGGCACGCCGAGCACGGTGATTTTGGCTTCATCGCGGTTGAAGGCGATGCCGGAGATGACTGCTTGTTCCATGTTTGTATCTTCCTCAAACGAAATCAGGGTGCCTGAATTGGCTTCTATTTCCAGCGGCAACATCGGGTCGGTCAGCGACGACAGCACGCGCGTGGGCACGCGGTAGTTGCCGGCGAATTCCACCGAACGCGTTTGCAGCACTTTGGAACCCAGCGAAGCCAGTTCCAGCATTTCTTCAAAGGTGATGGTCTTCAGGCGGCGCGCCTCGGAGACCACGCGCGGGTCGGTCGTGTAGACGCCGTCGACGTCCGTGAAGATCAGGCATTCGGCCGCCTTCATGGCGGCGGCGATCGCCACGGCCGAGGTATCGGAACCGCCGCGGCCCAGGGTCGCGATGTTGTCGTGCTCGTCGACGCCCTGGAAACCGGTAATGATGACGATCTTGCCCGCATCGAGGTCGCGTTTGACTTTTTCGTCATCGATCGACTGGATGCGTGCCTTGGTAAAGGCGGAATCGGTCTTGATCGCGACTTGCCAGCCAGCATAGGATACGGCTTGTTTGCCGATCGCCAGCAGTGCCATCGACAATAGGCCGACGGACACCTGTTCGCCTGTCGAGGCGATCATGTCAAGTTCACGGGGATCGGGTTGATCCATGATTTCCTTGGCCAGTCCAATCAGGCGGTTCGTTTCGCCCGACATGGCGGATGGCACCACCACGATTTGATGCCCAGCGTCGTGCCACTTGGCAACGCGCTTGGCGACATTCTTGATACGGTCAGTCGAGCCCATCGACGTACCGCCATATTTGTGGACGATTAAAGCCATAAGAGTGAAGTTTCCGCTCAAGAAGAATAAAAAAGGAGGGCTTTACTCTACATGCCGCAATGCAAAATAACAAGCTAAAAAGCGCATTAGCTCATACCGATTGCGTATATGGAAATAACCAATTCATGCAGTCCAGCTGGCTTGAGCAGCCACTTGCCGGCCACCCCGAGAGCGGCCGTGGCAGCTGCCCCTGCGCTCAGCAGGACACCCAGCGCAGGGCGACGCGGGGACGATCCAGCAGACTCAGACAATGGCAATCGAGGCCAATACCAGCCGCATACAGCAATTGTTGCGCCGCACAGACAAGGGGCAGGCGTTCGCGCTCCCAGGCGGGCACGTCGAACGCCTGGTAATGGTATTTCAAGCTCTTGGTGGGACGGTTCAAGGCCAGTTTCAGGCGCTCGCCGCCTTGGCGGAAGTCGATGGTCAAGGTTTGAGCTTGCAACCAGGCAATATCGATACCTTGCCCTCCCTCTTCCACCGCATCGAAATGCAGCACGCCGCCATACGCGGGAAACGCCAGGCTCGCCTCGCCTTTCCAGGAAAATTGCTGGCTGGCCTTTTCCAGGCCGGGAATGCCCGCGTCGTCACGCTCGCGCATGCCGGCCAGCTCAATCAGCTTCGGCGTCAGATATAAACGGTCGCGGTGGCGCCGCACGTGGCATTCGGGATGCGTGACCAGCAGTTGCGCATCGGGCCGCGCCTCCAGCAATTGCGCCAGCATTTCCGCCAGCCATGCCGTCGACGGCATGCGCAAGCCGCGCGTGCCGAACCAGTGGCGCAGCAGGTTGTAGCAGCGGTCCGCGCTTAATTCCCGCAATTTCGCCAGTTCGATGCAGTCGCCATCGAGGCACATTGCCAAATCCTGCGTCGCCAGTTCCGTCAGCAGGCGCTGTGCCGATTGCGCATGCTGGGCGCTGCGGGCGAAACGCTCCTGGAAACCGGGAAACGCCTGCGCCAGCACGGGCATCACCTGGTGCCGCAGGGCATTGCGGGCAAAGCGGGGATCGTCGTTCGATTCGTCGTGGACGTGCGCGATCGCATGGCTCGCCACATACGCTTCGAGTTGTTTGCGCGACACGGAAAGCAAGGGGCGCGCCATCACCAGGTCCGGGTTGCCCAGCAGCTCGGGCGCACTGTTGGCGCCATCCATGCCGGACAGGCCCGCCGTGCCCGAGCCGCGCAGCAATTGCAGCAGCACCGTTTCCGCCTGGTCATCCTGGTGGTGGGCCGTCAGCAGCAGGCGCACGCCGTGCGCGGCGCACAGCTCGCCCAGGGCCGCATAACGGCGCTTGCGGGCCGCCTCTTCCGTGCCCGTCTTCGCGTTCTTTTCCAGGGTGACCTTGCGCGCCTCGAAGGCGACACCCATGCCGGCGCACGCCTGCTCGCAGTGCGCCAGCCAGGCATCCGCGTTCGGGCTCAGGCCGTGGTGCACGTGAAACGCGTGCAAGGCCACGCCGTGCTCTTGCGCCCAGGCATGCGCCAGGTGCAGCAGGGCCGCGGAATCGAGGCCGCCGCTGAGGGCGATGCCGACCGTCTCGCCGGCTTGTGGTCCGCAGGTTTCCAGCGCGCGGGCGAAGATATCGGCGACGGTGGCGGTTTGTTGCTTTTTCATAATACTCCAGGAATGCAAAGAGGGACAGGTGACCAAACGACTCCTGTCGTCTGGCTGCCTGTCCCCGGTGTTCTTGCTGCCGGCCTGCGCCGGCGATGATTTACTCGCTCGGCGTGGTTTCCTTGAACTTGCCGTAGCTCAGCAGTTTTTCATGCCGCGCGGCCAGCAAGTCCTTGGTTTTCATGCCCTGGAACTGGCGCAGGGTGTCGGCCAGTGCGCGTTTGAGCAAGGTCGCCATCTGTTTCGGATCGCGGTGGGCGCCGCCCAGCGGTTCGTTGATGATCTTGTCGATCAGGCCCATGGCTTTCAGGCGGTGGGCAGTCAGGCCCAGCGCTTCGGCCGCGTCGGAGGCGCGCTCGGCGCTCTTCCACAGGATCGAGGCGCAGCCTTCCGGCGAAATCACGGCATACGTCGAGTATTGCAGCATCAGCACGGCATCGCCCACGGCGATCGCCAGCGCGCCGCCGGAACCGCCTTCACCGATGATGGTGGCGATCAGCGGCACTTTCAGCTCGGCCATCACGTACAGGTTGTGGCCGATGGCTTCCGACTGGCCGCGCTCTTCCGCGTCGATGCCGGGGAAGGCGCCTGGCGTGTCAACGAAGGTGAAGATGGGCAGGTTGAACTTTTCAGCCACTTTCATCAGACGCATGGCCTTGCGGTAGCCTTCCGGTTTCGGCATGCCGAAATTGCGCATGGCGCGCTCCTTCGTGTCGCGGCCCTTCTGGTGGCCGATGACCATGCACGGCTGGCCATTGAAGCGGGCCAGGCCGCCGACGACGGACAGATCGTCCGCGTAGCTGCGGTCGCCATGCAATTCGTGGAAATCGGTAAAGATTTCATTCACGTAATCCATGGTGTAGGGGCGTTGCGGGTGACGCGCGATCTGCGCCACTTGCCATGGCGTCAGCTTGGCGTAGATATCTTTGGTCAGCTGCTGGCTCTTCTTGGCCAGGCGGTCGATCTCTTCCGAGATGTCGACGGCCGAATCGTCTTGCACGAAGCGCAACTCTTCGATCTTGGAATCGAGTTCCGCTATCGGCTGTTCAAAATTGAGGAAAGTCGTTTTAGTCATTGTACCTCCAGGTTTTACCGGCCACGGCGCCAGGGCGCGCGGCGTCATCTATGTTTATTTTACCGTACCGGCTGGGGCGCCGGGGGCTGCATCGGGTGCGGCAGGGGCGGCTGCAGGGTCGAGACTGCGCCACAGATACCACGTCGCCACGGTGCGCCACGGTTCCCAATTGGCGGAAACTTCGCGCGCATCGCTGCGGGAAACGGGTTCGCCGGAGAAGTAATTGACGCTGATGCCCTGGATCAAACCAGGGTCGTCGAGCGGCAAGACATTCGGCCGGAGCAGATTAAATATCAGAAACATCTCGGCTGTCCAGCGGCCGATGCCGCGGATCTGCACCAGTTCGGCGATGACGGCTTCGTCATCCATCTGGTCCCACTGGCTCGCGTGCACGCGCTTGGCCTTGAAATGGTCGGCCAGGTCGAGGATGTATTCGGTCTTGCGTTTGGACAAGCCGCAAGCGGACAATTGCTCGGCGCCTGCCTTCAATACTTGCGAAGGCGTGCATTTCTGGCAAGCCAGCAGCAGCTTTTTCCAGGCGGCATCCGCCGCCTTGGGCGTGATCTGCTGGCCCACCAGCGAACGGGCCAGGGTGGTAAACGGGTCGCTGTGGCCGACCAGGTGCAGGTCGCCAAATTGCGGGATGAGCTTTTTCATGATGCGGTCGCGCTTCATCAGCTCGATCTTCGCCTCTTCCCAGTAGTGCGGCACCTGGATCACCTGCGCAGCGACTACTGGCGCTTCCCCGTTTTCCCTGGACGTTGGCATCATGCGCGGCGCCAGTTGGTCGAGCCGTCAGGCTTGTCTTCAAGAATGATGCCTGCGGCCAACAATTCGGCGCGGATCTTGTCCGATGCGGCAAAGTCGCGCGCCTTTTTCGCCGCGCTGCGCGCCGCAATCGCCGCTTCGATGCCGGCCGCCTCGTCCTGGCCGCCGGCGGCGCCGACAGTTGCCTGCAGGAATTGCTGCGGCGTGCGTTCCAGCAAGCCGAACACGCCCGCCAGACCCTTCAATTGACGCGCCAGGGTGGGCGACTTGCTCTTGTTGACTTCCGTCGCCAGGTCGAACAGGGCCGCCACGGCCAGCGGCGTGTTGAAATCATCGTCCATCGCTTCGCGCACGCGCACGGCATGCGCTTCGCTCCAGTCGATGGCGCCCTCTTCCACCGCCACGTCGGCCAGCGCCGTGTACAGACGCGTCAGCGACAGGCGCGCGTCGTCCAGATGCACGTCCGAGTAATTCAGGGGGCTGCGGTAGTGCGCGCGCAGGATGAAGAAGCGGATCACCTCGGCATCGAATTTTTGCAGCACTTCGCGGATGGTGAAGAAATTGCCGAGCGACTTGGACATCTTTTCATTGTCCAGGCGCACGAAACCATTATGTATCCAGTAATTCACGCTGGTGTGGCCGAACGCGCCTTCGGATTGGGCGATCTCGTTTTCGTGGTGCGGAAATTGCAAGTCCGCGCCGCCGCCGTGGATGTCGAACTGTTCACCGAGCAAGGCGCAGGACATGGCCGAGCATTCGATATGCCAGCCCGGGCGGCCCTTGCCCCACTTCGAATCCCATTTGACTTCTTCCGGCTCGGACTCCTTCGACGACTTCCACAGCACGAAGTCGAGCGGATCGCGCTTGCCCGTGTTGACGTCGACACGCTCGCCCGCGCGCAGGTCGTCGAGCGACTTGCCCGACAGCTTGCCGTAGTGGGGGAAATTGCGCACGGCGTAGTTCACGTCGCCGTCCGCGCCCTGGTAGGCCAGGTCCTTCGCTTCCAGCTGCTCGATCAGGCGCAGCATCTGCGGCACGTATTCGGTGGCGCGCGGCGTATGGTCCGGCGTCAGGATGCCCAGCGCGGCCGTGTCTTCATCCATGTACTGGGTGAAACGCGTCGTCAGCTGGGAAATCGTCTCGCCGTTTTCCACGGCGCGGCGGATGATCTTGTCGTCGATGTCCGTAATATTGCGCACATACGTGACGTCGAAGCCGGAGGCTTTCAGCCAGCGGTAGATGACGTCGAACGCCATCATCATGCGCGCATGGCCGATATGGCAATAATCGTAGATGGTCATGCCGCACACGTACATGCGTACCTTGCCCGCTTCCATCGGGACGAATACCTGCTTCTCGCGAGCCAGGGTGTTGTAAATCTTTAGATTGCTCATCGTACTTTGCAAGTGGAGCGGCCGCCAGCCTGGCAAAACGACAGACAGGCGCGGACACCGGGGGTGCCGCGCCACTGAACTGCCGTGTGCGCCGAAAACTGTCGACCCGCTATATTGTTGTTCTTGTTTGTTAGAATTGGGGCGTTAGCGGTCAAGTATAACATTGATAAAAACCATACTGGCCCGATATGAATCAGGTTTTTACGATGTTCAACCGAATTTTCAGTTCTTTACAATTAAAGCAAGTTTAGAGAAAAATAACGATCAAGGACGCCTTCATGCAAGAAACCAAATCGAAACGCCTGTCTTTCCTGGCCCGCTTTTGCACCCTGTTTGCCGGCCTGACCCTGGGCAGCGCCGTCGTGGCGGCCGCTCCGGCAACCGCCCTCGACCCCACGCCGCACGTGGCCCTGAAAACCAGCATGGGCGAGATCGTGCTGGAACTGGATCAGGAAAAAGCCCCGAAAAGCGTGGCCAATTTCTTGCAGTACGTCAAAAGCGGTTATTACAAGGGTACCGTGTTTCACCGCGTCATCGACGGCTTCATGATACAGGGCGGCGGCTTCGACAAGAACATGAAGCAGAAAGCCACCAAGGCGCCGATCAGGAATGAAGCGCAAAACGGCTTGCAAAACGTCACCTACAGCATCGCCATGGCGCGCACGGGCGACCCGCATTCGGCCACCGCGCAATTCTTTATCAACGTCAACGACAACGGCGCGCTCGACTACCCTGGCCGCGACGGCTTCGGCTACACGGTGTTCGGCAAAGTCATCAAAGGCATGGACGTGGTCGACAAGATCAAGGCCGTGCCTGTGGCCGACAAGGGACCGCACCAGAACGTGCCCGTCACCCCCGTCGTGATCGAATCGGCGACTTTACTCAAAACAGCGCCCGCAAAACTGTAAAATAGCGTTTTTGCGGCGCCGGCCTGCCCGGCGCCGCTGAATCAATTATTCATCCAATTTATTAAGGATCATCATGACCTCCGTCATCATCACCACCAATCTGGGCAAGATCACCGCTGAACTGGACGCCGAGAAAGCGCCGAAAACGGTTGCCAACTTCCTGGCCTACATGAAAGCCGGTCACTACGACAACACGATTTTCCACCGCGTCATCGACGGCTTCATGATCCAGGGCGGCGGTTTCGAGCCAGGCATGAAACAGAAGCCTGCCGACACCACCGTGGAAAACGAAGCCAAGAACGGCCTGAAAAACGATACCTACACCCTGGCCATGGCCCGCACGTCGGATCCGCATTCGGCATCGGCCCAGTTCTTCATCAACATCAAGAACAACAGCTTCCTCGACTATCCAGGCCAGGACGGCTGGGGCTACGCCGTGTTCGGTAAAGTTACCGACGGCAAGGAAGTCGTCGACGCCATCCGCGCCGTGAAAACCTCGCGCGCCGGCATGTTCGCCGACGTGCCAGTGACCGACGTCATCATCGAAAAAGTAGAAGCCGCGTAATTCGGCTCTGGCATCATGAATAACAGGCATTGCCGCGTTGGCGCCTCTCCATGTACATCACTTTTTGGGAGCGTTGAACGATGACAATGCCTGCCGCACTCTTTATTTCCGACCTGCATCTGCAGAGCTCGCACCCGCGCACCAGCGCGGCATTTCTTTCCTTTCTGGAACACCATGCGCAATATGCGCAGGCACTGTATCTATTAGGCGACCTGTTCGAATACTGGGCCGGCGACGATGACCTGGAAGACCCGTTCAATGCGCGCATGACGGCTGCCATCCGCGCCGTCAGCGATGCTGGCGTGCACGTCTACTGGATCGCCGGCAACCGCGATTTCCTCGTCGGCTCCGGCTTTGCCGCCGCCGCCGGCGCCACCCTGCTCAGCGAACCGCACGTGGCCACGATTGCCGGCCGGCGCATCGTCTTGCTGCATGGCGACGCCGAATGCACGAAAGACGTCAGCTACATGGAGTTTCGCGCCATGGTGCGCCAGCCCGCCTGGCAAAAGCAGTTCCTGTCCATGCCGCTGGCGCAGCGCAAGGCCATCATCGACGGTTTGCGTCAAAGCAGCCGCGAGCACAATGGCGAAAAATCCATGGACATCATGGATGTCACCCCCGACGCTGTCGCCCAAGTATTTGCCGAACACGCGAGCACCGTCATGATCCACGGCCATACGCACCGCCCTGCCGTGCATAAAGTTGACGAAACCTTGCGCTATGTCCTGCCCGACTGGGAATGCGACGTGGAACCGCAGCGCGGCGGCTGGATCGCCATCGATGCGCGCGGCAACATCACGCGCCACGATCTCAGCGGCGACATCATCGACTAGGCTTGCGCCGACCGCAGCACGGGCGTTTGTCCGATAGCCGCGCCCGCCTGGCCTTGCTGTAATGGCGCCATGCACACTGTTTATATCGGCACGGCCGGCTGGAGCATCTCCAGCGCCGCCGCCAGCCACCTTCCCCTCGATGGCAGCCACCTGCAGCGCTATGCCCAGGTGCTGGATTGCGTGGAAATCAACAGCTCGTTCTACCGCTCGCACCAGCCGTCAACCTACGCGCGCTGGGCCGCCAGCGTGCCCGAGCATTTCCGCTTCAGCGTGAAATTGCCACGCAGCATCACGCACGAACGGCGTTTGCGCGAGGGCACGGCGGAACTCGACCGCTTTGCGGGGGAGATATTGCAGTTGGGAAATAAACTGGGCTGCGTGCTGGTCCAGCTGCCGCCCAGCCTGCGTTTCGAGGGGGCCGAGGCCAGCGCATTTTTCCATGCACTGCGCCAGCGCTTCGACGGCATGCTCGCTTGCGAGGCGCGCCATCCCAGCTGGTTCGAAACGGAGGCGACCGAGCTGCTCACGCAGCAGGCCATCACACGCGTACGCGCCGATCCGCCCGCCGGCCAGCCGGGGCTGCACGTGCCGACCACGGATGCCGCCTACGTGCGCCTGCACGGCAGCCCGCGGATTTACTACTCGGACTATCCTGCCGACTACCTGGCGACCCTGGCCAATGAATTGGCCGCACGGCCGCCAGCGAACAGCTGGTGCATCTTCGACAATACGGCGGCCGGGGCCGCCCTGTGCAATGCGCTGGACTTGCAGGCGCGGCTGAGGGATGCGTCAGCCGCGCAACCGTGCACCTAGGGCAAGGGCGTCTGGATCAGGGCCTGGGCGGTAAAGCCATAGAACACACCGTTACCGATGGCGAAAGTGCTCAGTACAGGAGAACCCCAGCCTAGTTGCGGCGTAGAAATGACACCGGCACTGTCGATTCTGCGTATGCCGTCTTGACCACCCGTGTACAGATTGTCGTTGGCATCTATTGCCAATGGAAAATAGTCACCTGCCATCAGGCTTCCGGTTCCCGGCGGACCATCCTTTCCATCGCTCCGCAAGGAGGTGCCGGCAAAATGGCTGACATCCCCACTCTGCGCCACTTTGAAGATCACATGATGCTGGATGTCTTCAAAGTAGAGCGCTCCGCGGCGGTCGACGGCCAGGCTGGCCGCTGAAATATAGTCACGCGTGCCAAGCTTTCCATTCAATACCTTCATGGCATTCTCGAAGGGCATCAACAAGGCGAACTCGCCGCCCGGCGGACGCCGGTAAATGCCGTTGCCTGCATTATTCACCCAATAAACATTATCTTGCTGATCGACCGCCAGCGCGAAGCGCGTGCCATACGAAACCGGCAATTCCGCAATACTGGATACCTCACCCTGTTTGTTGATCTTGCGTAAGACAAGCCATGGCATGCCATGATATTGGTCAGCAAAATACAGGTTGCCTTCCCTGTCAAATGCCATGGCCACCGGCCCCTGCAGGGTCGCGGTACCGCGCGCTCCATCGACACGGCCGTCTTTGCCCGCCATCCCCGCAAAGAGGCTGGCCGCGCCATCGGGCGTCACGCGACGGATGACCTTGTTGACGTCGTCGGCCAGGTAGACATTCCCCGCCGCATCCGCCACGACGGCTCGCGCGTAGCCCAACGTCAAGCGCGCGGCAGCGCCAACGCCATCGACGAGGCCGATATGTCCCGGCAAGGCAGGCACCGTTGACAGTACGCCATTGCGCTCCAGCTTGCGCAGCATATGTCGGCCCAGGTCATACACGACCAAGGCGCCGGACGGATCGAGCAGCATATCATTGAGCTGCTTGAAACCTGGCGCCTGACCGTTCGCATCAGGCATGCCAGCACCGAGCACGGTGCTCACCCTGCCGTCTGCCTGCACTTTCCGAATGCTGCCGCCATCGGCCAGCAGTAACTCGCCATCGCGGTTGAACTGCATGCCGCGAATGCGGAAAAAGCTGGCAGCGCCACCGGTACCGTCGACAGAAGAATTCTGCGAGCGGTTCCCCGCCACCTTGACCGCCAGGCCATTGTGGATGCGGAATAGATAAGAACCGGTGGCATCGGCAAAATAAACGCTGCCAGCGGAATCGAGCGCAAGTCGGCCCACGCGTTGAAAGTCGCTGCTGACTTCAGGCATAGGAGCAAATGTCCATGCCAGGGTGCTGACCATACCATTTGCCGTGACGCGGCGTATGGTATTTTTGTGTGCATCGACCAGCAATACATCACCGTTCACATCGATGGCCAAGCTGCCCGGCAAACCTAAGCGGGCTTGGTCCTTCTGTCCATCAACATACGCAGACGCCGGCTCAAGATCATCAGCCTCACAACTGCTGCGCCGCTGGCCAGCAACCGTACTAACCATGCCTGCTGGCGTGATCTTGCGCAACACGGCGTGACAGTAGTCACTCACAAAAAGATTCGCCTGGCGATCAATTGCCAGACGGGAACCCTCGATAAAGGAAAACGTGGCGCTTGACACCGGGCCGTCATCTACGCCACGCTTGCCCATCACGCCCGCATACACGCTCAAGGTGCCGTCGGTACCCAGTTTATGGATCACTTGATTGCCCGCATCGGCGATATAGTAGTTGCCAGCGGCATCACTGACCATACCTGCCAGCCGCTGGATTTTCTCCTGCATCCCGGCGAGCACGACAGGCAGACAACGCACGACCAGCGTACCGACATCCGCATTGCCCATCGTTGCCGAGCCTTGCGCGATGCTGCAGCCTAGCCCCTCGGAGGCACTGTCGACCTTGCCTTGATAAGCCGTCCCTGCCGCCAGCTTGCCGGCAAAGCTGAAGGGACCGTTAGCCGTAACGGTCACCTTATCCACGCCGTTCGTCAGCACGACGCTGGTGCCAGGCAGCAGGCCGCTAACCGTGCCACCCAACAAGTAAGTTGATGTTTCGACTGGTGGCACTGGCGTGGCCGTGCCACCGCTGGAACCGCCGCCACATGCGCTCAGTCCGGCCAGCAGGGCGACGCTACAGCCGACACGCCTAAACAGATTGTGCAATTCGTCATATCGATTAATCATTGCTGCTTTCATGGTAACTGGCGATGATTTTCGCCAGAAGCTATCAAATAATTTTTTCAAACACGCAATATTATAGTTTCCACATGGTTGGAAAGCGTCAAACTGTTGACATTTGCATTTTCACTGTTATAGTTAACTACAACACCAACTCAATACATCACGGAGCCACCATGCCGACAGCATTTTTCACGCGCCGCACCGCCCCGCCCTTGTGGGAGCGCATCCCATGAGCGCGGAATGGAACGACAATAGCCCCATCTACCGCCAGCTCAAGGCCAGAGTGGTGGGCATGATGCTCGATGGCGTGCTGCAGTCCGGCGACGCCCTGCCTTCGGTGCGCCAGGTGGCGGCCGATTATCAATTGAATCCCATCACGGTTTCGCGCGCCTACCAGGAACTGGTCGACGATGCCCTGGTGGAAAAACGCAGAGGACTCGGTATGTATGTCTTGGAAGGCGCCCGCGACAAATTGCTGGCCAGTGAACGCGAGCGCTTCATGCGCGAAGAATGGCCGGCGATGCTGGAACGCATCACGCAACTGGGCCTTAACCTCGAGCAACTATTGCAGGCGAGCCGCGACAGTGGCGCACATGGAGAGAGCGCATGAATGCATTGAACAAGGACAGCGTCATCAGCGCACGCGGCCTGCGCAAGCAGTATGGCAAGCAGGTCGCCATCGACGGCATCAGCTTCGATATCGCGCCGGGGCGCATCGTCGGCTTGATCGGGCCGAACGGTTCAGGCAAGACCACCACCCTGAAAGCCATCCTGGGCCTGACGGGCTTCGATGGCGAGCTGTCGGTACTGGGGCGCGATCCGCGCGTGCAGCGCGACGCGCTGATGGACGACGTGTGCTTCATCGCCGACGTGGCCATCCTGCCGGGCTGGCTGCGCGTGGCCGACGCCATCGATTTCATTGCTGGCGTGCATCCACGTTTCGACCGCAGCAAGGCCGAACGCTACCTGGCGCACACCAAGCTGGCGCCGAAGATGAAGGTCAAGGCCATGTCGAAAGGCATGGTGGTACAGCTGCACCTGGCGCTGGTGATGGCCATCGACGCCAAACTGCTGGTGCTCGACGAGCCGACCCTGGGCCTGGACATTCTGTACCGCAAGCAGTTCTACCAGAACTTGCTGGAAGACTATTTCGATGAAAACAAGACCATCGTCATCACCACGCACCAGATCGAGGAAGTGGAACACATCCTGAGCGACCTGATGTTCATTCGCGACGGCAAGATCGTGCTGGCCTCGAGCATGGAAGAAGTGGGCGAGCGCTATATCGAGGTGATGGTGGGCCCGCAGCACGTCAATCCGGCGCGCGCCCTGCAGCCGATCAGCGAACGCAGCGTGTTCGGCAAGTCGGTGATGCTGTTCGACGGCGTCGCCCGCACCCAGCTGGCCGCCCTGGGCGAAGTCCGCACACCCAGCCTGGCTGACCTGTTTGTCGCGACCATGAAAGGATCGTACCAATGAGTATTTCCCCTGCCAACAAGATGCAATGGCTGATCCGGCGTGAATTGTGGGAACACAAGGGCATGCTGGTGTGGACGCCCGCCCTGATCGGCATCGTCATGACCGTGCTGGGCGCCCTGATGACGATAGGCACCATCGCCAAGACCAAGATGCGCACGGCGCTCATCGTCAATGGCGAGGAAGTGTCCTGGAGCACCGTCTTCAACACCCGCACCTTCGGTCCGCGCCGTACGGAAATCATCGACGCCGTTGCCAACAACTATACCTACGCGGCGGCGCCGCTGTTCCTGGCGCTGGGCTTCCTGGTGTTTTTCTATTGCCTGAGCGCCCTGCATGACGACCGCCGCGACCGCAGCGTGCTGTTCTGGAAATCGCTGCCCATCTCGGATGCGCAGACGGTGCTGTCGAAAGCGGCCATCGCCCTGCTCGTCGCACCGCTGATCGTGGCCGCTGCCGCCAGCGTGACTTCGCTGCTTCTGGTCCTGATCCTGAGCGGCGTGCTGGCGGCCAACGGCATCCACGTGTTTGCCGAACTGCTCGCTACCCCCGGCCTGTACCTGGGACCGCTGCGCGTGTTCGGCTTGCTGCCCGTGTATTGTCTGTGGGCCTTGCCGACGGTCGGCTGGCTGCTGATGGTATCGAGCTGGGCCAGGTCGAAAGTCTTCCTGTGGGCCGTCGGCGTGCCGCTGCTCTTGCTCATCCTGGCCGTCTGGGCCGGCAAGCTGACGCAGACGGAAAGCGGCATCGACTGGATACAGATGAACGTCATCGGGCGCGCCCTGCTGGGCACCCTCCCCGGCAGCTGGTATCTGTTCGAGCCGGGACTGCTGCCGCACATGCACGCCCTGGCAGAAGGGGGATCGCACATGACGCGCATCGATGTATTCAGCAATTCCTGGTCCAGCCTGGCCTTGCCATCCGCCTGGCTAGGGGCGGCGGCAGGCGCGGCACTGATTTACGCCGCCATCCGCCTGCGCCGCTGGCGCGAGGAAGGCTGACAGCGCAATCTCGCTGCCCCATAAAAAACGCCCCGCCCGCCGGGGCGTTTTCCATTTTTATGCCACCCACCCCTCTGAAATAATAACTACCTTACTGATAGTTATTATGAAAAATCGCGCCCGCGACATCACGACTATTTATTCGATAGTATTAGTCCGATATAAAAATTACAAATAATTATTTCTATCGTATTTTATTACCAATCACATTTGATAATCGTCAGCCGAAAAAACAACAACTAGCAATTCGATAGCAAGATGGTTTTTTGGATAAAAGGCGCAGAAATACGGTAACACGGCAAAAAATTCAGCCTGAAAAAGTCATCGCGTGACAATCCGTGAGAATTATCGTGCGTAACGCCGGACAGAATAGCGTCATGGAAAATGATCAAAATGAAATTGGAAGTTTCAAAATTGAAACTATTCTCAGAGTGGGATCCAGTGCATGCCACATAAAAAGGCGTCCGCCTGCCAGTGCATCTGGCCGCACAAGTCCTTTGCCGGCGCAACAAAATACAAGAAAACGGCGATACGCAAAACAAATATGAAAATGATATTTTCAATATTGTTGAAGTAGCGCTCTTTTGCCCCAGCGTTTTTTTTCCAATTATGTTTTACTTGCCACTATCAGCATCGGAAACACCAGAGTTCGACCTCGGCCCAAGCCTCGCCGGAGCAAGCAAGGAAACGAAGCAGATTATTAATTTTTTATTATTTTAAAAGATTGATCGAACACATAACCTTTTCCGGAGATTTTCAAATGGCCACCACCCCAAATCCAGCACAAGTTCCCGTCAATGCCGAAGGCGCTGGCGCCAAGATCGCGACGCCCGCAAAAAAAGCCGTCGACCCGAAAACCGGCGAGCGCAAGCAGTATGACGAAGATGAACTGCTCAAAGGGGCCGATGCCAGCGCGACCATGCCGCCTGAAAATGTCGTGGAAGTCACGGGCAGCGCCGATAACGGCAATGCCGCCGCCCTGGGCACGGCCGCGGCCGTGGCAGCAGCGGCCCTGGCCGCCGGTGGCAGTGGCGCGGCCGCAGGCCAGGCCGGCAACGCTGGCGCCGACCTCGGCACGCCGCAAAGCGATAACAATGGCGGCGCCGCAGGCGCTGCGGGCACAGGTGCGGGCGCCGCCGGCATCCCCAGCGGCAGTGTGGTGGATGTCGCCGGGGCATCGGCGGGCGCCGGCGCGGGTGCGGGCGCTGCGGGCGGGCTGGGCGGATTGGGCGTGCTGGGTGCGCTCGGCGGCCTTGGCCTGGTCGCCGCCGCGGCAGGTGGCGGCGGAGGCGGAGGCGCCGCTGCTGGCGGTTCCGGCACGGGCGGTACGGGAACCGGAGGCACGGGCACGGGCGGTACGGGTGGCACAGGCACGGGAGGAACGGGCACGGGCGGCACCGGTGGCACGGGCACGGGAGGAACGGGTACTGGCGGTACCGGTGGCACGGGCGGCTCGACCGGCGGACAGGGTGGCACGGGGAATCAGTCCAGCACCACCGTCGTGACCGACGCCGCCGTGCTGGCCGCCGCCGCGGCCGCGGCGGCCGCCGCCAATGCCCAGGCCGATGACGCCGCCGCTGCCGCGGCGGCAGCCACGGCAGCAGCGTCGCTGGCCGCTGCGAATGCGGCCATCCTGGCCGACCAGCTGGCGGCGCAAGCCGCCGCTGCCGCGGCAGCAGCCTTGCTCGCCGCCAATAGCGCCACCAGCGACGACACGCTGGCGGCCAGCACGGCCGCCGCCGTGCCCGCCGCGCAGGCCGCCGCCAGTGCCGCCACGAATGACGATAACGCGGCGGCCGCCGCCGCCGCCGCTGCCGCCTTGTCGCAGGCCGCCACCACGTCGGCGCAAAATGACGATGCGGCTGCCGCCACGGCTGCCGCCAACGCCGCCGCCGCGCACGCCGCCGCCGATGCGGCACAAACGCAGGCGGACCAGACCAACGCCCCGGCATTGCAAGCCATCGCCGATGCGGCCGACGTCGTCGCCAACGCAGCCAACACCCAGGCAGCGCTGACCGATGCCGCGGCGCTGGCCGTCATCTCGGCCAATGATGCCGCCGCTGCCGCTGCCGCCACGGCGCTGGCCAATGCCACGGACGCCGCCGCACTGGACCTGGCGGCAAGCGCCGCCGCCAATGCCGCCGTCGCGGCCGGCATCCAGGCCAGCCTGACCGATGCCGCCGCCCTGGCCCTCATTTCAGATGCGGATGCCGCCAATGCCGCCGCCGCGGCCAGCCTGGCCGCCGCCACCGATGCCGCCGCCCTGGCTGCCGCATCGAACGCCGCCGCCACCGCGGCAGCAAATGCGGCGGCAGACGCCAATGCCAGCGACGCCGCGGCACTGGGCATCGCAGCCACCGCCGCCGTGAATGCGGCCGCCGCGGCCGGAACGCAAGCGGGCCTCACCGACGCCGTCGCCTTGAGCATGGCAGCGGACGCCGCCGCCGGCGTTGCCGCCTGGGACGCCTCGATCGCCAACGCCACCGACGCCGTCGCCCTGCAAGCGGCCGCCGATGCCGCCGCGACGAATGCCGCCAATGCACAGACGCAAGCGAACATGACGGATGCGCCCACCTTGGGCCTGATCGCCGACGCCGCCACTGCCGCGTCGAATGCCGCACAACTCCAGGCCGGCTTGACGGATGCGGCCGCACTGGCCCTGATTTCCGATGCCGACGCTGCCGCAGCAGCCGCCGCCGCATTGGCCGCCAGCAGCGATGCCGCCGCACTCGACGCCGCCGCGGCCCTTGCCGTCACGGCCGCGGCGAATGCCGTCGTCACCGCCGGCCTGAGCGACGCGGCCGCCCTGCAAATCACGGCCGATGCGGCCGCCAGCACGTTCGCCGGCGCCGCCACGCAAGCGGCATTGACGGACGCCGCCGCCCTGCAGGTGATTTCCGACGCCGATGCCGCCGCCGCGCTGGCCGCGCAAACGACGGCCAACCAGACGGATGCCGCGGCCCTGGCTGCCGCCGACGCGGCCGCCGCCAGCGACGCCGCCAATGCCCAGACAGTAGCCGACCAGACCGATGTCGTCGCCCTGCAGCAAGCGGCCGACCAGGCCGATGCCGACGCGGTGGCCGCCAATGCGCAAGCCAGTCTGCTGGACGTCAATGTCGCCCTGAATGCCTTCAATCTGGCCAACCTCGCCGCCCTGGCGGCCAGCGTCACGGCCGGCCAGACCAGCGTGATCGACCTGACGGCCACCGTCAATGCCTTGCAGCTCGATGCCGACAATGCCGACATCACCGCCGGCCTGACGGATGCCGCCATCCTTGCCGGCGTCTCCGCCGCCGATGCGCTGGCGGCCGCTGCTGCGCAAGTCACCGCCGACCTGACCGACGCCGGAGCACTCATCAGCACGGCGGCCGCTGCCGTCTCGGCGGCGGAAACGGCCGCCCTGCTGGGCGGGATCGATATTTCGGCCGTCAGTGCTGCGGCCGCGGCACAGGCCGCCGCCGCGACTGCCGCCGCCACGGCAGCGCTGACCGACGCCGGTGTGCTGGGCATCATTTCCACGACCGATGCCGCCGCTGCAACTGCCGCACAGACGGCTGTCACCACCCTGACGGCCGCCAATACGCTGGCGCAAAACGCCTTGACCACGGCACAATTTGTTGCCAACCAGACCGACGCCGTGGCCCTGGGCCTGGTCTCGTCCACCGCCGATGCGGCCGCAGCCGCGGCCATCACGACCGCCGGTCAGACCGATGCCATCGCACTGAGCCTCATTTCGAACGCCGATGCGCTGGCCGCCACCTCCGCCGCCAACCTGGCGGCGCTGACGGATGCCACGGCGCTGGGACTCATTTCCACGGCCGACGCGACCACCGCCACCGCCTTGCAGGCAACGGCCAACCTGACCGATGCCGCCGCCTTGGGCCTGCTCGCCACGGCCGCCGCGGCCGCCGCCAATACGGCAACGAATGTTGCCAACCTGACCGATGCCGTGGCCCTGGGCACGCTCTCTGCAGCAGCCACCGCCGCCGCCAATACGGCTGCCGCCACCGCCGCGCTGACCGACGCCACGGCCTTGGGCCTGGTTGCCACGGCCGATGCGGCGCTGGCCGCCACGGCGCAAACGACGGCCAACCTCACCGACGCCGTGGCGCTGGGCCTCGTGTCGACGGCCGCCAATACGGCCGCCAGCGCTGCTGCCGCCGTTGCCAACCTGACCGATGCGGTTGCACTGGGCACCGTCTCGACGGCTGCCACGGCCGCCGCCAACACGGCTGCCGCCACCGCCGCGCTGACCGACGCCGTCGCTCTGGGACTGACGGCGACCGTCGATGCGGCCGCCGCCACCGCCGCGCAAACCACGGCCAACCTGACGGACGCCGTCGCCCTGGGCCTGGTCGCGACCGTCAATGCCACGGCCGCCACGGCCGCCGCCACCGTCGCCGGCCTCACCGACGCCGTCCTCCTGGGCACGGCCCACACGCTCGACGTCACGGCCGCCACCGTGGCCGCCACCAAGGCCGCCCTGACGGATGCCGCCGCGCTCACCACAGTAGCCAACAACGACGCCGCGAATGCCGCCGCCCTGGCCGCGTATTCGGCCGCTCATCCGCTCGACCTGGTGGCGGCGCTGGCGGCCACCGTCGCCGCCACCACGGCCGGCTTGTCGCACACCGCCGCGCTGGCGGCACAAGCCGATGATGCGGCTGCCGCCTCGACGGCAGCGACGGCGGCAGCTTCCCTGACCGCCCTGAACAATGCAATCGCGGCCGACAATGCCGCCACCGCCGCCGCCACCCTGGCCCTGACCTCGCAGGCGGCAGCCACGGCGGCGCAGCTGGACGATACGCTCGCGGCGACCGCCGCCGGCGTGGCCGCCACCTCGCTGGCAGCGGCCCAGGCTGCGCAAGCGGCCGATACCGCCGCCGCCGCGACGGCAGCGACGGCCGCCAATGCCCTGGCGGCCCTGAATGCGGCCTTGCAGGCGGATGCGAATGCGGCAGCCACGGCCGCGGCAGCCGTGACGGCAAGCGCGGCCACTGCCGCCGCCGTCGCCGACGATCTGGCAGCCGCCACGGCGGCCACCGTCGCCAACGTCTCGCAAGCGGCCGCGCAAGCGGCGCAACTGGCCGACAGTGCCGCCGCCAGCACCGCCACCATCGCCGCCAACGCGCTCGCTTCCCTGAACGCGGCCCTGGCCGACGATGCGGCGGCCGCTGCGGCCGTGCTGAACTCCACCAATGCCACGGCCGCCGCAGTTGCCGCTACCGCCGCCGATACGGCTGCCGCTGCTGCTGCCGCCTTGGCCGCCATCTCGGCCGCCGCCACGCAGCATGCGCAAGCGGACGATATCGCCGCCGCTGCCGCCGCCCTCACGGCATCCATCTCGCTGGCAGCCACGCAGGCAGCCCAGGCCGCCGATCTCGCCGTCAGCACGACCGCGGCAACGGCAGCGAGCGCGCTGGCCGCGCTGAACCAGGCCCTGGCAGACGACAACGCCGCCAGCGCCGCAGCGACAGCAGCCAGCAACGCGCAAGCAGCGCTGAATACCGCCACGACCACACTCAACGCGGCGATATTGACGGCCAACGCCTCGCTCGCTGCCACCAATGCCGCCTTGGCCGACGACGCCACCGCGGCAAGCACGGCGGCAACTGCGGCAGCGGCTCAGCTCATTGCGGACGCCGCGCTGGTGGCCGATGCAGCCCTGGCGGCGCTTGCCACGGCGGCCAACAATGCACTGAACGCCGCCAGCGCAGCCCTGGCCGCCGACGATGCCGCCGCCAATGCCGCGCACACGGCCGCCCTCTCGGCGGCGGCCACCCTGGCGGCGCAGCTGGCCGACACGGCGGCCCTCAACGCCCATGCCGCGCTCAACGCGGCCATTGCCAACCTGAACGCCGCCGTGACGGCCGATGTCAACGCCACGGATGCGGACAATGACAGGACGCTGAAACTGAACCTCCTTCTCTCCGCCCAGAGTGCGGCCGATGCCGCGGCCCAGGCCAATGCCAATGCGGCAGCCGCCCACGCGGCGCTGGCGGCGGCCCAGGCCGACGATGCAGCCGCCGCCACCGCGGCAGCCAATGCGACGGCCGCGCATACGGCGGCCGTCGCAGCGCAAAATGCCGATGCCGCCGCGGCAGCTGCGGCAGCGCAAGCGGCCATTTCCATGGCCGCCACCCTCAATGCCCAGGCGGACGACGCCACCGCGGCAGCGGCTGCCATAGCCGCCGCCAATGCGCAGCTGGCGCTGGACGCGGCCCTGGCCGCCGACGCCAACGTCGCCGCCACCGCGGCCGCGGCAGCGGCCGCCCAGCTGGCGGCGCAAAACGCGCATGACGCCGATGCTGCGGCAGCGGCAGCGACCGTCGCGGCAGCCATCACCCTGGCAGCCACGCAGGCAGCGCAAGCCGATGACGCGGCAGCCGCGCTGGCAGCGGCCAACGCGGCCAACGCCCAGGCCGCGCACAACGCCGCCGTCGCCGACGACCAGGCGGCGGCCGATGCCGCCGCCACCGCGGCGCTCGCGCAAGCGGCAGCCACGGCCGCCGCAGCGGCCGACGCCACGGCAACCGCCAGCGCCGCCGCAGCGGCAGCGGCGCTGCTCGCAGCCCAGGCGGCGCAGGCCGACGACACGGCAGCCAATCAGGCCGCGGCCAATGCCGCCGCCGCCACCGCCGCGCACACGGCCGCCGTCGCAGCCGATGCCCTGGCCGTGAGCACGGCGGCAACGGCTGCCAGCGCACTGGCAGCGGCCACCGCGGCGCAGAACGACGACGACGCGGCCGCGGCGGCTGCCGCCCAGGCCGCCGCTTCGCTGGCCCTGACGCAGCAGGCACAGGCCGACGATGCGGCTGCGGCGGCTGCCACGCTCAACGCCAACAATGCGGCGGCAGCCGCGCTGGCCGCGCATGCCGACGATGCAGCGGCGTCACTGGCACAGGCGCAGGCAGCCGCTTCCCTGCTGGCCCTGCAAGCGGCGCAGGCAGACGATGCCGCCGCCGCCAGCGCGGCGGCGGCTGCGGCGCAGGCACATGCCAACGCGAACGCCGCATATGCCGATGACGCGGCGGCGGCACAGGCCCAGGCCGATGCACAGGCAGCCGACGTCACCCTGGCGCAAGCGAACGCCATCGCCGCGCAAACCGACGCCAATGCCCTGGCCGTCGTGGCGACGACGGACGCGGCCCACGCCGCCGCCGCGCAAGCGCTGGCCGACCAGACCGATGCCGTGGCGCTCACGCAGGCCGCCGATGCGGCAGCGGCGGCGGCGCTGGCGGCGGCCCATACAGCGGACCTGACGGACGCCAACGCCCTGCACCTGGCAGCCGATGCGGCAGCAGCCGCCGCCCTGCAGGCGCAGGCGCAGGCGGACCTGACGGACGCCAGCTCGCTGACGGTGGCGGCGAACGCCGATGCCGCGGCGGCGGCTGCTGCCCAGGCCCACGCCGACCTGACGGACGCGAGCCAGTTGTTCGTGCTCAGCCAGAACGCCCTGCACAATCCGCTGACGGTGGCCGACTTCAGCACGGGCCTGCCGGCCGCCGGCGGCGACGTGATCGACATGTCGGCCATCGCCCACCTGACGGCGTCGGTGGCCGTGGGCGTCAACGTGGGCACGGACTTCAGCAACAACAACCTGTTCATCTTCGACGGCACGTCCGTGTCGATCGGCGCGGCGGCCAGCGCCATCGCGGCCGACAACAGCGTCTTGTCGGGACAGGGTTACATCGTCATCGCCGATGCGCAAAACAGCGGCGCCGTGACGGTGTATCACTCGAGTGACCTGAGCAACGCCAATGCCATCGACACGGCGCTGGTGCTGCTCAGCGGCGTGAACATCACGCAGCTGACGGCAGCCAACTTCGTGGTCTGACGGCGTGGTCCCACGCCAGGCGCCGCGCCTGGCACGGCAGCGGGAGCGTGCAGCAGCGCGCTCCCGCCCATACCTTGAAATGCGTCAGGCCATGGGCCGGAAAAATACGGGATGAGATTACGCGGTTTCCCAGCATTGTTTTTACTGCCACGTGGCGCGGCCTTGCTGGCGGCCATTGCCATGGCATCCATCAGTTCCTTCGCCCATGCCCAGGGTGCCACGGCCTGGAGTTTCGACCAGGTCTTGCAGCAGGCGCTGCAAAGCCATCCCGCCGTGCAGGGCAAGCGCTCGGCGCAGGCGGCCGCGCGCGCCGACCTCGATGGCGCGCAGTGGCAGCGCTTCCCCAGCCTGTCGGCCGAAGTCCCCACGGGTTCCCGGGAGACGGGCGGCGTGGTGCGCATCGAGCAGCCCCTGTGGAGCGGCGGGCGCATCGACGCCGGCATCGATGCCGCCGGCAGCCGGGTCGACGCGGCCGGCGCGGCCATCGAGGAAGAACGCCTGGCCCTCTCGCTGCGCGTGATCGCCGCCTACACCGAGGCGTTGCGCCAGACGGCCCGCGTGCGCTCGGCAGAAGAAGGCCTGGCCGAGCACCAGCGTCTGCTGGACATGATCAAGCGCCGCGTGGTGCAGTCGGTCAGCTCGCAAACGGACCAGCGCCTGGCCGAATCGCGCGCCTACCAGGCGGCCAACGACGTATCGAACGCGCGCCAGGCGCAGGAAAACGCGCTGGCGCAGCTGTCGCAACTGGCCGGCAAACCGGTGCGCCTGGTCACCGGCGCGGGCATCGGCGTGGGCGAGCCCTTGCCCGACGCCAGCCTGGAGCGGGTCATGCGCCAGGCCATCGACTACTCCCCCACCCTGCACCGCCTCGATTTCGAGGCGCAGGCCGCCGATTCCGAGATCACCCTGCAGCGCTCGGCCTACATGCCGAAAGTCGTGCTGCGCATGGAAAAGCCTACGGGCGGCATGAATGCCGACAACCGCACGCGCGCCATGCTGGTGCTGCAGGCGCAGCCGGGCGCCGGCCTGTCGGCCAAGGCCGGCGTGGACGCCGCCGTGGCCCGGCGCGAAGGCGCGCGCGCGGCGCACGATGCGGCCGAGCGCGACGTGCGCGAGCGCTTCACGCTGGACTGGAACGAGGCCGAGGCGAGCCGCCAGCGCCTGGGCAATGCGGGCGAGGCCAGCACCACCTCGACACAGGTATTCGAATCGTATGCACGCCAGTACGTGATCGGCCGCAAGAGCTGGAACGATGTGCTCAACGCCGTGCGCGAAGCAACCCAGGCGCAGTTTTCGCTGGAAGACATGCGCGCGCAGGCGATTGCCGCCAGCCTGCGCCTGGCCGCGCAAACAGGCACCCTGGCCGGGCGCACGGCGCCGGCAGGCATGGCACGCACGAATTGACACCGACATGATGCACACAGGAGACAGCGTGGATACCTCCATCAAACATGGCTTGCTGACACTCATCGAGCGAGCCGCCCGTCTGACGGGCCAGCACCTGGCTGCCGCACGCCTGGCCGACCTGCAGCGCCAGCTCGACGACGTCGATGACAGCGGCGCGCCCGCCATGGTCCTGACCGCCATCTGGCAGGCGGCCGGCCTGGAAGGCGCGGCGCGCCCGCTGCACGAGCCGACGCCAGGCGAGCTGCCGTTTGCCGTCTACAGCGCCAGCACGGGCTGGGGCTTGCTGCAGTCGCGCGGCACCGACGGCGCCTGGCGCGGCGAAGGCATCGACGGCCGCGCCTTGCAGCTCGAATCGCTGGCAGGCCTGGCTTGCGTGGGACTGCCGCGCCGCAGCGAAAAAAGCGGCGCCCGCCCCGGCGCCCTGGGGCTGGTGCGCAACGCCCTGTGGCTGAAGAAAAGCGTGTTTGTCGACGCCGTGCTGGCCACCGCGCTGGTGACCCTGCTGACCATGGCCACCTCGCTGTTTTCCATGCAGGTGTACGACCGCGTGATCCCGAACCAGAGCTTCAGCACGCTGTGGGTGCTGGTGGTGGGCGTGGCCCTGTCGATCGGCCTGGAATTCATCCTCAAGCAGGTGCGCAGCCGCATCGTCGACCACTCGTGCAATGACGTCGACCATGAATTGTCCGAGTGGTTTTTCCAGCGCATGCTGGGCATCCGCATGGAGGCGCGCCCCGCCTCCGTCGGCACCCTGGCGGCGCAGGTAAAAGGCTTTGAAATGGTGCGCGGCGTGCTCACGTCGACATCGCTGTTCGTGCTCACGGACGTGCCCTTCGCGCTGATTTTCCTCGCCATGATCACCATCATCGGCGGCTGGCTGGTGGTGGTGCCGCTGGTAGCGCTGCCGCTGGCCCTCGTGTGCGGCCTGATGTTCCAGCGCGCCATCCAGAGCCATACGCGCAAGAACCTCAACGCCAGCAACCGCAAGGCCGGCTTGCTGGTGGAAGCCGTCGACGGCGTCGAAACGCTCAAGGGCAGCAGCGCAGAATGGATGATGCAGGCGCGCTGGGCCGAACTGGTGGCCGAGAGCAGCCACGCGGAGCAGAATATCCGCGACTATGCGGCCCTGTCGCAAAACATCACGGCCGCCTTCCAGCAGCTGACCAACGTGGCGCTGATCTCCATGGGCGCCTGGTTCGTGGCCGAAAACCAGATGACCATGGGCGCGCTGATGGCGTGCACCATCATCAGCAACCGCGCCCTGATGCCCATCGTGCAGCTGCCCGCCGTGATGGTGCAGTGGGCGCATGCGCGCGCCTCGATCGACGGCCTGGAACAGGTCATCAGCCTGCCCAACGAAGCCGACAACGCGCAGTTCGCGCTGACGCCGCGCAGCCTCGATACGGGCTTGCGCTTCGAACGCATCCGCTTTACGTATGGCGGCGCGCAAAAGGTGGCGCTGGAAGTGGAAAGCCTGGCCATCCATCCCGGCGAACGGCTCGGCCTGGTGGGCGCCATCGGCTCGGGCAAGAGCACCCTGCTGAAACTGGCCTCGGGCCTGTACCAGCCGGCCGAAGGCAAGGTCTACCTGGGCGACGTCGACATGGCCCTGCTGGCGCCGGCCGTGGTGCGCGAAATGGTCGGCTACCTGCCGCAGGAAACGCGGCTGTTCAGCGGCACCCTGCGCGACAACCTGTTATTGGGGCTGGCCGACCCGGGCGAGGAAGCGATCCTGGCGGCGGCCAGGCGCACGGGCCTGATCGAGCTGATACTGGGCCAGCCACGGGGACTGGCGCTGGCCATTACCGAGGGCGGACGGGGCGTGTCGGGCGGCCAGCGGCAATTGATCGCCGTCACGCGCCTGCTGCTGGCCAAGCCGCGCATCTGGCTGCTCGACGAGCCGACGGGCGCCATGGATGCGAAGACGGAAGCGCGCATCGTGGGCTTATTGGGCGAACTGGCGGCCGAAGGCGTGACCATGGTCGCCACCACGCACAAGAACGCCCTGCTGCCCCTGCTGGACCGTCTGGTGGTGCTGCAAGCGGGCAGGATACTGCTGGACGGCCCGCGCGACGTTGTCCTGGCCAAGCTGTCGGGCAAGCCGCAGGCCGTGCCCAGTCTCGCAACGGCGCCGGTGGCCACGCCCGCGCCGCAAGGAGCCGTCGCATGAAACTGGCCAAGGTCGAAACGAAGGAAGAAGCAAAGCGCGGCCGGGTGCTGATCTGGAGCTGCACGGCGGCGCTGGCGGGCGTCATCGCCTGGGCGTCGTGGGCGGAGCTGGACCAGGTCACGCGCGCCAACGGCCAGGTGATCGCCAGTTCGCGCAACCAGATCATCCAGGTGGCTGACGGCGGCGTGCTGGCCGAACTGCGCGTGCATGAAGGCAGCGTCGTGAAAAAGGGCGAATTGCTGGCCCGTTTCGACCGCACGCGGGCCGAGACGAGCTACCTGGAAAGCACGGCCAAGGCGGCCGGGCTGAAGGCGGCCGTGGCGCGCCTGCAGGCCGAGGTGTTTGGCGGCGCGCCGAAGTTCCCGCCCGAACTGCAGGCGTTTCCGGAATTTCGCGCCAACCAGCTGGCCCTGTTCAGCAAGCGCCAGGGCGCCGTGCAGGCGGAAGTAAGCTCGCTGGACAGCGCCATGAAGCTGATCAAGGAGGAGCTGGAAATGAATCTGCCGCTGCTGGAAACGGGGGACGTGAGCCGCGCCGAGGTGCTGAAACTGCGGCGGCAGGTGGTCGACATCCAGGCGCAGATCACCAACCGGCGCAACAAATACCTGCAAGACAGCCAAACGGACCTGGTGAAAGCCCAGGAAGACCTGGCCGGCGTGCTGCAGACGGTGACGCAGCGCAAGGAGCAGCTGGGTTCCACCGACATTTACGCGCCCACGGACGGCATCGTGCGCAACGTGCGGCTTACCACCCTGGGCGGCGTGGCCAAGCCGGGCGAGGAAATCCTGCAGATCGTGCCGACGGACGATGACCTGATCATCGAGGCGAAAGTGAAACCGGCCGACATCGCCTTCATCAAGCCGGGCCTGCCCACGGCCGTGAAACTCGACGCCTACGACTACGGCATCTACGGGCGCCTGCGCGGCACCGTCAGCTACATCAGCGCCGACACCCTGAGCGAGGATAACAAGGGCAACGAACAGCCCTACTACCGCGTGCAGATCAAGACCAGCGGGCGCAATCTGATGGGCAAGAATGGCGAGCCGATCCTGATTCAGCCCGGCATGACGGCCACCGTGGAAATCAACACGGGCCGCAAGACGGTCCTGCGCTACCTGACGAAACCGATCACCAAGACGTTTTCAGAGTCAATGGGGGAGCGCTGAAGCAGCCTGCTTTTAGCCGGCCGGCTTCAGGCGGCCGATGACGCTGGCCACCTTGGCCGTGATCATGTCGACCGCGGGACCGTTGGCGCCATGCGGCAAAATCACATCGGCATTGCGCTTGGTGGGTTCGATGAATTGCTTGTGCATGGGGCGTACCGTTTCCAGATACTGCTCGATGACGCTTTCCACGGAACGGCCGCGTTCCGTGATATCGCGTTGCATGCGGCGGATGAAGCGCACGTCGGAGGCCGTATCGACAAAGATCTTCAGCGACATCATGTCGCGCAAGTCTTCGTCATACAGGGCAAACAGGCCTTCGATGACGATCACCGGCGCCGGCTTGACGGGAATGGTCCTGCTGGAACGATTGTGCAGCGTGAAGTCGTACTCCGGCATCTCGATCGCCTCGCCATTGCGCAAGGCCTGGATGTGCTGCACCAGCAAGGGCCACTCGAACGCCTGCGGATGGTCGTAATTCTGCTGGCGCCGGACTTCCGGGGAGAGATGGGTTTGGTCGCAGTAGTAATCGTCCTGCATCACGACCGAGACCATGTCGGCGCCGAACGACGCCAGCACCTGCTGTGATACGGTTGACTTGCCACTGCCGCTTCCGCCAGCGACACCAATGATAAACGGTTGGAAGGAAATATTATTCATGCCGAATGATACCGGAAACGGGGCCGGATCGACAGGGACCGCTTGATCCACGGCAACCCGCAGCCCCGTGATGCCAGCCTGATACTTGCCACTGGGCGCTTGCCTGCGGCCGGCTGCCGTTGATACCCCGCCTACGTGTGCGACAGAATATTGATGAGCTTGCCGAAGGGGTCACGCACGAAAAACCGCCTGACGCCCCAGGGTTCATCGACAGGCCCATACTCAATGGGAAACCCGGCTCCGGCCATTCTTTCAAATGCCGTATCCACGTCATCGACTTCAATGGAAAGGTCTGGCACTGCAGTGTTCGAGCCGCCTTCCGTGGCGAAGCTCACCTGAACGCCCATCTGGGTTTGCGAACCGTACGTCATGATCCAGCCATGGTCCATTAACAGGCTTAGCCCCAGCACGTCCTCGTAAAAGGTGCGTGCCCGCGCCGGATCCGGCGCGGGAAAATTGGCAACGATACGCATGACTTGCATATTTTCCCTCAATGCCAAGATGAAAACATTCAGCCTGCCCTTCCCATTTCCGCGCCTGGCCGTCCGCAGACATTGTCCCACCGATCCACCTTGAATTGCAACAAAGGCAAACTTCAGCCGCGCGGGCATCCGCTATCGCTTACGGAGGCCCACGGGCGGCAGGCGGATTGCCCGGCAGCTCAGCGTTTTTCCTTATTGATCAGTTGCAGAAGCTTGAACGCTTCGTGCTCGATCGCCGGCTCAGCCTCCGCAAGCTCCTTGCTGGCCTGGACATAGGCGGCGCGCTTGCGCTCCTTCTTTTCTTCCGGCGGCACTGCCGGCGTCATGCCCGGCATGATGAGCTGCGCACCGGAGTTGTACTTCTTGTAGATCACCTGCTTGCCGTAGGAGGTGTTATAAAAGCGCGTCATCTCGATCGCCGTATCGGCGGAAATTGCGCGCGTCAGCGCAGGCGCCAGGCGCTGGCAAATCTCCGCAGGCGGAATCTTGTCCAGTTTGGCCAGCACTGCCTGCTTCTGGCTTTCGGCAGGATAGCGGCTACGGGCGGCGACGCCCTTGAGCACCTTTTCAATCTGCATCGCGCCAAGCAGATCCTGCACGGCTTTAAGGTGTGCCGGGCTGGATACCCCGGACTGCGCCGCGGGCGCCGTGGCAGCGGCAAATGCGGGGGCGACACAGATCAGCGATAGACCCAGTACGATTCGGATTGCAAATTTCATGAATTTCCTTTGAATGAGGATGGATACGCCATATGCGCGCCGCATAAGAATGACAGTTTGTGATGGCGGCACGAGGCGGGCTTGTCACGCGCCATGCACGAGCCGCGCATACAGCTCGGCCACCCGCTCGGCCGTGATGCCGTCGCGCTGCTCCACGGCCAGCGGATGGCCGGTCGGCTCCAGCTCGAGGTAGGGCCGCAGGCCGTCGTCGCGCAGGTGCACGCGGGTTTTCAGGTTCAGGGTAGCCGGATACACGGGCAGCTGCGTGCTGAGCCAGCCGAAGAAGGGGCCGATGTGCGCGCGCCTGGCGTCATTGAAACAGGCATCCCACGCGTCGAAGCTCTCGCTGCTCAGCGACACCCACACGCCCCAGCTGAATGGTTCATCCGAGCCATGCACGGGGATGTCGATGGTGGCGCGCACGAAGCAGTGTTCTTCGTCGACGATGCAGGCGTCGCTGTCGAGCTGGCAACGCGTTTCGCGCTCGGCGGGCGCCATCTGCTCGTACAGCCACGGCGCATCGGCGCCGAAGCTGGGCATGCCCGTGTGGGTCTCCCCGCAGGCGCGGCACAGGAAGGAAAAACTCATGCGTGAAGACCGCTTATTCGAACTGCTTGCGGAACGCCTCGAACTGCGCCGCCAGGCCATCGAAGTCGCTGCGCAATTGCAGTACTTCCTGTTCCAACTGGGCCACGCGGCTGCCCTGCTGCGGCGCGCTGACGGCGCCGGCGTAACCTGCCGCCGTCTCGATCTGCGCCAGCGCTTCCTCGCCGCCCAGCAGGTGGCCGTAGCGCGGTTCCTTGGCGCCGGGGGCGACGGCCAGTTTCGCCACCAGCGGCGGGTATTTGTCGATCAAAAATTGCAGGCAGGATTCCACTTCCGCCACGGACTTGAATTCATGCACGCGGCCGCTGCGGCTGCGGATTTCGCCCGCCGTCTGCAAGCCGCGCAGCATCAAGATCGTCAGGATGGCCAGCTTGTCCTGTTCCAGCGACCACTTGATGCGCATGCGGTGCTCGTACTTGGCGACCCGCGCGCCCGCCTGCGTGATGCCGTTGACGAATTTGCGCTGCATCAAGCGCTGCAGCACGTCATACACGGTTTCCTCGGAAAGGGCCATGACGGGGTCGCGGCTCGACAACTGGTTGCAGCCGTTCGTCAGGGCGTTGAGCGAGAGCGGATAGCTGTCCGGCGTCAGCGCTTCCTTTTCGGCCAGCACGGCCAGCACGCGGATCTCGAAGGGGGCGAGCAGATTCGGATTGTCATTGCTTTTTTCGCCTGCCGTCACATCAGTGTTCATGCCTGTATCCTTAATCAACCAGCTTGTTCATTTGCTCGGAGTCGAATTTATCACATTCAGGCACGCCCTGGCAGCAGATGCCCGCCGCCTTCAGGGTGGCGAGGATGGTTTCGATGCGCTGTTCCTGCGCCACGGCGTGCGTGATCAGGCCTTGCAGGGCTTTCGACAGCGGGTCGTCGCCGTTGGGTGTCACGCCATACGCGGCAAACAGATGCGCCGTGCTGCCTTCGCGCAGGGCGCTGACATCCTTTTGCACGATGTGCGCCGGGTTGCCGACGGCCGTCGCGCCGGAGGGCACGGGTTTGAGCAGCACGGCGTTCGACCCCACCTTGGCGTACTCGCCTACGGTAAAACTGCCCAGCACCTGGGCGCCGGCGCCGACGATGACGCCCCGCTCCAGGGTCGGATGGCGTTTGCTGCCGCTGTGCAGCGAGGTGCCGCCCAGGGTCACGCCCTGGTAGATGGTGCAGTCGTCGCCGACGACGGCCGTCTCGCCGATCACCACGCCGAAGCCATGGTCGATGAAGACGCGCCGGCCGATGACGGCGCCGGGATGGATCTCGATGCCCGTGATGATGCGGGCGATATACGAGATGAAGCGCCCCACCCATTTCATGCGCCGCGTCCAGCACCAGTGCGCCCAGCCGTGCATGACGATGGCGTGCAGGCCCGGATAACAGGTCAGCACCTCCCAGCCATTGCGGGCGGCCGGGTCACGTTCAATGATGCTGTTGATATCTTCGCGCAGGTGGTGGAACATAATGAAAATGGATAAGGTGGAATGCAAATGGTAGCGTATTCGGCGGCGTGCTGCCGGAGAGGCAGATAAACAACCGCCGCCTCAAGGGCGGCGGCTTATCAAAGAAGCGCTACAAAACGTTCAGGGCAAGGCGCATTGCCGAAGACAGTACGCAAGTACGGCGAGGCAATGCAACGCCGCCCTGGACGTTTTTTAGCCTTCTTTCGCGATGCGCTGGCGGCGGGCTTCGTACAGACACACGCCCGATGCCACGGACACGTTCAGGCTCTCGACGGAGCCGAACATCGGGATGCTGACGAGGATGTCGCAGGTATCGCGCGTCAAACGGCGCATGCCTTCGCCTTCGGAACCCATGACGAGGGCCGTCGGACCCGTGAAATCGGCTTCGTACAAGCCTTTTTCGCCGTCGTCCGAGGTACCGATCAGCCAGATGCCGCGCTCTTTCAGTTCGCGCATGGTGCGCGCCAGGTTCGTCACGGTGATGTACGGGACGGTTTCGGCGGCGCCGCTGGCGACCTTGGCGGCCGTGGCGTTGAGGCCCACGGCGCGGTCCTTCGGCACGATGACGGCATGTGCACCGACGCCGTCGGCCACGCGCAGGCAGGCGCCCAGGTTGTGCGGGTCGGTGATGCCGTCGAGAATCAACAGCAGCGGCGGACCGTCGATGGCATCCAACAGCTCATCGAGATTGCGCGCCAGCGACAATTGCGAGGCAAACGCGATCACGCCCTGGTGGCGGCGCGTGCCGACGATTTTATCGAGACGCGACGAATCAACGGGCATGACACGCACGTTGGCTGCCTTGGCGGCGGCGATCATGTCCTTCATGCGGCCGTCGACGCGGCTGGCATCGACGAAAATTTCTTCCACGGACGACGCTTCATGACGCAGACGCGAGGTGACGGCGTGGAAGCCGAAAATCATTTTATTCTTCATTATTTATCGTTTCTTCTTGCTTGTTTTTGATACAGATACAGTTTTTGCTGCTCGTGGTGCCGCCGCAGCGGGTGCCGCGGCTGGTTTCTTGCCGCCCTTCGGCGCAGCTGCCTTGGGAGCTGCCGCCTTGGGGGCTTCCTTCAGGGCTGCCTTGGCTTGCGCCTTGGCGGCAGGCTTGGCGCCGTTGGAACGGCCGCCGGAACCATTGCCGGGTTTGCCGCCGTTGTTGCCGCCGGCTTTGATCTCATGGCGCTGCTCGGTCGCAGGACCGGGCTTGACCATCGATTTCTTCTCGCCCTTGCGCTTGCCGCCGCCGTTCGGCTTGGCTGGCGCTTCTTCGCCCGCCAGTTCCGCATCGGTGACCAGGCGCAGGTCGATCTTGCGCGTTTCCAGGTCGACTCGCGCCACTTGCACCGTCAGACGGTCCGTCAATTGATAACGCTTGCCCGTGCGTTCGCCGCGCAATTCATGGCGCGCATCGTCGTACTGGAAGTAGTCGGTACCCAGCTCGGTGACGTGCACCAGGCCTTCGACAAACAGGGTGTCCAATTGCACGAAGACGCCGAAGGTGGTCACGCCGGTGATCGTGCCGGTAAACTCTTCGCCCAATTTGTCCTGCATGAAGTAGCACTTCAGCCAGGCTTCCACGTCGCGCGACGCTTCGTCGGCGCGGCGCTCGTTGGCCGAGCAATGCACGCCCAGCGCGTCCCAGATGGTCAAATCGGTCTTCTTCGGCTTGCCGTCGGCCTTGTCCTTGGCCTGCTGCTTGCGCGTGGCGTTCGATACGTTGGTGTTCAGCACGACCTTGTCGGACAGCTTCGGCTCGTATTTCTTGCCTTGCAAAATGGCCTTGATGGCGCGGTGCGTCAGCAGGTCGGGATAGCGGCGGATCGGGCTGGTGAAGTGGGCATACGCCTCATAGGCCAGGCCGAAGTGGCCGATATTGTCCGGGCTGTAGACGGCTTGCTGCATCGAACGCAGCAGCATCGTTTGCAGCAGGGCCGCGTCGGGACGCAGCTTGATCTGCTGCATCAGGGTCTGGTAATCGGATGCCGATGGCGTGTCGCCGCCCGTCAGGTTCAAGCCAACCTGTTTCAGGAAGGTGCGCACTTGCGTGAGCTTTTCCTTGGTCGGGCTGGCGTGGATGCGGTAGGTGCCTGGGTGCTTGTTACGCAGCAACAAATCAGCCGCGCAGACGTTGGCCGCCAGCATGCACTCTTCGATGATCTTGTGCGCTTCGTTGCGCGTGCGGGGGATGATCTTTTCGATCTTGCCCGCGCTATTGCAGACGATATACGTTTCCGTCGTCTCGAAATCGATGGCGCCCCGCTCCGTGCGTGCCTTCAGCAAGGCGCGGTAGACGGCTTCCAGGTTTTGCAGGTGCGGCAGGATGTCCGCGCGGCGTGCCGCTTCGGGTCCCTTGGTGTTGCCCAGCACGGCAGCGACTTCGTCGTACGTCAGGCGCGCAGCCGAGTGGATGACCGCCGGGTAGAACTGGTAGGCCTTCAGTTCGCCCTTGTCGCTGACGACGGCGTCGCAGACGAGGGTCAAACGGTCGACGGCCGGGTTCAGCGAGCACAGGCCGTTCGACAGCTTTTCCGGCAGCATCGGGATCACGCGGCGCGGGAAGTAGACGGACGTGCTGCGTTCGAGCGCGTCGATATCGAGCGCGTCGTTCGGCTTCACGTAATGGCTGACGTCGGCAATCGCCACGATCAGGCGGAAGCAGTTGGCGCGGCCAATCTTGACAGGTTCGCAATACACGGCATCGTCGAAATCGCGCGCATCCTCGCCGTCGATGGTTACCAATGGCACATCGCGCAGGTCGACACGGTCTTTCAGGTCGGCGGCGCGCACTTCGAACGGCAGTTTTTCAGCTTGCTTGAGGGCGGCGGCGGAGAAGATGTGCGGCACGTTGAATTTACGTACGGCAATCTCGATTTCCATGCCGGGGTCATCCAGGGCACCGAGCACTTCGACGATCTTGCCGACCGGCTGCTTGAAGCGCATCGGTTGCTCGGTCAGCTCGACGCTGACGATCTGGCCGGCCTTCGCCTTGCCCACCGAACCGGTGACGAGGATGTCCTGGCCGATGCGCTGATCTTCCGGCGCCACGACCCAGGTGCCGTTTTCCTGGATCAGGCGGCCGATGACGTGGGTATTGGCGCGGTAGGTGACTTCGACGATCGTGCCTTCCGGGCGGCCGCGGCGGTCCGTGCCGACGATGCGGGCCATGACCTTGTCGCCATGCAGTACTTTCTGCATTTCTTTCTCGGGCAGGAACAGGTCGGCGCTGGCGTCGTCGGGGATGACGAAACCGAAGCCGTCGCGGTGGCTCATGACGCGACCGGCGACGAGCGCGCTCTGGTCGGCCAGGCTGAAAACACCGCTGGCGTCAGACTTCAGCTGGCCGTCGCGCTCCATCGCCTTCAGGCGACGGACCAGGACATCCATGGAATCGGCATGCACTTGCAGCGTTTTCCCGAGAGACTGTGGGTCGAGAGGCGCGCTGACGCTGCGGAATATGCCGAGAATGTCCTCCCGGCTGGGGATGGTGTGGGTATTTTGGCTCAAAAGTATTTCTATAGTTGTTATTGACAGTGATCAAACGGAAGACAAAGACCGATGACATCACCGTCAATATTGACACGGTGATGTCCGGTAGTGTACCGGAGGACGCCTTGGTTTGCCTAACGGACAGCGTAGCGGAAACCGAACAAGTGCCCCGCCGATGAAAAAAAGGAGAAAAGCTGCGCAATGCATTTGACTTCGGCAAATATTGCTCTATAATCTCGGTCTCTTGCAGCGACAAACCTTCACGGGAATGCAGTTGCAGGAAAGCGGTACAGGGTTGATGTGCAGTATGGAGCGAAAGCTCATCTGGCGCAAAACTCTTCAAGCCGTTATAATAGCAGAATTGTTGCGAAGTTATTTTGCGACAAGTAATAAAGCAGCATCAGTGCCCACGTGGCGGAATTGGTAGACGCGCATGGTTCAGGTCCATGTGCCTTCGGGTGTAGGGGTTCGAGTCCCTTCGTGGGCACCATTACCTAATTCGCAAAAAAGCCGCAAACTTTCACGAGTTTGCGGCTTTTTTCATTTCCGCAGCACGGCACCAACCTGCCTCGAGCAATTGCCAAAAAAAGAACATTTTTACTCCATTCAATAGTATATTGACATCTCCCCATGCCACGCATCACGCGTGACTGGCAACGGCATTACGGAGAGAAGTCATGACATGCAGGCCAGGCAAACACCAACGGATTCTTTTCAACAGCTTTATGGCATTGAGCCTCGGCGCTGGCGCCAGCCAGGCGGCGGACTGGGTAAGCACCCGCTCCAGCAGCCCTGAAATCGTCAAACCGGCACCGGAACAAGTGAAATTGCAGGTGCAAAATCCGCCGTCCTTTGCCTGGCCGCGCCATGCCAGCTATCCGGCGCAATATATCGTGGAGATTTTGCCGGTTGGCGGCACCGCGAGCAGCCTTACCGTCTCGCGCAATTTCCTGCTGCCATCGAGCGCACTGCCGCCCGGCGAGTATGAATGGCGCGTAAGCCCGCTTTCCACGTCCCGCGACTGGTCCGACAAGCGCCCATTTACCATCAACAGCAATTCACGCAATTTTGTCGTTCCCGAATCGTCCGATATGGCGGCCACCGTGCGGGCCCACCCGCGCCCGCGCCAGTTGCCAGCCTCCTTCGCGCAAGCGAGCGCCTGGGATGCCGCCATGGAGATCAAACGGCGCCCCTTCCTGAGCCGCCTCGTTAGCGAAGTCAATCTGAATACCACGGCCGTGGCCAGCGTCAACGATGGCATGTGGACCACGCCCAACGATGGCGGCCAGTACAGCCACATCGCCAATGCCGCCGGCGCCGTGATCCGGCAAATGGAAGCGGCCGCCTTGCTATTTCGCCTGACACAGGAACGGAGGTATCTGGATGAAGCCATACTGCGCGGCGACCAGCTGGCCGCGCTGAGCCCGGATGGACCCACCAGTTATAAAGCGCAGGACCAGGTGGCGCGCATGATTGCCCTGGTACTTGCCAAGGGGGCCGACTTCCTGTGGCTGGATCTGGATGCGCCCCGCCGCGCGCACTGGCTGTCGGTCGCTGCGCAGCGGCTGACGCCCATTTACGCGGATCTGTCCATCGCCGGCGGACGCCTGGACCAGTCCCCCATGGACTCGCACGGCGTCGAGGCACTCGGCTACCTTGCCGCCGCCTCAACCCTGCTGCTCGACGCCAGGCCGGAAGCGCAAGCCTGGTTCGACTTTGCCGTGCGCTCGTACATGCATATCGTCCACGTCTGGAGCGGCCCGGAAGGCGGCTTTGCCAACGGCTCGGCGTATGGCCAGTACACCACCGATATACAGTTGCAACTATGGCAGCCGCTGGCCGAAGCCACCGGCGTCAACCTGTTCAACAAACCGTGGGCGGCCGGCTTTTCTGACTATTTCATGCAGTTCATCCCACCGAACGCACCCCGCCACGTCTTCGGCGATGTCCACGAAAGCAAGCCGGACCCGGCACTCCTGAAGGCGTATGTGGCACGGCAAGCCACGCCAGCGGCCGCCTGGTACAGCAGCCAGCCGGGCGCGCAGGAAAGTCCCATCACCCTGCTGCAAGCGCCCTACCCGCTGCCTGCCGACACGGTCGCGCCCGAAGCACCGCCCAACGCCATGCTCTTTCCCAGCATTGGCTGGGCAGCCATGCACAGCGACATGAGCAACGCCGCCCGCACTTCCGTCTACTTCAAATCGAGTCCGTTCGGCGCCTTCAATCACAGCCACGGCGATCAAAACAGCCTGGTCATCAACAGCGGCGGCAAGCCACTGCTGATCGAAGCCGGCTACCAGGACTACTACGCATCGCCGCTGTCGCAAAGCTGGTACCGCCAGTCGCGCGCCCACAACGCCATCACATTTGATGGCGGGAAAGGCCAATTCATCGCCGGCCACTACGAGATGCGCTACAAAAACGGCAAGATCACGGCATTCATGCATGGCACGGACCTCGACTACGTGGAAGGCGATGCCAGTGCCGCCTACAGCAACGACTTGAGCCTGGCCAAGCGCCAAATATGGTATTCGCGCTCGAACGACGTGGTGGTGGTGCTCGACAAGCTGAACTCCGCAACGGCCCGCACTTTCGAATGGAACATGCATGCGCTCAACACCCTGTACCTGTATCCGAATGGCCGGGCCAGCATAGAAAATGGCACGGCTTCACTTTGCCTGCAATCATTACGGCCAGACGAGGAACAATTATCCAGCTTCAACGCCCCCAATCCGCCGCAGGAGGCAAGCCAGCAGCACGCCGCCTACGTGAAGTCCACCCCGGCCATGGCGGCGGAGTTCCTGATCGTGCTCGATATCGGCTGCAAATCGGTGCCAACCTCCCTGCAGACAGTGCCTGGCGGACGCTTGCTGCAGATCGGCACACAAACCATCACCCTGCCGCAATAAGCGCCAAATGCCTGTTTTCGCTAAAAAAACAGGCAGATTTATCTTCCCTTTCATAGGGAAATGGCTTTTTTCAGGTGAAAAGGGTGTTTCTTGAAGAAAAGTGCAAAATGTTGATTGACCGAATGCGCGCCAGCCCTTATGATTTTGTCCTCGCTGCAGAACACGCAGCGACAAGCAGCAAGCAGTAACAATGCCCACGTGGCGGAATTGGTAGACGCGCATGGTTCAGGTCCATGTGCCTTCGGGTGTAGGGGTTCGAGTCCCTTCG
>NZ_JBXAKW010000007.1:252358-438012 GCF_058798815.1 Janthinobacterium sp. GW822-FHT07A03 | reverse complement strand
GGACCGTGAAACAACTTTGCGCCGATGATAGTGCTGCAACCAGTGTGAAAGTAGGTTATCGTCAGGCTTGTTATTCGAAAAAACCCCCATCGGTGATCCGGTGGGGGTTTTTTTACGTCCGCGGCTTTTATCTAGGCCAGCGATTGCCGGGTTTTTGAAAGGGATATCTTGTCTGCTGTGCATACACTGGAGCAATTACGTGCAGGCCAACTGGCCGGCGTGCGCCGCCTGAAGCTGTCGTGCGGCTTGACGGCATTCCCCCGCGAAATTTTCGACCTGGCCGACAGCCTGGAAATCCTCGACCTGTCCGGCAATGCGCTGTCCTCGCTGCCCGACGATTTGCCGCGCCTGCACCAGCTGCGCATCATTTTTTGCTCGGATAATCTGTTTACTGCCTTGCCGGCCGTGCTCGGTTCTTGTCCTGCTCTGGAAATGATCGGTTTCAAGGCGAACCGGATCCGCCACGTACCGGCCGCAGCCTTGCCATCGGCACTGCGCTGGCTGACCCTGACCGACAATGTCATCGACTTCATGCCGGATGAGCTGGGCCAGTGCGAGCAACTACAGAAACTCATGCTGGCAGGAAATTGCCTGAGTAGCTTGCCGGCATCCCTTGCCAATTGCCACCGGCTGGAACTGGTGCGCATTGCCGCCAACCGTTTTACGGCGCTGCCCGACTGCCTGTTGTCCTTGCCAAACCTAAGCTGGCTCGCGTATGCGGGCAATCCCTGTACTGAAGCGCGTGAATTGGCTGCCCTGAGCGGTGCCGCTACTGCTGGCGTGGCCTGGCAGCGCCTGCAGCTTGCGCAGCAGCTGGGCGAGGGCGCATCGGGCGTGATTTTTCGTGCCCGCCTCGATGATGCCGAGGATGTTGCGGTGAAAGTATTCAAGGGGGCGATGACCAGCGATGGCTTGCCGCGCAGCGAAATGGCCGCCTGTGTCGGTGCCGGTGCTCATCCGGGCCTGATTCCCATCCTCGGGGCGCTCGATGCGCATCCGCAAGAGGCGCTGGGACTCGTCATGCCGCTCATCGATCCTGCCTTCCGCAACCTGGCCGGTCCGCCCAGCCTGTCATCATGCACGCGCGACGTGTATGCCGAGGACGTGCGTTTTGATGCATCGCAAGCCTTGGCCATTGCCCATGGCATCGCCTCGGCCGTGCGCCAGCTGCATGCGCGCGGCATCGTGCATGGCGACTTATATGCACACAATATCCTGCATGCGGACGCCGGCGCCTGCCTGCTGGGCGACTTTGGCGCGGCGTCGATGTTTGCGCCCGGCTCACCGCAAGGAGAGTTGCTGCAGGGTATGGAGGCGCGGGCCTTTGGCGTGCTGCTGGGCGAGCTGGTTGCGCATTGTGCGACGCCCTTGCCGGCCATGCAGGCCTTGCAGGAGGCGTGCCTGCAGGAAGAAATATCGCGGCGGCCATTGTTTGCCGAGATGGAACGGCAACTGCTGGCAATACGCCAGGCATAAAAAAATGGCGCAGCCTTCGCAGGCTGCGCCATTTTCATTTCAGGCTGGCAATATTCAGCCCGCTACCTGGATTTCTTTTTCCGGCAGGGCGATCTGGTTGTCGACGCTGAACTGGTAGTCCTTGAAGACGTGTTCGGCCGTCAGGATCTGGTATTCGCCGTTGTCCAGCTTATGCGTGGTGTCCTTCAGGCGATACGTGTAATGGCCGCAAGTCCAGCAGTTGAAGTTGCGCATGTGCGTGCACAGGCAAGTCTTGTCCATCACGACGACGGTTTTTTGCTCCGGATGGGCCGCCACTTCGCGGTTGTACGAGTTGATGTACGCGCAGTTGCCCGTCGCGTCGAGCAGGTAGCCATACGATTCGCAGCCTGGACGGATGCCGGCGCCGATGGCGGGCGTGTTTTTCAGCATGCGCATCGGGTAACCGGTCGGCGAGACGCCGTTGACGATGATGTCTTCTTCCGAGGCCTTGTAGTATTCCTGCTTGACCTTGTTTGGCAAGCCGCATTCCTTGGTGACGGTAAAGCGCGTCGCCACTTGCACGCCGGCTGCGCCCGCTTCCAGGAAGGAGACGGCATCGCTGCCCGTGAAGATGCCGCCGGCGGCGATCAGCGGGATGTCCAGCTGTTCCGCTTTCAGGTAGGCCAGCAGTTCAGCCGTGATCGTGTGCAGGTCGTAATTGGCCCAGTCCATGCCGAAACCCAGGTGGCCGCCGGCCAATGGTCCTTCGACGATGATGAAGTCGGGCAAGCGGTCCAGCTTGGCATTCTTGCGCAGGAAAATCTGCAAGGCGCGCACGGACGAGACGATGATGCCCAGCTTGGCGTCACGGAAACGCGGATGGTCGGCCATCAAGGCGAACGAACCGAAGTGCAGACCGGCCGACAGGGTGATGCCGTCGATGCCCGCGTCCAGCGCCGCATTCAGGCGCACGCGCAAGGTTTCGCGGGGGCCGTTCATGGTCAGCTTTTCCATGCAATTGACGAAGATCAAGCCATCGCCCTTTTTCGCTTCCATGGTGCGGCCGATATGCAGGCGCTGCGCTTCCGCCAGGCGGCCCAGGTCGAACTGCACCACGGCCTTGTCGCTGTTATTGATGTTGAACTTGTACAGTTTCGTCTTGTCTTTGACGAAGGTGGTGTCGAAACGGCGATCCGACACGTCTTCCACCATGGCATCGGAGATATGCCCGATACCGTTCAGCCGGGCCGCTTCCAGGGCCAGCTCCGACGTGGAAATATCCACACCCATTCCGCCTATCATGATGGGCACATATTCTTTTTTGCCAAATCGCAGGCGGAAATCATCAACACGTTTCATTGCTATCCTTAGACTACCGTGGTTATCACTGAGCCAGATGTACGGTCAAGCCCGCTGCCGGTCAGGCGCGCGGGCGCATGTAGCTGTGCGCAGCTTCAATTCTACCCCAAGCGGGCAGGCGCTCCGAGGCAGCTTGCCGCCATGCCGGTGCAAGCGCAGGCCGGAGCGTGCGCATCATCGAAATTAATCGCGGAAATTGTTAAATTCCAGCGGCATGTCGGGCACGTCCTTGCGCAGCATGGCCATGGCCGCTTGCAGGTCGTCGCGCTTGGCGCCCGTGACGCGCACGGCTTCGCCCTGGATGCTCGCTTGCACTTTCATCTTGCTGTCCTTGATGACGCGCACGATTTTCTTGGCATCATCCGATTCGATGCCATTCTTGATCTTGATGATCTGCTTGACCTTGTCGCCGCCAATCTTCTTGATGTCGCCTTCGTCGAGGAAGCGCACATCGACCTTGCGTTTGGTCAATTTGTTCGTCAGCACGTCGCGTACCTGGCTGAGCTGGAATTCCGAATCCGCAAACGCGGTCAATTCGTTTTCCTTGTGTTCGACGCGGGCATCGCTGCCCTTGAAATCGAAGCGGGTCGTGATTTCCTTGTTGGATTGCTCGACGGCATTCTTGACTTCGATCATATCGGCTTCGGAGACTACATCAAATGATGGCATGGTCTGTTCCTTTTCTTGTTAAAGCGAGCGCGCGCTCGGCGCACTGGGCCTTGGCGGCTGATTCAGCGCCATGGGACGGCCCTGTTAAAGATGCGACATTTTAACGGACAACGGGCAAGTCGCCCTTGTCCTGAGGTGGTTTTTTGTCGCTTTCGCTCTATAATCGAGCAAAATTTCCCTATCCCATGCATCCAGAGCTCACCATCGAACACAATTACAACCTCCAGCGCCTGAATACCTTCGGCATCACGGCCAACGCGGCCGCCTACGTACGCATCACTTCGCAGGCCGAATTGCAGGCCGCGCTGCAAGATCCGGCCCTGTCCGCCATGCCGCGCCTGATACTGGGCGGCGGCAGCAACATCGTGCTCACGGGCGACTTTCCCGGCGCCGTGCTGCACATGGCCACGCGCGGCATGCGCCTGGCGCAGGCGGACTTCGAGACGATACTCGTCACGGCTGCGGCCGGCGAAAACTGGCACGATTTCGTGCAGTGGACCCTGGCGCAAGGCGTGGGCGGGCTGGAAAACCTGTCATTGATCCCCGGCACGGTGGGCGCGGCGCCTATCCAGAATATTGGCGCGTATGGCGTTGAAATCAAGGATTATCTGCATAGCGTGAGCGTCATGCACAGCGCCAGCGGCATCGTCTTCGACATGGACCGCGATGCTTGCCGCTTCGCTTACCGCGACAGCATCTTCAAGCAGGCGGACGGGCGCGAGCTGATCGTGCTGGAAGTGACGTTTGCCTTGCCTGCCGAGTGGCAGCCGAACTTGCGTTACGCGGAACTGGCGCAGGCCGTGGCCGAGCGCCATCTTGCCGAGCCGACGCCGCAACAGGTGGCCGACACGGTGATGGCGATCCGCCGGAGAAAATTGCCGGACCCGGCCGTGATTGGCAATGCGGGCAGCTTCTTCAAGAATCCGGTGGTATCACGCGAGCAATGTCTTGCCTTGCTGGAACGCTTTCCTGCGCTGGTGCACCATGCACAGCCCGATGGCACGGAAAAGCTGGCGGCCGGCTGGCTGATCGATCAATGTGGCTGGAAGGGAAAAAACCTGGGGCCCGCGGGAGTGTATCCCAAGCAGGCGCTGGTTCTGGTGAATAATGGCGGCGCTCGTGGCGCGGACATTACCCGGCTGGCGGAAGCGATACAGGATGATGTAGAGGCGAAATATGGCGTGCGCCTGTCGCCCGAGCCTGTGTTTGTTTGATCTTGATTAAATCCACGCTTGAAAAATGTTCAGGGCAACGCAACGCCGCCATGGACGTTTTTTCTGCGCGGATCAGCCAAAGTGGCAGACGTAATCGACGGTTTCGATGGTCTCGATATCAAAATAGCTATTGCCCGGGATTTTGAATTCCGTGCCCGCGCCATAGCTGTTCCACTCCGTCGCGTCGGCCAGGCGCACCTTGCACAGGCCGCCGACGATTTCCATCGTTTCCGGGGCGCCCGTGTTGAAGCGCAACGATGACGCGAAAATCACGCCTACGCTTTTCTTCGTGCCATCGGCCAGGATGACGTTGTGCGAGACGCATTTGCCGTCAAAGTAGATATTCGACTTCTTGACGACGCTGACATTGTCCAGTTGTGTGCTCATGCTTCACTTTCCTTGCTGTTAAAAATCAGTCCTGGACGTCATCGGCGTTCAGCACGCTGTTGCGTCCGCCGCGCTTGGCCGCGTACAGGGCCTGGTCGGCGCGGTTGATCAGTTGTTCGACCGTCGAGTCGGGCGACGGCACGACGGTGGCCACGCCGATCGAGATGGTGACGATGCCCGTACCTGCTGCCGGGTTCTCGATCTGCAAGCCTTCCAGATGGCGCCGGCATGCTTCGGCGATCAGCAGCGCGCCGGCCGCTTCCGTTTCCGGCAGGATCAGGGCGAACTCTTCGCCCCCGTAGCGGGCGGCCAGGTCGGCCGGGCGTTTCAAATGTTCCGTGAGCACGGCGGCAACTTTTTTCAGGCACAGGTCGCCCGCCAGATGGCCGAAATGGTCGTTATAGCTCTTGAAATGGTCGATATCGCAGAACAGCAGACTCAGCGGTGCCTTGTCGCGCTGTCCCCGTTGCCATTCGAATTGCAAGGTTTCATCGAAGCGGCGGCGGTTGGCGATGCCCGTCAAGCCATCGAGGGCGGCCAGTTTCTGTAATTCAATATTCGCATCCGCCAGGTTCTTTTGGCTTTCACGCAGGAAACGAAAAGCCTGGTCGCGTTGCAGGCGGCTGATGTGCGCGTTGGAATGGTAGCGTATGCGCGCCAGCAGCTCCAGGCGGTCCGGCAGTTTCACCACATAATCGTTGGCGCCGACGGCAAAGCTGTGGGCCTTCAGTTTCGGGTCGTCCTTGGCCGACATCACGATCACTGGCACGTGCGCGAGTGCCTCGTTTTCGCGGTACAGCTTGATCAAGGCGAAGCCGTCGATGCCCGGCATCACCAGGTCTTGCAGGATGACGGTCGGTTGCAAGCGCAGCGCCGTGTCCAGCGCCTGCGTGGCGTCGGTGACATAATGAAATTCGATATCCTGCTGGTCGCTGAGCATGCGCCGGACTGCCTCGGCAATGATCAACTGGTCGTCCACCAGCAGCACGCTGACCTTGAATTCGGTCAATGCGGGTTCATGCTGGGTGAAGCTGGAGGAGAATTCTGGCATTGCATTCTTTTCAGATGTTAGGGGAGGGCTCCCACCCATTGTTGAGCTTGGCGCCCAGGCGGCTGCGCAGGCTGGCGCCTATTCTATCCAGGGGCAGGATTTGCTGCGCCGCATCAAGTTCGGCTGCCGCGCGCGGCATGCCGTACACGGCACTGCTGGCCTGGTCTTGCGCAATCGTCGTCTTGCCGGCACGGCGCATGGCCAGCAAGCCATCGCCGCCGTCGCGGCCCATGCCTGTGAGCAATACGCCGATGGCGTCGCCGCGCCAGTGCTGGGCCACGCAGTTGAAGAACACATCGACGGACGGGCGGTAAACATACTCGCGCGGTGCTGCATCGTAACCCAAACGATAATTTTGATCTAGCAGCAGGTGATCGTTGGTCTTGGCGATCAGTACCGTGCCGGAGACCAGTTCGTCGCCTTCGGCGATCACGCGCACGGGCATGCTGAGCTGGTCGTCCAGCCATTTGGCGAAGTGCGAGGCGAAGGTTTCATCGATGTGCTGCACCACCACGATGGCGCAGCCGGGCGGCGCCGTCCAGCCGGACAGCACCTTGGCCACCGCTGACGGCCCGCCCGTCGAGGCGCCGATGGCCACCAGGGTGCTGACCTGGCCATCGCCCCGTTCGCCGCCATTGCCGTTCGCCTGGCGCGGCGGCGGCGCTTCGGCGCTGTGGCGTATCAGCTTGCCGATGGTCTTGATCTTGGCCAGCAGTTCGCTGTCGCCGCCCACTTCCCCCTGCAGCACCGGCGTGGCCGTGACGTCGAGCGCGCCCGCGCCCAGCGCGCGGAAGACCTGGTTGACATTGTCCTGCGGGCGGCCCGTGACCACCAGGATGGCGCACGGGCTCTGCTCCATGATCAGGCGCGTCGCTTCCACGCCATCCATCTCCGGCATGTTCAGGTCCATCAGGATCAGGTCGGGGCGGTTGCCCTCGCACATGCGCACGGCTTCGAGTCCCGTGCGGGCGATCCACAGCACCTGGTGTTCCTGCGTGCTGGCGACCACCCGGCGCAGGGCCTCGGCAGCCATGGCGACATCGTTGGCAATGGCAATTTTCATGAATGACAGCTCATAAGCGGGCATCTCCTATCAGGTCGGCCACCGCGTCGAGCAAGGTCTCGTCGTGGAAGCTGCCTTTGGTCAGATAATAATCGGCGCCGGCGGACAGGCCGCGCGCGCGGTCTTCCGGGCGGTCCTTGTACGAGACGATCATCACCGGCAGCTTGTGCAGGTGCAGGTCCTTCTTGATCAGCGAGACCAGTTCGATGCCATCCATGCGCGGCATGTCGACGTCGGTGATCACCAGGTCGTATTCGCCGCTGCGTACGACGTTCCAGCCGTCGATGCCGTCGATGGCCACGTCGACCTCGAAACCGCGCGCCAGCAGCAGCTTGCGCTCCATCTCGCGCACCGTCAGCGAATCGTCGACGACGAGGATGCGCTTGGCGCGGCGCTGCTGCGCGTGGCCGGCCTGCGCCAGCTGGTGCAGGCCGCCTTCGTGCAGCAGCTTGTCGATCGACAGCAGCAGATCGGGCACGTCGAGGATCAGCACCGGCTCGCCGTCGTCGAGCAGGGCGGCGGCGGAAATGTCGCGCATCTTGCCGAAGATCGGGTCGATGGCCTGCACCGCCAGGCTTTGTTCGCCGCGGATGGCGTCGACCACCAGCGCATAGCTTTGCTTGCCGCGGCCGATCACCACCACCGGCAAGTCCTCGGCCTGGCTGGCGGCTTCACCCAGCTCCAGCACCTGCGCCGCCGACACCAGGCCCAGATGCTCGCCCTTGAGTTCAAAGAACTGCTTGTTTTCCAGGGTATGGATGGCCGCTTGCGGCACGCGCACCACGCTTTCCACCTTGACGATGGGGATGGCGTAGGCTTCGCCGTGCACGTCGACCACCAGCGCGCGCACGATCGACTGCGTCAGCGGCAGGGTAATCAGGGCGCGAAAACCGCGGCCCGGCTCCGATTCCAGGCGCACCGTGCCGTTTTGCTGGCGTATCGTCTCGTGCACGATGTCGAGGCCCACGCCGCGCCCGGACAATTGATTGGCCGTGGCCTTCAGGCTGAAGGCGGGCAGGAACAAAAACTCCAGCAGCTCGCCCGGCGACAGTGCGGCGGCCATGGCGGGGCTGGCCATCTTGCGCTCGATGACGGACTGGCGGATTTTTTCCAGGTCGACGCCGCGCCCATCGTCGCTGATCTCGATGCTCAGCATGCCGGCGCGGTGGCGCGCTTCCATGCGTATCGTGCCCAGCGCTTCCTTGCCCGCGTCGATGCGCTCGTACGGACCTTCCATGCCATGGTCGATGGCATTCCTGAGCATGTGGTTCAGCGGGCTTTCGATCTTCGCCAGGATGTCGCGGTCGACCAGGGTGTCTTCGCCGTCGATTTCCAGCTGCACTTCCTTGCCCAGGCTGCGCGCCAGGTCGCGCACCATGCGGGGAAACGCGTGGATGCCGTCGCGGAAAGGGCGCATGCGCAGGGCCAGCACTTCATCGACCATGCCTTGCGAGACGGCCAGCAGGCGCCGTTCATAGGTTTCGATGTCGGCGATGTGCTCGAGCATGAACTGCTTCAGGGGCTGCGTCTTTTGCAGCGCCAGCAGGGATTTTTCCATCAGGCCCGGGTCGGCGGAACGGGCAATGGCTTCGTGCAGGTGCTCGATGGCGGAAAACAGGCTGCTCTGGTTGCGCTTGAAGCGCTGCAGGGCGCCGACGAACGGGTGCATCTGGTGCGCATTGATGCGCGATTCGCTGGCCAGCGACAGCAGTTTGTCGAAGTTTTGCGCCGCTGCCTTGGCCGGTGCGGCACCCGCACGCGGCGCGGGCGCGGCCGCCGACTCAGGTTCCTCTCCCGCCAGGCCGCTGGCGACGGGAGCCTGCGGCTCGGCCGCTTCTTGCGACAAGGGTGGCGCTGCCGGCGCTGGCATGGGGGCCGGCGCCGAAGGCAGGGCCGGCAATTCGGGCAGCTCGGCGATGCCGGCGATGGCGTTCAGGGTCTGGTCGATCTGCGCCGCATTGGCGGCCAGCCACGCTTCGGCGCCCGCGTCGTCCAGGCGCGACAGCTGCACGATCAGGTCGACGCCCGACAGCAGCACGTCGACCCGTTCCGGCGTGAGTTTCAGGCGGCCATGCTGGGCGGCAACAAAGCTGTCTTCCATGCCGTGCGCCAGCTGCACCACCACTTGCAGGCCGACGATGGCGGCGGCGCCCTTGATCGAATGCGCCGCGCGCATCATCGCCTCGACGGCGGCCGCATCGCCCGCATGGCGCTCCATGGCCAGCAAGCCGTCGGTGAGAATCTGGGTCTGGCTGTCCGCCTCCATGCGGAACAGGTCCAGCATGGAAAAGGCACTCAGGTCGCCGTGCTGGTCCTGGCTCATCGTAATAGTCTCGCAAGTTGAAAGCCGATCAGCGCCGTGTCGAGGCAGCCGATGCGCATGTCGCCCTCGGTGATGACACCGGACAGATAGCGCGACAGGCCCTTGTTGATGGTTGCCGCGGGCGCCTGCACGGCGCCCGACGCATAGCGCACGATGCCGTGCAGGTCGGCCACGGGCAGGGCGTAAGCCTGTTCTTCCCAGCGCAGCAGCAGCAGGCGCGCAAAGGTGTGGCGGCCGCGGGCCGCGGGCGCGCCCTGTTCGTCGATGCCCAGCAGGTGTGCCAGCGACATGCATGGATACAGCTTGCCGCCGATATTGACGATGCCGGCCAGGCCGCGCCCGCTGCGGTGCGGCAGCACGTGCGGCTTGGCCTGCGGCGCCACGGCGTCGAACACGCGCGTGGGAAGCGCCAGCCATTCGCGGCCGATGCGAAACACCAGCGCCGAGCTGTCGCGCACTTCACCGCCCGCATCGAGCTGGCGGAAGTGGCTGGCCCAGTCGCGCTGGTAGTGTGCGTCCACGGGCCGCTGCAGGTTGCGCTGGGCGGCGCCCGCATACACGTCGCAGTTGCGGCAATGGACATTGGCGGGCAGCTTGGGGCAGCTCTGGTCGCCGACCACGCCGATATGGTTCCAGCAGTCGTCGATGGTTTTCAGAGCCTCGCTGGCGATGATGGTTGTCATGCGTGCCCCTTAGTTGGATGCCTGGCGGCGCTGGTAGATGCGCGCCGCGCGCGCCTTCAGGGTGGCGGCGGCCGTGTGGTTGCCATTGCGTTCGGCCAGCAGGGACAGATGGCACAGCGCCTCGTAATGGTCCGGCTGCAGGTAGATGCAGCGGCGCCAGTAGTCGTCGGCCAGGTCCATCTTGCCGGCCAGTTCATTGATGATGCCCAGCATGAAATACGCTTCCGCCGCCTCGGGCACTTTCGCAAGGTGGGCGTGGCATTTTTCGCCGGCTTCGCGCAGCTGGCCGCGGTCGGCCAGCAGGCGCGCCTCTGCCAGCAAATCGGCTTGCGCTGCCGGCGCCGGCGCCGGCGATGGTACGGACACGGGGCGCGTGCGCGGCACCGCCGGCGCGGCGGAAGAGGGGGCCGCTGCTGCAGCGCGCCCTGGCGCGGGCGGCACGCTGCGCAGGGGACGCGCGGCAGGCAGCGGCGCCACTTGCACGGGACTGGCCGGCGCCGCCGTTTCCTTCTTCAGGGCGAAAGCCTGGCGGAACTGCAGCGGCGCAAAGCCGTTCTGGCAGAACGACGGCACTTCCGCATAACCGGCCAGCAGCATGCCGTCGTCGGCCAGCAGGGCGGACAGGTTGGCGATGGCGGCGCGCGTGGTCGGTTTGTCGAAATAAATCAGCAGGTTGCGGCAAAAGATGACGTCGTAGTGGCGGCTGTAGGTGACGGTATCGAACTGCAGCAGATTGCCTTGCCTGAAGGTCACCTGTTCGCGCAAGGAGTCGATGATGCGGTAGGCGTCATCGGCCACGTGCGTGAAATAGCGCTCGCGGAAGGCCACGTCCTGCGCGCGGAAGGCGTTGCGGCCATACACGCCGGCCTGCGCCCGCTCGATGCAGCCAGGGCTCAGGTCATACGCGTCGATGCTGAACGCCTGTTTCGGCACGCCGCCGTCGCGCAGCGCCATGGCCATCGAATACGGTTCCTCGCCGCCCGCGCACGGGATCGACAGGATGCGCGTGGCGCGCCCGCGCGCCCAGCGTTCCTGCACCAGTTCGACGGTGGCGTAGAACGCCTGCGGGTCGCGGAACAGCCACGATTCGGGCACCACCACCAGCTCGATCAATTGCGTCATTTCGGTCGGCGTGAGCGCCTGCAGATAGCTTTCGCTATCGGTAAAGCCCGTCTGCTCCATGCGCTGGTTGACGGCCCGTTCGGCCACGGATTTGGAGACGGACAGGCCGGTCGCGCGGCGCAGCAGGGCTTGTGCCGTCATGCCGCGCTCGCGTCCTGAAACAGCAGCGCGCGCACGTCGGGCGGTAGCAGGTGTTCCAGTTCCACCAGTTGCACGATGCCGTCGGCATCGCTGGCCACCTGGCCCAGGAAGGGCGCCGTCGCCACGCCGCTGTCCTCAAGCCCTTGCGGGTCGATATCGGCGATGCCGCGCACCTGCGAAGCGAGCAAGCCCAGCGCATGCGTGGCGCCGCCCGGCGCGCGGTAGTCGACGATGACGATGCGCGTGTCGAACTGCGCGGCAGCGGGCGGCAGCCCGGCCAGGCGCGACAGGTCGATCACGGGCACGGGCGTGCCATGCAAGTCCATCAGGCCGGCCACGTAGTCTGGCGTGAGCGGCAACTGTTTCAGCTCCAGCAGCGGCAGCACGCGCACGATGCCGGCCAGGGGCAGGCCATAGCGGTCGCGTCCGATGTGAAAGAGCAGCACTTTCATGGGATCAGATGGTGACGGCGAAGGTCGATACGCTCGACTGCAGGTCGCCCGCCGCATATTGCAGCTGGTGCACCGCCTCGCTGGTGGCTTTCAATGACTCCACCGTTTGCTGCGTGGCGTCGTTGAGCTGCATCATGGTATCGGAGATTTGCGAGGCACCGATCGCCTGCGACTGCATGCCTTGCAGCACGGCGTCGAACTGCGGCGTGAGTTTCTGCACCTGGTCCATCACGGACGACAGCTGCTCGGCCACCTGGCGTACTTCGCCCACGCTGCGGCGAATTTCTTCCGAGAATTTATCCATGCCCATCACGCTGGCGGACACGGCCGACTGCATTTCCTTGAGCATTTGCTCGATATCCCAGGTGGAAACGGAGGTCTGGTCCGCCAGGCGGCGGATTTCCGTCGCCACCACGGAAAAGCCGCGGCCCGCCTCGCCCGCTTTTTCCGCCTCGATGGCGGCGTTCAGCGACAGGATGTTGGTCTGGTCCGCCACTTTCGTGATGGTGATCAGTACGCTATTGATATTGCTGGCCTTTTCCGACAGGGCGGCCAGCTTGGCGTTGATGGAATCGGTGGCCGAAACCATGTGCTGCATGGTCGAATCCATGCGCTTGAGGTTATTCTGCGCTTCGGCCGTGGCATTCGTCGTGTAGTCGGCCACGGCGGTGGCGTCTTCCATGGTTTTGAGCAACTGGCTCGTGTTGGCCGAGATTTCCTTGGTGGTGCTGAGAATTTCCACGCTGGTTTGCGCTTGCTCAATGCCCGTGGCTTCCTGCTGGCGTGCCGAGGCGGCAATTTCCGTGGCCGAGGTCGTCACCTGGATGCCGGCCTTTTGTACATTGTTGAGCAGGCTGCGCAGGTTTTCGAACATCTTCGCCAGGCCGTTGCCCAGTTGCCCGATGGCATCGCTGCCCGTAATGCTGACCTTGCCCGTCAGGTCGCCCGAAGCCGCCTTCGACACCACTTCCAGCAAGGAATCGACCTTGGCCCGCAAGCTATTCGTCGCGGCCAGTTCGTTGGCCTGGTTGTCCTGGATGGTTTGCGCCATGCGGTTGAATTCTTCCGTCACCTTGCCCAGTTCGTCGCGCGAGATGATGGCGGCGCGCGCGCTTTGCTCGCCGCCGGCGATGCGCCCGACGGCGTCCGTCAGGTTGTTCAGCGGGCCGAGGATGGCACGTCCCAGCAGGTAGGAAATGCCCAGCGCCAGCACCACACACAGCAGGCCGCCCAGCGCCAGGGTCAGCAGCATGGTTTCCTGCAGCCTGGCGCTGGTGTTCGTGCGTTCGGCCAGCAAGCGGGTTTCCTCGGCTGCCACTTCGTCGAGCAGCTTGTTCGCTTGCGCGACGGCCGGGTAGCCGGACGGCGGCATGCCGCGCGCTACCGTTTCCGTGGCGCCCGGGGCGTTGCCCAGCGCGCGGCGTTTTTCGATCAGGGGATTGATCCACTCCTTGACCCAGGTGGTGGTCAGCTGGTCGATCTTGCGGAAGCGTTCCGACTGTTGCTTGTTGTCGACCGTCATGCTGATGGCTTTTTGCGTGTGCTGGCTGAGCACGGCCATTTCATCGGTTTCCGGCGTCAGCGAGGCTTCGTTGCCGGTCAGGATGAAACCGCGCACTTCCACCTGGATTTGCAGGATGGAATTGTGGATCTTGTCGATCTCGACCAGCACTTCCATCGTGTGGCGGTCCCATGCATTGGCCTCGGACAGCCGTGAAAAGCTGTTGTAGGCCACGCCCAGCAGGATCAGGATGATGGCCACGATGGAGCCGAAGCCCAGGTACAGTTTATTCTTGATACTCAGGTCTTTGAACATGGGGGCTCCGGAAGCGGGAAGTTTTCGACTAAGAGCGCCTAACAGAACCGTAGCGAGCGGCAGCGAGTTGCGGCTGAGAAGCGCAACTGTGCGCATGCACAGTGAGCATCGCAGGCCGCAAATCGCGCCGCGCAGTAGGTTATGTTAGGTGCTCTAAATTGCACTGTAGCATTTTGCCATGCGGACAGCAAAATGGGGTGCGTGCAGGGCCGTAAATCGCGGCCGAGTGCGTTTCAAACGTAAAAAAGCCGCCCGTGGGCGGCTTGAGCTGGCGCGGGAGCAGGTGCTCCCTAGCTAACTAATTACTTCTGGCCCCGTTTTTCGCGGGCGATGGCGGCGATGCGCATGCGCAAGGCGTTCAGTTTGATGAAGCCGCCGGCGTCGGCCTGGTTGTAGGCGCCGCCGTCTTCGTCGAAGGTGGCGATGTTCATGTCGAACAGCGAATCGGTCTTCGAATCGCGCGAGACGACGATGACATTGCCTTTGTACAACTTGATGCGTACCCAGCCGTTCACGGTTTCCTGCGTGTGGTCGATCAGGGTTTGCAGGGCAACGCGCTCGGGCGCCCACCAGTAGCCGTTGTAGATCATCGACGCGTAGCGCGGCATCAGGTCATCTTTCAGATGGGCCACTTCGCGGTCCAGGGTGATCGATTCGATGGCGCGGTGGGCCTTGAGCATGATGGTGCCGCCCGGGGTTTCATAGCAGCCGCGCGATTTCATGCCGACGTAGCGGTTTTCCACCAGGTCCAGGCGGCCCACGCCATGCTTGCCGCCAACCTTGTTCAGTTCGGCCAGCACGGTGGCGGGCGACATGCGCACGCCGTTGATGGCGACGATATCGCCTTTTTCGTATTCGATGTCCAGGTATTCCGCTTCGTCCGGCGCCTTTTCAGGGCTGACGGTCCAGCGCCACATGGTTTCTTCCGCTTCGGCGCTCGGGTTTTCCAGGTGGCGGCCTTCAAAGCTGATGTGCAGCAAGTTGGCGTCCATCGAGTACGGCGCGCCGCCGTTCTTGTGCTTCATGTCGATTTCGATGCCGGCGTCTTCCGCGTACTTCAGCAGTTTTTCGCGCGACAGCAGATCCCATTCGCGCCATGGGGCGATGATCTTCACGCCTGGCTTCAGGGCGTAGGCGCCCAGTTCGAAACGCACCTGGTCGTTGCCCTTGCCGGTGGCGCCGTGCGAGATGGCGTCGGCGCCCGTGGCGTTGGCGATTTCGATCAGGCGCTTGGCGATCAGCGGACGGGCGATCGAGGTGCCCAGCAGGTATTCGCCTTCGTAGACGGTGTTGGCGCGGAACATCGGGAAGACGAAATCGCGCACGAATTCTTCGCGCACGTCTTCGATATGGATGTTTTCCGGCTTGATGCCGAATTTGATCGCCTTGGCGCGTGCCGGTTCCAGTTCTTCGCCCTGGCCCAGGTCGGCCGTGAAGGTGACGATTTCGCACTGGTAGTTATCTTGCAGCCATTTCAGGATGACGGAGGTGTCGAGTCCGCCGGAATAGGCCAGGACTACTTTTTTAATGTCGCTCATATTGCTTCCAGTTGTCGTTGTCGATGTATGTGTTGCGATGCTGCCAGGTTTTTATGCAGTGCCAGGCGAATTATTGGATTTTACCGAGTAACAGGTATTCGATCAGCGCTTTTTGCACGTGCAAACGGTTTTCCGCCTCGTCCCACACCACCGATTGCGGGCCGTCGATCACTTCGGCGGCCACTTCCTCGCCGCGATGGGCGGGCAGGCAGTGCATGAACAGGGCGTCAGGCGCGGCGCGGGCCATCTTTGCGCCATCGACGATCCAGCCGTCGAAGGCGGCGATGCGGGCCGCGTTTTCCGCTTCGTAGCCCATGCTGGTCCACACGTCCGTGTTGACCAGGTGCGCGCCTGCGCAGGCGTCGGACGGGTTGGCGAAGAAGGTGTAGCGCTCGGTCTTGACTTGCGACAAATCAATGTCGTAGCCCTTCGGCGTCGATACATTGACGTGGAAACCGAACACTTCGGCCGCCTGCAGCCACGAGTACAGCATGTTGTTGGCGTCGCCGATCCAGGCGACGACCTTGCCGGCGATCGAGCCGCGGTGTTCGATATAGGTGAAGATGTCGGCAAAGACCTGGCACGGGTGGTGTTCATTGGTCAGGCCGTTGATCACCGGCACGCGCGAATTGGCGGCGAAACGCTCGATGATTTCCTGGCCGAAGGTGCGCACCATGATGATGTCGCACATGCGCGACATGACCTGGCCCGCGTCTTCCACCGGCTCACCGCGGCCCAGCTGGGAGTCGCGCGTGTTCAGGTAGATGGCGGCGCCGCCCAGCTGGTGCATGCCCGCTTCGAACGACAGGCGCGTGCGGGTGGAGTTCTTTTCAAAGACCATCACCAGGGTGCGGTCGATCAGTGGATGGTAGATTTCGTAATTCTTGAACTTGCGCTTGATCAGATGGGCGCGTTCGATCACATATTCGTACTCTTCCAACGTGAAATCGGAGAACTGGAGGTAGTGCTTGATCGGTTTTTTTGTCGACATAATGACCACTTGAAGATGCGCAGGCCGCCGGCGGCGTGCCTTTCCCGCCGGGTTGCATCAGCGTACAACATCTCGTCTGATGACTGCCTCGCCCGGCGCGCTGCTGTGTTGATCGGTGCCAGTGCGACGCCTGTCGCGCGGTACGATGCGGTTTGCCAAGTTGAAAATAATGCAATGGCAAGTACTTCAGCCGTTCAATTATAAGGGTTTTGCTTTTAGATTGGAAAGACCGTCCGGGCGCGTACTTGTATAGGCAAGCCTGCGCCCGGGCAAAGGGCGGTGGATTAATAGATGCTGGCGGGCGCGGCCCCGTCCAGCTGGGGCGCCACCAGGGGCAAGTCCAGGGTGAAACGCGTGCCGGCGGGGCTGCTGGCCACCTGGATGGTGCCGCCCAGCAGGGCCGTGACGATGTTGTAGCTGATCGACAAACCCAGGCCGCTGCCGCCCTGGCCCAGCTTGGTGGTAAAGAACGGGTCGAAGATGCGCGACAGATGCTGTTCCGCGATGCCGCCGCCATTGTCGGCAAAGACGATCCGCACGCGCGCGCCATCGAGCGCGGCGGACAGGCGCATGCAGCCCTTGCCGGCGGCGCCGTCGTTGGGCGCGGGAGCGAAGGCGTGCAGCAGGGCGTTGTTGATCAGATTGGTGATCACCTGGCCGAACGGACCGGGATAGCTGTCCATGGCGATGCCGAAGTCGATCTCCGTCTCGATGCGGTGGCCCGAACTGCGGATGCGGTTCATGACGGTGGCGATGATTTCATTGCTCACTTGTTGCAGATCAAACTGGCGCCGCTGCTCGGTGGTACGGTCGACGGCCACCTGCTTGAAGCTGTTGACCAGGTCGGCCGCGCTGTGCAGGCCGCGCATCACCAGCGCCGATGCCTTGCCCGCATCCTCGATGTAGGCGGCCAGGTCCGAGCGGCGCAGGCCGGGGCCGTTCATCAGGCGTTCCACGTCGTCCGTCTTTTGCTGCATGGTGCTGGCGATCAATAAACTGTTGCCGATCGGGGTATTGAGCTCATGCGCCACGCCGGCCATCAAGGAACCCAGGGCGGCCAGTTTTTCCTGCGACGCCAGTTGCGCCTGGGCGTCTTGCAGTTGCCGGTAGGCGCTGGCATTGTCGAGCGCGATGGCGCCATACGCGCACAGGGTGCGGAAGATCAGGCGTTCGCGTTCGCCGTAGGCATGGGCATGGCAAGCCTGCACCGTCATCACGCCCAGCACGCGCTCGCCCACGGTCAAGGGCACGTACAGCACGCTCTGGTTATGCAGGGTGCCGGGCACGGTGTAGGCGTGGCGCTTGGGCGGCACCTGGTCGATATACACTTCGCGCCGGCCCAGCAGGCAGCGCACGGAGTAGGCGCGTGGGTTGCTCAGTGGAATGGCGTTGTCGGACAGGGGCCGGCCCGCCTCCATGCCGTGCGCGCGGCGCAGCGCCGTGCCCGCCGCATCGAGCATGTAGACGGCGAAGGTGTTGACTGGCAGCAAGGCATGCACGTGGCGGTCCAGGACCTGGAACACGGCGCTGGCGTCCAGGTGGGTGGTGATTTCCTGGCCGATGGCCGACAGCCGCTCCAGCGTATCGCTGGTCTGTTGCAATACTTCGGCGCGGCGCGCTTCGGAAGCCGCCAGTTCGCGGTGGTGATAGCCTTCCGAGCGCGCATGTTCCGTCTGGTGGTAAACCTGCATGGCGGTGGCGCGGTTGCTCGCCTGCTGGGTGTGGCTTTTTTCGCGCGCCACGCCCGCATCGAGGGCGATATCGTAGGCGCGCGCATAGTCGCCCGCATGCGCGTACTCGCGCGCCAGCGCATCGAGCAGTTCGCCGGGCGGCACATAGCCGTCGATGGAGGCGGCCACCTGCAGCGCCTGGTGCAGGAAATGCAGGGCGGGATTGCGTTCCTGCATGCCTGCCGGCGGCGGCAAGTCGTGGCGCGCATGCAGCATCGACAGGACGCGCAGCGCGGCGACCTGGTGCATGGCGTCGCCCTGCGCGGTGGCCAGCTGGCAAGCCCGTTCGGCCGCCTGCAGCGCCTCGTCCGGGCGGTCCAGATAAGACAGCGCATGGGCGCTGCCGCGCTGGGCCATGCTGCGGAAATCGGCCTGGCCCAGCGCTTCGGCGCGCTGCGCCAGCCGGCTGAAGGCGTCGAGCGCCGTGTCGTAGTCGCCCTTGTCCAGGCTCAGTTCGCCCAGGTGGAACAGGGCGTTGGCATAGGTGCGCGCGCCCGCCACGGGGGCCAGGATGTGCAGCGCTTCGCGCAGCAAGTCCTCGGCGGCGGCCAGGCGCCCCAGCTTGCGCATGGTTTCGGCCGTGTGCGTCTGGCAGGCGCCGATGCTGCGCGGCCAGCCGGTGGGGCGCGCCAGGTCCAGCGCGCACTGCATCCATTCGAGGGCCGATTCGTTGTCGTTAAGGCTGGAGAAACAGTCGCCGATATTGATGGCGGCCGTGATCGCGCCGCGCAGCTGGCCGCTTTCCAGGGCCGCCTCATAGCTTTGCATGTAGTAGCCGGCGGCCGTGCCCAGGTCGCGCGAGGTGTGCGCCAGCAAGCCGCGGAAATCGTGCACCCAGGCGGCCAGCGGCGCGGCCAGCTTGCCGCTGGCGCCGTCGGCCTGAAAGTGGCTGCCCCAGCGGGCCTGGGCGGCCGGCGCGTCGCGCAGGACGGCCCAGCGCGCCGTGGCCGCGTCGGCCAGGCTGGCGCGCATCGCGTCGCCGGCGCCGCGCGCTTGCTGCGCCGCGGCCTGCAGTTCGGCATCGCAGCGGGCATGGTCGCCACGGTCGACGGCGATCGAGGACAGCAGCCAGTGGGCGTCGGCGCAGCCGGCGCCATCGCCGTGCGCGTCGCAGGTGGCGCGCGCCGCCAGGGCGAGGCTTTCCGCGGAGTCGAGCGCGCCTTGCAGCCAGGCCAGCTCCGCCTGCACCAGTTGCAGGCGCGCGCGCGCCTGTTCCAGTGCGGCTGCTTCCAGGCCGGCCAGCGGCAGCAGCAGATGCGCCTCTTCGCTCAGTTGAATTGCCCTATTGCAATCCCGCTGGCGCAAATGCCAGGACAGCAACAGCAGCAGCGGTACGCGCCCGGCGCCGCGCAACGGCAGCAATGCGCTTTCCCACTGCGCTACGTCATGTTCGAGCGCGAACATTTCCATTCAAGCATTCTCCCCGCAAACAGTGGTGCCGGCCTGCGACCATACAGGCCATGCGTCCTCGCATTGTAAGCTGCATTCAGGGGAATTGTTCAGCGTGCAGGACAGAATCGTGCGTCCCGCACGGGCGCCACGGCAGAGCATTTACCCTGCCGTGCCACCGCCGGCTGGTGGCGCCTAGCGTGAAACCAGGCGGATGCTGGCGCTGCCGCTCACGGTGCTGGCGCTGCGCATATCGGCTGGCATGCGCAAGCCGGGCAGGAACTGGGCGTCGTCGATCACCACGCGCTCGCCCGCATTGCTGAAGACGAAGGTCGAACCCTGTTTGGTGACGAATTGGCCGGGGCCCGTGGGGTAGATTTCCACGCTGGGCTTTGCCTGCCATTCGCGGTCATCGATCAGGCGGCCAAAAAAATGGGTGTCCTGCTGGTGCACTTCCAGGCGTTGTCCATTCGACAGGCGGTATTGCTGTTCGATTTCGAAGGCTTGCTGTGCCGTGACGTGATAATAGGTGCCGGAGGTGACGCGCACGCTGTCCGTGGCTGGCGGTGCGGCGGCGGTTTGCGCCTGGGCCGTGCCGCCGGCAAGGGCGAAGAGAGCGGCGAGGAGGGGGAGTAAGCGTTTGGTATGCATGACATTCACCTTCGATCAGGATGACAGGATTGGTTAGAGTTAGATCGTGTGGTCGCTGGCAGGTTTCCGGCAGGGACTGGTGTCAAGTTAGCAAACGCGCCCGTCCAGCACCAGCGGCAGGCGACGGATGGCCGGTTTTACGCGCTGAAATGCTTAAAACGGCGGATGAACGGTTTTGGGATTAAAATCGAAAAGCGAGCTCGGCCGCAAAATTAAATTTTGCCTGCCGAGGTTTTATTGCTGCTTTGTTTGTGCTGCGGCGTATGGTCAATACAGCGTCTGCGCCGATTCGTGCAGCAGCTGGCCATACAGGGTATGGCGCATCTTGGCGATCTTGCCTTCAGACAAGGCTTGCAGGATGGCGCACTGTGGCTCGATCAGGTGGCGGCAGTTATAGAACTTGCAGCCGCCCAGGTAGGGCTGGAATTCGCGGAAGGCGCGTTCCAGCATGCCTTCGGACAGGTGGTACAGGCCGAATTCCTGGAAGCCGGGCGAATCGATGATGGAACTGTTCGCGCCCAGTTCGTCGAGCTTGTACAGCCGCGTAAAGGTCGTCGTGTGCTTGCCCGTGTCGAGCGCGGCCGAGATTTCGCGCACGGCGATGTCCGCGTCCGGCACTAGCAGGTTGATCAGCGACGACTTGCCCATGCCCGACTGGCCGATCAGGATCGACGACTGGCCCGCCAGCAGCGGTGCCAGGGTGGCCACGGCGTGCTCCGGTTCGGCGCGCGCCGACACTTCATCGACGGGATAGCCCATCGAGGAATACGGCAGCAGGCGTTCGCGGGCGCGTTCCAGCGAAGCGGTCACGTCCGTTTTATTCAGGATGATGCGCGCCTCGATGCCGGCCGCGTCGGCCGCCACCAGCGAGCGCGAGATCAGGTCGTCGGCAAAGCCCGGTTCCGTCGCCACGACGATGAACAGCTGCGTCAAATTGGCCGCCAGCAGCTTCGATTTGTACTGGTCCGAGCGGTAAAGCAGGGTCTTGCGTTCCTCGATGCGGTCGATGACGGCCTGGTCGTTGGAGGTGCGCGTCAGGTGCACGATGTCGCCCACGGCCACATTGGTTTTCTTGCCGCGGGTCACGCATTGCAGCTTGGCGCCGTCCACGTCGGCCAGGTAATGGCGGCCGTGGGCGGCGATGATGATGCCCGTCAACTTTCCTTCGCTCATGGGGCCACCTGGCTGCTCTGGTAGATGAGGTCAGCCTTGGCGGCGCAGATGAAGTCGTTTTCGGACAGGCCGCCGGCGCCCTGGTTGACCGAGTGCGTGTCGTAGCGCACGGCGCAGGTTTTGTAAGTAATGATGAGCTCCGGATGGTGGTCTTGCGTATGGGTCATATAGGCCAGGGCGTTCACGAACGCCAGGGTCTGGTAGTAATTCTTGAAGCCGAAGTCGCGGCACAGCTTGCCATTTTGCAGCGTCCACTGGGGCAGCAGGGCGTGCAGGGTGGCAATATCCGTGTCGCCCAGCGCCTGCTGGCGCGGCGTGCAGGACAGTTGGGCCAGGTCTTGCGAGGTCGATGGCGTATTCATGTCGTAGCCCCTTTCAGGTGGCGGATGCGCACGCTGGCCGGTGGGTGGCTATCGTAAAAGGCCGAGTGCAGCGGGTCGGGCGTCAGGGTCGACGCATTGTCTTCATACATTTTGACGAGCGCCGAGACCAGGTCGTCCGCCTGCGTGTGCGTGGCGGCAAAGGCGTCGGCTTCGAATTCGTGCTTGCGCGAGCTGAGCGAGGTCAACGGTCCCAGCAGGAAGGTGAAGACGGGCAAGGCCAGCATGAACAGCAGCAGGGCCAGCGCGTCCGTCGGCTGGCCAGTGAGCGCCAGAGCGACAGGGTCGACGCCCAGGCCCGCGTAAAACCAAGGCTGCGTCTTCAGGAAGCCCAGCAGCGCCAGAAAGCCCAGCGAGATGACGAACATCATGGCGATGCGCTTGACGATGTGCTTGAGCTTGAAATGCCCCAGTTCATGCGCCAGCACGGCTTCGATTTCCTGCGGCGCCAGGCGCGACAGCAGGGTGTCGAAGAAGACGATGCGCTTGTTGGCGCCAAAACCCGAGAAATACGCATTGCCGTGAGCGCTGCGCTTCGAACCGTCCATGACGAACAGGCCTTTCGAGGCGAAACCGACGCGCTGCATCAAGCCTTCGATGCGGCTTTTCAAGGATTCGTCTGCCAGCGGCGTGAATTTGTTGAACAGGGGCGCGATGACGGTGGGAAACAGCACCATCATCAGCAACTGGAAGCCGCTCCAGACGAACCACGCGTACAGCCACCACAGGCCGCCCGACTTGGCCATCAGGGTCAGCACGACCCAGATCAGCGGCAAGCCGATGGCCGCGCCCAGGCCCACGCCCTTGAGCATGTCCGTGAAGAACAGCTTGCGCGCCATGGTGTTGAAGCCGAAACGTTGTTCCAGCACAAATTGGCGGTAGTAATCGAAGGGCAGGTCGATCAGGCCGGAAATGACGGCAAAGGCGGCGATCAGGCCGATCTGGTACAGCATGGGCGAACCCGCACCCATCCATTCATTCAGGTGCAGCGCCAGCCATTGCAAGCCGCCCAGCAGGGTAAAACCGATCAGCACGGCATAGTTGACCAGCAGGGTCAGCAGGCCGAACTTGGTCTTCGCCACCGTATAGTTGGCCGCCTTCTGGTGCGCGGCCAGCGGGATTTTTTCCGCGAATTCGGGCGGGACTGCCGCGCGGTGGGCCAGCACGTGGCGAATCTGCCGCGAAGCGAGCCAGAAGCGCACGGCCAGGGTCAAAACGAGGACGGATACAAACAAAATCGAAAACGCGAGTGAATACATTCTGTGCCTGTGAGAAAATGGCTGATTATTTAGTTTGATTAGGCCAAGAGAGAATTATGTCACAAGCGACCGACTTAACTGCATCCACCCCCGCACCCGCCGTGCCCGCACGGCCAAACGAGATGAACCTGGTCTGGGTCGACATGGAAATGACGGGCCTGGAGCCCGATACCGACCGCATCATCGAGGTGGCGGTGGTGGTGACGGACATGCACTTGAACCTGCTGGCCGAAGGCCCCGTGTTCGTGATTCACCAGTCGGATGAAACCCTGAACAAGATGGATGCCTGGAACAAGGGCACGCACGGCCGTTCGGGCCTGATCGACAAGGTGAAAGCGTCGACCGTGACGGAAGCGCAGGCGGAAGCGGAACTGATCGCGTTCCTGAAGAAATACGTGCCTGCAGGCAAGTCGCCCATGTGCGGCAACACCATCGGCCAGGACCGCCGCTTCATGGTGCGCGGCATGCCGAAGCTGGAAGCGTTCTTCCACTATCGCAATGTTGATGTATCGACATTAAAAGAGCTGTGCAAGCGCTGGAAGCCGGAAATCGCCACCGGTTTCAAGAAGCACCAGAAGCACACGGCCCTGGCCGATATCCTCGAGTCGATCGAAGAATTGAAGTACTACCGCGAAAATTTCATCAAGCTATAATTTTTCGGATGTTCCAAAGGCGAGGGCGGACCACGCGCCTTCCTCGCCTTGCCACTCCAGCGCAAACGTCCCCGTTTGCCGCAAGCCCGTGATCCAGCGCACTTCGCCCGGCTGGCGGAAATATTCCACGCACTGGCCGAACGGCTGTTCCAGCCGGCACAGCACCAATCCCTCGCCCGCCACGGCACACCATTGCTCATTGATATCGATCAATGCCATGGCCGGGTCGCCATAGAATTCGCCCAGGCTGGCGTGACGCCCATCGGCGCGCGTCACCTTGGCATGTTCGTATTCGTGCTGGATACTGAATTGGGCGCTGCGCGCCATTTCCCTGCTCGTCATGCTGTCTCCACGGTAGGCCAGACGGTTTCCTGGTCGGCGCGCGCTTCGGCGATCAGCCATTCGCAGAACGCGTGCACAAGGGGCCGCGTTTCCGCCTGGGGCGAACGCAGCAGATAATAGCAGTGGGGGCCGCGCACGGCGTGCTCGAACACGCGCACCAGGCGGCCCGAGCGCAGGTCGTCGCCGATCAGGGGACTGGCGGCAATGGCCACGCCCTGGCCGCTGGCGGCCGCGTCCAGGCATAGATAGGTATGTGAAAAGCGCGCGCCGCTGTTGCCGCTATTGCCGCTGTAATGCACGCCGCAGCTGTGCAGCCAGCGCGTCCAGTCGATTTCGCCGGGCAGGTGCACTTCCGGTTCGTCGTGCAGCAGCGGATAGCGCAGCAGGTCGGCAGGCTGGCGCAGGCTGGCCGCATTGGCGCGGAAACCGGGGCTGCAGACGGCGGAAAACCATTCTTCCATCAATAAATCCACTTTCAGGCCCGGATAGCGGCCAGGACCCAGGCGGATGGCCACGTCCACGCCATCGCGCGCCAGGTCGACCGGGTGCATCGAGGCCAGCACGCGCAGTTCGATCTGCGGATAACGGTCGCGCAGGCGGCCCAGGCGCGGCATCAGCCAGCGCGAGACGAGCGAGCTGGTGGCCGTCACCGTCACCACCTTGTCGTCGCCCTGGCGCCGCGCCTGCTCGGAAACGTCGGCCAGCTGGTTGAGGATGGGCCCCAGCGAGGCTGCATAGCGCTGGCCGGCGCTGGTGAGCACCACGCCGCGCGGCAGGCGCTGGAACAGCACGATACCGAGCCACGCTTCCAGCTGTTTTACGTGATGGCCGATGGCGCCGGCAGAGACGTGCAATTCTTCGCCCGCGCGCTGGAAGCCTTCATGGCGGGCGGCGGCCTCGAAGGCGTGCAGGGCGGCGAGCGGTGGCAAGGGACGTGACATGGCAGTCTTCCAGGGAATTGAGCCTCAGTAAAATTTGGCCTATCCGTGAAGAATATTGGTTTGTTTCATTTTGCGCAAGCGAATATGATGCCGCTTATGCGTGAAACGACCCGCAATAGGATTCACGCATGCACATCTCCCGGCCTGGCTGGGCATTTATATTTACAACGTTACAACGCCTGGGAAAACCGTCGCGAGCGGCAGTGATTGTGGCTGAGAAGCGCAACCGTACTTGTACGGGGCCGCCGAGGCGGTGAGCATCGCAGGCCGCAAAGCGCGACGCGCAGAAGGTTTGCCCTGGCGTACTCAAAGAGGTTTAGTCATGTCTGATCGCCGCGCCGTTGCGCTGGTGTTGCTGTCGGCCGCCGGTTTCGGCAGTTCCGCAGTGTTTGCCAAGGCGGCCTATGCGTCCGGGGTCAACCCGTCGACCATGCTGGCCTTGCGTTTCGTCATCGCCGCCATGCTGTTGCTGCCGCTTGTGTGGCTCGGCGGCTGGCGCTTGCCGCGCGGCCGCCTGCTGGCCGGCTACATGCTGATGGGCTTGATGTACACGGCCCAGTCGCAAGGCTATTTCAATGCCCTCATGTATGCCAGCAGCGGCCTGTGCGGCATGTTGCTGTACGTGTATCCCGTGCTCGTCACCATCCTCGCGCTGGCCCTGGGCTGGGAAAAGCTGGACCGGCGCATGCTGGTGCTGATGGCGCTGGCCATTGCCGGCATGGCCATCACCCTGGGCGGCAAGCTGCAGGGCCAGCCCATCGGCATCGCCCTGGCCTTGATGGCGGCCGGCGTGTACGCCGTGTACATCCTGTTTGGCAACAGCCTGTCGAAAAGCCGCGAGAATATTCACCCATTGGCCGCTTGCGTGGTGATTCTGGGCACGGCGGGCCTGTCGAACAGCGCGATTGCCTTGTGGCAAGGCGTGTCCTTGCCGGGCACGGCGACGGGCTGGCTGGCCGTCAGCGCCATCGCCCTGTTCTCGACGGCCATCGCGATTGCCGCCTTCTTTGCCGGCGTGGCGCAGATCGGCGCGGCCAAGGCGTCGATCATTTCCACCTTTGAACCCGTCATCACGATGGCGTTCGGCGTGACCTTGCTGAAGGAATCCGTCAGCGGCACGCAATTGCTGGGCGGCGCCATGGTGCTGGCCGCCGTGGTCTTGCTGGCGCAGCGGCCCGCGCCCAAGGCGGCGGCCATGCCGGCCGTGCAGGCCAGCGCCTGATCCTGTTTTTCCCGAACTGATCGGTTGTCTCGATCGGTCTCCTTTGCGCCGCGACGGGTTTCCTGCCGCGGCGCTTTTTTTGTGCGCGCACAAATAAGACTTGATTGCGAATGATTCTCATTTATAATCGATGTCAAGATTCCCCCACCACCAGCCAGCCCATGCCAGCCAGTGTTCGCCTTGAAAGGAGACACCGTGTTGAGCACGTTCCCTATTTGCAATACCGAGCTGGTCGCCAGCGAATTTGCCCGCCTGCGCCGCGAAAAGAAGGCTCGCCACCGCGACATCGCCGAGGAACTGGGCATAGCCGAAGGCGAGCTGATCGCCGCGCATGCGGGCCTGTCGCTGGCCGATGGCGCCTTGCTGGGCGCCGAGCGCCTGCAGGCCGACTGGCCCGCCATCATCGCCGCGCTGGAACCGCTGGGCGAAGTCATGGCGCTGACGCGCAACGCTTCGTGCGTGCATGAAAAGACGGGCGTCTACCGCAAGGCCAGCCACAACAACCATGTGGGCCTGGTGCTGGGCGGCGACATCGACCTGCGCGTGTTTTACCGCCAGTGGGCGCATGGTTTTGCCGTACGCGAGATGGGCGAGCACGAGGTGCAGCGCAGCCTGCAGTTTTTCGATGCGGCCGGCCACGCCGTGCACAAGATTTTCCTCAAGCCGCAAAGCGACCTGGCCGCCTACGACGCGCTGGTGACGCGTTTTGCCGACGCGGACCAGACGGCCGGCATCGCCGTGACGGCGCCGTCGCCGCCGCCGGCCGAACTGCCCGACGCGCAGATCGACGTGGCCGGCTTTCGTGCCGCCTGGGCCGACTTGCGCGATACGCATGAATTTTTCACCGTACTGAAAAAATATGCGGTCTCGCGCCTGCAGGGGCTGCGCCTGGCCGAAGCGCGCTTCGTGCAGCAGATTGACAAATCCTGCGTGCTCGACCTGCTCAACGATGCCGCCCTCGAAAAAGTGTCCATCATGGCCTTCGTCGGCAATGCCGGCATGATCCAGATCCATTCGGGGCCCGTGCACAAGATCGCCGTGATGGGGCCATGGATCAATGTCCTCGACCAGCGCTTCAACCTGCATTTGCGCGAAGACCATATCGCCAGCGCCTGGGTGGTGAAAAAGCCCACCGTCGACGGCCTGGTGACGTCCGTGGAACTGTTCGATGCGAAGGGCGACACCATCGTCATGTTCTTCGGCGAACGCAAGCCGGGCATGCATGAATTGTGCGAATGGCGCCATATCGTCGATAGGGTAGCGCAGGAGGGCGAACTATGCGCCGCATGATCGCCGCCAGCGTGGCGCGCCGCATCGCGCTGAAAAAAATGGGGGCCGGAGCATTGGCCTTGGCCGCTCCCATGCAGGTGCTGGCGGCAGTGACCGACGCGGGCAAGCCGCTTGCCAAGGCGCGGCGCATCGTCAGCGTGGGCGGCGCCCTGACGGAAATCGTCTACGCGCTCGAGGCACAGGGCGAACTGGTGGGCGTCGATACGACCTCGCTGTATCCGGCCGTGGCGCAGCAGTTGCCGCAGGTCGGCTATGCGCGCACCTTGTCGGCCGAAGGCGTGCTGTCGCTGGCGCCCACGCAGCTGATCGCCACCGAGGAAGCGGGGCCGCAAGCGGTGCTGCGCCAGGTGCGCGACGCCGGCGTGCCGGTGGCGGTGCTCAGCGCGAACAACCAATTCGAAGGCTTGCTCGAACGGGTAAAACAGGTGGGCCAGATCACGGGCCGCGCCGACCCCGCCGCGCGCCTGGCGCAAAGCCTGCAGCAGCAGTGGAGCGGCGCCCTGGCCAAGGTGCAGCAGCGCCAGCATGCGCCCGTGCGCGTGCTGTTCATCCTCGCGCATGCGCCGAACCAGGTGATGGTGGGCGGGCGCGAGACGGGCGCCGACGCCATGCTGGCGTATGCGGGCGCCGTCAACGTGATGGGCGGGCAGGGCGGATTCGCCGGCTACAAGCCGCTCACGCCGGAAGCCGTGATCGCCGCGCGGCCCGACATCGTGCTCGTCACGGATCAGGGCTTGAAAGCTTCGGGCGGCGTGGACGGCATCCTGAAACTGCCAGGCCTGGCGCAGACGCCGGCCGGGCGCAAGCACCGCATCGTCTCGCAGGAAGCCATGCTGCTGCTGGGCTTTGGCCCGCGCATGCCGCAGGCGCTGGCGGAACTCGACGCCGCTTTTGCCAAAGCCATGGCCGCATGAACGTGGCTTCCCTGGTCTCCGCCGCGCCCTGGCGCTGGCCACGCTGGGGCGCTGGCGGGCTGCTGGCCGCGGCGCTGGCCGCTGGCTTGCTCGTCGCCGTGCAGGCGGGCGCCGTTCCTGTCGCCTTGGCCGACTGGCTGGCGCCGTTTCAGTCTGGCGACGCGGCGCTGTCCGGAGGCGCCTACGTGCTGTGGCATATCCGTTTGCCGCGCGCGCTGTTTGCCATCCTGATCGGCGCCGCGCTGGCGCTGGCCGGCGGCTTGACGCAAGGGCTGTTCCGCAATCCGCTGGCCGACCCGGGCCTGCTGGGCGTGAGCAGCGGCGCCGCCTGCGCGGGCGCGGCCACTATCGTTTTTGCGGCCAGCCGGCACGTGGCGCCCGAGCTGCGCGTGTGGCTGCTGCCCGCCGCCGCCTTTGCCGGCGCCATGCTCATCTGCGTGCTGCTCGACAGGGTGGCGCGCTGGGCCACGCCGGGTTCCATCGTCGGCCTGCTGCTGACGGGCGTGGCGCTGAACGCCATCGCGGTGGCCGTCATGGGGCTGTGCATCTACCTGGCCAGCGACGATCAATTACGCACCCTGACTTTCTGGACCCTCGGTTCGCTGTCGGCCGGCAGCTGGCGCCAGGTGGCCGCCTTGCTGCTGGTGCTGGCGGGCGCGCTGTGGGCCACGCGTTTCCTGATGCGTTCCCTGAACGCGCTGGCGCTGGGCGAGGCGCAGGCGCTGCACGTGGGCGTCGACGTGAGCCGCTTGCGCACGCAGGTCATCGTGCTGGTGGCCGTGCTGACGGGGTTTGCCGTCGCCTGGTGCGGCGGCATCGGCTTCATCGGTCTGATCGCGCCGCACCTGGTGCGCACCTGGCTGGGCGCCGACCAGCGCAAGGTGCTGCCGCTGGCGATGCTGATGGGAGGCTTGCTGCTGCTGTTGGCCGACACCCTGGCGCGCACGGTCGCCATTCCCGCGGAAGTCCCCGTCGGCATTTTTACGGCCTTGCTGGGCGGGCCATTTTTTCTGATGCTGTTGCGGCGCTTCCGCCACGGCACCGCCTGAAAGGATGCGCATGACGCCTTTATTGGAACTCGCCTTCGCCACCACGCAACTGGGCCAGCAGTATTTCGGCCCGTTCAATCTGCAGGTGGCACCCGGCGAGCGCGTCGCCATCCTCGGCCCCAGCGGCGCGGGCAAGTCGACCCTGTTGAAACTGATGGCGCGCGAACTGCAGCCGCAGGCGGGCCAGGTGGTCTTCGCCGGCCGGCCGCTGGCGCAGTGGCCGCTGGCCGAACTGGCCCTGCGCCGCGCCGTCCTGCCGCAAGGCTCGAACGTGGCCTTCGGCTTGCCGTGCGAACTGGTGATCGGCCTGGGGCGGGTGGCGCGCCTGGCCGACCCGCAGCTGGGACGGATCGTGCAGGACGCGGCCGCCCTGGCGCACGCCGCGCATCTGCTGGGGCGGCGCCTGGACACCCTGTCCGGCGGCGAGCAGGCCAGGGTGCAGCTGGCGCGCATCTTCGCGCAGATGTGGGATGTCGAAGATGGCTTGATACTCGTCGACGAACCGCTGGCGGCGCTCGATCCCGGCCTGCAGTTCGATTTGCTCGACAGCCTGCAGCAGTTCTGCGCCGCGCGCGGCCACGCCCTCGTCGCCATCCTGCACGATATCAACCACGCCTTGCTGGGCTTCGAGCGCTTGCTGCTGGTGCGTTCGGGCCAGCTGGTGGGCGATATCGCCAGCGATGCCGGCGCCGTACCCGCCCTGGCCGCGCTGTACGGCATCGCCCTGACGACGGCGACCAACGGCGACGGCGACGTGTGCGTCATCCCCGCCAGAAGCGCGGTACGCAGGGCCGCCTGAATCCACTTACCATACGTCCGCCGCGCGCGGCCGCGCCATCTGGCCGCTGCCCAGCAGCCACACCATCAGGGCGTCGGCCTGTTCGCGCGTGGCCGCCACTTCCTGCAGGATACCGAAGGCTTTCATGGCGCCGGCCGCCATCGCCTGCATCTGCACGCGTTTCTGCGCGTCCGCCTCGACCGACACGAGGCCGCGGCAAATGGCGGCCAGCGCCACCTTGTTGTGCTTGAGCCACAGGCCGCGCCGCTTGCGGTCGACGTGCGTTTCATCGCTGCGCTCCGCTTCGAACAGCAGGACGAACGGCTCGCCATGGCGCAGCAGGGCGTCCATGTCGTTTTCCCACAGCGGGGCATAGCCGTCGACGGCCGTTTCAGGGCGAAAGCGCACGATGGGAAAGTCGCTGACATCGTGGATGGAAAAATGTGCGGGATTCGGTTTCATGGCGTGCTTCCTTGCGAGGTGGTTGAAAATGCCTGCCAGCCGCCGCCCAGCGCCTTGTAGACCTGGATCAGCGACAGCGAGGCGGTGGCGCGGCTGTCGACCAGCGCCGCTTCGTTGTTCAGTAAGGTGTTTTGCACATGCAGCACGTTGAGCAAGTCCGTGCCGCCCTGGCGGTACCGCAGTTCCGCGCTGCCCAGCGCGCGCCGTCCCTGCCTGACGGCTTCATCGAGGCTGGCCTGGCGCCGGGCGTTGGCCTGGTAGCCCGAGAGCGCATCTTCCACCTCGTGCCAGGCGGCCAGCACCGTCTGGCGGTAGGCGATGGCCGCTTCCTGCTGCTGCGCCTCGCGCAATTGCAGATTGCCGCGCAGGCGGCCGCCATCGAACAGGGGCACGCTGAAGCCGGGACCGAAGGCAAAGCGTTTGGCGTCCCAGCCGATGTCGGACAGCTGCATCGCTTGCAGGCCGATGCTGCCCGAGAGGGTGATGTGCGGATAAAAATCGCCTTGCGCCACGCCGATGGCGGCCGTGGCCGCGTGCAGCTGCGCTTCGGCGCGGCGGATGTCGGGTCGGCGCTCGGCCAGTTCGCCGGGCACGCCCAGCTGCACCTGCATGGCCACGGCGGGAATATGCTTGCCCGCCGCCAGTTCGGCGTGCAGGGCTTGCGGCGGCAGCGCCAGCAAGAGGGCGAGGGCATTGCCCAGGCGCGCTTCGCGCTGCTGCAGCGGCGGCAGGCGCGCTTCGATGGTGGCCACGTGGGCCGCCGCCTCGGCTTCGTCGAGCTGCGTCGCCGCGCCTTCGCGCAGGCGGATGCGGGTCAGGTCCAGGGTATGGCGGGCGATATCGAGCAGCTGCTGCGTGATGGCCAGCGTCTGCTGCGCGCCGCGCAGCTCGATGTAGTTGCGCGCCGTCTCGGCCAGCACGGCCAGCAGCACGCCGCGCTGCGTTTCCACGGCCACGTCGACGCGCGCGTCGGCAGCTTCCACTTCGCGCCGCACGCGGCCCCACAGGTCCAGCTCCCAGGCGGCGTCAAGGTTGCTTTGCCACAGGTTGTAGGCGGATTGGCCGTTGTTGCGCGACGGGTCGCTCAAACCCTGCTCGCTGTTGCGCGCGCGGCTGTAGCTGCCATTCGCGCCCAGGGACGGGCCTTGGGCGGCGCCGATGACACCACGCGCGGCACGGCTTTGTTCCAGCCGGCTGCCGGCCGCCAGCACGTCGAGGTTGGCGCCGGCGGCGCGCTGCAGCAGGGAAGACAGGGTGGTATCGCCGAAGCTGTCCCACCAGCGCTGCTCGATGGCGGCGTCCTGCTGAGCGGCGAAACGGGCATCCTGCGCCTGGCGCCATTGCTGTCCCAGATCATGGTGCGGGCGCTGGAAGTCGCTGCCGACGCTGGCGCAGCCGGCCAGGCCCAGGGCTGTGATGCAGATCAAGGTTTTCATCGCGCGCTCACCTGTTTGATGTCTTGACGGCGCATGGCCGTATCGATGCGCACTTCGGCCGACATGCCCACGCGCAGGCGGCTGCCGTCATCCTGGCCCGGATCGAGCGCGATCCTGACGGGGATACGCTGCACCACCTTGGTGAAGTTGCCGGTGGCGTTTTCCGGCGCGATGGCGGCAAACGTCACGCCCGTGGCGGGCGCGATGCTGTGCACCGTGCCGCGCAGGAGCATGCCCGGATAGGCGTCGACGGCGATGCTGGCGCGCTGGCCCTGGCGCACGTGGGTCAGCTGGGTTTCCTGCAGGTTGGCGACGACGAAGCTGCGGTTCAGGGGCACCACGGCCATCAGGCTGGCGCCGGGCGCCACCAGGGCGCCGACGCGCACGGCGCGGCGTCCCACGATGCCGTCGATGGGGGCGCGCAGCTGCGTATGCGACAGATCAAGTTCGGCCCGCTGCAGGCTGGCGCGGGCGCGCAGCAGGGCCGCTTCGGCCGCGCCTTGCTGCGCCTGCAAAATGTCCGTCTGCTTGCGGGTGGCGACCAGGGCGGCGCGGTTTTGCGCCAGGCGCGCCCGGCTCACGTCGAAGCGCGATTGCGCCTGCTGCGCGTTTTGCACGCTGCCCGCGCCCTGGCCTGCCAGGTGCGTTGAGCGGGCCAGTTCCTGCTGCGCCAGTTTGTCTTCCGCCTGGTTGGCGTCGACCAGGGTCGTGGCTTGCTCGATTACCGATTGCTGGCGCTGCAAGGTGGCGCGGGCATTCGCCAGCTGCGCTTCGGCGCCGGCTACCTCGGCGCGGGCCGAGGCGGCGGCGGCCTGGTAGTCGCGGTCGTCGATGCGCGCCAGCAGCTGACCCGCCTTGACAGTCTGGTTGTCTTCCACCAGCACTTCCCGCACGATGCCGCCCACCTTGGGCGAGAGCACGGTGTAGTCGGCGCTGACGAAGGCGTCGTCGGTGCCTTGTTCTTCGCTGGGGGAAAACAGCAGTTGCCAGGCGCAAAAGGCGAGGGCGCAGGCCAGCAGGGCCAGTCCGAGAAGAAATGCGCGTGAGCGCAGTATGGTTGTTTGCATGGGGATGCTCTTTCTTGAAATAAAAGTCAGGCTGCGCGCGGCGGATAGACGCGCGTCGGCAGGATGGGAATGATCACAATCATGGCCAGCGCGATGGCGGCGACAATGAGGTACAGGTCGGACGAGGTCAGGGTGACGACTTGCGCATGCATGCGCTGCGCCAAACCTGGCACGTCCACGACGCCAGGCAGGTTGCCCAGGCGTTCGCTGAGCACCGTCGAATGAAAATGGTTGCGGCGCGTGATCAGGGCATCGAGCACGCCCGTGGCGACGACGGCCGCCATGCCCTTGATGGTGTTGAACCAGGCCGAGGCGAAAGGGCCATCCTGCGGTGCCAGGCCCGTGGTGGCCAGCAGCAGCAAGGGAATCACGGCCATCGGTTGCGCGAAGATCTGCACCGCCTGCAGCAGGTAAAAATGCGTGCGTATCCAGTCCGGCGACATGCGCGCACCGAGCACGCAGGAGAGGGCCAGCAGGGCCAGGCCGATGGCCAGCACCCAGCGGCAGTCGACGGCGCGGATATTGCACAGGGCGGCCACCAGCGGCAGGGCGAGCAACTGCGGCAGCGCCACCATCAGCATCACGGGCGCCGTCTGCAGCGGGCGGTAGGCGTGCACCTGCGCCAGGTAGGACGAGGGGATCAGGATCACGGCCAGCAGCACGAACAGCACGCCGCCCAGGGTCAGCAGGGCGTGGCTGAGGTTGCGCCGCGACAGCAGCTGCAGCTTGAAGAACGGCAGCGGATGCGACCATTCATTGATAAAGAACAATACCAGCAGCAATAGACCGCCGCCCAGCAGCACGCAGATCAGCGGCGAGGCGAACCACGCCAGGCGTTCGCCCTGCAGCAATCCCACCACCAGCATGCTGATGGCGGGCAGGCCCAGCAGCAGGCCGCGCCAGTCGAATTGACGGAAACGCTCGAGGCGCAGCGGGTCTTGCGGCAAGCCCCAGGACACCATCAAGAGGGCGACGATGCTGCCCGGGACGACTTGCCAGAAGGCCCATTGCCAGCCCAGGTACTCGGTCCAGAACGCGGCCAGCGGCGTGCCCAGGCTGGGACCGAAGGTGGCGCTCAGCGCATAGCCGCCCAGGCCATACAGCTTGACGTTCGGCGGCAGGAAGCGCAGCGCCACCGTCATCAGCATGGGCGGCAGGGCGCCGCCGGCCGCGCCCTGCACCACGCGCAGGGCGAGCAGCACGGAGAAATTCGGCGCGAACGGGCATAGCAGGCCAGCGGCCATGCAGACGATGATGGCGGCAGCCGTCAGCCGGCGCAGCGAGAACGTGACAGAGCACCACGGCGCGAAGGCCATGGCCGACACCGAGGCGGCCGCATACAGGGCGACGAGCCAGCTGGCGTCGTCGCGCGCGATGCCCATGGCGCCGCGGATGTCGGCCAGCGCGACCTTGGTGATGTTTTCATTCAGGCCGGACACCAGCACGGCCAGCAGCACGCCGGCCAGGCCCGTGGCCAGGCGCAGGCCGAAAACTGGCGGCGCGGGTGGCACTGGCGGTGAAGGGGGAAGCGGCGCCGTCGTCGGGACGGCGCCGGGGAGCAGTACAGCGGACAAGGGAACTCCGTGGATGAGAATCAGTCCACGCAGTATAGGTAGCCGTTAATCTTGTGAAAATTGATAATTGATGAAGTCTCGATTGCGTCTGGCGCAATGATTTTGGGTTCAGCGCTTATGCGCCCGGTGCGCTGCCGCACAGCGACTTGATCGTCGCGCGCAGCCAGCGGTGTGCGTGGTCGTGATCGAGGCGGGGGTGCCAGGCCTGGAACACGTCGACATTGTCGACGGGGATGGGCAGCTGGAAGGTGCGCAGCTTCAAGCCCAGCCGCTCGACGATGGGCAGCAGGGGCGTGGGCATCAGGGGCAGCAGCAGGCGCGAATCGGCCACGGCGAAGATGGCGGACTGAAAATTGGGCGTGATCAGCGAGACGCGGCGCATGTAGCCCCGCTCGGCCAGGACAGTATCGAAGGGGCCGCGCGCCAGGCCGCGCCGCGAGACGCTGATATGTTCGTATTCGGTAAAGCTGTCCAGGTTGATGGGGCTGTCGAAGATCGGATGGTCGCTGCGGGCGATGCCGACAAAGCCGGTGGAAAACAGGTGCTGCAGCTTGATGTCGGGCGCAAAGGCGCGCCTTGCGCTGATGTACAGGTCGATGCGGCCCGCGTGCAGGGCGTCGTTTTCCGTGGCGCCGTCGCCTTCGGGCACGAAGCGCAGCACCGTGTTCGGCGCATGGCTGGCCAGCAGGTCGCGCAGCTTGCCGCCATACGCGCCGACAAACACGTCGTTGGCGCACAGGCTGAAGGTGCGTTCCAGGGTGCGCAGGTCGATTTCGCGGCCGGACGTGAAGACGGCGTGCGCCTGCTCCACCACGCCGCGCACCTGTTCGCGCAATTCCAGCGCGCGCGGGGTGGGCGCCAGGCCGCGCCCGGAGCGCACGAAGACGGGGTCGCCGATGGCGTCGCGGATGCGCGCCAGGGTGCGGCTCATGGCCGGCGCGCTCAGGTTCATGCGCCGCGCGGCGGCCACGGCGCTGCCTTCCTCGAGCAGGATGTCGAGGGCGACGAGCAGATTCAGGTCGGGGAGTTTCATGCGGCGATTATAGCCCGGGGGCCAGCGCCAGCGCTGCGCCGGCAGGACGCCGGCGCAGCGGGGATGCTATTGCGGTATTACTCGGCTGCCGGCTCTGCGCCGCAGCATTTCTTGAACTTCTTGCCGCTGCCGCAAGGGCAGTCGTCGTTGCGGCCCACTTTCGGCTCTTCGCGCTTCATGGTTTGCACCGGTGCCTTGCGGCGCGGGACCCAGAAACGGTGGATGGCCGGCAGGTTCGCTTCCAGTTCCTGCGCCAGCTTGTGCGCCTTGACCGGGTCTTCCACCAGTTTCAGTTCTTCTTCCTTGATTTCGTCGGCGCCCAGCAGGTAGATCGGCTGCATCAGCTCGGCCACTTCGGAATCCCAGATTTCGTTCCACGAGCCTGGACGCAGTTCCATGCCGTCCCAGAAGCCCCAGCACCAGGCTTCGGCGTCGATCAGGGTCTGGCCTTCGTAGTCGTGTTCGACGAACAGCGCTTCGAATTCCTTGGGCGCCACTTCAAACGTCACCAGCACTTCGTTCATGAAGCGCATGATCAGGTTGACGATGCGCTCTTCTTCCTTGCTGTTCTTGAATTTCGGCGCATCTTCGGCATCTTCGCCCCACACGCGCGGCAACCACTCTGCCGGCATGATCGGTTCCGGACCGATGGCGACGGCCGTCAGATAGCCGTGCAGCATATCCATGGTCATGGCGTCTTCGGAGCACCGGTCCGACAACAGGAATTGGTCTAATTCGTCGAATTCTTTTTCTGATAATGGCTGTTCGAGTTGCATGGCTTGCTCTTTGTATTGAATATAAGCCGCCAGTATACGCCTTGCGGCGCTTCATCACCGAAGTGTTTGCACCGGCGGCCCGCGCGCGCCTTACAATGTCGCTTATGCACAATGAAAACCAGCCGCACGAGGACGACCGGCCCGTCCATCCCTTTTCCGCCCTGAGCCCCGATTGCGTGCTCGACGCCCTCGATAGCGTGGGCTTGCGCGGCGATGGCCGCCTGCTGGCGCTGAACAGCTATGAAAACCGCGTCTACCAGGTGGGCATCGAGGACAGCGCGCCCCTGGTGGCGAAGTTTTACCGTCCCGCGCGCTGGAGCGATGCGGCCATCCTGGAAGAGCACGCGTTCGTGTCCGACCTGGTCGAGCGCGAAATCCAGGTAGTGCCGGCGCTGGCGATCAACGGCAGCACCCTGCACCAGTACCAGGGCTTCCGCTTTGCCGTCTTCCCCCGCCACGGCGGCCGCGCGCCCGAGCTGGACGACCCGGCCACCCTGGAATGGATAGGGCGCTTCATCGGCCGTATCCACGCCGTCGGCGCGCTGTCCGCCTACAAGGAACGCCCGGCCCTCGATCACCAGACGTTCGGCGTCGAACCGCGCGAATTCTTGCTGGAGGGCAACTTCCTGCCGCCCGAACTGCTGGCCGCGTATTCCAGCGTGGCGCAGCAGGCGCTCGACGGCGTCAAGCGCTGCTACGACCGCGCGGGCGACGTGGCCGTGCTGCGCACGCATGGCGACTGCCATGGCGGCAACGTGCTGTGGACGGACGCCGGCCCCCATTTCGTCGATTTCGACGATAGCCGCATGGGCCCGGCCATCCAGGACCTGTGGATGATGCTGTCGGGCGAACGCGGCGACCAGGTGCGCCAGATGAGCGACATCCTGGCCGGCTACGAGGATTTCTGCGATTTCGACCCGCGCCAGCTGTACCTGGTCGAAGCGCTGCGCACCCTGCGCCTGATCCATTATTCGGCCTGGCTGGCGCGCCGCTGGGACGACCCCGCCTTCCCCGTCGCCTTCCCATGGTTTAACACGCAGCGCTACTGGCAGGACCGTATCCTGGAACTCAGGGAGCAGGTGGCCTTGATGGATGAGGCGCCCCTCTGGCCCATCTGAATGAGTATTTTGCCAATAAAACCGTAGCGAGCGGCAGTGATTTGTGGTCGAGAAGCGCAACTGGGCTGAAGCCCAGTGAGCATCGCCGGCCGCAAAGCGCGACGCGCAGTAGGTTTGATTGGTGAAATGATGAAAAGGGCGGTAAAACAGGCTCTTCTTGCCGCGCTGATTTGTGCATGCCTGTTCGATAATGGTGGTAATAAATTCCCATAAGCAACGGAATTCACCCGAATAAGCGAGAAATCATGCAAGCACAGCAAAATCAGCGCCAGGCCGCCTCCCTCACCGTCGCGTATTCCGCCGACGACGAGTTCGACCAGGACAGCATCGTTTCGCTGCATGATTTCAAGGACCTGGAGCGCAAGGCGGAAGCGCCAGCGCCGGTTCCAGCCGCTCCTGCCACTCCTATGTCCGAGCCGCAAGCCGAGCCGGCAGCGGAAACCGACAGCAAGGCGCCCGCCGCGGAACGCCAGAAAATGGAATTGAAGGCCATCCACGAGGCGATTGCCCGCGTGGAAGCGGAAGCGAAGGCCACCTGCGCCGCCGAAAGCCGGGCCCTGGCCGAGGCGCGCGTGCGCTCGCTGGCCGAGGACCGCGCCGCCATCGACGCCGCTGCGGCCGCCGCCGCACAGCAAAATGCGCAGGCAGCCGAGGAAGCGATCGCCGCCAACCGCGAACGCCTCGACACCATGCGCGCCGCCGCGCAGGCCAGCGTGGCCCGCCTGGAAGCCGTCAAGCAGGAGACAGCCGAACTGCGCGCGCGCGTGGAGTCCGACAATGAAATCCGCCTGGCCGCGGAACAGCGCGCCCGCGCCGAGCAGGAAAGCCGCTTGCGCGCCAGCGAGCAGGTGGCCGTGCAGTCGGAACTGGCCGAGCAGGCCGCCCGCGCCGCCGAGGAATTGCAGGTACAGACGGAGCAGGCGCGCCTGCAGGCCGTCGAGCGCGTCGCCGCCGTGCAGGCGGCCAAGGAAGAAATGGTGGGCATCGCCTCGGCCGACGCCAGAGTCGCCGTGCTGGCCCGTGAACGCGAGCGCCATGCGCACGGTGCGCGCCAGACGGCGCAGATGCTGGCCGAAGCGGAAAGCGAAGCGCTGGACTTGACGGTGCAGCGCGAGCGCGCCGACCAGATCGCGCTGGAATCGGCCTTCAACCGCGCCGCCGCCGAAGTGCGCGCCCTGGAAGAAGCGCGCGCGCTGGCGCACCTGGAACAGGAACGCGAAGCCATCGCTCTGGCGCAGGCGGAATCGGAACGCCATGCGGCGCAGTCGCTGCGTTTGCGCCTGCAGACGGAAAAGGAATTGCGCGATGCGGCCATCCACCGCGAGCGCCTGGAAATGGTCGCCGTGGCCAGCGCGCAGGCGCGCCGCGACGCCGACGTGCGCATCCTGGCCGCCACGGAGGCGCGCATCGAGGTGGATCGCCAGCTGCGCGCCGTTGCCCTGGCCCGCGTGACCGCAGAACAGGATGCGGAAATCGCCGGCCACGCCAAGCTGGAAGCGGAAACGGCGGCCCTCGAAGAAACCAAGGCCCGCGAAGCGGCCGAGCAAGCGGCCGCCGTGGCGGCCGCCCGCGAACTGGAAGAGCAGCAGCGCGCCGCCAGTCTGGCGCACGAACGCGCCGAACTGGCGCGCCAGGCGGCGGAACTGGCCGCCAGCCAGAATGAAGCCGAGCAGGCCGAGGTCGATGCCGGCAAGGCGACACTGGCTGCGCAAGCGCAGGCAGCGCAACTGGCACAGGAAAAAGCCCGCCATGCAGAGCAGCTGCTGCAGGCCGAGCAGGAGCGTCTGGCGGCCGAACAAGCCGCCATCGCCGCCTTGAAAGAAAAACTGGAAGCGGAAGCGCTGGCGTGCCACGCGGCGCAGGAGCGCATCGCCGCCGAAGGCGCGCAAGCGGAACTGCTGCGCGGCCAGCACGCCGCCGAACAGGCTTTGCGGGAAGCGTCGCAAAAGGAAGCCGACGCCATCCGTATCCTGATGGATCAGGCGCTGGTCGAAGGTGAACAGAAAGCCGCCGCCGCGCAAGCCGTGCAGGCGCAGGCGCGCCTGGCCGTGGAACTGGGACAAGTGCATAGCGAGCGCGCCCGCGTGGAAGAAGACAAGGCGCAAGCTGCCGAAGCGCTGCTGGCATCCGAGCGCGATTTCGTCGCGGCCGAGCGCGAGTCGCTGGCGCTGATTGCGCAAAAACTGGTGCAGCAGCGCCAGACCAGCAGCGCCGAAGAGCGTGCATCGCAAGCCATTGCCGGACGACTGGAAGCGGAAAAGCAGGCGACGGCGGCAGCCGAAACGCGCGCCGCCATGGAACAGCAGGCTCTCGACGCCATGCGCCAGCGCGAGCAGATGGAACTGGCCGCGCAGCAGGCCGCCGGCGAGAAGCTTGCCGCGCAGCAAGCCTTGCTGGCCAGCGCCCAGGCCCACGCCGCCCTGCAGCGCAAGGCGGCCGAGACGACGCGCGCGATGGCCGAGGCCAAGCAGCAATTGCTGGAGATGGAAACGGCGCGCGCGCAGCAGCAGGAGCGCGAACTGGCCGCCCTGCGCGCCAGCCTGGAGCAACCGCAAAGCGCGTTTTCCAGCTCCCTGACCGCCGCCCGCGCGAAAGCAGAACAGGTCAGCTCGGCCAGTTTGACGCGCGAAGTGATCGAGCGCCTGACGCAGCCGAACGAAGCTGGCGCCGTCTGGCGCTCGCGCTAGGCAGGATACCGAACCAAACCTACTGCGCGGCGCGCTTTGCGGCTGGCGATGCTCACCGGCTCGGCGCCCCCGTACTAAAGTACGGTTGCGCTTCTCAGCCACAAATCACTGCCGCTCGCTACGGTTTTGTTCGATATCGTTACTTTAGTGGAAGAGCAAGATTTTTTAGGTTTTTCCATCAGAATTTTCTCCCCACTCCCACCAAAATGACATCCGCATCGCGGTGATAATCGGTGATGACCCGGTTCCACGCCACCTGCGCCACCCAGCGGCGGTCGACGTGGTAGCGGGCCACAGCCGACAGCAAGCCTGTCAGGCGCGTGCCGTGGCCCTGGGTGTCGCGCCCGTCCCACGCCAGGTAGGGGCCGCCGCCCATGCCGAACTCCACCTTTTCATTGAGCGAGCGGATCAGCCACAGCTGGGCGGCGATGCCGCGGCGGTGCGCCAGGTCGGTGCTGCCTTCGTCGAGGGCGGTGACGGTCCAGTCCACGTATTTTCCCGCCGCGCGCCGGTATTCCAGCGTGAACGGGCGCGAGGACTCGGAGCGCAAGCTGTTGACGATGGTGTGGCCGGTCGATAAGGTCAAGGTGTCGTCGTGGGCCCAGTTCTGCAAGTGCAGTTTGGCGCCCGGCACGCCGTCATAGCGGTAGCCGGCGCCGATCAGCAGGTGCGTGGTGTTGTCCTTGCCGTCGGGCTTGATGCGGTTGAGCTGCGCTTGCGCATACCAGCGGTTGTCGAACTGCCAGCGCGCCTGCAGGCTGACGATGGAGCCCCAGCCGTGGTCATTGTCGAAATTGTGCAGGCCGTCGTCGGTCCTGGCCGTGTCGAAGAAGAAGTAGCGGCCCGCACCGGCGCCCAGCATCAGGCCCTCGTCCACCTTTTTCGTGCGCAGCCAGACCTGGCCCGCCATGCCATCGCGGTGATGGTCTTGCGGGTGCCCTTCGTTGATGTAGGACAGGCTGACGGCATTGTAGTTGCCCACCGGCTGCGTGTAGCTGACGGCGGCGACAAAGGTGCGTTCATTGGTCGCGTTGACTTTCAGGGCGCCGGCCATGCCGGAGATATCCTGTGCCTGGGCGGACAGGGTAAGCGAGGCGGCCAGCAAGGCCAGGGCGGCGGGGCGTATGCGCATGGTATTTCCGGTCGTGGTGATACACGCTAACGGTGGACAGGCTGGACGTGTTGCGTTAGCGCAAGCATCGTGTTTTTACTATGTCAATGAACAGTTACAGTCACAATTCATTGCGAGTGTACAAGAAAGTGAGAATGTGTGAGATTCGCCATCCTTGCCAGGCATTTTTTGCCGGAAGTGGATCGGTGGCTGGAGGGGGATGGCGCCGGCACGAGTATGGCTGGCCGGCGCGGGATTGCTGGACTTGCGGTCGTCTTGCTGTCTCTATTACTGGCTCAATACCACTTTATCGGCAAAATATTCCGTCTCGCCGAAGCATTGCGTGGGTACGCCCTTGTGCTGGCTGTAAGTGACGAGGATGCGCTTGCCGGCGGCAGCCGACAGCTGCTTCGCCACTTCCTCGTCGCGCACGCTGAACTGAAATTTTTCCGGGATGGTGCCCGGCAGCGCCGTCAGCAGCAATTCACCCTCCCAGGTCTTGCAGATCCAGCCCCGTTTGGAGAACTTTTGCAGGTAACCCGCCCGTTCGCCTTCCGAGTACGAGAAGCTGAGGGCCATCCACGTGTAGGCGGCCAGCAGCAGGAAGCCGGCCACGAGGAAGATGGCGAAGGCGAAGGTGACTTTTTTGGTCGTAGGGGTCATGGTAGGGTTGTCTAGGTAAAAAAATGGGGATGCTTAAAAATGTTCAGGGCAAGGCAATGCAACGCCGCCATGGACTTTTTTAAGCGTTTCCTCAGTCTTTGCGGCCGGCTTTCCAGTTGAGGCCAAAGCTGTATCGCTCGTCCATGGCCTGGTGCGCCGTGATTTTACCTTGGCCGCCGAAGTATTCCACCAATTTCGTCACCTGCAGGTTGCCGCCGTGGTTTTCCAGCATGGCGATGGCGCACATGGCGTGCTGGCTGTCGCTGTCGAGGCGCACTTCCACGGTCGGCTGGCCGGGAATCTCGATCGTCACGACGCCATCCGTGGCGGCCCAGTTCGGCACTCCTTCGTAGATGAAGGCGTAGACGAGCACGCGCTTGATCTGGTCGAAATGGGTGCCGTTGATGAAGATGTTTTCACCGCTGCTGACGCTGCCCGTGCGGTCGTCGCCCTCCAGGTGGATGTACGGCGGACGGTCGTAGGCACCCCAGCTGTTGCCCAGCGCCTGCACGGCGCTCTTGGCGCCATTGCTCATCTCGAACAGGCAGCCGATGTCGAGGTCGATGCCGCCCGAACGGCCGGCCGGCTTGTTGAACAGCTTGCCGAGGAAACCCGTATCGAGCTTCGACGCGGGCGCCTGGCCTTGCGACGCGTTCTGGTTCCAGTTCAGGTTGACGCGGATGCGGCCATAGCCGCCGCTGTCGCGCTTGTCGAGCGAAATCTTGTCGCCGCGTTTTTCCAGGCGGATCTTCGACAGCGAGATTTTATTCGCCGCCGGCGGCGCCGCTGGCGTTGGCACGGGAAACGGTGCAGGAGCCGGGGCTGATTGCGACGCCTCGCTGCCGCCGAAGTGCTTCAGCAGCGCCGCCAGGCCGCCCGCGAAACCCTGGCCCACGGCGCCGAAGCGCCAGCTGCCGTCGCGGCGATACAGTTCGCCGATGATGACGGCTTTTTCGTCCTGGAAATCATTGCCCGTGAAGGCGAAGGTGGCGGCCTGGCCCAGTGTCATGCTGGAGTTGCCCAGCGCGCGCATGCTGCCCTGTTCCGTCGCCGCCGTGAATACCAGCTTGTCGATGGCGGCGGGCAGGCGGGAAAGGTCGATCTGGAACACGGAGCGCGGGCCGTTCAGCTCCACCGTGACGGCGTTGTCCGGCGCGCTTTTCTGGTTGTAGAACACCATGTAGCGGTCGTCCGACAGCTTGCCGGCCGCATCGACGCCGAAGCAGCTGACGTCCACTTCCATCGAGCCCGAAACGATATCGAGCGTGACGGCAAACGGGCCATTCAAGCCCAGGTCAGCCAGTTTACCTTTTTGTCCGCGTGTGAAATTGGTCATGGTCGTGCAATCCCTTCGTCGCTTGAGAGTTGAGTCAATGAGGTAGTCGCCTGGTGCGCGGCGGCGTTGTCGGCCGCATGGCGGATGCCGAACAGGCGCGCCTGCTCGATGATGCGCAGGGCCCAGCTGCTGTGCGTGGCCACTTCGCACATCGATTCCTGCATGCGGAACACGGCCGGGCTGTCCGGGTCGATGATGCGCAGCGCCAGTTCGATGTCCGACTGCGCCACCTGGTAGTGGCGCTCGATCTGCGGCACCTGGTCCGGGTGGATGGCCGTCTTGGCGATCATGCCGTGCGCCATGTCCTGCGCCACTTCGGCGTCCAGCCAGCTGCCTTGCGACAGGTGCTCGAAGACGGGCGCCGTCAGCTGGAAGCCGTGCGGCTTGAAGATGGTGACCAGGCGGCCGATGACCTGGCCCAGCGGCGTCTGGTAGATGGTGCCGCTGGTGGGGCGGCGCAGGCCCAGCAGGGCTAATAAATCGTTGCCGCCGATGCGCAGGGCCAGGATGCGGCGCCGCACTTCCGGTGCCGACAGGAGGATGCGGAACTGCTTCATTTCCTCGTCGTCGAACACTTCCGCCGTTTCCAGGGTCGGCATCAAGAGGTGATGCGTGTGGCGCACCAGCTCGAAATATGTGGCGAAATTGTGGCGCGTGGATTTCGGCAGCACGAAGCCGCTCAATTTGTCGGCGCCCGGCATGGCCAGCACGCGCGCCAGCACCTCGAGATTGCGCACGCGCACGAAGCGCAGGGTATCCGATTCGTCGGCCATGTTTTGCAGCGCCAGCGACAGATTGAACAGCGCGTAACTGAGGTCGCGCTCGGCGATGGCGTCTTCGGTGCAAAGTATGACCGAGCGCAAATGGCTGAATTTGTCGCCATTGGCGATTGCCAGCAAGTCCTTGTGCGTGGTCGGCACATACATGGAGGCGCCCAGCGCCGCCTTGTGCTCACTTTGTGGGTGTAGGGAGTTGTTATCCATCGACTGCGCTCCTGATAAGGGCGACCGCCTGGTAAGGCAGCGCCGGTTCTACTGTGACGGGTATGGCTTTTTCCTGCGCCAGAAGCAGCAAATGTGCCACGTCCGGCGCATTCGTGTCGCGCACGATCAGGCGCTCGGGCACGCGGCGCAGCAGCACGCGCGTCGCTTCGCCGATGCCTGGCTTGATCAGGTTGATGTCGCTGATGCCGTATTGCTGCTGCGCGGCGGCCATGTAGGCTTGCGAGCGGGCCGCCATGGCTGGCGCGTCGCTCGCTTCGGCCAGCGGGATGCCGCTGCTGGCGGCAATCGCCATGGCGTCGGCCACCAGGCCGTCGGCGAAATCGCGCGACTGGTCGTGCTGCTCGAACTGCGCGTAGTACACGCAGCCGTGGAAGTCGTCCGGGCCAATGGCATCATTCAATACGGAGCGGCTGACCAGACCCGAAACGGTGGCATTCAAGATGCTCGACGGGATCAGGTAGTCGCCCGACGAGGCGGCGCAGGCGGCCGTGCCGGCCAGGTCGGACAGCACGAACAGCCCGCCATCGATCGCCGTGCCATTGGCCGCGTTGAAGTCGTGGACCGTCTGGCGCAGCTCGCGCGAAATCACGCCCTTGCCCGTCCAGCCGTCGACGAAGACGAGGGAGGCGTCACCGTGGCCCTGCGCCAGGATATGTTTCAAGGCATTCGCGTCGATGCCGCGGTCGCGGATGATGGAGACGGAATAATGGCTGCATGCACGCTGGAATACCTGGCGCAGCAGGTGCCCGAGGATGACGCCCACGGGCGTGCCGGCGCGCGCCAGCGACACCAGCGTGATGGGGCCAGTGCGGCGCGCCGCGATCAGGGCTGCCAGGCGCAGGCAGTCGCGCGCCATCTGCAGGCGGTTGGCCGCGAACGCGCTCTGGAACAGGGCCAGGTAGGCGGGCGAGGGCAGGGATTCCGGCGACAGCATTTCACTGTAGTGGCGCTGGCCGGACTGGATCAAGCGCTCTTTTTCGGCCAGGTCGAGAATCGGTTCGAGCGCCATCGGCGTGAGCAGAAACTCCACGTCTTCCTGGCGGTAGCTGCCGCTGAAATGCCGCGTGCTGTCGCTCATAGCGCCGCCACCGTGAGGGCCGCCAGCTGGGTGCCGTTGGGGATGATGGCGTAGTCGCAGGCGGCCATGAAGCGCGCGTCCGAGCGGCTGTCGCCCATGCCGAAGCTGACGATGGGGCCATGTTCGGCTTCCAGTTCCGCGCGCAGGTAGGCCACGGCGCGTGCCTTGTTCAGGCTCTTGGGCAGCACGGCCAGGTTGTTGCCGTTGCGGTGGATGAAGTAGTCGGCGCCTTCACCGGCGATCCACTGCTGCAGCACCTGTTCTTCGATGTCGGCCAGGCGTTCGCCGCGTGCTTCATGGTCCTTGACGACGATGTAGAACGGCGTGTTGTAATCCTCGATCAGGCGCGCGCGCGAAGGCATGCCCGTCCTGGCCTGGAAATCGTCGATGATGCGCATGGCGTCCCGCAGGCCGGGCAAGGCCGTCTGCATGTCGTTCTGCATCAGGGCCAGCCAGCCCGCGTCGAGCGCGCCGCCTGGCTGCAGCACGATGCCGCCGTAATCGAGCACGCTGTAGCTGGTAAACGGCAGGTCGACACGGCGGAAGGCGTCGCCATTCCTCGCCGTGGCGGGGATCAGGGTCATGCCGCTTTGCGCGAAATCAAAGAAGGCGCGCTGGCGCGCCGTCGTAAACGAGCAGGCGTCGCCATTTTTCAAATAGGCGGCCGCTTGCAAATCGGTCTCGCCCGGGCATTTTTTCGGGGTCTGGAACAGTGTGTCGTCCAGATCAACAAACAGGAATTTCTTCAATTTTGGTCTCTGACTGAAAGTGGAACAGGCGGCCGTTCAACTGGCCGGCGAGTTGCATGAGGGCCGGGCTGGCCGGGGTTTCATGGCAGATGAAGACGTGCTGGTACTGGCCAGGCGCCACGTTGTACAGGTAGTTGGCGATGCCTTCGCCGTAATTGTCGTCGCATTGGACGATATGGCCGACGGAGCCCCACGACAAAATGGGCGAGCGCGTGGTCGACTGCACCACCACGTTCTTGCCCAGCGCTTCGAGTTCGCGCGCCAGCAAAAACGACGGGTGCATGAATTCGCCCGTGCCCAGCACCAGCACGGAGTCGCCAGCGCCGATTTCCTGCGCCAGCTGCACCGCCAGGCCTTGCGGCGGCGCCAGGGCACGGCCCACGCCGATGCGGCCAAAGGCGGGGCTGGCGCCCCGTTCTTCGTTGGCCTCGAAGCGCTGCGCGCTGGCCGCTATCGGAGCAGGCGCAGCACCGGCCTGGAAGGCGTAATGGCCGGAGAGGGCCGCGCCGATGGTCGTGGGCAGGCCGAAACGCTCACTCAAGCCCGCGTTGGCGGCCTGGCCCATGAAATTGGTGATCACGCCCAGGTGCAGCTTTTCCAGCTGCGGATAGCGCGCGCGGCACACTTGCACCAGATTGGCGAAGGTATTGCCGGTCGACGCTTCATCGTCGATCAGCACCAGGCTGCGGGCCGTGGAAAACAGGGCGCTGGCCGCGTCGGACAGGTGCAGGAACTGGCGCGGCGCGTGGCTGTGCGATTCCTCGAACTCGAAGAAGGGCACCGTGCCCACGCGGTAGCGCGAGCTGTGCAAAAACAGCGCCTTGCAGGAAGAGCCGGGGTTGGCGCGCAGCCAGGCCTCGAACACGCCCTGGCCCAGGCCGACGGCCGTTTCCGCCATGGCGATGAAGACGACGGGGCCGGGCAGGCTGGGGGGAATCTGCGCGGCCAGGTCGTCGTGGATGGCTTGCATGGCGCGCGGCGTGACGGGCCAGTGCTTGCCCAGCACCTTGGACAGGAACAAAAAGCCCCGTTTGGCGTTGGCGCGCGCGGCAAAGCCGATCAGCCAGTCGAGCGGAAAGCGCGCCTCGTCCACCTTCAGGGTCAGTTCGCCTGTGGGCATCTGCTGCTTGACGAGGTTCATGGCAGCTCCACGGCATAGGCGGCTTCGCCCACGCGCATGCCTTCTTGTATGGCGGGCACGGTGAGCTTGTCGAAACCCTGGTCGAAACCGGCCAGCGCCAGGTAGGGCAGGTTGGGGCCGGCCGCGCAGGCCATGCCGATGCCGCCCGACATGCGCGGGTTGATCTCCAACAAAGCCAGGCCATTCGCGCCTTCGCGGAACTGGATGTTGAAGACGCCGTTCAGGCGGTAGTCGCGCGCCAGTTTGCCGCAGGCGGCCAGCAGGTCGGCGCGCAGCTCGATCAGCTGGCCGCTGCCGCCCCCATGCAGCTTCTTGCGCGGCACGGCGCAAATGAGCTTGCCCTGGTCGGCGACGCAGTCGGCGCTGTATTCGTGGCCGTCGAGGTATTCCATCAGCAGCAGGGTCTTGAACGATGCCATCTGCGCCAGGCCGTTGCGCAGCTCTTGCGCATTGATCTGGTAGGCGGCGCCGGCCAGCAGCAGCTGGGCGCTGGTGCGCTCTTCATCGAGTATGGCAAAGCCCAGCGCATACACGGATTCGGACGGCTTGATGCACAGTTTGCCGTGCAGCGGGCGCAGTTCGGCGTAGGCCGCGTCGTATTCTTCAATGGTGGTCACGGCGCGGTAGTCGGCCGGGCGCGCCATGGGCAGGTCGAGACCCTCGCAGAAGCGCGCCTTGTCATGCATCAAGGCCAGGGTCTCTTCGCTGGCCACGCTGAGCACGCGCGTGCCGATGGCGGCGAAGCGCGCGCTGGCGCTGCCGATCAGGCCCGCTTCCTTGCCGGGCCAGAAAATCGTGATGCCCCGGTCGCGGCAAAATTCCAGACACCACTCGACATAGTTGTGGCCCGTCAGGCCCGACGGTTCGACCGCGTATTCGTGCGCCGACAAAAAGGCCGCCGCGTGCGCATTCGTATTGCTGCACACGATGTGATAGCGGGGCGCACCGCCCGTGGCGGCGCTGTCGGCTTCGCGGATCAGGCGCATGGCCGTGCCGACCGAGGAAAATGTTTTGTTGAACCAGACTCTTTGCATGTACGGGGACCGGGTGGAAATAGGGGAAGCCGCGCGCAGGTGCGCGCGCGGGCAGTGTAGCCAGAAAAACTTAACCTGGCCTTATAGAGGGGAGGGAATCAGCCAGCCTTGCCGCTGGCAGTCCATTTTAAGAATGCGTCGCGGTTGCGCGAGCAGATGAATACCTTGCCCGAGCCGGAAAAGCGCAGCACGATGCCTTCGCCGCTGGTCACGCTGTTGACGATATTGCCGAGGAAGCCGCCGATGCCGCCGCCGCTGGCACCGCCGCCCGTGGTCACGGAAATCTCGTATTTCAGGCTATTGTCCCAGCACACCACGTGGGAATTGTCGATCACGACGTCCTTGCCCGGCTCGACGTCGAGCTGGAACATGGAGCCGAAGCCCGACACCACCACTTGTCCCGTGCCGGCCGTTTCCATGACGAAGAAGCCGCCCGACTGCGCGAACAGCGCGTTGCCGATGCTTTGCGTGCGCACCTTCATTTCCGTGCCCGAGGTGGCGGCGACAAAGGCGCCGTCGTTGAGCAGGTACTGGCGCGCGCCCACGTCGACCACTTCGATGGCACCCGGCAGGGTGGGCGAGAGCAGGCAATCGCCGCTGCCGCGCACCGCTTCGATATGCTGCTGGAAGAACGATTCGCCATTCGCGAAGCGGCGCATGATGGCGCTGCCCAGGCCACCCGTCATCTTGCCCTTCAAATCGAGCGCCGTTTCCATCATCACCATCGCATCGGATTCGCAGTAGATGGTTTCGCCCTGCTTCATGCTGACGTGGAGGAAGGGATCGACGTCGCCCGTGACACTAAATACTGGCATGATAAATCTCCAAAAAAAAGCCGCCTGATCTGTGCAGGCGGCAGTAATGATATGACAAAAGTGCAATTCACCCCGGAAAACCGTCGCGCGCACGCTCGATGCGCGGCGCGGCAGGTTTAACGAGCGTGAATTTAGGCGTTCACGCCGAACGAGCGGGCCAGAGGGCCCAGGCCGCCGTTGAAACCCTGGCCGATAGCCTTGAACTTCCATTCGCCGTTGTAGCGGTAGATTTCGCCAAAGATCATCGCCGTTTCCGTCGAGCTGTCTTCGGACAGGTCGTAGCGGGCGATTTCTTTTTCGCCTTCCGCGTTCAGGCAGCGGATGAAGGCTTTCGAGACCATGCCGAAGTTCTGGCGGCGCGCATCGGCGTCGTGGATGGTGACGGTGATGCTGATGCGGTCGATGTCGGCTGGCACGCGGGTCAGGTCGATTTCGATGCGCTCATCGTCGCCTTCGCCTTCGCCGGTCGTGTTATCGCCCGTGTGCACGACGGAGCCGTCGGTCGACTTCAGGTTGTTGTAGAAGATGAAGTCAGAGTCGCCACGGACTTTGCCGTCGCTTTTCAGGAGGAATGCGCTACCGTCAAGGTCGAAGGTGGCGCCGTCCGTCGAACGAGGATCCCAGCCGAGGCCGACGATGATCTTCTTCAGGTTCGGTGCTTCCTTGCTCAGGTTGACGTTGCCGCCTTTTTGCAAACTGATTGCCATGTGGTGCTCCTTTTCAGTAAATAACTCAAACATGCCTTCATGGGATGAGCGCATAAGACGCTCGTGCCATCACTCTCTCAATTGGGGGCGGAACCCCCGATTTCAAGCTTGTGCCGCGTGCCGTTTGCGATAACGCAAGGACGACCACAGCGAGACCAGGATGAAGGCCACGCCCGACAGGCCCGTGAACCACTCCGGAATATGGTACTTGACGGATGCCAGCATGATCAAGGCGAGGATGCCGATCGCATAATGGGCGCCGTGCTCGAGGTAGACGAATTCGTCCAAGGTGCCCTTGTGCACCAGGTACACCGTCATCGAGCGCACGAACATGGCGCCGATGGCGAGGCCCAGCATGATGATGACCACATCGTTGGTGATGGCGAACGCGCCGATCACGCCGTCAAAGCTGAACGAGGCGTCCAGCACTTCCAGGTACAGGAAGCCGCCGATACTGCCGCGCGCCACCGTTTTTACCAGGTCGCCATTGCCGTTCTTGGCTGGCGCGGCGCCTTCTTCGGCGTCATCCTGCAAGTCCGGTTCGCCTTCTTCCAGCAAGCCGCTGATCCAGTTTACGCCGATGTAGACGGCGATGCCGACGATGCCCGACGCGAGCACGCTGTATTTGGCTTGCGCAGGACCCATCGCCACGCAGGCAGCCACGGCGCCCATGGTGATCAGCACGGCCAGGCTTTCGGTGCCCAGCGCGTTGACTTTTTCCTCGGCCCAGCCCAGCCAGTGCAATTCCTTCTCGTCGTCGAACAGGAAGTTCAGGAACACCAGCAGCAGGAAGGCGCCGCCGAAGGCCGCCACTTGCGCGTGGTTGTCCGTCAGGTGCTTGGCATACACATCCGGCGTCGTGGTGGCCATGGTCCACACATCGACCAGGCCCAGGCCCGTGGCGACGGAAACGATGACCAGTGGAAACAGCAGCCGCATGCCGAAGACGGCTACGAGGATACCGACCGTGAGGAACAGTTTTTGCCAGAATTCATTCCAGTGACGCAAGACCGAGGCATTCACCACGGCATTGTCAAACGACAGCGACACTTCCATGACGCCCAGCACGCCCGTGATCCACAGGGCATTGATCAGGCCGGGCATGCCGCCATGGCTGTAACCCCACCAGCCCGACACCGCCATCAAGACAAAAGTGACTAAAAAGGAAATTCTGAAATGCCGCATGAGTACCCCGTTGCAAGTATGAAAGACGTTTGATTATCCGCGCCGCTGTGCGCGCCGCACTCAGTGTTGATATACGTCAATTGTTGTATATGCCATGATTTTATATTAGTTGCCGCCGGGGGCGGCGTTTTATAGACCGGCAACAGACAGTTCTGCTGGCGCGGACGATCTGCGATAATTGCGGCGCGCCCATCCGGCTGCCGCAGTTTCTTGCACACTCTCGACATATATATAAGAAGGAATACCCCGTGGATATCGCTTACCTCGTCACGCCCCTGATCACCTGGATCCTGGTCGGACCGATCAAATTCCTGATCAACAGTGTCCGCACGCGGCAATGGGCGTTCGGCCTGGTCGGCAATGGCGGCTTTCCCAGCAACCATAGCGCCGTCGTGTCCAGCATGGCCACCTTGATCGCCTTGCGCGAAGGCATCGGCCACCCCGCCTTCGGCGTGGCCGTGACCCTGGCTTTCATCGTCATCATCGACGCCAACAGCCTGCGCCAGCACGTGGGCAAGCAGGCGGCCGCCATCAACCGCCTGGCGGGGGAAGCAGCCAGCCCCGCGCACAAGACCTTGCGCGAGCGCATGGGCCATACCCTGGTGGAAATCGCCGGCGGCCTGTGCACGGGCGTGGCGATCGGTTTCCTGATCAACTACGTTTTCGGCCGCTAAGCGCCTTTCCTCCTGAAACGCAAAACCCCGCTTCAAGGCGGGGTTTTGCGTTTCAGGGCGTAAAAACTACGTTTCATCCATTGAATAAAGCATTACAGGAAACGGCCGATTGACATGCCCGGATGCGCTCATGGATACTTTGGCGCTTGTGGTTTTAATAAAAATAAATGCCTGCTATCGCCTGCAGCCCTATCCGGGCCGCCGGGACGGTCGTGGCGCTATCTATCCGGAGAAATACCCATGTTGCGCAAAACCCTGTTTGTTCTGGCAATCGCTTCTGCCTTGGCCGCCTGCGGCAAAGAGTCCAAAGATCCCGGCAAGGGCGGCAAGAATGCCAAGGAACAGGCGGGCGCCAGCGTCAATCTGCTGGTGTCCCCGGAAGACCTGCTGACCATCCAGAGCAATGCGCTGGCCTCGGGTCCCGTCATCACCGGTTCCGTGCAGCCCGAGCGCAACGCGGACTTGCGTGCCGAAGTGTCGGCCGTGGTGATCCAGGTCATGAAGGAAAACGGCGAAATCGTCAAACGGGGCGACGTGCTGGTGCGCCTGGACGAAACGGCTATCCGCGACAGCCTCAATTCGGCCGAGGAAGCCAGCCGCGCTTCGAGCCAGGTGCTGGAACAGTCCGAACGCATGTTCCAGCGCATGAAAACCCTGCGCGCCTCGGGCATGACATCGACGCAGGCGCTGGAAGACGCGGAAATCCGCCGCAACAATGCGCAAAGCGATTTGTCCGCCGCGAAGAGCCGCGCCGCCCAGGCCCGCCAGCAGCTGCAGCGCACGCTCGTGCGCGCGCCGTTCGACGGCATCGTGAGCGAGCGCAAGGTATCGAATGGCGATACGGCGCAAATCGGCAAGGAATTGATCAAGGTCATCGATCCGACCAGCATGCGCCTGGAAGGCCTGGTATCGGCCGACAAGATCGGCGTCGTCAAGGTGGGCCAGCCCGTGTTGTTCCGCATCAATGGCTATCCAGGCCAGGATTTTGCGGGCAAGGTGCGCCGCGTCGATCCAGCCGCCAACGCCGTCACGCGCCAGGTGGCCGTGCTGGTCGATTTCAACGACAAGCAACAGCCGCGCGTGGCCGGCCTGTACGCGGAAGGACGCATCGAGACGGAAACCGTCAGCGCGCTGATGATCCCCGATTCGGCTCTGGTGAAGGCGGGCGACGTCACGTACACGTGGAAAGTCAAGGACAAGGCTTTGCATAAAGTCAACTTGCGCATCGGCGCGCGCGACGTGCGCACGGGCCAGTGGGAAGTGCAAAGCGGACTGGCCAGCGGCGACACCGTGCTGCGCACGCCCGGTTCGACTTTCAAGGATGGGCAGAAAGTGGAGTTGACGGCCGGCAAAGCCGTACCCGCCGCCGCCATGGCCAGCAGCAGCGCCGTTGTTGCCGGTAAAGGAAACTAAGCCATGTTCCTTTCCGATTTCAGTATCAAGCGGCCTACCGCCACCATCGTCCTGATCCTGGCGATGATGTGCGTCGGCTTGTTGGCGCTCAAGAAACTGCGCGTCAACCAGAACCCGGACGTCGAAGTGCCGTTCATCGTCGTCAGCATTCCTTATCCTGGCGCCTCGCCCGACACGGTCGAGCGCGAAGTGGTGAACCGCCTGGAAAAGTCGCTGCAAAGCATTTCCGGCGTGACCGAGGTCAACAGCGACTCGAATGAGGGTGCGGCCAGCATCTTCCTGAAGTTTTCCTTCAATACCAATTTGATCGAAGCGTCCGACAATATCCGCAATGCGATTGCCGCCGTGCGCTACAAGTTGCCGACGGAAATGCGCGAGCCTATCCTGCAGCGCATCGACCCGGCTGCCGAACCGATCATGCAGCTGGCGCTGTCGTCGAATACGCAAAGCCATGCGGAAATTTCGCGCCTGGCCGAGGATGTGCTGTCGGACCGCTTCCGCACCGTCGACGGCGTGGCGCTGGTCAACGTGGGCGGCTCGCTGAAGCGCGAACTGTCCGTGCTGCTGCGGGCGGAAAAGTTGCGTGAATACAATGTTTCCGTCAGCGACGTCGTTACCGCCCTGCGCAACCAGAACACGAATGCGCCGGTCGGCAAGGTGCGCGGCACCCTGGACGAGAAAAGCATCCGCCTGGTGGGCCGCATCGAGTCGCCAAGCGACTTCGAGAAAGTAGTGATCAAGCGCCGCGGCGAGGAAATCGTGCGCCTGGCGCAAGTGGCCACCATCGAGGACGGTTTTGCCGAAGTCAACAGCCTGAGCATGCGCAGCGGCAAGCCCAACGTGGGCATTTCGATCACCCGCGTGCGCGACGCTTCCACCGTCAGCGTGGCCAACAAGATCCGCGACATGGTGGCGGAAATCAACAAGACCTTGCCGAAAGGCACGATCCTGCAAGTGACGCGCGACGGCGGCGAAAACGCCCAGCATAGCCTGAACAACGTGATCGAATCGCTGGTGCTGGGCGCCGTGCTGACGATTTTCGTCGTCTACGCCTTCCTGAACTCCTGGCGTTCGACCCTGATCACGGCGCTGAGCCTGCCCACGTCCGTGATTGCCGCCTTCATCGCCGTGTGGCTGTGCGGCTTTACCCTGAACTTCATGACCCTGCTGGGCTTGTCGCTGGCCATCGGCGTGCTGATCGATGACGCCATCGTGGTGCGCGAAAACATCGTGCGCCACATGCAGATGGGCAAGGACCGCCGCACGGCCGCGCTGGAAGGCACGGCCGAGATCGGCATGGCCGTGGCCGCCACGACCTTCTCGATTATCGCCGTCTTCATTCCCGTGGCCTTCATGCCGGGGATCTCCGGCGAATGGTTCCGTCCGTTCGCCTTGACGGTGACGTGCTCGGTGCTGGTCAGCCTCGGGATCTCGTTTACGCTCGACCCCATGCTGTCGGCCTACTGGGGCGACCCGGTCGAAGAGCATTCGGCACCGAAAAAGGGCATCGGCCGCGTGCTGGAGAAATTCAATCACTGGTTCGACCACCAGGCCGACCGTTATGGCCGCGTGATCGCCTGGGCCCTGCATCACCGCCGCTGGATGGCCGTGATCGCCTTCGGCAGCCTGGTGGGCGCCATTGTTCTGCACGCTACACATGGCGGCACGAGTTTCTTGCCGGCATCTGATTCCGGCAATCTGATGATCAATGTGCGCACGCCATCGTCGAGCAGCATCGAGTATTCGCGCCTGAAGCTGGAAGCGGCGGCCGTGCTGGCGCGCACCTTGCCTGAAACCAAGGATACCAACAGCTCCATCAATGCGGGCGGCGGCCGCGTGTATGTTGACATCGGCAAGCGCAACACCCGCAAGCGTTCGGCCAAGGAAATCGCCGTCGAGCTGCGCGAAAAGATGTCGCGCCTGGTGGGCGCCGAATACGTGGTGCAGGATGACTTGAGCAACGGTTCGCAAAAGCCGATCCAGGTGGAATTCACGGGCCCGGATTCGCGCAAACTGATGGAAATCACGAATGCCTACATGGACAAGCTGCGCGCCATTCCCGGCGCCGTTGACGTGGGCTTGTCGGAGCAGGATCCGAAGAACGAGCTGCAGATTGAGCTCAACCGTGGTCTGGCCAACTCGATGGGTATTTCCGTCAATGACGCAGCGCAATCGCTGCGCGTGGCGTTTGCCGGCGTGGAAGTGGGCGACTGGGTCGATCCGACGGGCGAAACGCGCGACGTGGCCGTGCGCCTGCACCCCGACGACCGCGTGGCGTCCGAGAATATCGAGCGCCTGCCGATCAGCGTGACGGGCACCTCGCAAATGGTGCCGCTCGACCAGATCGCCACCATTACCATGGGCAAGGGCCCGTCCGGCATCGAGCACAAGAATGGCAAGCGCACGATCACCGTGTCGGCCAATGCGCAGGGCCGCTCGAATGGCGAAGTGACTAGCGACGCCATGAAACTGGCCAACTCCATCGACTTCCCGCCCGGCTACGGCCTGGCGCTGGGCGGCGCCGGCCAGGACCAGCAAGAGCTGTTCACGGAAATGCTGATCGCGCTGGTGATGGGTATCGGCCTGATGTATTTGATCCTCGTCATGCAGTTCGGTTCCTTCACGGCGCCCGTGGCGGTGATGATGTCCTTGCCGCTCAGTCTGATCGGCGTGGTGGTGGCGCTGGTGATCACCAACAACACCCTCAATTTGATGAGTTTTATCGGCATCATCATGCTGATGGGCCTGGTTGCCAAGAACGCCATCCTGCTGCTGGACGCAGCGCGCAAGCGAGAAGAAGAAGGCCACGGCCGCGAGGACGCGCTGATGTATGCGGGCCGCATGCGTCTGCGCCCCATCCTGATGACGACGTTCGCGCTGATCGCCGGCATGTTCCCCGTGGCATTGGGTCTGGGCGAGGGCGGCGAGTTCTACCGTCCATTGGCGATCGCCATCATCGGCGGCACCATCACTTCGACGATTCTGACCCTGCTGGTCGTGCCGACCTTCTATGACAGCATCGAAATCGCCCGCGATGGCGCCGTGGCCAAGTTCCACCGCCGCGTCGCCCGCATGCCGGTGGCTTTCGCCATGATCCTGACCCTGATCGAGTGCGTGCTGACCCTGCTGCTGGTGCGCTTCGTCTACCGCATGCTGAAGAAGGCCGTGCTGTTCCTGATGGGACGCCGCGCGCCGAAGGCAGCGTCGGTCAGCCTGCAAAAATAAGTCAGGCAGCCTCGGCTGCGCAGCATTTGTGCCAGATCAAAGAGCCTTCTTCGGAAGGCTCTTTGACGTTTACCAGCATCTTGCGCACTGCAGCGGCACCGCATACGCCGCCGGATTTTGATGCTAGAATAATCGCGCCCGCCAGTGCTTTGGCGCGGCATTGTCGTGCGGCAAGTCCAGTATTCGAGAAGCTCAACAACGTTGTCATGATGTTGCAATGCATAGTATCGGATAAAAACAATGGTCCCCAGCCTATGGCAGCCCCTTATTGCCTTGCGCGTCAGGAGTTCCGCTCCTGCCGTTTCCCTGCGCCTTGCCATGCCGGCGGCGCTCCTGGCGTGCCTGCTTGCCGGGTGTGCCGTGGGACCCGACTTCAGGCCACCCGCTGCGCCGGAGGGCGGCGACAGCTACACGCCGGTGCCCTTGCCGGAACAAACGGCCTCGGCGCCCGGTATCGGCGGCCAGGCGCAGCGCTTCATGCCGGGCCAGGATATTCCCGCGCAGTGGTGGTCGCTGTTTCAATCGCCGGTCCTCGATCAGATGGTGCGCGAAGCCCTCGCGCGCAGCCCGGGCCTGGCATCGGCGCAAGCCGCCCTGCGCCAGGCGAATGAAAACTACCGCGCCGAGAGCGGCGAGCTGCTGTATCCCGGCGTGACTGGCCAGCTGGGTTTCAACCGCGAAAAGACCAGCCGCCTGACGGGCGCGGGGGGCGTCTTCAATTTGACGAATGCCTCCGTCAACGTGTCCTATTCGCTGGACATGTTCGGTGGCAACAAGCGCCAGCTGGAAGGCTTGCAAGCGCGAGCCGAGTATCAGCAGTATCAGCTTGAGGCGGCGTATCTGGCCCTGACGGCCAACCTGGTGACGACGGCCATACGCGAAGCGTCCCTGCGCGGCCAGTTGCAGGCGACCAGTGAAGTACTTGACGCGCAGCAAAAACAGCTGGATGTGATTGAGCAGCAACTCAAGTTCGGCGCCATTGGCCGCGCTACGGTCTTACTACAGCGCAATACGGTGGCGCAGACGCGGGCGACCTTGCCGCCGCTGGAAAAGGCCCTGGCGCAGACGCGCCACCAGCTTTCCGTGTATGCAGGCCGCCTGCCCAGCGAAGCGGGCATGCCCGAGTTCGAACTGGCATCGCTGCATTTGCCGCAGGATTTGCCCCTGTCCCTGCCGTCGGCCCTCGTGCGCCAGCGCCCCGACATCCGCGCCAGCGAGGCGCTGCTGCACCAGGCCAGCGCGCAAATCGGCGTCGCCACGGCGAACAAATATCCCCAATTCAATCTGACGGGCAATTATGGCGCGCTGGCCACCACCTTTCCCGCGCTGTTGCACGCCAGTTCCGCCGTCTGGGGCCTGGGTGCCGGGCTGGCCCAGCCGATCTTCAATGGCGGCGCGCTGGACGCCAGGCGGCGCGCCGCCATCGCCGCCTACGAGGGCGCGGCGGCCGATTACCGTGCCACCGTGCTGGGCGCCTTCCAGAATGTGGCCGACAGCTTGCGGGCCCTCGAGGCGGATGCCGCCGCCCTGAAGCAGCAGGCCGAGGTGGAGGCCCTGGCCAGCGAATCGCTGGCCTTGAGTACGCAACAATTCAAGCTGGGCGCCATCAGTTATCTCACCCTGCTGGATGTCCAGCGCACGTATCAGCAGGCCAGGGTGGGCCTGGTGCAGGCGCAGGCGGCGCGCTATGCGGATAGCGCCGCGCTGTTCCAGGCGCTGGGCGGCGGCTGGTGGAACCGGCCCGCGCTGGACAATGTTCCCGCCACGACCACCGTGCCGGTGGCGGCAGGCACGGACTGAACAGCCTGCGCCGCAAGGCCTTGCACGGTAATACGCAGCACGATGGCAGCCAGAAAGAATAACCAGGAGCGCATCCATGACGAAACGCAATAAGCGCATGCTCATCATGCTGGGGGCGGTGCTCCTGTTGATTGCCTTGCTGGCCCTGGGCTTCTTTCTGCACATCCGCCAGCTCATGGCCAGTTCGCCCAAGCCCACGCCGCAGACGGTGTCGGCGACCATCATCCGCAAGGTCGACTGGCAGCCGCATCTGTCCTCCGTGGGCACCCTGGTGGCCGTGCGTGGCGTCGACGTGACGAGCGAAATCGCCGGCCTCGTCAGGTCCATCCATTTCAAGTCCGGCCAGGAAGTGGCGGCGGGGCAACTGTTGCTGCAACTGAATGCCGATGCCGACCTGGCGCAGCTGCGCGCGCTGGAGGCCGCGGCCGAACTGGCCGCTTCCGTACTGAAGCGCGACCAGCAGCAATTTGCGGTGCAGGCGATCAGCCAGGCGCAGATCGACAGCGACCAGGCCGACTTGAAAAGCAAGCAGGCGCTGGCTGCCCAGCAGGCGGCGCTGGTGGCAAAGAAAACCATCCGCGCGCCGTTTGCGGGCAAACTTGGCATCACCACCATCAATCCGGGCCAGTACCTCAATCCAGGCGACAAGATCGTGACCCTGCAGACCATCGATCCCATCTATGTCGATTTCTATATTCCGCAAAAGCAGCTGAGCGGCCTGCAAGTGGGGCAAGCCCTGAATCTGTCCAGTGACGCCTACGCAAAAACGGCCTTTAGCGGCAAGGTCAGCGCCATCAGTTCCAAGGTCGACCCCACCACGCGCAACGTGCAGGTGGAGGCCACGGTGGCCAACCCGAAACGGCAGTTGCTGCCGGGCATGTTTGCCAATGTGCATGTGGAAGTGGGGGACAAGCAACAGTACCTGACCTTGCCGCAGACGGCGATCACCTACAACCCGTATGGTTCCACCGTCTTCGTCGTGCATCCGGCGCAGCAGGCGCCCAAGTCCGCCGCGCCGGCCGGCTCCGCCCCCGCCGCCCCGCCGCCGAAGGCGGGCGAGCTGGCGGTGCGGCAAGTGTTTGTCACCACGGGGGAAACGCGCGGCGACCAGGTGGCCGTGCTGACGGGGCTCACCGAGGGGCAGCAGGTCGTCACCAGCGGGCAGATCAAGCTCAAGAACGGCAGCCCCGTGGTCATCAGCAACGTGGTCGAGCCGGGCAACAATCCGCGGCCCACGCCGCAGGAACACTGAGGCGCCGCCATGAACTTCACCGATCTCTTTATCCGCAGGCCCGTGCTGGCGATGGTGGTGAGTTTGTTGCTGGTGGTGCTGGGGCTGCGCTCCCTGTTCAGTTTGCCCATCAACCAGTATCCGAAGACGCAGAATGCCGTCGTGACGATTTCCACCACGTATTACGGTGCCGATGCGCAGACGGTGGCCGGCTTCATCACGCAGCCGCTGGAGTCGGCCATCGCCCAGGCGCAGGGCATCGATTACCTGTCCTCGTCCAGCAGCAGCGGCGTGTCGACCATCACGGCGACCTTGCGCCTGAACTACGACGCGAACCGGGCTTTGACGGAAATCAATACCCAGGTCAGTTCCGTGCGCAACCAGCTGCCCGCCCAGGCCCAGGCGCCCGTGCTGACGGTGCAGACGGGGCAGACGACGGACGCCATGTACCTGGGCTTTTACAGCAAGACCTTGCCGACGAATAATGTGACGGACTTTCTCAGCCGCGTGGTCAAGCCCAAGCTCGATTCCATCACGGGCGTGCAGACGGCGGAACTGCTGGGCGCACGCCTGTTTGCCCTGCGCGCCTGGCTGGACGCTTCCAAGATGGCGGCGTTCGGCGTGACGGCCGCCGATGTCAGCACGGCGCTGGGCAACAATAACTATCTGGCCGCGCTCGGTTCCAGCAAGGGCCAGATGGTGACCATCCCCTTGACGGCGGGCACGGACCTGCATTCGGTGGAAGAATTCAAGAAACTCGTCGTCAAGCGCAGCGGCGACTCCATCGTGCGCCTGGAAGACCTTGCCACCGTCGTGCTGGGTTCGGAAAACTATGATTTCAACGTCGCCTTCAGCGGCGTGCGCTCCGTCTTCATCGGCATCAAGGTGGCGCCCGAAGCCAATATCCTCGACGTGGCCAAGCGCGTGCGCTCCGTCTTCCCCGATATCCAGTCCCAGCTGCCGGCCGGGCTGACGGGCGAAATCGTGTACGACTCGACTTTCTTCATCAATACCTCGATCAGGGAGGTCATCAAGACCCTGGTCGAGGCGTTGCTGATCGTCACCATCGTCATCTATCTGTTCCTGGGCAGCCTGCGGGCCGTGATCGTGCCCGTGATCGCCATGCCGCTATCGCTGATCGGCACGTTTACGGCCATGCTGGCGCTCGGCTATTCCATCAACTTGCTGACCTTGCTGGCCATCGTGCTGGCCATCGGCCTGGTGGTCGACGACGCCATCATCGTGGTGGAAAACGTGGACCGCCACATGAAGCAGGGCCAGCCGCCGCTGGAAGCCAGCCTGCTGGCGGCGCGCGAACTGGGCAGCCCGATTCTGGCCATGACGGTGGTGCTCGTCGCCGTGTACGTGCCCATCGGTTTCCAGGGAGGCCTGACGGGGGCGCTGTTCACGGAATTCGCCTTCACCCTGGCCGGTGCCGTGGCCGTGTCGGGCGTGGTGGCCCTGACCCTGTCGCCCATGATGTGTTCGCGCTTTTTCCGTCCGGAACAGGACAGCGGCCGCTTCGTGCAAGCCATCGACCGCGTCTTCGGCAAGGTGCATGACACGTATCAACGCCTGCTGCACGCGTTGCTCGATACATGGGTGGTGCTCATCGTCATGGCGGCGCTATTGATGGTGGTGCTGGGGCTGATGTTCAAGATGTCGCAGTCCGAGCTGGCGCCCGAGGAAGACCAGGGCGTCGTGCTGTCGCAGGTGGTGGGCGACCCGACGGCCACCTCGGACCAGATGCAGGTGTATGCGGAGCAAATCTACCAGGTGGCCAAGGCCATGCCCGAATACAGCCAGATGTTCCAGATCACGGGCGTGCCGACGGTCAACTCGGGTTTTGGCGGCATGCTGATGACGCCCTGGGACGCGCGCACGCGCAGCGCCCAGGAAGTGCAGCAAGACTTGCAGGCGGGCTGGAACCGGATTGCCGGCGCGCGCGTGGCCGCCTTCCAGTTTCCCGCCTTGCCCGGCTCCTCGGGCCTGCCCGTGCAATTCGTCATCGCCACCACGGAGCCGTTTGAAAACCTCGATGCCATCGCGCAGCAGGTGCTGGAGCAGGCGCGCGCGTCGGGCAAGTTCTATTTCATCGACACGGACTTGAAGATTGATAAACCGCAAGCCACCGTCGTGGTCGACCGCGACAGCGTCGCCGCGCTGGGCATGACGCAGCAGGATGTGGGGCAGGCGCTGGGCGCGGCCCTGGGCGGTGGCTACGTCAATTACTTTTCCATTGTCGGGCGTTCCTATAAAGTCATCCCGCAGGTGCTGCAGGTAGACCGCCTGAATCCGTCCGCCGTGCTGGATTTCCATATCAAGACGCCCAACGGCACGATGATACCGGCCAGTACCGTCGCGCATATCCAGTACGATGTCGTGCCCGAGTCGATCAACCGCTTCCAGCAGCTCAATTCCGTGACGCTTTCCGGCGTGTCCGGCGCCTCGCAGGGCGAGGTGCTGGCCTTCATGCGCGACGCGCTGGCCCAGGTGGCGCCCAGCGGCTACACGGCCGATTACGCAGGCCAGTCACGCCAGTTCGTGCAGGAATCGGGCGGCTTCATCGTCACCATGCTGTTTGCCGTGGTGATCGTCTTCCTGGCGCTGGCGGCGCAGTTCGAGAGTTTCCGCGACCCCGTCGTGATCCTCATTTCCGTGCCGCTGGCCCTGTTTGGCGCCACCATGTTCATCTTCCTCGGCTTTGCGTCGATCAATATCTACACAGAGGTGGGCCTGGTGACCCTGATGGGCTTGATCAGCAAGCATGGCATCCTGATCGTGGAAGTGGCGAATCAGCTGCAAAAGACGGGCAAGAGCAAGCGTGAGGCCGTCGAAGCGGCCGCCGCCGTGCGCCTGCGGCCCATCCTGATGACGACGGCGGCCATGGTGTTTGGCGTGCTGCCCCTGGTGATCGCCTCGGGCGCGGGCGCGGCCGGGCGCCACGCGATGGGGCTGGTGATTTTCACGGGCCTGTCCATCGGCACCTTGTTTACCCTGTTCGTGGTGCCGGCCATGTATCTGTTCCTGGCGGCGGACCATCAGGCGCTGAGCGCTCGGGCGGCCGGCAAGGCGGTGCCAGCCCACTGACGCGCCGTGGCAGGGAGATTGTTGCTCTGTGCAATAAAAAGAGCCTTCGTCGGAAGGCTCTTTGCTGCGTATTTTGCTGCAGGCGTGCAGCCTGGCTGGCCGTCGGGGCGGAGCGGACGCGGTTTTTAGCTGCTGCGTGGCGGCGGCGTGGTGGTTCCAGTCCCTGTGCCGGTGCCGGGCGTGGTGCCATTGCTGGGCGGGGTGGCCGGCGGCGTGGTCGTGCCGTCGGGATTGGTGGTGGTGCCCGGTGCAACGGATGGCGTGGCGGGCGTGGTGGTGTCCGGCGTGGTGGTACCGCTGGTGCCCGAGGTGCCGCTGCCGCCCGTGCCGGGCGTGGTGGCCGGCGTGGCCGGGGCGGTGGTGGTTTCGTTGTGCTTGTTGCAGCCGCCCAGCAGCGCGCACACGATGGCGGTGCCGAGGACAAGCTTGCTGGTGCTAAGGAGTGGAGCCGTCATGATTGTTCCTTTCTCGTTGGAAAGCTGTCTTGGGTAGTCATACCTTGCCAGCCGCCTGCCATGTTGCTGGCAGGCCGTCGTAGCAAGGCTGGCATCGCTTGCAAAAAATTAGAGTGGGCGGGTGCGCGCAGGTTCACTGGATTTACAAATCAACGGCTATCGGCAGCGGGCGCGGCGATCCGTTTTGATATGGCGCAAACGCGCCACGTGAACGAGAAAGAAAGGGGCCAGGACAGGACGCCCCGGCCGCGGGCAAGGGCCTTATTTGGCGGCAGGGACCTTGCTCACTTCCACTTCCCAATCCACGCCCGACTCGACGTGGTGTTTGGCGGCGAAGTCGCCCTGGCTGATGGCCACGGCCACGTCGAGCAGGCTGTTCAGGTAGACCAGCGGCTTGCCCTTGGCGACGCCGCCAAACGTGTGTTCGAACGGCGCCGTGACCTTGGCCACTTGCTTGCCCTTGTGCAAAATGCGCACTTGCAGCGGATCGTGCAGTTTCACTTGCAATTCATCGAGCAGGGATTTCGGGATATTCGTCCAGACATTGCCATATTTCACATCGAGCACGGGCACGATGCCGCGGATGGTATTGCCGTTGCGCACAGGCTTTTGATACGCGATCTTGACCACGGATTCGCTGGGTAATGGCGGGCCCACCTGTTCATACGTGATGGCGCCCGACGCCAGGCGCGCGCCCACGTACGCGTACACGTCGCGGCCGTGGAAGGTGTACGACTCGGCGGAGCCCGCCAGGCGGTTGACCTGTTCATCGATTTCGCGCAGTTCCGCCACGCCGTCGCGCTCGGCGATCAGGGTGAACAGGCCGTTATCCGGGCCCACGAAGTAGCGTCCGCCCTTGGTTTTCAGCACCACCGACTTGCGGTTGGTACCCACGCCCGGATCGATGACGGAAACAAATACCGTGCCTTGCGGCCAGTAATTGGCCGTCTGGTACAGGCGGTAGGCGCCCAGCCAGATGTCGTAGTCGGGAATCTGGTGCGTCAGGTCCGAGATAGTGAGCCTGGGATCGACGCCATAGGCGACGCCATGCATGGCGGACACGGCGCCGTCGGCCGTGCCGAAGTCCGTCATCAGCACCAGCGGCGCGGCGGCCTGGGCGCTGGACAACAGGAGGGCGCTCAGGCAGGCACCGGCGACGAGGTGGGAGATTCGTTTGATGATCATGATTTATCCTTGTCCGTGTCAGAACGTGTAGCTTAATTTAGCGTAAAAGTAGGCGCCATTGACGCCGATGGGGTTGATGAAATTGTAGGGCAGGGCGCCGCCATACGTGGCGTTGTTCGTTTCCCGCACGCGCTGCGGATAGCGGTCGAGGATATTGTTGCCGCCCACGCTCAGGGTCAGCTGCTTGCTCAGTTTTAACTGGCCTTCCAGGTCCAGCGACCAGACGGCGCCGAAGCGCTGCGCGGGGATGCCGTCAATCAAGGGCGCATCGCTGTCGTAGGAAAAATCTTTCAGCTCGCCAAAGCGCGTGGCGCGCGCCTGCACGCCCCAGCCGGCCGCCTGCCAGTCGGCACCGAGGATCAATTTGCTGGCGGGTGACGCATGTTTGATGCGGAACAAACCCGTCTCCGTCAACAGGCTCAAACTGGGATCGATATTGGCCAGCGCGGCGGAGCTTTGGCGCACCTTGTCGAGCGTCGTCTTGTTCACGTTGAGGGCCGTGTTCAGGTTCAGCTTGCCTGACGTGAATGCCAGGTCGTGATTCAGCACCACGTCCAGGCCTTTTGTGCGCGTGTCGAGCAGGTTGGCCAGGTAAGCCACGGACTGGATGTCGCTGCGGCCATTGGCGGTCAGGTAGGCCGTGACGGCGTCGCTTTGCAAGTCGCTCGAGCGCGTGATGCGGTCGCGGATGCGGATCACGTAGGCGTCCACCGTCACGCTGGTGGCGGCCGCCGGTTTCCAGGCCAGGCCCAGGGACAGGTTGGTCGACTTTTCCGGTTTCAGCGCTTGCGCGCCGAAGCTGCGCGCCAGCGGGTCGCTGGCCGGCAGCAGGGCCGCTGTTTGCAGGGCCGTGCCATCGGCGTTGAAGTTCAAGGTGGCGAAGCGGAAACCCGTCTGCACGAGGGCCGGCGCGCGGAAGCTGTTCGACAGCGAAGCGCGCACGAGGAAGTTGTCCGTCACCTTGTAGCGGCTGGAGAGTTTACCCGTGCTGGCGCTGCCGAAGTCGCTGTAGCGGGAATGGCGGGCGGCGGCGCCCACCAGCAGGCGCGGCGTGAGATCGCTTTCCACGTCCGCATACATGGAGCGGATCTGCCGGCTGCCGTCATAGGCGTCCGATGGGCGCAGTCCGGGACCGGCCTGCGCGCCCGGCGGCGCATCGGTGAAGCTGCCGGCCGCATACGAAGCGGGGTCGCCAGCCGAGCTTTGGTAGGTTTCGCGCATCCATTCGGCGCCCACGGCCACGTTCAATGGGGCGCGCAAGCCGATGTCGAGGCTGCGCGTGGCATCGAGGTTCAGGGCGTTCTGGCGGAAGTCGAAACCGGCCAGATTGAAACGCGTGGGGCTGGCCGCGCCCAGCGAGGCGTTGACGGAGTGGCTCACGCCGTAGTCAAAGCGGTCGCTGCCGTGGCGTGCGCTGGCGTCCCAGTTCCACTCGCCCGCGCTGCCGCGCACGCCGGCAACGATGCTGAGGTCGCGCTTGTCGCCGTTGGTGACGGGGCGGTAGCCGTGCGGATACAGGGCCGGTACATTCGACGGGTCGCCCGGATAGCGGAAGTAGGCGCTGCCGTCCGATGTGCGTTCGTTGAGGGTGGCAAACGAGTACAGGTCGAGGCCGTTGGCCAGGGTGAGCTGGGTGTTGTAGAACAGGTAGTTGTTGCGCTGGCGCGAGTCGCCGGACTTGAACACCACCTTGCCGTCGAGCGTCTGGTCGGCCGGCGTGAAGTTGTAGGACGTCCAGCCCGCGTCGCTGGGGCCGGCCCGTTCCGTGGGCGAGCGCCGCCGGGTTTCCGCGCCGAAGCGGAAGAATCCCGCCTCGCCCAGCGGCACGCCATAGTCGGCGTTGACGATGACGGTCTGGCCATCCGTCAGGGTTTGATCGGTGGGGTCGAAATGCGTGTGGTTGGTGCCGTAGCTGACGGAAGCGGCGCCGCCCGTGCGGGCTTTTTTCAGCACGATGTTGATGACGCCCGCCACGGCGTCGCTGCCGTACTGGGCGCCCGCGCCGTCGCGCAGGATTTCGATGTGGTCGATGGCGTTCGGCGGAATGGCGTTGATGTCCACCGGCACGGTGCCGGCAAAGCTGCTTTCCGTGTCGAGCACGGCGCTTGTGTGGCGGCGCTTGCCGTTGATCAGCACCAGCACCTGGTCGGGCGCCAGGCCCCGCAACTGGATGCCGCGCACGGAGTCCGACGCGCCGCTCGATTCGATGCGGGGGAAGTTGATCGAGGGCGACAGGTTTTGCAGGGCCGCGCCCACGTCGCCCGTCGACAGCGCATTGCTCACTTCGCGCGCGCCGAAGCGGTCGATGGGCACGCTGCTGTCGAACACGGTGCGGTTGCGCGCGCGCGAACCGACGACGGTGACCTGGTCGATGCTGGCGCTCGCTGGCGTGGCGGCACCGGTGGCCGTGTCCTCAGCCTGGGCCCAGGCGGGCGCGGCGCCCAGCATGGCGCAGGCCAGCACGATGGCGCGCAGCGGCGTGGCGGGAAGGGAGGGGGAGGCGTATGAATGGCGCGGATGCAAGGCGGTGTCCTTTAAACTTAGTCATCTGGAAACAGTTGAATGAGCTTAAGGGAGACCGTTGCCCAGGCTAACGATTCTTTCTGGATATGCTTATGCTGTTGTTTCCATGCCGCGCAGCTCAGGGCGCCAGCTCAGGGCGCCAGATTACGCAGCAGGGCGGGAATCTCGGCCGGGATTTCGCGCGCCAGGTAGCCGAGGATGCCGAAGCGCAGGGCCAGCTGTTCGCCCGCCAGCGCATGCACGGCGATGCCCCAGGCGCACGCCTGCTCCAGCGGGGCGCCGCGCGCGGCCAGGCCCGAGATGATGCCGGCCAGGGTGTCGCCGGAACCGGAAATGGCCAGGCCGATATTGCCGCCCGCGTGCGTCCAGGTAGTGCCATCGGGTGTGGCGATGACGGTCAGCGCGCCCTTCAGGGCGACGATGGCATGCCAGCGCCGCGCCGCGTCCACGGCGCAGGCATGCGGGTCGGCCAGCACGGCGTCTTTCGACAGGCCCATCAGCTGGGCCAGCTCGCCCGCGTGCGGCGTCAGCAGCACGGGCTGGTCGAAGCGGAAGTTGGCGGGCTGGCGCACGACCTGCATGGCGCAGGCGTCGAGGATCAGCCGGCTGCCGGCAAACAGGGGCAGCAGGTGGCGCATCAGCTCGCAGCTGGCGGCCGTGTCGCACATGCCTGGCCCGACGAGCACGGCATCGACCTTGCCGGCCAGCGGCGCCAGCTGGTGCCGCGCCTCGTGGCGGAAGCCGCCCTGCACCGTTTCATCGAGGCCGATGACCCGCGCCTCGGGCATGGCGACGGCCACTTGCGCCGCCACCGACGCGCCCGTCGCCAGGGTCAGCTTGCCCGCGCCGGCGCGCAGGGCGGCTGTGGCCGCCAGCACAATGGCGCCCGGCATTTCCTCGGAGCCGGCGACGATCAGCAGATGGCCGCGCACTTCCTTGTCGCCGTCGGGCTGGGGCATGGGCAGGGGCCAGGAGCGCAGCAGGGAAGGCGTGATGTCGATGGCGTCCATGGATGACCTCCGAAGGATCAGGATTTCGGCGCGGCCGGCATGTCGGGCTGGGCCGTGACGGGTGTGCCGGCCGCCTCCAGCGGCGCGACGAAGTTGCACAGGTCCAGCTGCAGCTTGCCGTGCCTGCCCAGGGCGGGGTTGAACGCATACGAGGTGACGCCGCAGTTGGGCACGTCGGCGGCCTTGTCGATGGCCAGGATGGCTTGCTCGTCGCAGCGCTCGAGCAGGTAGCGGAAGCAGTTGACGATGACCTGGTGGCCGACGATCAGCACCCGTTCGCCCCGGTATTCGCGGGTGATGGTGTCGAGCACGCTGCGCAGGCGCAGGATGACGTCGCACCAGCTTTCGCCGCCCGGCGGGCGGAAATAGAACTTGCCGACGTGCTGGCGCTGTTCGTGCAATTCCGGATATTTGCTGGCGATGCCGTGCACGGTCAGGCGGTCGAGGATGCCGAATTCCTTTTCGCGCAGGCGCTCGTCGGCCACCACGGCGCTCAAGCTGTCCGCATCGATGCGCGCCAGCACGGCTTGCGCCGTCTGCTGCGCCCGTACGTAGGGCGAGTACAGCACGACGGTCGGTTGTTGTTCAGGGGGAAGGGTGGCGAACCAGTCGCCGAGGGCTTGCGCCTGGCGCGCGCCCAGGTCGGAGAGGGGAACGTCGACATCGCGCTCGGCGATGGCGATCAACAGCTGTTTTTCCGCTTCGGCGGCATCGCGCGCCACGTTGCCGGCACTTTGGCCGTGACGCACGATCCAGATTTGCTGCGGCCATTTCTGCTCCATCGCCTCGCGCCTTCCTCTGTATTGATTGCGATCCAATATAGACGAAAGCGGCAAGGCGCGGCGCGCCGCTGGTGTGGCTGGACGCGCTTAAGAACGCTTAACAAAACCGTAGCGAGCGGAAGCGAGGCTCGGCGCCCCCGTTGGCTTGAGAAGCGGAACTGTGCGAAGGTACGGGGGCGCCGAGCCAGTGAGCATCGGAAACCGCAACCCGCGACGCGCAGTAGGTTTGGTTATGCGTTCTAGGCGGCGTGTTCCGCTTCGTCCAGGTCAGGCGCGTCGTCGCTGTTGTAGACGGCCAGGTCGGTTTCGCCCATGACGCGGCTGGTGACGGTGCCGGCCGTGATCGAGCCGCTCACGTTCAGGGCCGTGCGGCCCATGTCGATCAGCGGTTCGACGGAGATCAGCAAGCCGGCCAGCGCGACGGGCAAGTCCATTGCCGACAGCACGATCAGGGCGGCAAACGTGGCGCCGCCGCCCACGCCTGCCACGCCGACGGAACCGATGGTGATGATGGCCAGCAGCGGCAGCAGGAAGCTGAGCGTAAATGGATCGACGCCGACGGTGGGGGCGATCATGACGGCCAGCATGGCGGGATAGATGCCGGCGCAGCCGTTCTGGCCGATGGTCGAACCGAACGAGGCGGCGAAGTTGGCGATGCCTTCCGGCGTGCCCAGGCGCTGGGTTTGCGTCTGTACGCTCATCGGGATCGAGCCGGCGCTCGTGCGCGAGGTGAAGGCGAAGGCCAGCACGGGGAAGACTTTCTTGACGAAGCGCAAGGGGTTCAGGCCCACGCCGGCGATGATGGCTAGGTGCACGAGGAACATCAATATCAGCGCGCTGTACGAGGCGACGACGAAGTTGATCAATTTCAAGATGTCCGTGTAGCTCGACGACGCCACCACTTCAAACATCAGCGCGAACACGCCGTACGGCGTCAGGCGCAGCACCAGCGTGACCATGCGCATGACGATGGCGTGCGCCACTTTCATGAAGTGCTCGAAGGACGCGAAGATTTCCGGCTTCTTGGCGGCGATGCCCGTGGCCGAGATGCCGATGAAGATGGAGAACACCACCACGGCGATGGTCGAGGTCTTGCGCGCGCCCGTCATGTCGAGGAAGGGGTTGGTCGGCACGAAGCTGACCAGCAGTTTCGGCAGCGACAGGGCTTTTGCCGTTTCCAGCGAACCTTGCAGCTGCACGCCGCGCGCCACTTCGGCGGCGCTCGACGTCAGGCCCACGGCCGTCAGGCCGAACAGCTTGGCCATCAAAATGCCCAGCGCGGCGGCGATTGTGGTGGTAATCAGCAGGGTGCCGATGGTCAGCGCGCTGATCTTGCCCAGGGAACTCGCGTCCTTGAGCTTTAAAATGGCGGAAATGATGGACACCATGATCAGCGGCATGATGATCATCTGCAGCAGTTTGACGTAGCCGCTGCCGACGATGTCGATGTATTCATTGGTGCCCGCGATGACGGGCGAGCCGGCGCCATAGATGGCCTGCACGGCCGCGCCCAGCAGCACGCCCAGGCCCAGGCCGGTGAAGACGCGCACGGTAAACGTCGCGTGCTTGCGTTGCTGGTGGAACATGAAAGCGAAGACGATCAGCGCAACGAGCAGGTTCAGAATGATGTTAATTGCCATGTAGGGGCCTTATCTTGGTTTTATTCGAGACTGCAGAGAGCACTTTACTACAAGTCATTGCTGCCCCAGCCTGGGGCGAAAGGGCAAGCACTGTACAGTACTATGGGGGCGTTTTGCGCAATACCGCTGCGAATATTACGCTATATAAATATGCTCTACAGGCATAAGTCTTTCGGATGATTGTGAAATTGGCTATTTCGTGCCAGCATGGTTTTCCCGTTTGCTAATATGCGTGCGTTATTTTAATAAGGAAAAAGATGAATGCTTTAACGGAAGTACAAGTGCTCGATGCGGAGGAGCGCTTGCGCCTGGCCATGATGGCGTCCGACGTGGCCGTGTTGAACGATTTGCTGGCCGACGATTTGCTGTTTACGAATCATCTGGGCCATTTGCTGAGCAAGCATGCGGACCTGGCCGCGCACGAGCAGCGCCTGCTGACCATCACCGACTTGCGCGCCTCCGAGCGCCATGTGCGCATCAACGGCCACGTGGCCGTGGTCTCCGTGCGCATGCAGCTGACGGGCAGCTACCACGGCGTGGAAACGCATGGCGACTTCCGTTTTACGCGCGTCTGGGCGCAGGACGCAGCCGGCGCGCTGCAAGTGATCGCCGCCCATTCCGGCGTCGTGGCTTGAGGAGCAAGATTTAGTGGATCATCGTTCCAAAGGGCAGCTGTTTGAAGCTGTCATCGCCGCCGGCCCGGCCACCCTGGCCATCACGGCCGGCTATCCCTTGCTGTTGTACAACCTGGTGCGCACCTGGGCCGACGCCCCCGGCGCCAACGCGCTGGCCGCGCTGCTGCTGACGGGCGGCCTGTGGGCCTTGCTGGAATTCTGGCGCATCGCGCTGGCGACGGTGGCGCGCAAGGCCTATGCCTTCAACTGGCGCTTCTGGCTGGCCATCGCGAGTTTTCTTGCCTGCTTCGTGCGTTTCGTGCCGGACATGCCTGCCGGACTGATGCTGCTGTTGCTGGTGCTGCCGGCGCTGGCGTGGACGCATTTCATCTTGCTGCAGATCAAGCGGCCGGGCAGGACTTGATTGCTGGAAGTGTCGTAGCGGGAGCGATATATCATTATTGAAATCCGAAAACTGGGCGAGCAATTCCACGCGATAGCGTCGGAATCCGACTTTTTCATGGCGACTTATTCAGATGCCGTCAAACTGCGCGCGGCGCGAACGCTGATCAGCAAAGGGCCGTTGTGTAACGTCAGGCCATTCGAAGCGCAAAGGGCCGGTTTTAAGCCGGGAAAAGCGCTAAAGTCGCTGCCCGCGAAGTTGAAAGACACTCATGTCTACTATCTCGATGGGGAGGGAAGGGTCATCCTGGTGGAAAGCTATGGCGGATCTGCCGCTGTCATCAACAGGAGTTTCTATTTTCATGAGCGCGGCGAGCTTAAAAGCGTGCACTTCAATGCCAGCGGGAGCTTGAGGAATGTCATGCTCAGTTTTCTTGACGGGGCACGCATCGCGCAGGACATTAATTTCGGAAAATTTGGAGAAGCTAGTTACGATTACCTGTATGAAGACGATCTCCTCCAGTCCATCAAGGTCTGCCAGAAAGAGCATGGCCAGGAAAACCATACCGAATATCAGATTCTATTCGGCTATATAGACGGACAGATGGACAATATTTCCCACGTGTTTCCGAATGGATATCTGGAGCAGCGCTATCCATGACGATGGTGCTTGTTAAGGCAAGGCCATGAAAAAATGCATGTAGCATCTGTATTATTGTGGAACAGATGTGGTGGACGCCAATGAGGCGTGGATGAGCGGGCATGTCGGTGCGGGCATCTGTACAGACTGCGGAAATCATATGCCCGGGAATGAAGGCGATATCGCCGTGGTGGTGGATCAGCGCATTCCTGTACCAGCAGATAGGTTTTCAATGGGACGGTTATCGCCGTCCATCATGTCCGCCAGACTGCGGAAATTGCTGCCGGAGCGCATAAACGAATTCTTGCGCTTCGGCGACATCTATCTCGGTGATCCTGCGAGGAAGATGGAGAGTCACTTCGCATTTGTTGGCCAAGCGCCATGGGTTCTGCTCTTTGGTGATCAGCCAGCAGTCATGTCCTGCGCGTCCAGCCACTGTATCCGCCCATTGCCCGCCTCATGCAGATGGGCGAGCAGGGCGGTGGCCGCCGTTTCAGGCAGGCTGAAGTCGAACAACACGTCTGCGCCGTGTTCCACGTTCAGCAAGGTGGCGCCGGCGCCGTCGAGTTCGCGGCGCAGCATGCCCTCCATCGCATACGGCACCGTGCAGCGCAGGGTTCGCTGGCGCACGATGGCCGTCTTTTCCGCCTGCAATAACGCTTGCGCCACGCTGTCCGTGTAGGCGCGCACCAGGCCGCCCGCGCCGAGCTTGATCCCGCCGAAGTAGCGCACGACGGTGGCCAGCACGCCTTCGAGGTCCTGGTGGCGCAGCACGTCGAGCATGGGCCTCCCGGCCGTGCCGCTCGGTTCGCCATCGTCGACGGCCGCCGACTGCCCGCCCGCCAGCAGCGCCCAGCACACATGGCAGGCGCCCGGATGCTGCGCCTTCAAGTCATTGACCACCTGCTGCGCGCTGGCGCGGTCCGTCATCGGCTGCACGCAACCGATGAAGCGGCTTTTCTTGATGATCAGTTCGCTGTGGACGGGGGCGGCAATGGTAAACGGCATGGCAGGTGCGAAGGCGGGCAAAGCAGCATGATAGAGGAAATGCGCGCCGGGGACGAGTCAGCCCGCTCACGCGGCCGCGACGGCCACCAGTTCGCGCAGCGCCGCATCGCGCACCTGCAGGATCTCGAACAGTCCCAGTGCATGCAGGGCGGGCAAGGCGTCGACAATGTCGCGCTCGGCGATGGCCTTGTCCTCGACGCTGCTGGCGTCGTCCAGCCACAGCCGGGCATTGGCCAGAAAAGCGCCTACCGTGCCCTTGCGCACGGTGACGCCATTGAACTGGCCCTGGTTTTGTTGATCCGGTAAGACGTCTTCTGCACGCATGGTGAACTCCTGAGGGTTGGAAAGACTTCACTGTATGATGGCCGGATTGTCTTGCCTGCGTTGTTTATGTCATTCGATACGTCAAATCCGCCAATCTTGCCGCCAGTACCGCTGCTGCGCGCCATGCGCATTGTCCAGCCGCAGGAAAGGGTGACGGGGGCGCACCGCCATGCCAGCGGCCAGCTGTTCGGCGCCATGCGAGGCTTGCTCTCCGTTGCCGCCGACAGCGGCCAGTGGGTGGTGCCGGCCAGCCACTGCGTGTGGGTGCCGCCCCATCATATGCACGCGCTGCGTTCGCACGGTCCGTTTGCGGGCTGGAGCGTGTACGTGGACGAGGCCAGCTGCGCCGGCTTGCCGGCCGCGCCTTGCGTGATGCGGGTCTCTGGCTTGCTGCGCGAGGCGGTGGGCCGTGCCAGCGTCTGGGACGAGGGCGCGCTGGACGCGCGGCAAGCCCGGGTGGCGGGCGTGATCCTCGACGAAATCGCCGCCGCGCCGCACGAATCCTTCGGCTTGCCCCTGCCCACGGACCCGCGCCTGCTGCGCGTGGCGCGCGCCGTGCTTGACGACCTGGCCGACGAGCGTGGCGTGGAAGCGCTGGCCGCCTGGGCCGGCGTCTCGCCGCGCACCCTGGCGCGCCGATTCACGATCGAGACGGGCTTTACCCCGTCCGCCTGGCGCCAGCGCGCCCGCATCCTGCGCGCCCTGGAACGATTGGCCGCCGGCCAGCCCGTCACGACGATTGCGCTGGACCTGGGCTACGACAACGTCAGCGCCTTCATCGCCATGTTCAAGCGGGTGATGGGGGTGACGCCGGGGAGGTATGGGGAGGGGATAGAATAGTTGGCGTGGAAAACAAAAACGCCAACTGTTAAAGGTTGGCGTTTTTTTGCTACCGAATACTATATTAGTAGGCAGAGCAGGGTTCGAGTCTGTGACGAAAGGATTGAATTCTTGCACCAAAACCGGGATGTAGCCGTATAAAAAGTAATCCTCAACGAAGAGGTATTCCATATTTTTATATTGGTTCTTGTAAGAGTCAATTATTTTAAGTTATTTGAGAATTGCGAAGGAATAGAGTCTTATGGCAATTTTACGCATAGACCAGAGTTTGGTCCCGGTGGCAGTCCTAATGCCGTGTCAACGCCGACGTTAGTGCGAAGGTCATTCAAGAGGGCTTCTGCTGACATGGGCTGACCGATCATTCCCTCGGACGCGGAACGAGCATTGCTCACCTCCTTTGCCCTGTACACGATGAGCTCGGGGATTTTCTCTTCCATGGCCCGAAGACAAAGAGCTCGCATATAAAAACGATTAAACTCACCCTCCGCCAACATTTCGTGGGCGTTACTTCGCATGATTGGCGGTTTTGAGTAGCCGCCAGATGCAAGTTTGCGTGGCTTCTCATGGGATTTCAGGCACGCTAATAGTGATTCAGCAAGAGTGGAATCGTCCCCGTTTCTGGCTGCGTCGAGAAGAAGTGTTGGATAGTTTGCGCAACCTTCTTCAGTAAGATTGTCACTGAAGTACAGCGTTTCGGCTTGCAGGTCACTATTAATCTCTGACGTCATAAACGTACGTGTCCGTACGTCCAAGTGGTGATGTTCGAGCGGCATTATTTTTCTCCAATTTTTACGTAGTCTCTGTTTACTAAAAATTCGAATCACCAATTCATCATATATGACAGTTCCAAAAAACCCATTTTGAATAAAATTTCCACTTGAAGCATACTATTTATAATTGTGGAGATGTTTACGGTTTGATGGATGATTTTTAAATGAAATTGACGGAGGAAATGCTGTGTCGAATTGATGCTTTAAAGAGAATACTCCTTAGATTTCGCTCAATCTACATACTTTGTAACGCTGAGGATAAAAGGATGTGGGTTGGTCAGGCTCCACTGATAAAAGAAGGAAAAGAGAGTGCTTAAGATTGTAGGGGGAATGGGGTCTGCGGGTGCTGGTAGTGGGTAAAACTGTTCTAGACAAGAATATACCTTGCTGGAATATGCTCAAAAGGCTAGGGAGCGTATAACAAAAAAGCCAACCGCGAACGGTTGGCTTCTCTGAAGTATTTGGTAGGCCGTGCGGGATTCGAACCTGCGACCAACGGATTAAAAGTCCGCTGCTCTACCAGCTGAGCTAACGACCCAAAAACTTTTTACTACTACTGCGGTAACGCTGTGCCGTATCAACATGCTTGCCATGATGACGGCTGAATCTTGGTAGGCCGTGCGGGATTCGAACCTGCGACCAACGGATTAAAAGTCCGCTGCTCTACCAGCTGAGCTAACGACCCAAGGGCGGCTATTATGACGGCCATCGGCGGTTTTGGGAAGGGCTGGACGGGGCAAGGACGGAAAAAAAGCCTTGCGTGCCCCTCATGCACGGGCTAATATGGATAGATAGCCTACCTATTTATGTGATCCCATGCCCATTACCGAAGACCTTCCCATCCCCGAGCGAGCGCTGGCGCTGTCCGATGACTTGCGCGTGGCGTTCAAGCGCCTGTTGCGCGCCATGCAGCGCGAAGGGGGCGAGCTGGAGGGCGGCGTATCGATGATGCAGTACATGCTGCTGGCCCTGATCCACGAGCAGCCCGGCATCGGCGTGGCCGCGCTGGCGCGGCTGCAGAATGTGCGCGGGCCGACCGTCAGCGCCCAGGTCAAGTCGCTCGAAGAGGCGGGGCTGGTCGAGCGTAGCGCGCCCGATCCGCAGGACCGCCGGCGTTCGGGCCTGCAGGTGTCCGCGCAAGGCTTAACCATGCTCGAAACCTTGCGCGCGCGGCGCCGCGATGCGCTGGCGCGGCGCATCGCCCGCTTGTCGCCGCAGCAGGTCGATGCGCTGGAAGCCGCCATGCAGCCGCTGCTCGAGATCGGCCAAGCATGAGCCGCCACGATCAAGCCGCAGGCGCAGACAAGGACGCCGTAAAACCCGTCACCGAGCGCGAAGTGCGCGCCATCTACCTGGGCCTGATGGCCGTGCTGGGCCTCGGTGCGCTGGACCAGAGCATCGTCGCCACGGCCTTGCCGCGCATCGTCGACGACCTGGGCGGCATGGCGCATCTGTCGTGGGTGGTCACGGCGTATGTGCTGGCCTCGACGGCCACCATGCCCTTGTACGGCAAGCTGGCCGACCAGTATGGCCGCCGCCCCATGATCTTCACGGCCCTGCTGACCTTCTTGCTCGGCTCCGTGCTGTGCGGGCTGGCGCAGAACATGACGGAACTGATCATCTTCCGCGCCATCCAGGGCTTGGGTGCGGGCGGCTTCATGCCGCTGGCGCAGATCATCATCGGCGACATCGTGCCGCCTGCCGAACGGGGCAAGCGGCAGGGCATGGTGCCCATCGTATTTGCCGTCACCAGCGTGCTGGGCCCCGTGCTGGGCGGCGTCATCACGGATGCCTTGTCGTGGCACTGGATTTTCTATGTGAACCTGCCCATCGGCGCGGCTGCCTTTGTCATCATCGCGCGCACCATGCGCAAGCCGGCGCGCACGCATGCGCACAAGATCGACTACCTGGGTTCCGCCTTGCTGACGGGCGCCATCACGGCGGCCCTGCTGGTGCTGGCGCTGGGCGGCACGGAGTGGCCGTGGGACTCTCTCGCCATCAAGGTGTGCGGCGGCATCGCCCTGTTGCTGGGCGCCTGGCTGGCCTTCCACGTGGGCAGGGTGGACGAACCCGTGCTGCCGCCCGACCTGTTCGAAAACCGCACCTTCAATATCGCCAGCCTGGTGATGGCCATGACCTTCATGGGCCTGATGGGCGCCAGCGTCTTCTTTCCCCTGTTCTTCCAGCTGGTGATGGGTACGAGTCCCGCCGAATCGGGCGTGATGACGGTGGCGATGATGGTGGGGCTGGTGGCGTCGTCGATGTTCAATGGCCGGGTGCTGTCGCGCTCTGGCAAGTACAAGATGGTGCAGGTGGCGGGGCTGGCGGTGGCGCTGCTGGCGTTTGCCGTGCTGGCCTGGGCCATGGAAACGTCGCGCGGCTACTGGATCATCGAGCCGGCCATCTTCCTGCTCGGCACGGGGTTGGGCCTGGTGATGCCGAACATGACGATCGCCGTGCAAAATGCCTTGCCCCTGGCGCGCCGCGGCGTGGGCACGGCCATGCTGGCCTTTTTCCGCTCGCTGGGCGGCTTGCTGGGCGTGACGGCGTCCGGCGCCATCCTCGCGCACCAGCTGCACAAGCATGGCGTGGAAGCCGTGTCGGCGCTGGGCGCGCATGCGGCGGTGCAGACGGTCGAGGTGTACCGTCATGCGATCGCCAGCGTGTTTGGCGCCGGCGCCGTGCTGCTGCTGGTGGGACTGGTCGCCTTGCTGTTCCTGCCGGAACTGCCTCTGGAAGGGCATCCGGCAGCGGCGAAGGCGAAAGGTGATCAGTAGCGCTCGAGCCAGTGCGCGTACGGCGCCGGCAGGGTCCACGAGGCGCGTTCCACGCCGAGTTCCTTGGCGGCAAAGTATGCCCAGTGCGGATTGGCCAGGTGCGCCTTGCCGACCATCACCACGTCCAGCTGTTCGTCCTTGACGACGCGCTCGGCGATGGCCGGCGTGCCGAAGCCCCAGGCGGACGAGACAGGCACGCTCGCCTCCGTGCGCACGCGCTCGGCAATCGGTCCCATGAAGGCCGGGCCCCACGGAATCGATACGTCGGGAATGGTAAAGCCCATGCTGACGCTGATCATGTCCATGCCGGCATCCTTGAACTGGCGCACGAGGCCGATGGATTCGAGCAGGGTTTGCTCGTCGCGGCCGTCGAATTCCAGCACGCCGAAGCGGATGGTCAGCGGCAGGTGCTCTGGCCACACTTCACGCACGGCTTTCAATGTTTCCAGCAGGAAGCGGCTGCGGTTTTCCACGCTGCCGCCATAGATGTCGTCGCGCTGGTTCGAGTGGGCCGAAAAGAAGCTTTGCGCCAGGTAGCCGTGGGCAAAGTGCAGTTCCAGCCATTCGAAGCCCACTTCGCGGGCGCGTACGGCCGCGTCGACGAAGTTCTGTTTCACGCGGGCGATATCGTCGAGGTCCATGGCGCGCGGCACTTTCGGCAGGCCGCCGCCGAAGGCGATGGCGGACGGGGCGATGGTTTGCCAGCCGCGCGCGTCGCCTTCAGGAATGTGGTCGTCGCCTTCCCATGGGCGGTTGGCGCTGGCCTTGCGGCCCGCGTGGGCGATCTGGATGCCGGGCACGGAGCCGGCCGCCTTGATGGCTTTTACGACGGGCACGAAGGCTTGCGCCAGGTCATCGTTCCAGATGCCCGTGCAGCCGGGCGTGATGCGGCCTTCCGGTGCCACGGCCGTCGCTTCGACGATCACCAGCCCGGCGCCGCCACGGGCCATGCCCGCGTAATGCGACAGATGCCAGTCGTTGGCCTGGCCATCGACGGCCATGTACTGGCACATGGGCGGCACGGCGATGCGGTTGCGCAGGGTGACATTTTTGAGGGTGTAGGGCTGGAAGAGGGCGGACATGGTGGCCTTTGTGTGTGTTGATGAAAAGATAGGGAGATGCTGATTCGGTAGTTCGTAAATATTCGAAGAATGGAATTAGTATAGCGCATGCTGTATGATTCTGCTCATGCGTCCACACAAACATCCCCCCGCCAGCGAATTCGTGCTCGAAAGAGTGCTGTACGCCTTGAGCGATTCCATTCGCCTCGACATCGTGCGCCACCTGGCTAGAGTCGACGCGGCCGCTTGCGGCGATCTCGACGGCGGGCGGCCGAAATCGACCGTTTCCCACCATTTCAAGGTCTTGCGCGAAGCGGGCCTCGTCTACACGGAAAATGCGGGCACGACGCACATGAACACCCTGCGCCGCGCCGATATCGAGAGCCGTTTCCCCGGCTTGCTCGACGCCATCCTCGCACAGCAGCCGCAAGCGAATCCGCCCTGAGTCAGTCCTGAATCTGCCGTAGAATGCCTGCAAGATTGCCGAATTTGCAGCATGGGCGGGCAGTCCTGACCTGAAGGGCTGACGACGCATGAAAATTTTTGCACGGTACCGCTGGTGGTACGCCGCCGCTTTCGTATTGCTGACTGGCTGCTGGCCTTACACGGAGCCGGCCACGGGCGAATATGCCGCCGTGCTGCGGCGCGGCGAAAAGGTGACCAAGGCCGATACCTACGGGCGGTTTGCCGCCTTGTCGGTCGAGTACCGCCAGGGCGGCGGCTCCCTGATGTCCGCCGAGAACCACTCCATGCGGCTGATACATAACGACAAAATCGTCGTCAAAACCACGGATGGCATCGAACGCTGGACCGATTTTGCCCAGCCCGTGTATTTCGTCAAGCGGCAGGAAGACGACGGCATGCTGGCGCTGGTCCACGAGCAGGCGGGCAAGGCCGTGGTCGAGAAGATTGCGGCGTCGGAATACGGCTACCGTGGCAACGAGACGTACATGCATGGCTTTCCCCTGTCCCCGGGTGTGCGCTATTTTCCCGGCGACCAGCGTCCCGGTTTCCTGTTGCGTGGCTTGCCGCTGAAAACCACCGTGCTGCCCAGTCCGCCCGAAGGCGACGGCCACCTGCAAGCCTATGTTCTGGCGGCCATCTCGCCCGACGGGGCATCGTTTGCCTATGTCGACAGCGAATATGCGCCGTCCGTGGTGCTGGTGGTCGATGCGGACGGCAAGCGGCGCGATCCCATTCCCTTGCCGAGAATCTACCTGGCTGACGCGCCGATCTACCAATTCAACCCCTACGAGCGGCTGTGGGCCTGGTCCCGCACGGCGCTGACATGGCACAAAAACCGCACGGGCGGCTGGGAGGTCAGGCCGGACGGTGTCGCGCCGGGCGCGGCCGGCGCGCGTAATGCTGTCGAGGAATTGTTTATCAGCGATCAAACGGGCTACCGCAGCTGTTTTGCCGCCGCCAATGCCGCCTGCCTGCCGGGCTGGCGCACGCCGGACGCCGCCGAGCTGCGCCGTACTTTGCCGGGCGATGGCGACGCGCCGCCGTTTGCCTACGTGCCGTCAGCCCCTGTAAGCGCCTTTGGCGCCGGGATCGGCTTGCTGTTGTTGTCCAGGGGCTGCTGCAGCGTGGCGTCTTACCACCTGTATCTGGATGGCGCGCCGGCAGCGGTGACGGCGCAGTTGTCCGCGCGCTTGCGCGAAAGCAAGACGCCGTTCGTGCGCGTCGACGCGTGTCCGCGCCGCGCTGGCAATGACGGCAAGTGCGCGGCGCAGCTGGCGCAGCAGATCAAGCGGCCGGAATCGCTGGGGCGCGAGCTGGAGCAGTTGCTCGACACTTGGGACGGGCAGGATGGCATGCTGTTCGTCATGCCGTCGATGGTGGTCGCGGTGCGCGCGAACGCGCAGGGTGGCAGCATCATCCAGACCCTGTTGCGTGCCGATTTTTCGCGCAAGGACTGATATCGCTCATCTGCCGCGCGTCACCGAAGTGCCAGGCTCGGCTATCATGTCGGCCTTTCGGTAAATCCTCAGCCGCGCGCCTGTTGCGCGATGGGCTGGCGACGAGACCTGGCACGGCAAGGATTGGGAATGACGGCAGCAGCAGTGGTATCACAGGCGGACCTGGCACATCGTCCGCAGTTTGGCTGGATCAATGGTTTGAAGGCAGGCGCGGCGCAGTTGATCGTGTTGCATCACCTGGCGTTTTACGGGCCCATGTCCGACTACGTGCAGCCCCTGTGGCCCGAGTTGCTGGGCTGGCTGGGCGGCAGCGCGCGCATCGCCGTGCAAGTCTTTCTCGTCATCGGCGGCTTTCTCGTCGCCAAATCCCTCTCGCCCGCCGGCCGTCCCGGCATCGCCACGCCGCTGCAGGCCGTCTGGCGCCGCTATGCCAAGCTGGCGCCGCCTTTCCTGGCCGCTACCTTGCTTGCCGCAGTGATTACGCCTGTGGCCGGCATCTGGATGATGCACGACTCCATGTCGGCCGCCGTCACCCTGGGCCAGCTGAGCGCCCATGCCTTGCTGCTGCACGGCGTGCTGGGCTATGAATCGCTGTCGGCCGGCGCCTGGTACGTGGCCATCGATTTCCAGCTGTATATGCTGACGGTATCGCTGCTGTGGCTGGGCGGCCGCCTGGCGGGCCAGCGGCGCATGGGCTGGCTGATGCCGCTGGCCGTCACCGTAGGCATCGTGTTTTCCCTGCTGTATTTCAATCTCGACGCCGGCTGGGACAATTGGGCGCCGTATTTTTTCGGCAGCTATGGCCTGGGCATGCTGGCCTGGTGGGCCAGCGACCCGGTCCGCAAGCCGGGCGCCATGACCGCGCTCATGGCCATGGCCGCCGTGCCCGTGCTGCTGGCCCTGGCCGTCGACTACCGCAGCCGCATCGCGCTGGCGCTGATCGTCGCCTGCGCCCTGTTCCTGTTCGGCCGCGCCCGCACGCCGTCGCAGGGCGGCGCCTGGAACATCGTCAATACCCTGGGCCGGATTTCGTATGCCGTCTTCCTCGTGCACTTCCCCGTCAGCCTGCTGGTGAATGCGCTGTTTATCAGCTATGTCCCGCTCGAGCCGGAGTGGCAGGCGCTGGGCATGCTGACGGCCTGGGGCGCCAGCCTGGCGGCCGGCGCCGCGTTTTACCGCTGGGTGGAGGTGCCGCTGGGGCGGGTCGTGGGCGGCATGGCGGCGCAGCTGGCCGGGAGGCAGGTGTTGGTGTCGCGTTGAGACCAGGGATGTAGCTTTCCGATGGTGCCTTGCTTCGAAAACAGGGCTGGATGTTTCCATTATTTGTTACTACAATAAATAATGAAAATCACTTTTGATGCCGTTAGGTTGACGAAAGCAAATGAACGCGAAATCGCAAAATGCTGGCAAAGCCTCGGTTGATCCGGACGATGCGTCCGAATTGACGGACGGTTTTTTCGAGCAGGGCGTCTGGCAAGTGGGCGACAAGCCCGTTTCCCGTCCCGAGGCGCAACAGGAAGTGGCGCGCCGCCGCGGCAGGCCCGCCGGCACTGGCGGCAAAGTCAGCACGACCATACGCTTCGACGCCGAGATCCTTGATGCCTTCAAGGCCACCGGTGATGGCTGGCAAACGCGCATGAATGATGCGCTGAAGGAGTGGTTGCGATCCAGGCAAGCCTAGAAAACAAAAAAGCCAACCGCGAACGGTTGGCTTCTCTGAAGTATTTGGTAGGCCGTGCGGGATTCGAACCTGCGACCAACGGATTAAAAGTCCGCTGCTCTACCAGCTGAGCTAACGACCCAAAAACTTTATACTACAACTTCGGTAACACTGTGCCGTAAAAAAATGCTTGCTATAACAACTCGCAAGCAGATCAGTACTGCGTATTCGTGGTAGGCCGTGCGGGATTCGAACCTGCGACCAACGGATTAAAAGTCCGCTGCTCTACCAGCTGAGCTAACGACCCGAAGAAGAAAGATTATAGGGGGTGCCCGGGATTCTGTCAAACCTAACGGGCAACTTTTTCCCCGCTTTTACTTTTTGCCGCCCCGTTCCTTGGCGGCCTGGGCCGCGCTGGAGTCCGGGTAGCGCGAGATCAGCGCGTTCAGGGTCTTGGTGGCGTTCGGCTTGTCTTTCAGCTCCGTGTAGCAGCTGGCGATGTTGAGCATGGCGTCGGCCGCCTTCGGGCTGTCCGGGTAGTTCTTCAGCACTGCCTGCTGGGCGCTGATGGCGCTCTTGCAGTCGCGCTGGGCGTAATAGGCGTTGCCCAGCCAGTATTGCGCATTGGCGGCATAGGCCGATTCCGGATAGCGTTTCACGAAGCCGTCCAGTGCCGTGACGGCGCCCTTGTAGTCGCCCGACTTGAACAGGCCGAACGCGGATTCGTACGCGCTTTGCTCGGACACGCCCACGGCCGCTTCCTGGCCGTCGATGGTGACCTGGCGCGGTTCCAGCTTGCGCAGGCGCGCGTCGATGTCGGTGTAGAAATCCTTCTGGCGCTTTTGCACATTCGCCAGGTCGTTGCCCAGCACTTCGATCTGGCCGCGCAGGCGGGCGATCTCCTGCATGGTCTGGTCGTGCTGGTTGATCAGGCTCAAGGTGCTGGTCTTGTCCGCCTTGGCGTCGATGCGGCTGTTCAGGTCGCGCGCCATCGCGTCGACCTTGGCGCGCAGCTCCAGGATGGCCTTGCGTGCTTCGTCGTCGTCGAACAGGGCGGCGTTGGCGTGCAGGGGCAGGTAGGCAAACGCGGCCATCAAGGCGGCGGCGACGCCGGCTTTCGAGAATGTCATCATGGGTCGGGCTTTCTAAGGTTACGCAAAACATGCAAACGGGGCGCCGGGCGGTGAATCACCGCGCTGCGCCCCATTATTATGCCTATGACTGGCCAGTTAGGTAAGCGCCAATGCTGCTGCGCTCACCCGTCAACATCAATAAACGATGTCAGCGCGGCGGTTTTCAGCCCATGCTGCTTCGTTGCTGCCTTGTGCTTTAGGCTTTTCTTTGCCCAGCGACACGGCTTCCATCTGGCCTTCCGGCACGCCCAGGGCAGCCATCGACTTGCGCACGGCTTCAGCACGTTTCTGGCCCAGGGCCAGGTTGTACTCGGCGCCGCCGCGTTCATCGGTGTTACCTTGGATCAGGATCTTGCGTGCTGGGGTTTTCACCAGGTAAGCAGCGTGGTTTTGCACGACTGGGGTGTCCGCTTCGCGCACGACGTATTTGTCGAAGTCGAAGTAGATGCTGCGGTTAGCCAGCACGCCTTTTGGATCGTCCAGTGGATCGACCGATGCGGTCGTTACTGGCTGAACTTGACGGGTGTCAACTGGTGCGACGACTTTTTCAGGAGCGCGCTCAACCACTGGGGTTTCTGCTACTTTGACTGGGGTGCTGCAGGCGGACAGCAGAGCTGCGGTAGCGGCGATGAAAGCCAAACTTTTAAAGTTACTCATTTTTATTCTCCGGGTCATGGTTAAAGGTGAAACTGTACAGCATTTACTTCATAAAAGGACCCCAGGTGGGCTCCTTGATATTGCCAGCTTGCGTAGTCAAACGCTGTTTGACGCGGCCATCCACCGATACCACTGCCAGCGACTTGCGTCGTCCGGATTCGGTCGCGTACATGATATATTTCCCGTTGGGCGAAAAGCTCGGTGATTCGTCGTTGGCGGTGTCCGACAGGCGCAGTTCCTGGCCACTAGCCAGGTCGAGCGCGTAGAGCTGGAAATTGCCGTCGCGACGGGAAATATAAGCGAGTGTCTTCCCGTCGGAGGAGATCCGCGGGCTGATGTTGTAGGAGCCGCCAAACGTCACGCGCTTGGCTTCGCCGCCGCTGGTCGACATGCGGTAGATTTGTGGTCCGCCGCTGCGATCGCTGGTGAAGTAAATGCTTTGGCCATCGGCCGAGAATTGGGGTTCCGTATCGATGCCGCTGCTGTTGCTGACGCGGCGCAAGCCGCTGCCGTCGGCATTGACGGTGTAGACCTGGGTATGGCCATCGCGCGACAGGGCCACGGCCAGGCGCGAACCGTCCGGGCTCCAGCTCGGCGCCGAATTGCTGCCTTTTTCGTTCGAGACGATGGTGCGCTGGCGCGTCACCAGGTTTTGCACGTAGACGATGGGCTTTTTCTTTTCAAACGACACATACGCCACCTTGGTGCCATCCGGCGACCACGACGGCGAAATGATCGGCTCGTTCGAACGCAGGGCGACCTGGATGCCTTCGCCATCGGCGTCGGCGATTTCCAGGCGGTATTCGCGGCCCGATTGCGTGACGTAGGCGATGCGCGTGGCGAACGCGCCTTTGACGCCCGTCAACTTCTCATAGATATCATCGGCGATCTTGTGCGCCAGCAAGCGGTTGAATTGCGGCGCGGCCGCATTGTTCATGCTGGAGATCTGGGCGCCCTTGATGGTGTCGAACAGCTTGTAGCGCACGTCCAGGCGGCCATCGGCCATGCTTTGCACGCTGCCGGCCGCCAGCGCGTCGGCGCCGCGCGATTTCCACTGCTCGTAGCTGACGGGCGCCGTTTCCGACACGGGCGCATCGGCGTCGATCAGCTTGAACACGCCGCTGCGCGCCAGGTCGGCCTTGATAATGCCCGACAGCGATTGCGGCGCCGCCGATTCATTGACAAAGCTGGCGACTGCCACCGGGATCTGGTTGCTGCCGATCCCCGTAATTTCCACGCGCAATTGCGCCTGGGCGCCGGCCGCGCCCAGCATCAGGCTGGCGCAGAGCACGACATAGCTCATTTTTTTCATGGTCATCATTTAGGCAAATCCTTCATCTCGAATATGAGTTCAATCTCGCGTTCCACGGTGCCGTCTTTTTTCTTCGGCAGTGGCGACGATTTATTAATGGCGTTTTCCACCGAGCTGTCATACGCCGGCAGGCCGCTACTTTTTATCTTTCGGACCGAAATAATTTCCCCAGTTGGCAGTTGCTCGATCTTGAACACGGCGCGCGGGTTGCCCGGCACGTCCGTGCTACCGCTGTATGCGATATTGCTCTTGATCTTGCTCGTCAGGGCAGCGACATAGCCGCTGTCCTTGCGTGGCGCGGTCGCTTTCGCGGCCGTGCCCGTCGTGCCGGCGCCCGCCGCACCCGTGATGCGGCTCATTTCCGCGTCACGCGCCTTGTCGGCGGCTTTTTTCTCTTCCGCCGCTTTTTTCGCCTTGGCGGCTTTTTCCGCCGCCGCTTTTTTCTCGGACAGTTCTTTCTCGGCTTTTTCTTCCGCCGCTTTTTCTTTCTCTTTGGCCAGCTTGGCTTTCTCCAGCTTGTCGGCCTTTTCTTTTTCCAGCTTTTCAGCCTTGTCTTTTTCTTTCTGCTTCTGTTTTTCCAGTTCGCGCTTTTCTTCCTCGCGTTCCTTCTGTTCCTGCTTGCGGCGTTCTTCCGTTGCCGCTTTCTCTTTTTCTTCTTTCAGCTTGGCCTTCTTGCGTTCCAGGGCGATCTCTGCCTCGCGCAGATCGACCTTCGGCTCGGGCGCGGCCACGGGCGGCGGTGGCGGCGGGGCAGGCTGTTCCACTTGCGGTTCCGGCGGCGGCGTCGGTGTCGGCTCCGGTTGCGTCGCCACTTCGGGCGGCGGCGCGGCCGTCTGTACTTTCAGGTCCCACACTTCCGCTTCGACGGCGACAGGTTCCGTATTTTGCCAGTGTACGCCCACCCACAGGAAAAACAGCAGGCCAAGGTGCATCGCCAGCGCCAGGCCCAGCGAGGGCCAGCGGCTGCGTTCGCGCGGCACGCTGTAGGGCTTGCCGAGTACATGGTCGATTTGTTTGGTCTGCAAAGTCTAGTCTATCTAAAAACGGTCAAGTCTGGAAACAGGGTGCTGCGCTTACTTGGTGGCCAGGCCGACGCGGGTAATGCCCATCTTTTTCGCTTCCGAAATGAGCTGGATCACATCGTCGTACTTGCTTTCCTTGTCTCCCGCGATCATCACGGGATAGTCGGGATTGCTTTCGTGCAGGCCGCGCAGCTTGCGCAGCAGGGCGTCGCGGTTCGGTTCCGTTTCCGGCGACAGCTGTTCCTTGCCGATCACGCCGATCGACAGCGAACCATTTGGTTTCAGCACGATCTGAATATAGTCATCGGGCGGTTTCGCCGACCTTTCCGCGTTGGGCAGGTTCACCACGCTGGGATTGTTCGACGACGGCATCACCATGAAAATGATCAGCAGCACCAGCATCACGTCGATGTACGGCACGACGTTGATTTCCGACTTGAACTTGCGGCCACGGCCGCCGCGCATGCCGCCGCTATTGAATGAGGAACCCATGGACGCTGCTCCCTCTTAGCGCGACTGGCGCTGCAAGATGTTGGAGAATTCCTCGACGAAGCTCTCGAAGCGGATCGCCAGGCGGTCGATGTCATGCGAAAAACGGTTGTAGGCGACGACGGCGGGAATCGCGGCGAACAGGCCGATGGCGGTGGCGATCAGCGCTTCGGCAATGCCGGGCGCGACGGCGGCCAGGGTAGCTTGCTGCACGTTGGCCAGGCCGCGGAAGGCGTTCATGATGCCCCAGACGGTGCCGAGCAGGCCGATGTAGGGCGAGACGGAGCCGACGGAAGCGAGGAAGGCCAGGTGCGATTCGAGTACGTCCATTTCGCGCTGGAAGGCGGCGCGCATGGCGCGGCGTGCGCCGTCGAGCACGGCGCCCACGTCCAGCGCTTCGCGCGAACCGTAGGAAGCCTTGCCCTTGATGAATTCGCCCATGCCGGCGTCAAAGATACGGGCCAGCGCGCCGCTCTGGTCGCGGTTGCCGCTGGCGTTTTGATGCAGCGCATGCAGGTTGCCGCCGGCCCAGAAGCTGCGTTCGAATTCGATGGTTTGCTTGCGCGCCTGGCGCACGGCAAACATCTTGCGGAAAATGTAGGTCCAGCTGGTCAGGGAAATCAGCAGCAGCAGGGCCATGATCAGTTGCACGATCAAATGGGCATTGGTGATGAGCGCGAGGAAAGAAAGATCTTGTGTAACGTTCATTGGCTGGCAGTCTGTTGGGTGAATTATCCGGGGGTGGCAGTAGGGCTCAGGCGGCGCGCATGCGGGCCGCGACGGCATCGGGCACGGCGCGCGGGCGCAGTGCCGAGTCGACGCAGCCGATCTTGACGCGGGCCGTGTTGAGCAGGCGCTCGCCGCACCAGGCTTGTTGCAGGAAAACGATGGAGGCGCGCCCCATTTTTTCTATGCTTAGGGTTAATCTTACCGTGTCATCGAGCCTGGCTGGCGCATGATAGTCGGCGTTGACGCTTTTGACAACGAACATTGCGTCGTGCTGTTCCAGCAATTGCTGCTGGCCCACGTCGATGGCGCGCAGCCATTCGGTGCGCGCGCGTTCGAAGAATTTCAGGTAGTTAGCGTAATAGACGATGCCGCCGGCGTCGGTGTCTTCATAGTAGACACGTACGTTCCAGGTAAAGACTGAAGGCATGTTTATTGCGCCAGTAGTGAGATTGAGCAACATTTTACGCGATTTTTCTTCTTGTGACTGTGGGCGCTTGCTGGAAAGCCATGCAAAAGCAGCATATAAGTTGCACCGCAGCATTGTAAATCCGGGGTGGGCAATGGCAAGCCTCGTAACATACGCTTACAAGCAGCAGCCAGGTTTAAGTCCAGCTTAAGCGCCGCGGCCGTGCCCCGGGGCGGCCCGTGGCCGTGCCCGGGCTGCGGTGGCGCGCGGCGATTATAGCTGCACGGTTGCATTCCTTGCTCAATTTGGGCACTTAACTTACAATTTGACTTCCATTACGTCTCACGTGACTGGCGAAAAGTCGGGCGATCTCCATGAATGGCGATCGGCAAACCGGCGAAAGGTGGGCACCCACCGGGAAACGTGAGATTTTTCATCAGCCGTTCGCCTGGGTAGCCACTATGGAAAAGCACGAAGAGGCTGCCTATCCAATGTTGTTATTCACTTAACGCCGGCTCCCCTCATTCGATCCAACCTGCCAGTACAAGCACCCTCATACTTGGAGTTTTTACATGTTTGCAAAAGATCACACCCTCGCCAACGTCGATCCTGAATTGTTCGCCGTCATTCAAAAAGAAAACACGCGCCAGCACGACCATATCGAGCTGATCGCGTCGGAGAACTACACGTCGCCAGCCGTAATGGAAGCGCAAGGCTCGCAGTTGACGAACAAGTACGCCGAAGGCTACCCGGGCAAGCGCTACTACGGCGGCTGCGAATACGTCGACGTGGCCGAGCAACTGGCCATCGACCGCGTGAAACAGCTGTTCGGCGCCGAATGCGCGAACGTGCAGCCGAATTCCGGCTCGCAGGCGAACCAGGGCGTGTTCTTCGCCATGCTGAAACCAGGCGACCTGATCATGGGCATGTCGCTGGCCGAAGGCGGTCACCTGACCCACGGCATGCCGCTGAACATGTCCGGCAAATGGTTTGACGTCGTGTCGTATGGCTTGACGGCGGAAGAAGACATCGACTACGAGGCGATGGAACGCCTGGCCCGCGAACGCAAGCCGAAACTGATCATCGCCGGCGCATCGGCCTTCTCGAAAAAGATCGACTTCGAACGCTTCAGCAAGATCGCCAAGGAAGTGGGCGCCTACTTCATGGTCGACATGGCCCACTACGCGGGCCTGATCGCCGCCGGCCTGTACCCGAATCCGGTGCCGTTCGCCGACTTCGTCACCTCGACCACGCACAAATCGTTGCGCGGCCCGCGCGGCGGCATCATCCTGATGAAGGCCGAACACGAAAAAGCCATCAACTCGGCCATCTTCCCCGGCATCCAGGGCGGCCCGCTGATGCACGTGATCGCCGGCAAGGCCGTTGCCTTCAAGGAAGCGCTGAGCCCTGAATTCGTCGAATACCAGAAGCAAGTGATCAAGAACGCCGACGTGCTGGCGAAGACCCTGATCAAGCGCGGCCTGCGCATCGTGTCCGGCGGCACGGAATCGCACGTCATGCTGGTCGACCTGCGCGCCAAGAACCTGACGGGCAAGGAAGCGGAAGCCATCCTCGGTTCCGCGCACATCACCTGCAACAAGAACGGCATCCCGAATGACCCGCAAAAACCCTTCGTCACCTCGGGCATCCGCCTGGGCAGCCCGGCGATGACGACGCGCGGTTTCAAGGAAGCGCAAGCGGAAGAAGTGGGCAACCTGATCGCCGACGTGCTGGACAATCCGCATGACGCCGCCACCATCGAGCGCGTGAAAGCGGCCGTGAAAGTGCTGGCCGACGCGCACCCTGTGTACGCAGCATAATTATTTGTCCAGAATGTGTCATACGGAGTAAGATTCTGTATGACACATTCCAGTCGTGCCCCAGGGCGCCCGGAGTGATTCGGGCGCCCTTTGTACAAGGGCGGCGATTTCCCGTAATTATTACTATAAAGTTGTAGCCAGCCCATGAAATGTCCATTTTGCCAGCACGGCGACACCCAGGTTCTCGATACGCGCGTATCGGAGGAAGGGGATGCCATACGGCGGCGGCGCCGCTGCGGCAAATGCGACAAGCGTTTCACCACCTACGAACGCATTGAACTTATCATGCCCGCCGTCGTCAAAAAGAATGGCAGCCGGACGGAGTTCGCTGCGGATAAGTTGCGCGGCAGTTTGATGCTGGCCTTGCGCAAGCGTCCCGTCGCGGCCGCCTCCGTGGATACGGCCATCGCTTCCATCCAGGAAAAACTGCTGACCAGCGGCTTGCGCGAAGTCGATTCCGGCTATATCGGCGAACTCGTCATGCAGGAACTCAAGCGCCTCGACAAGATCGCCTACATCCGCTTTGCCTCTGTTTATAAAAATTTCGAAGACCTGGCCGAGTTCCAGGATGCGATTGCCGAAGTGGGGCAGGCACGCGGCAAGCCCTGACGCTCGCTCTGACGTTCACCTTTTGATGACGGGGCCGTTCATGTGCCCCGTTTTCACCACGCCAGCATTCGCCTGGCAAGCGGCCTGATCAATCCCTGCGCCGTTCTTCTCGCCTTATCGCGCTCCTGTTTGCGCTAGCGCAGACCCCGTTTTTTGCACGCGCCTATCTTGTAGCTGGGCCGCGCGTCCGTGCGGCTCCGGTCCTGATGCATTCTGTCCGCAGGAGAAGCTCATGTACGGCGTCGCGCGTGGTTCCATGGATGGCAGCAGCCTCGTCGAGGTGCTGGTGTCGCTGCTGCTGTTGGCGCTGGGCCTGCTCGGTGCCAGCATCTTGCAATTGAACTCCCTGCGCGCGCGCCATGAATCGGCGCTGTTGTCGGCGGGCGCGCAACTGGCCGCCGGCATGGCCGAGCGCATGCGCGCCAACAGCGTGCTCATGCAGGGCCCCGATGCGGGCAATCCCTACCTGAACGTGGCCTACGCGGCGGACGATGCCGACGCTGGCGGCGGCGCGCCCGACTGCTTCGGCGCTGCCGCCTGCGGCGCGGCCGAACTGGCGCAATTCGACATCGCCGAGTGGAAACAGCAAATGCATGCGGCCTTGCCCGGCGCGCGCCTGCATATCTGCCGCGATGCACCCGCCTGGGATGCCGTCGCGCAAGGCTTGCACTGGGCGTGCAGCGGCGGCAAGGGCGCACCCATCGTCATCAAGCTGGGCTGGCGCGCCCGGCTGCCCGATGGCTCGCCCGCCGTGAATGGGGCGGGCGAGTCCTTGCCCAGGCTGGTATTCCAGCTGGGCGGAGGCGGCGCATGAACAGCGTGCACGTCCACCGGCGCCTGCATCGCGGCCTGAGCCTGGTCGAGCTGCTGGTGACCCTGTCGCTGGGCGCGTTGCTGATGCTGGCCGCGAGTAGCGTGCTGCTGGCCGCCAGCGGCAGCTATGGCGACCAGTCCGCCAGCGCGCGCCTGGACGACAATGGCCGCTATGCGCTCGACACCATCGCCCGCGCCGTGCGCCAGACGGCGTACGTGAACTGGGACAGCAGCGCAGCGCCCGTCGCCCATGCCGATGACGACAGCGCGAATGTCGCCGGGCTCGACGCGCGCAGCCTGGGCAAGAACAGCGAAGGCATCAGCGGCGCGTTGTCCGGTGCCCTGCATGGCAGCGATGTGCTGGCCCTGCGCTATTACGGCGCCGGCAAGGACGAGGGCGGAGACGGTTCCGTGCTCAATTGCGCCGGCTTCGGCGTGGGCGCCGCGCAAACGGAGGCGCAGCGGGGCTGGAGCATTTTCTATGTGGCGCAGGGCGGCGATGGCGAAGGCGAACTGCGCTGCAAATACCGTGGCGCGAACGGCTGGGGCGCGGATGCCGTCATCCGTGGCGTCGACGGCTTCCAGGTGCTGTATGGCCTGGACACGGATACGCCGCCCGACGGCGTGGCGAACCGGTATGTCAATGCCAGCGCGCTCGATGCCTACGATGCGGCGCTGGTGCTGGCGGGCGCCGACGCGGCCGCGCGCCAGCGCGATTTGCAGCGGCGTACGCACTGGAAGCGCGTGGCCAGCGTGCGCGTGGCGCTGTTGCTGCATGGCGAGGAGGGCCAGGCGGACAAGATGGCGGAACTGGGGCCGGCGCAGTTCGACCTGTTCGGCAAGGCATATGCCGAGGCGCATGGCGCCGGCGACACGGGCGTGCGCATCGCGCGCGCGTCCTTGCCCGCCGCGACGCGCTCCCGGCTGCGGCAACTGGTGCAGACGAGCATCATGCTGCGCAACGGGCCGGCCTAGGAGGGCAGCGCGATGGCTGGCGCGGGCGTCCGCTGTTGCGTACTTCGTTGCGTGTCTTGTTGTTCACTTCGTGCGCGCCGCGGTGGCGCTACCCTCGTGTATGTGCTGTGCCTTCTGGTAATCATCTTGCTGCTGGGCATATCGGCGGCGCAGATGGCCTTGCAGGGTGAAAAGGCGGCGCGTGGCGAGCGCGACCGGCAGATCGCGTTTCAGGCGGCGGAGGAAGCATTGGTGGATGCGCAGAACGATATCGAAGGCTTGCCCGGCGCACCGGGGCGTAGCAGCCTCTTCGCACCAGGCAGCGCGGCCGGGTTTGCGGACGGCTGCGGCGAAGGAGGCGCGCTGGGCTTGTGCCTGCCCGCGGCCCCGGATGCGCCGGCGCTCTGGCTGAGCATGGACCTCGATGGCGCCGAAGGGAGCAGCCGCGCCGTGCCATATGGCCAGTTCACGGGCGCCGTCATGCAGACGGGGCAGGGTTTCCTGCCGTCGCACCGGCCCCGCTACCTGATCGAATTGCTGCCGTTTCACCCGCCCGGCGCTCGGGCGGCGGCAGTGGCCGGCGGCATGGCCACGGAAAGCTATGTGTACCGCATCACGGCCATCGGTTTTGGCGCGCAGGAAAGCACGCAGGTCGTGCTGCAAAGTTATTATCGCAAGCAGGCGGCTGGAGCGGCGCCATGAGGGCTTTGTCGTTTGCATTGCTATCCGCTTGGAGGTCCGCTTTGTCGGCCGCCTTGCGGCGCGCCGGCTGGGCCTGGCTGCTGCTGGCCTGTCTGGCTAGCCAGGTTTGCGGCGGCGCCCTTGCGGCTGCCGTTCCCCCGGTGGTGCTGGCGCGTGCCGACGCGGGTTTGTATGGTGCCAGAGTGCCGCCAAATCTGCTGCTCAACCTGTCCCTCACGCATGCGGCCGCTGCTGCCGCGCATGGCGGCGAGTATGCGCCGCAGCGCGAGTACCTGGGGTACTTCCATGCGCGCATGTGCTACAGCTATCCGTACCGCAGCAAGGATGGCGCCTTGCTGCCGGACTTGCGCGTAGCGACCGCTTACTTCTCCGTGCTGAAGCCGGCCGATGCGCTGCACGGCTGCGGCGGCGATAGTTTCAGCGGCAACTTTCTCAACTGGGCCAGCGCCAGCATGCTCGACATCGTCCGTTACGCCCTGACGGGCGGCGACCGCGTCATCGACGAAGTGCACAAGACGGTGCTGCAGCGTGCTTACCTGCCCGATGCGGGCAGCCCCATCGACTTCTATGCCCACCCCGTCTTTTTCCCGCGCAAGGTCTTGCACACCGGCGTGGCGGCGGCGACGCCGTTTGCGCTGGCGCAATTGGCCATCGTTTCTTGCCGTAATCGGCTGCTGTTCGGCGATGCCAGCTTGCCCCCGGGCGGCAATTGCGACGCGCCCGGCTTTGCTGCCACGCACGACGTGTTCCTTGCGCGCGTGCGCGTCTGCGATGCCGATGAAGGGCCGTTGCGCGACGACTTGTGCCTGGCGTACGGCAAGAACTACAAGCCGGCGGGCGCCATGCAGCGCCATGGCGGCCGGGTGCGCGTGGGCGTGTTTGGCCACTTGAACGGCATGCCCGCCGGCGCCGGTCCCGTGTATGGCGGCGTGCTGCGCGCGCCGCTGGCCCATGTAGGCAGGCAGCGCTGGACGGCGCCCGATTTTTTGCCGCAAGACAATACCGGCGCCGAGTGGAATCCCGCTACTGGCGTATATGCATATCCGGCTGGGTTCCAGGGTGCGGGGCCTGGCGGCGGGGTGACCGCTTACATCAATGGCCTGGGCCGCAGCAACGCCGCGCATCCGGGCGCGTACGCCAGCGCCGCGCCGCTGGCCGAATTGCTGTACGAATCGCTGCGCTACCTGCAGGGGCGGCAAGCGAGCGCCGCAGTGCCGCCTGCCACCGACGAGGGCTTGCCGGTCGTGACTGCGTGGAGCGACCCGCAAACGGCCAGTTGCCAGCGCCACATCGTCGTCAGCCTCGGCGATGCGGGCATGGCGCTCGACCGCTACGTGCCCGGCAATGTCCCGCTAGCTCCCGCATCGAACGGCGACCGCGCCCGCGCGCCGGACGGTTTTGCGCCGCCGCCGTTCGACGCGATGGCTTGGACGCGTGCGGTAGGCAGCCTGGAAAGCGGCGGCACGCCCGGCAATCCCGCACCACGGCCCGAACTGGCGGCGCTGGAATTGCTGGCCGACGGGGCGGGCGGCGCCAGCTACCATGCGGCTGGCCTGGCCTACTGGTCGCATGTGCAGGCGCTGCGTCCGGGCGGCAAGAACGACGGCGTTGCCAAGGTCGAGCACTATGCGGGCGACTTGCGCCAGGGCGACCCGGCCGGCGAATCTGCAGCCATTCCTGCCGCGACGCCCTTGTTGCTTACGGCCAAATATGGCGGTTTTCTCGATGCGAACGCCGACGCCAACCCCTACAAGAGCGCGGCGGGCAACGCGCTGGAGGAATGGAGCCTCGATGGCCGCTGGCCCACCCATTACCTGCCCGGCAGCGATCCGGCCGCCCTGATCGCGGGACTGCGCGCGGCCTTTGCGGCCGCCGACAAGGACAGCTTGCCGGCGACGCTGGCGGGGCCGGCCCTGATGGCGCTGGCCAGCGGCACGGAAGAGGCATACTGGTTCCAGACGCAGCTGCGCCTGGCCGACGGCAGCATGGTCTTGTCGCGCAGCGGGTTTGCCGTGGGCGCCGATGGCGCATTGCTTCCCGGCAAGCCATGGTGGCGCGCGGGAGGACAGGATCAGTCCGCGTCAGATGGAACGCCGGCGGCCTTGCGTCCCGTCTACACGCTCGATGCCAAGGGCGCCCTGATGCCGCTGGCCTGGGCGCGGCTCGACGCGGAACAGCGCGGCGCATTCGACGGCGGCGATGAAAAAGGCGAGGCGCGCCTGGCGTACCTGCTGGGCCAGCGCACGCACGAGGCGGGCCAGCCAGGCGGCTTCCTGCGGCGCAGGTTTGGCAGCCTGGGCGCGGCGCCATACGGCAATCTCGTGTACGTGGGCGCGCCGGGACTGGGGATGCCTGGGGCCGGTTATGGCGTGCACCGCCAGGCGCTGCTGCAGCGGCGCAAGATGCTGTACCTGAGCGCCAACGATGGCTTGCTGCACGCGTTTGATGCCCGCACGGGCAGCGAATTGTTTGCCTATCTGCCGCAGGCGCTGCTGCACGCCTCGGCAGCCGCTGCGAGCACTCACTATAGCCCCGGCCCGCTGCTCGACGGCGCGGCGGCCACGGCAGAGGTGCTGGCGCTGGGACATTGGAAGACGGTGCTGGTGTCGGGCATGGGCGGCGGGGCGCAAGGCGTGTTTGCGCTCGACATCACCGACCCGGCGCGCTTCGCGCAGGATGGGGCGCTGTGGGAATTCACGGACCGCGACGACAAGCTGATGGGCAACGTACGCGCGCCGCCCGCCATTGCCCGCATCAACATGGGCGGCAAGGAGGGCGCGGTGGCCTACCGCGATTTTGCCATCGTCGCCAGCGGCTATAACAACCATGTAAACGACGGCAAGGACACGACGGCGCCCGCATCGTCCGCCGCCATCTTCCTGCTGGCGCTGGACAAGGCTCCCGGCACGCCTTGGATGTTGGGAAGTAATTACTTCCGTCTCAAGGTGCCCGTGTCCAGCGGCGGCGATGGCGGCCATGACGCTGATGCGGGCGCGGATGCCATGCCCCAGGCGCTGGGTCCGCCCGCCGTGGTACCGGGCAGCGACGGTGCGCTGGCGTATATCTATGCAGGCGATTTGCAGGGCAATATCTGGCGCCTCGACATGGCTGGCGGGCCGCCGTGGAAGGATGGCCAGGGACGCAAGCTCGTGTTTGTCGCGCGCGATGCGCAGGGCCGGCGCCAGCCCGTGACGCAGCAACTGAACGTCGCGTACGCACCTGGTGGCGGCTATCTGCTGCTGTTTGGCACGGGCAAGCTGGTCGAGGCGGCCGATACCTGGCCTTCCGCCTTTCTGTCGCAGTCGTTTTATGCCGTGCACGACGATGTGCGGGAAACATCTCCCACGCGCAGCCGTGCCGACCTGGAACAGCGCAGCCTGGGCGAAGTTGCGGGCGGCGTGCGCGTCGACGGCGCCGAGCTGCGCTACACGGGCAGCGACGCCATGCGCGGCTGGTATCTCGATTTCCTCAATACCGCGCAGACGGGCGAGCGCAGCATCAATAGTCCCGTGCTGGCCGCCGGAAGGGTGCTGTTCAACACCGTCCTGCCGGGGCGCGATCCTTGTGCCAAGCCTGCCACGCGCCTGTACGTGCTCGATGTGCTGAGCGGCTTTGCCGCCGATGGCGCCGGTGTGGTGCAGGCGGGCGAGCAGACGGGGCGCTTGTTCGATGGCCTGGCGCGCGCGCCGCCGCTGGCGCTGGAACTGACCAGCACGGTGGGCGCCGCGACGGCGGCAGGGCGGGCCGAAGGGCGCAAGGAACTGGCGGTGCTGCAACCGGGTTTGCCCGGCGGGGCCAGCGGGGCGGGACTCAAGGTCGTCAGCGCGCCGCTGCCCGCCCGGCGCCTCAGCTGGCGCGAAGTGGCGAACTGGCGCGAATTGCACGAGGCGGCCAAGAAGAAATAGGCGTGGGCATGGCTGGCGTGTCGCAAGTAACAGGCGTGCAGGCTGGCCACTTGCGGCGGCTGGCGGTTTTTGCGAAGAGGGGAGGTCAGATGGAAACGCTGGCAAGCCGGAACTGGTCCGCTGCAAATGGTGGCGCCCCTGCTGCCACCCCGGGCTTCAGCCTGATCGAACTGCTGGCTGCGCTGGCGATCATGAGCCTGCTGCTGGCGCTGGCCGTGCCCGCTTATCACGGCCATGTCGTGCGGGCCAAGCGGGTACAGGGGCAGGCGGCCCTGCTGCGGCTGATGCAGCAGCAGGAGCGCTATTATTCGCAAAACAACCACTATCTGGCGTTTTCCTCGGCCTCGCCGGCGCCGCAGGCGCAAGCGTTTCCATGGTGGTCCGGCGAAGGGGGCGCAGCCGGCAGTGCGTATGAAATCGAGGCGCTGGCCTGTCCCGGCCTGGCGATCGGGCAATGCGTGCTGTTGCGGGCCACGCCGGGCACGTCCAAGGTCGATGCGCAGTTCCAGGATGCCGATTGCGGCGTGCTGTCCTTGAGCAGCACGGGCCAGCGCGGCAGCAGCGGCCCCGCCAGCCATTGCTGGCCCTAAGTAACCCCCAATAAATTATTGTGATTTCTGACTTCCATAACCGGCCCTCTGCGGCGTTGCCCGCTGCTAGCAGTGCTCGCACTGCGTCGCAGCGGGCGCCTTGCATAGCATCCGGTTCTGTTCGTCATAAATTCACAATAATTTCCTGAGGATTACTTAGGCCATGGCCACGCGCAAGCGGCCACCGCGGACTGGGCGTGCCTTCGGGCACACCCTGCTTGAATTGCTGGCCGTGCTGGCAATTGCAGCCCTGCTGGCGGCCGCGGCCTTGCCCAGCTTGCAGCAGGTGCTGGCGCGCCAGCAGGTGCGCGCGGCGGCCACGGACTTGTTTTCGGCCATCGAATTGACGCGGGCGCAGGCGATGGCGCGCGGCCGGCGCGTGCTGCTGATGCCGGCCGGGCCCGGTGGCACGGACTGGCGCACGGGCTGGCTGGTGTTTATCGACAGCAATGCCAACCTGGCGTTCGACGAGGGCGACGAATTGCTGTTCCGCCAGGGGCCGCTGCCGGCGGGCATCGCGGCCCAGTTCGTGTTTTCCTCGGTCACGGCGCCGTTTTATATCGCCTACAATGGCGCAGGACGCAGTTGCAGCGCGACCAATAGCCTGGCGGCGCGCTGGGGCACCTTGTCCCTGGCTTTGGGAAAGCAGGTGCGCCATATTAAAATCAATATGCTGGGCAGGGTGCGCGTGTGCGACCCGCAACAGCAAGCGGCCAATTGCAGCGGCGTGGCCGACAGTTCGTAACCCGACTTATCTATTACTCACTCTCAAAGAAGCCCGTGGAAATACTCAACGATATCGATGGCATGCGCCTGGCGCTGGAATGGGCGGCGCGCGGTTTATACACGACCTCGCCCAATCCCCGCATCGGCTGCGTGATCGTCCGGGATGGCCAGGTGATCGGTGCCGGCGTGACGCAGGCGGCCGGGCAGGATCATGCCGAGGTGCAAGCGCTGGCGAATGCGGCGGCGCGCGGCAACGACGTGCGCGGCGCCACGGCCTATGTCACCCTGGAACCGTGCAACCACCATGGCCGTACGCCGCCGTGCTCCGATGCGCTCGTGCGCGCGGGGCTGGGGCGCGTCGTGGCCGCCATGACGGACCCGAATCCGCTGGTGGCGGGGCAGGGGCTGGCCAAGCTGGAAGCGGCCGGCATCGCCGTCAGCACGGGCGTGCTGGCGGACGAGGCATATGAAATGAATATCGGCTTCTTTTCGCGCATGCAGCGCGGCAAGCCGTGGGTGCGCATGAAAACGGCAGCCAGCCTAGACGGCATGACGGCCTTGCATAATGGCCAGAGCCAGTGGATCACGGGGCCGCAGGCGCGCGCCGATGGTCACGCCTGGCGCGCGCGCGCCTGCGCCATCCTGACGGGCATCGGCACGGTCAAGGCGGACGACCCGCAACTGAACGTGCGCGCCGTCGAGACGCCGCGCCAGCCGCGCCGCATCGTCGTCGACAGCCGGCTCGACATCAGCCTCGACGCGCGCATCTTGCAGGGCGGCGGCACGTGGATTGTGGCGGCCGTGGCCAATCCGGAAAAGGAAGCGCAGCTGCGCGCCTTGGGCGCGGAAGTCATCATGTTGCCGAACGCGGCCGGCAAGGTCGACCTGGCCGCGCTGATGCTGGAGCTGGGACGCCGGCAAATCAATGAAGTCCACGTCGAGGCCGGCTCCAAGCTGAACGGTTCGCTGATCCGCGAAGGCTGCGTCGACGAGTTGCTGGTCTACCTGGCGCCCACCTTGCTGGGCGACGCGCAAGGCATGTTTGCCTTGCCCGCATTGACGGATATCAAGCAGCAGCGCACCTTGCAATTTCATCAGGTTCAGCAAGTGGGCGAAGATTTGCGTATCCTTGCAAGATTCGTCCAGCGCAATTAATACTTTTATACTTTATAGGGTTAGTTCATGTTTACAGGAATTGTTGCCGCCATCGGCAAGATTGAAACCGTGCAAGCACTCGAAGGCGGCCTCGACGCAGGCGTGCGCCTGACCATCCACGCGGGCGGCTTGCCGCTGGCCGATGTTGCCCTCGGCGATTCGATCGCCATCAATGGCGCCTGCATGACGGTGGTGGAAAAGTCGGACACGGGCTTTGCCGTCGATGTCTCGCGCGAAAGCCTCAATTGCACCGTGGGCCTCGATACGACGACGGAAGTGAACCTGGAAAAAGCCCTGACCCTGGCCGAGCGCCTGGGCGGCCATTTGGTGTCCGGCCACGTCGACGGCCTGGGCATCGTGCGCAAGTTCGAAGCCGTGGGCGAATCGTGGGAACTGGTGATCGAAGCGCCGCACGAACTGGCGAAATACCTGGCCTTCAAGGGTTCCGTCGTCGTCAATGGCGTGTCGCTGACCGTCAACAGAGTGGAAGACCTGGGCGCGGGCGCCGTCAACGGCTGCCGTTTCTCGATCAATTTGATTCCCCATACGATCGCCATGACGACCCTGAAACACTTGACGGTCGATGGCAAGGTCAACCTGGAAATCGACCTGATCGCCCGCTATGTCGAGCGCATGTTGTCGCTGGACAAGGCTGCCGCCTGATACAAGAACACCGCAACACATTCTCGCCTTGCCAAGCGTGTGTTGCTTTTCTTTCAGACGCGCATACTATGAAGCTTTCCGCAGTGGAGGCTAGCCATGGACCCGATTTCGCGCGCAACCGTGCCCAACACCATCCCGGCCACGTCCCGCGTGGATCAGACGGCGCCGCTGGCGCCCGCGCTGCCCGTGCCGTCGTCCAGCGCGGCGGCGGCCCTTGCCGCTTTGTCATCGACTCAGGTCGACATTTCCCCGCTGGGCCAGTTCCTGTCCGGCGTGGCCTTGTCGCGCCGGCAACTGCTGGCCTTGCAGGGCGCCACGGAGGAGGCCCGGGCGGCAAATACCCCCGTGAATGTCAATGACGACTTGCTGGCGCTGGCGCGGCAGCTGACGGAATCGTTCGCCCAGCTGCAAACGAGCGGCATCGATGCCAGCCAGCTGGCAACGGCGGGCGACACGCCGGGCAGCCTGGCGCAGCGCTACGATTTGCTGTCGGGCGACGGCACGACGGATGCGGCGGCCGCGCTGGCGCAGGACGGCAGCCTGCTCACGCAGGCGGGCCTGGCCCGCATCGGCATCGATTTGCGCAATGAAGATGTCAACCCCGCAACTTTACAGGCCGCGTATGCGGCCGACAGCCATGCCACCCTGAATGCCTTGCAGCAGGGAACGGACGTGCTGGCGCAGGTGGGCGCCGTGCTGGCCCAGCGGCAGGGCGCGCCGGTGGCGACCAATGTCGAAGCGGATTTGACGGGCGACGCACTGCCGGCCAGCCCCGCGCAGGCCGTGCCGCTGCAGGCCATCGACGAGGCGCCGCCGCAAACGGCCGCGATTGCACAGCGACAACTGGAATTGCAGCAGCAACTGGAAGCGGAAGAACTGAACCTGGACTTGCAGGAGCTGCGGCCCCAGCCGACGGCGCAAGCCGCCATTGATGCAGCGCAATTGCTGCAGACGCAGCGCACGGACAGCCAGCGCGTGGATGCCCAGCGTGTTGACGACGAACGCCTGGGCAGCGAACGCATCAATGCAGATCAGCAGGCGCAGCAGCAGGAAACCGCACGGGTGGATGAGTTGCGCCAGGGACAGGTGCAGCAGCAGGGCTTGCAAGAGCAGGCGCAAGCGGCGGCGGACGATGCGGCGCGGGCGCAGCTGGCCGCCAGCGACGCGCAACTGGCGGCCCAGGCGGCGAGCGAGCGGGCCCAGTCGCTGGCGCGCGCCGCGCAGGGGCAAGCCGATACGGGCCTGGCGACGGCGCAAGCCCAGCTGGCCCAGCAAAATGCGCAGGCGCAAGAGCTGGCCGCGCAAGCGGCGGGCCGTGCCGTGCCGCCGCCCTCGTCGCAAGACCCGTCCGTGGCGGCGGCTATTGCCGCGTATAACCTGAACAATGCAGCCCTGAACCCCGGCTTGATGAACCGGCCATTGCCGGCCAGCGACTCGCGCCTGCCGCTGGTGGCACCGGTGGCCCCCGTGGAACCCGTCAAGCCCGTGACGAAAATCTAGGGCAGCAGGGTAGCGTCCAGGGTAATGTTGGCTTTAAGCAGCTTCGACACGGGGCAGCCGGCCTTGGCCTTGCCCGTCAACTCCGCGAATTTCGCCTGGTCCGCGCCCGGTATCTTCGCTTTCAGGATCAAATGGACGGCCGTGATGGCAAAACCGTCGTCCACCTTGTCGAGGGTCACTTCGGCCGTCGTCTCCATCTTTTCGGCCGTCAGGCCCGCTTCGCCGAGGATCAGCGACAGGGCCATGGTGAAGCAGCCCGCGTGGGCGGCGCCGATCAGTTCCTCGGGATTCGTGCCGGGCTTGCCTTCGAAGCGGCTGGCAAAGCCGTAGGGATATTCCTGCAAGGCGCCGCTGCGCGTGCTGATGGCGCCCTTGCCGTCCTTGATGCCGCCTGACCAGATGGCCGATCCATTGGTTTTCATGTTGCCGCTCCTGTGTGGGGTGTCGCTGCGAGTGGAGTGTCAGCGCCGTGGCGGTGACTGGCTGATCTTATGCTCTTTGCAAGGCCGGCGGCGCGCGTTTTGCCGTCGCCGTTTGCGCCGGATCGAGGAATCGGCGCTTTGTGGGGCAGGCTGCGGCGTCCATGCCGCAAAGCTGTCTTATTTCAGGCCTGCAAGCGCCAAATCCTTTAAAATAGCAGGTTATAAGAAAATTCCCGGAAATTCGCGGAATATTCGCACGCGATGTTTCAGTTTTTAGTCTCACTAAGAGGATCAATGATGTCTATTTCCAGCACCGAAGAGATCGTCGCCGAATTGCGCGCCGGCCGCATGGTGATACTGGTCGATGAAGAAGACCGGGAAAATGAAGGCGATCTGGTGCTTGCCGCCGATTTCGTGACGCCTGAAGCCATCAATTTCATGATCACGCATGCGCGTGGCCTGGTTTGCCTGACCCTGACGGAAGAGCGTTGCGACGAGCTGAACCTGTCGATGATGACGTCGCGCAACGGTACCGCGTATGGCACCAACTTCACCGTGTCGATCGAAGCGGCCGAAGGCGTGACGACGGGCATTTCCGCCGCCGACCGCGCCAAGACCATCCAGGTAGCGGTTGCCAAGGGCACGCAGCCCAGCGATATCGTCCAGCCTGGCCATATCTTCCCCCTGAAAGCGCAAAAAGGCGGCGTGCTGATGCGCGCAGGCCATACGGAAGCCGGTTGCGACCTGACGGCCATGGCCGGCCTGACGCCCGCGTCCGTGATTTGCGAAATCATGAAGGACGACGGCACCATGGCGCGCCTGCCGGACTTGCTGGTGTTTGCCGAGCAGCATGGCCTGAAGATCGGCACGATTGCCGACCTGATCCATTACCGCAGCCAGACGGAGTCCCTGGTCGAGCGCGTTGCCGAGCGTACCCTGCACACGGCGCACGGCGAATTCCGCCTGATCGCGTTCCGCGACAAGCCCAGCGCCTCGGCCCATCTGGCCCTCGTGCATGGCGACCTGGCGCCCGGCCTGGAAGCGCTGGTACGCGTGCACCAGCCCGTTTCCCTGCTGGACGTGCTGGAAAGCGAAGCGACCACCCACTCGTGGACGGTGGCTGCCTCGATGGCCGCCATCAAGCAGTCCGAGCGGGGCGTGATGGTCTTGCTGAACTGCGGCGAGACGTCCAGCGAGCTGTTTGCCCAGTTCGCCGCGCTCGATACGCCGCAAGCCAAGCCGAAAGGCCGTGCCGCCAGCATGGACCTGCGCAGCTACGGCATCGGCGCGCAAATCCTGCGCGACCTGGGCGTAAGCAAGATGCAGTTGCTGGCCAGCCCCCGCAAGATGCCGTCGATGGTCGGTTTCGACCTGGAAGTCACGGGTTTTCAGTGCCATCCAGGCCAGGACGCCTGACCAAATCTACTGCGCGTCGCGATTTGCGGCCTGCGATGCTCACTGTACTATCCGTACAGTTGCGCTTCTTGACCACAACTCGCTGCCGCTCGCTACGATTTTGTCAGGCGTCGATGTAAGAGTAAACGATGGCGGCATGTGCATGCCGCCCTGAACCACCAGATTAAAGAGGCATATGATGACCGTAGGAGCATACGAAACCAATTTTGCCGGCGAAGGTTTGCGCGTCGGTATCGTCCAGGCACGATTCAATGAAATCGTCGGCGGTGGCTTGCTGTCGGCATGCCTGGAAGAGTTGAGCAAGCTGGGCGTGGCCGATGAAGATATCCTGCACGTGACCGTGCCGGGCGCCCTGGAAATCCCACTGATTCTGCAAAAAATGGCAGAAAGCGAGCAATTCGACGCCCTGATCGCACTGGGCGCCGTGATTCGCGGTGAAACCTACCACTTCGAGCTGGTATCGAACGAATCGGGCGCGGGCATCACGCGCGTCGGTCTCGATTACGGCATCCCCATCGCCAACGCAGTGTTGACGACGGAAAACGACGAGCAGGCGGAAGTGCGCATGCTGGTCAAGGGAGCCGAAGCGGCACGCGTGGCAGTGGAAATGGCTAATTTAGCGCAAGCGCTAGAAGAGTTGCAAGACACCGACGAAGACTAAGCGCGTGTGATAAGAATGCCATGGCTGCGTTGCAAGGCCTCGCCGTACTTTCGTACTGTCTTCGGCCTCGCGCCTTGCCCTGACATCCTTCTCACGCACGCTTGAATTGCGGCCGCGCTGCCTAAAAGCGCGCCGCAGTGTCTCGCCGGAATTTGTAGTGAACACGTACTTAAGAACAGGTAACAATCATGACTGAGAAAAATTTGCTCGCCAATCCCAGCAAAAACCGCACGCCGCGTCACCGCGCGCGCGAGTTTGCGCTGCAGGGCTTGTACCAGTGGCTGCTGAACAATGAAGACGCGACCACCGTCGTGAACAATATTCGCGCGGCCCACGGCTTCGACAAGGCCGATGGCGATCATTTCACGGTGCTGCTGTACGGCACCATCAAGGATTCGCTGGCGCTGCGCGACAGCATGGCACCCTTGATCGACCGCAATATTGCGGAATTGTCGCCCATCGAACACGGCATCCTGCTGATCGGCGCATTCGAGCTGAAGAACAACATGGAAATCCCGTACCGCGTCGTCATCAACGAAGCGGTCGAGCTGGCCAAGTCGTTTGGCGGCATCGACGGCCACAAGTATGTGAACGGCGTGCTGGATAAATTGGCAGTGAAATTCCGCGAGGAAGAAGTCAACGCCAACAAGCGCAAGTAATATAGTGAGTAGTTCCTGCGGCTGCTGCCGCAGGGCAACAAAAAAGCCACCGGCACTTGCGTGCGGTGGCTTTTTCTTTGGGTGCTGCTTTTCGGATGCTGCTGTGAGGGCTTTTAAAGGGTCACAGGCCGGCGATCTCGTTGTGCGGCAGCACTTTGATGGTGATGCCGCTTTCCGGCGCAGGCGCCTTGGCTGGCGCTGGCGTGTTCGATGCCATCACCGGCGTGCTGGTCGGCACGCGCTGGCCGGCCGACACTTGCTTCAGGCGGCGGTATTCGGCCAGCACGCGCGAGCCGTAGCCCGAGTCGGTGGCGAAGTTGGCGGCGCCCACATAGGTTTTCAAGCCCGCTTCGACGGAACCGCCACGCGTGACGTAGTCTTTCAGGATCAGGGAGCCGACGCGGATGTTGGCGACGGGATTCAAGGCAGCTTGCACGCCGCCCATTTCCTGGAAGCGCTCATGGTGCACTTTCGACATGACCTGCATCAGGCCTTGCGCGCCGACGGGGCTTTCCGCAAACGGGTTCAAGCCCGATTCGATGGCCATCACGGCCAGGATCAGCAGCGGGTCCAGCTTGATTTCGCGCGCCGTCAGGTAGGCCGTCGAAACGAGCATATTGGTCGCATCGTTGGCCACGCGGTAGCGCTTGGAGAGCCAGTTGGTGACCCATTGCTGCTGCTTTTGCGTGCCCAGCAGGGCTTTTTCTTCCTTGGTCAAAGGTGCTTCGCTGGCGGCGGCCGTCTGCACGGATGCCGGCGCTGCCATCAGGGCCGACAGGGCCGGCGCTTCGACGGCTTGCGCCTCTGCCATCGGCAGCGGGAACAGGCTGTGCGTCAGTTGCTTGCCCAGGTCGGGGCGGAACATCAGCAGGGCGATCAGTGCCAGGGCGGAAATGCCGAAGACTGTCAGAGTGTGTTGCGCGGTGGTCAAAACGCCACGTGCCGAAATGGCTTGTGCGCGGGCGCGCAAACGCGCCAACGCTGGCTGGCCAGCCACGGTTGAAGCAGGCAAGGCTGCTTCAGTGCTACGATGAGTCATAGAGTTCCCCGAAATGTCGCGTCAACAGGCAGCCCCTCCGCGGTCTCGCGGTGTTGTGGGTACTGCCAATGCCGTGCATCAGAAATATCATCGTTTCCGCCGCGTATGGATGCGTGCGAGAAACGCCGTCATTGCTTGCTTGAGCTGATCGGTCCCATGCTGGTATTGGATCAGTCGCAATACAACTTTTACCGGGGGTAAGGCAGACGCCTTTTGAAAACACTCCTTAAAATGTCATGTGGAGCCCCGACTCCGTGAATGAAAGAGAAACGCTAAAATCAAGCTCTGGGCCGGCGTGCTCTTTCAAGTTGGGCGAATTGTAGAAGCCGTTTTATATCAAGTCAATACTAACGAATCGATTCTTTATTACTTTTATGTCTTACTTTTTGACTTGCATTGTGCCAAAAGCCAATAAAATCAATTACTTGGCATAGATCCTTCAGCAACGGCGTCCGACGTCAAAAAAAATTAAAAACACATGAAATATTCAGATTTGCGAGATTTTATTTCTCAACTGCAACAAATGGGTGAACTTAAGCCCATTTCGACCCCCATTTCACCGATTTTGGAGATGACGGAAGTGTGCGACCGCACCTTGCGGGCGGGCGGACCGGCCTTGCTGTTCAACAATCCAACGGGATACGACATGCCGGTGCTGGGCAATCTGTTCGGCACGACGCGCCGCGTGGCGCTGGGCATGGGCGCGGAAGACGTCAGCGAATTGCGCAAGATCGGCCATGTGCTGGCGCGCATGAAGGAGCCGGAGCCGCCGAAGGATTTCAAGGATCTGCTGGGCCTGGGTTCCTTGGTGAAATCCGTGTGGGACATGTCGCCGAAGGAATTGCGCGGCGCCAAATGCCAGGAAATCGTCTGGGAAGGCAATGACGTCGACCTGGCGCGCCTGCCGATCCAGCATTGCTGGCCCGGCGATATCGCTCCCTTGATCACCTGGGGCCTGGTGATCACCAAGGGGCCGAACAAGAAGCGGCAAAACCTCGGCATCTACCGCCAGCAGGTGCTGGGGCGCAACAAGGTCATCATGCGCTGGCTGGCGCACCGGGGCGGGGCGCTGGACTTCCGCGAGCACGCGATCCAGAGCAAGGGCAAGCCGTATCCGATCGCCGTCGCGCTCGGTGCCGATCCCGCTACTATATTAGGGGCCGTCACGCCGGTGCCGGACAGCCTGTCCGAATACCAGTTCGCCGGCTTGCTGCGCGGCAGCCGCACGGAGCTGGTGAAAGCCATCGGCAGCGAGCTGCGCGTGCCCGCCTCGGCCGAAATCGTGCTCGAAGGCCATATCTACCCGGACGAAAACCATCCGAGCGGCTACGAGCACGCGCTGGAAGGACCGTATGGCGACCACACGGGCTACTATAATGAGCAGGACAGTTTCCCCGTGTTCACCATCGACCGCATCACCATGCGCCGCGACCCGATCTACCACTCCACGTATACAGGCAAACCGCCGGACGAGCCGGCCGTGCTGGGCCTGGCCCTGAACGAAGTGTTCGTGCCCCTGCTGCAAAAGCAGTTCAGCGAAATCACCGATTTCTATCTGCCGCCCGAAGGCTGCAGCTACCGCATGGCCGTGGTGCAGATCAAGAAACAGTATGCGGGCCACGCCAAGCGCGTGATGTTCGGCGTGTGGAGCTTTTTGCGCCAGTTCATGTATACCAAGTTCATCGTCGTCGTCGACGAAGACGTGAACATCCGCGACTGGAAAGAAGTCATCTGGGCCATCACCACGCGGGTCGACCCCATCCGCGACACCACCCTGGTCGACAACACGCCCATCGATTACCTGGACTTTGCCTCGCCCGTCAGCGGCCTGGGCAGCAAGATGGGCATCGATGCGACGAATAAATGGCCGGGCGAAACGACGCGCGAGTGGGGCACGACGATCGCCATGACGCCGGAAGTGAAGGCGAAGGTGGATGGGATCTGGCAAGAGCTGGGTTTGTAGGTATTGGGTAGGGCGGGGTAGGTCGGGTTAGCGCTTGCGCGTAACCCGACGTTGCGGCTCGGCAGTGTCGGCCGCGTACTCAGCAGTGTCGGCTTACGGCCTGCGGCCTAAGCCGACCTACGCCGACGCACACAGCATTGACACGGCAATTTCCCAATCCTGCGCAGACCGGTTATAATTGTCCCCGGCGGGCCCCTGCGCATCGTGGCATGGCTAACCTGGTCAGGTCGGGAACGAAGCAGCCACGGCTATTAACCATGAGTGCCGCAGATCAGGCTCGCCTCCTTCGGGAATGTTTTAATCAGGATCAACAATCAAGCTGCCATGGGCAGCTTTTTTGCTTTTACGGCGCCATTTTCCTGCGACGCCGCAGCATTGCCGGGCTTGCCGTGTTTTCCATATTTCCAGCTGGTCATGTTATACAATTGCTGCTTTGCCGCGTTTGCCAAGTATGACTGGCCCGGCCATGAGGCTTGCGCCCGCCGCGCAGGATCACCCGCAAAAATCGCATGGTAAAATCTCAGCATGTCCTATCAAGTCCTCGCCCGTAAATACCGCCCCAAGAATTTCGAGACGCTCGTCGGCCAGGAGCACGTCGTGCGCGCGCTCACGCATGCCTTGCACAGCGGCCGATTGCATCACGCCTACCTGTTCACGGGCACGCGCGGCGTCGGCAAGACGACCCTGTCGCGCATCCTGGCCAAATCGCTCAATTGCATCGGCCCCGACGGCACGGGCGGCATCACGGCCCAGCCTTGCGGCGTCTGCGAAGCGTGCACGGCAATCGATGCGGGACGCTTTGTCGACTATATAGAGATGGATGCGGCATCGAACCGTGGCGTCGATGAAATGGCGCAGCTGCTGGAGCAGGCGGTCTACGCGCCCAGCAATGCGCGCTTCAAGGTCTATATGATCGATGAGGTGCACATGCTGACCAATCACGCCTTCAATTCCATGCTGAAGACGCTGGAAGAGCCGCCCGAGCACGTCAAGTTCATCCTGGCCACGACGGACCCGCAAAAGATTCCCGTGACCGTGCTGTCGCGCTGCCTGCAGTTCAACCTCAAGCAGATGCCGCCCGGCCACATCATCAGCCATTTGGACAATATCCTGGGGCAGGAAGGCATCGCCTTCGAACAGCCGGCCTTGCGCCTGCTGGCCCAGGGCGCCCACGGCTCCATGCGCGATGCGCTGTCGCTGACGGACCAGGCCATCGCTTACGCGGCCGGCGAAGTCACGCTCGATGCCGTGCAAGGCATGCTGGGCGCGCTCGACCAGTCGTATCTGGTGCGCCTGCTCGACGCGCTGGCACAGCAGGATGGCGCCGATCTCCTGGCCGTGGCCGACGAGATGGCCTCGCGCAGCCTGTCGTATAACGGCGCCCTGCAGGATTTGGGCACCTTGCTGCACCGCATTGCGCTGGCGCAAACCGTGCCCGCCGCCTTGCCGCAGGATTTGCCCGAATACGCGGACATCGTGCGTCTGGCCGCCGCGTTCGACGTGGAAGAAGTGCAGCTGTTTTACCAGATCGCCGTGCATGGCCGCAATGAACTGGGCCTGGCGCCCGACGAATACGCGGGCTTTACCATGACCTTGCTGCGCATGCTGGCCTTTCGGCCCGGCATAGGCGGCGCCGAAGGCGTGCCGGCTGCCGCACCGGCGGCTGCCCCTGGCAACCGTCCCGCCGCCGTCGCCGCCGCGCGCGCCGCCGCTGGCGCATCCGCCCCGGCCGCCCGCGCCGCCACGAACAGCGTGGCCAGCCATGCCGCCGTGACCCCACCCGCCGTTGTTGCCGCTGCCGCCGCCAGCATGGCCCGCAGCGAAGCGCCGCCGCCGCGCGCAGCGGCGCCCGCAGCGGCACCCGCGCCTGCAGCAGCTCCGGCACCCGCACCAGCGGCGCCGCCCGCCGCTCCTGTTCCCGCGGCTGCGGCTGCCCCGGCAGCATCGGGCGCCCCGATCAGTTCCGCCCGCGCCGCCATCAATGCGGCGCTGGAAGCGGCCCGCGCCGCTTCGAAAGGCCGTCCGGGCAGCGCGCCGTCGGCGCCATCGTCGGCGCCCAAGCCGGCCGCACCGGCACCGGCCGCCGTAGTCGCCGCGCCAGCCCCGGCAGCGCCCGTCCAGGCCGCACCGCCGCCACCGGCCACCGCGCAAGCGCCGGCGCCGTGGGACGATGCGCCGCCCGTGGCCGTGATGGAAGCGCCCGTTGCCGTTGCGGCGCCCGTGCAGCAGGCACGTCCCGCCGCCCCGCCGCCGCCGCAGCAAGCAGATGACGACTTGCCGCCCTGGGTCACCGAATTTTCCGACGACAGCGCCTCGGCCGCCGTGTCGGCGCCCGCCGCGCAGGGCAACGAGCAACCCGCCGTCATCATGCCGCAACGTGCCGCCAAGCAAGCCGCGCCCAGCGGGCCGTACGTGATTACGCCCGTGCCGGGCCTGGACTGGGACGGCAACTGGCCGGCCGTCGCCGCCGTGCTGCCCCTGCGCGGCATAGCCCAGCAGCTGGCCGTGCAAGCCGAGCTGATCGAATGCCTGCACGACGGCCACAGCACCACGTTCCGCCTGCGCGTACCGATCGATACGTGGCGCAGTCCGGCCAACGTGGAAAAACTGGCGGCCGTGCTGAGCGAGCGTTTCGGCCGCAAGGTGAACGTGGATACGGAACTGGGCGCCGTCTGGTACACGGCCAGCGCGGAAGCGCAGGCCCACCGCGAGGCGTGCCAGCTTGCCGCGGAGGCAACCATCGCCAGCGATCCCTTCGTGCTCGACATGAAGCGTGCATTCGACGCTTTTGTCGTGCCGGGAACGATTACCCCTGCACCGGCCGGCTCCGCCGCGCCGACCCTGCATTGATGATTAACACACTCACAAACTGAATTAACGGAGCATTCTCATGATGAAAAATCAACTGGCTGGCCTGATGAAGCAGGCGCAAGCAATGCAAGACAACATGAAAAAGGCCCAGGAACAACTGGCCTTGGTGGAAGTGGAAGGCCAGTCCGGCGCCGGCCTGGTGAAGATCGTCATGACGTGCAAGAACGACGTCAAGCGCGTCTCCATCGACCCGTCGCTGCTGGCGGACGACAAGGACATGCTGGAAGACCTGGTGGCTGCCGCCTTCAACGACGCCGTGCGCAAGGCGGAAGCGACGTCCGCGGAAAAAATGGCAGGCTTGACCGGCGGCATGAACTTGCCAGCCGGCTTCAAAATGCCATTCTGATGCAATACCGCATGCGCTCGATCTGTGGCACTGGGCAGGGTTGATCCATGTCAAAGTCGCTTGAATTTTTGACCGAGGCGCTGCGGCGCCTGCCCGGCGTCGGCCCCAAGTCGGCGCAGCGGATGGCGTTTCATTTGTTGCAGCACGATAGGGAAGGCGCGGCCATGCTGTCGCGCGCCCTGTTCCAGGCCGTCGATGCCGTGCATCACTGCGGCCTGTGCAATACCTTTACCGAACATGAAGTGTGCGAGACCTGCCTCGACGAAGAGCGCGACAAGCGCTTGCTGTGCGTGGTGGAAACGCCCGCCGACCAGCTGATGATCGAGCAGACGCTCACCTACAAGGGCCTGTATTTCGTCCTCATGGGACGGCTCTCTCCGTTGGACGGCATCGGCCCGAAAGACATCCACCTGGAAAAATTGCTGAACCGCGCCAACGATGGCGTGGTGAGTGAAGTGGTGCTGGCCACCAACTTCACCAATGAAGGCGAAGCGACGGCCCACTACATCAGCGAAATGCTGAAGGCGCGGGGCTTGCGCGTGAGCCGCCTGGCCCGCGGCGTGCCCGTGGGTGGCGAACTGGAATACGTCGACGCGGGCACGATTGCCCGCGCGATGCTCGACCGCAGGGCAACCTAAATCATGCAAGAAAAAACGTCGGCTGGTCCATTGACGGGCATCAAAGTGCTGGAACTGGGCACCCTGATCGCGGGGCCGTTCTGCGCCCGCATGCTGGCCGAATTCGGCGCCGACGTGATCAAGATCGAGTCGCCCGATGGCGGCGACCCCATCCGTACCTGGCGCGTGCTGAAGGACGGCACCTCGCTGTGGTGGTCGGTGCAGGCGCGCAACAAGAAAAGTCTGACCTTGAACCTGAAGACGCCCGAGGGCCAGGCGATTGCCCGTCAGCTGGCCCTGGAAGCGGACATCATCATCGAGAACTACCGTCCCGGCGTGCTGGAAAAGTGGGACCTCGGCTACGAGCAGCTGAAAAAGGAAAAACCGTCGCTCATCATGGTGCGCCTGTCCGGCTTTGGCCAGACGGGCCCGATGAAGGATTTGCCCGGTTTCGGCGCCATCGGCGAGTCGATGGGCGGCTTGCGCTATGTGTCCGGCTTTGCCGACCGTCCGCCCGTGCGGGTCGGCGTGTCGATCGGCGACTCGGTGGCGGCCCTGCACGGCGTGATCGGCGCCATGATGGCCCTGCGCCACCGCGACGTGACGGGCGGGCGGGACGGCGGGGAAGGGCAGATGGTCGACGTGGCCCTGTACGAATCCGTGTTCAACCTGATGGAGTCCCTGGTGCCCGAATACGACCAGGCGGGCGTGGTGCGTGAGCGCACGGGCGGCTCGCTGCCCGGCATCGTCCCCTCGAATACTTACACGACGGGCGACGGCGAAAACATCGTCATCGCGGGCAATGGCGATGCCATCTTCAAGCGCTTGATGCTGGCCATGGGCCGCATCGACATGGCGGGCGACCCGCAGCTGGCGCGCAACGACGGCCGGGTGGCGCGCACGCAGGAAATCGACGACGCCATCGGCGCCTGGTGCGCCACGCACACCATCGACAGCGCGCTGGCCGTGCTGAAGGCCGCCGACGTACCTGCCGGGAAGATTTACTCGGTGCGCGACATGATGAGCGATCCGCAATTTCTCGCCCGCGACATGTTCGAACAACACCATTTCGCCGACGGTACCCCTGTGAAACTGCCCGCTATCAGCCCGAAACTGTCCGCCACGCCGGGCAAGACGCAGTGGCTGGGGCCGACCCTGGGCCAGCATAACGACGAGGTGCTGGCGTCGCTCGGCTATGATGCGGCCGCCATCGCGCAACTGAAGGCCGATGGGGTGGTGTGATTCATTCTTAGCCGACAGAATTAAAGCTGGGGTCTGACCCCTGAATTTCGATCTCAGTTTTGGCTGGGGTTATTTGAACCATTTCGGAATCAACATGCCTCCATTGTTCCGCCGCGCGCGTACCGCGCTTGCCCTGGCGTCCGCCGCCATCCTTGTCTCCGCCTGCAACATTCCGCCCGCCTCGCATTACGCCGATGCGCCTGGCGTGGGCGGCCTGCGCCTGATCGGCGAGCAGCGCATCGCGCTCAAGTATGCGTTCGAGGGCACCACGGTGGGCGGCTTGTCCGGCATCGACTTCGATGCGGCGAGCAATACCTGGGTGATGGAAAGCGATGACCGCTCGGAAATCAACCCGGCCCGCTTTTACCGTGCTGCCTTGAGTTACGACAGCAAGGCGTTCTCTAGCGTGACTTTGAGCAGCGTGCATTTCTTCACGCAGCCGGACGGCAGCCGCTATCCGAACCTGGCCCATGCAAAGCTGGAGCGGGGCGACCAGGTGCCCGACATCGAAACCATCCGCGTCGATCCGCAGGACGGCAGCCTGTGGTACGGCAGCGAAGGCAACCGCAAGGTGGGCTTGCACCCGTTCGTGCGCCACGCGGACCGCGATGGGCGTTATCTGGCTACCTTGCCCACGCCTGCCATGTTCAATGTCTCGAAGGAAGAAATCGGCTCGCGCAACAACATGAGCTTCGAGGCACTGTCGTTCTCCTCGGACGGCAAGAGCCTGTGGCTGGGCATGGAAGCGGCCCTGTACCAGGATGGCCCGCTGGCCACGCCAGATCGCGGTTCCGTGGTGCGCATCACGCGCCTGGACCGTGCCGGCAAGGTGCTGGGCCAGTATGCGTATCCGATCGAACCGGTGGCGTCGCGGCCTGCGCCGGGACGCGAGGCGGACAATGGCGTGTCGGAAATCCTCGCCGTGAACGACCATCAGGTGCTGGTGGTGGAGCGTGCCGGCGTGTCCAACGCGGACGGCCTTTACACGAATCACGTGCGCATCTATGAAATGGAGACGGATGGCGCCACCGATATCCAGGCCATCCCGGCCCTGGCGGGCGCGACTTATGTGCCGGCGCGCAAGCGCCTGCTGCTGGACCTGGAAAAGATCGGCCTGCCCCGCGTCGACAATATCGAAGGCATCAGCTGGGGCCCGCGCCTGGAAAACGGCCGCCGCAGCCTGGTGATGATTTCCGACGATAATTTCAATCCGCAGCAAGTCACGCAAATCCTTGCCTTCGAAGTGCTCTAGTTTCCAGGCTGGCCAGCTGGCCCGCCTGCCTGGCCAGCATGGCCGTGATCGTGTCGTGCGGCGACGGGTGGCCTAAAAAGTATCCCTGGGCCATGTCGCAGCCGTATTCTTCCAGCATCAGCAGCTGCTCGTCTGTTTCCACGCCCTCGGCCACCACCACCATTTTCAAACCGTGCGCCATGGCGATGATGGCGCGCGTGATGGCTGCGTTTTCCGTGTCCTGCGGCAAGCCGGCGATAAAACTCTTGTCGATTTTCAAAGCCCGCACGTCGAAGCGTTTCAGATAATTCATCGACGAGTATCCTGTGCCGAAGTCGTCGATCGACAGGTAGACGCCGATGCCGCGCAATTGCTCCAGGGTCACCATGGTGGCGCGCGCGTCGTCCATCAGGGTGCCTTCCGTCAATTCCAATTCCAGCAGGCGCGCGTCCAGGCCCGTGTCGGCCAGGGCCGAGAGCACGATCTGCATCAGATTTTCATCCTTGAATTGCTTGGCCGACAGGTTGACGGCCATGCGGATGGCCCGTCCGCCATCGCTTTGCCACGCCTTGGCCTGGTTGCACGCGGTGCGCAGCACCCATTCGCCGATGGGCACGATCAACCCCGTCTCTTCGGCCAGCGGGATGAATTCCGTGGGCGAAATGATGCCCCGCTCGGGATGGCGCCACCGGACCAGCGCTTCCACGCCGACGATCTGAGTGCTGGGCACGTCGATCTGCGGCTGGTACAGCAGATACAGCTCATTGTTCTGCAACGCTTTCCTCAAGCCCACTTCCATCTTGACGTGGCTCATGATTTCCATCGTCAGCGATGAACTGTACAGCTTGGCGTTATTCTTGCCGCAGTTCTTCGCGTGATACATGGCCGTGTCCGCGTATTTGAGCAGCGAGTTGCAGTCCTCGCCATCTTCCGGATACAGCGAGATGCCGATGCTGGCCGTGACGAAAATCTCGTGCCCCTCGATCATGAACGGCCGGCGCATGGCTTCCTTGACCCGGTGCGCCACGTTCAGCGCGTCTTCCACCCGCTCCAGGTCGGGGATCAGGATCGTGAATTCGTCGCCGCCCAGGCGCGCCAGATTGCTGCCGCCGGACGACGCCTCGAACTCGTGTTCGGCGCGCAGCACCAGGTCGCTGGGGCGGATGGTTTCGCGCAGGCGCTCGGACACCACCTTGAGCAGATGGTCGCCCACGTCGTGGCCCAGGGTGTCGTTGATGCGCTTGAAGGCGTCGAGGTCCATGAACAGCACGGCGAATTTCTTGTCGTGCTCCTTCGAGCGCGCCAGTTCCCGTTCCAGGGTTTCCAGGAAGGCCTGGCGGTTGGGGATGCCCGTCAGGCTGTCGCAATAGGCGAGGCGGCGGATCTGCTCTTCCGTGCGTTTGCGCTCGCTGATGTCGCGCACCAGGCCCAGCACTTCATCGGCGCCCGTCGCCACCAGGCGCGCCTCGAAGTGGCGCGTGCTGTCCTCGTGCGTGAGCGTGTAGTCGACCGAGCCGATATGCTGCGTGGCCAGCACGGCGTGCGCCTTGTCGAGCAGGCGCGCGGCGATTTCGGGCGGCAGCACGTCGCGGATATGGCTGCCCACGCAGTCGCTGATGGAAAAGCCCGCGCTGGCGTCGTGACCCTGTTCGTAGTCGAGATAAAAGCCTTCGCGGTTCAGGCGGAAGAAGGTGTCGGGGATGGCGGCCAGCACGGCGCGGTTGTGCGCGTCGGCGATGCGCAGGCGGGCGATGGCGTCGCTGGCGCGCAGCACGTACAGCACGCGGTGCCCGAGGATGGGCCAGTTGATGGGCTTGGAAATGAAGTCGGTGGCGCCCACCTCGTAGGCGCGCGTGACGGCTTCCAGTTCGTCGCCGCCCGTGACCATGATGATGGGCACCGTGCCGCCCACTTCCTGGTGGCGGATTTCGCGGCACACGGCAAAGCCGTCCATGGCCGGCATGTCGACGTCGAGCATGACCAGGTCCGGCCCGCTGTGCTTGTAGCTGGCCAGCGCCTGCACGCCATCTTCGGCCTCGATCACGTCCAGGCCCACCTGCGTGAGCATCTGCCGCATCAGCAAGCGCATCACGGGATCGTCGTCGGCCACCAGCACCAGGCCGCAGGGAGGGGAGAGGGGCGCTGTCATGTCAGTGTTCCTTCACGAGGATGGCGTTCAGCGATTCGCGTACGGCCAGGAAGGCTTGCTGCATCTGCTGCAGCAGGGCAGCCGCGCCCTCGGTGCTGCCGGCGCGGCCCAGTTTTTCCATCTCCTTGCACAGCTGCGCCAGGCCATCGGCGCCCACGTTGGCGCTGCCCGACTTGAGGCTGTGCGCCACCTTGCGCAGCGCTTCCGCATCCGCTCCGGCGATCGCGTCGCGCATGGCGCTCAACTGGCGCGGCGTCTCGCCCGTAAAAGCGAGGATGACCCGTTCCAGCAGCGCATCGCCATCGGTCTGGGACAGGGCGCGGATGTTTTCCAGCGCCTGCCGGTTCAGCGGCTGGGCCGCCGGCGTGGCGGCGGATGGCGGCGGTGCCTCGGGCGGCGGCTCGGGTGGCGCTTCCTGCGGCGCTTCTTGCGGCGGCTCCTGCGCTTCGCTGTGGTGCACGGTGGCCGCGCGCGGCAGGGTGATCCAGCGCGCGATCGTGTGGCCCAGGTCCAGCTGCGTGAACGGTTTGCTCAGGTAATCGTCCATGCCGGCTGCCAGGCATGCTTCGCGGTCGCCCTGCAGCGCATTGGCCGTGATGGCGACGATGGGCAGCACGCGCGCGTGGCCGCACTGCTGTTCGTGGCGGCGGATTTCCGCCGTGGCGGCAAAGCCGTCCATCACGGGCATCTGGCAATCCATCAGGATCAGATCGAAGTCCTCGGCTTGCGCCGCCTGCAGGGCCTGTTCGCCGTTGCGCGCGCAGACCACGTCCAGGCCCAGGCTGTCGAGCATGGCCAGCGCCACTTCCACGTTGACGGGATTGTCCTCGGCCAGCAGCACGCGGCGGCGCTGGCGCCGGCCCACCTGCCGCGCCGCATGCGGCGGATGGATGCGCATGCCCTCGCTTGCGCGCGGCGGCGTGACGATGCAGTCGAACAGATCGCATTCGCGGGCCGGCTTGATCAGCTGGAAGGCCACGCCCGCCTCGCGCCGCTGCACGGGGTCGGCCGCCGCCTGTTCCGTGCTCAGCAGCAATAGTTTGAGGTCGGCCAGCAGCGGGTCGCTCTTGATGGTGGCGGCCAGGGCCAGGCCGCTGGTGCGCGGCAATTCCATGTCGAGCAGGGCCACGCCATACGGCGTGCCCGCCTGCGCGGCCGCGCGCAGCTTGGCCAGGCAGTCGCTGGCCGTGCCGGCGCTGTCGCTGACGATGTGCCAGCTGGCCAATTGCCGTTCCAGCACGGCGCGCGTGGCGGGTGTGTGGTCGACGATCAAGGCGCGTAACCCTCGCGTGGTTTTCAGGTTGAAGGACGGGTCGTCGCTGTCGACGCGCCGCTTATCGAAATTTACTTCGAACCAGAAGATCGATCCTTGCGTTAAAGCATTATTAACGCCGATAGTGCCGCCCATCAGCTCCACCAGCTGTTTCGAGATCGTCAATCCCAGGCCCGTGCCGCCGTGCTTGCGCGTGGTCGAGCCGTCCGCCTGCGAGAACGATTCGAAGATGCGCGTCTGCGCCTCGCTTGATACGCCGATGCCCGTGTCGTGCACTTCGAAGCGCAAGCCCACGCTGGGTGCGTCTTCGCTGCATACGGCCACTTTCACGGTGACCTTGCCCGTTTCCGTGAACTTGATGGCATTGCCCAGCAGATTCACGATGATCTGGCGCAAACGGTTCGGGTCGCCGCAGATGGCGATGGGAATGTCGTAGGCGATATCGAATTCCAGGCTGATGTTCTTCGCTTCCGCCTGCGGCGCGAACACGTGTTCTATGTCGTCGAGCAATTCGCGGAAATTGAAGCGGATGTATTCCACGCTCAGCTTGCCCGCCTCGATCTTGGAAAAATCGAGGATGTCGTTGATGATCACCAGCAAGTTCTGCCCCGAGCGCTGCACCATGCTCGTGTAGTGGCGCTGCTGCGGGCTCAACGGGCTGGCCAGCAGCAGTTCCGTCATGCCCAGCACGCCATTCATGGGCGTGCGGATTTCATGGCTCATGGTGGCGAGAAACGCGCTCTTCGCCTGGCTGGCCGCCTCGGCCGCATCCTTGGCCTTTTCCAGCTGCGCCGTGCGCACGCCCACCTGACGCTCGAGCTGGTCGCGGTAATTGGCCAGGGTGCTGTCGCGGCTGTCGATCTGCGCCAGCATATCGTTGAAACTGTCGATCAGCACGCCCAGCTCGTCGCTGCGCTGGTGCGCGATGCGGTGGCTGTAGGTCTGGCTGCTCGACACTTTTTGCGCTGTATCAATGAGCTTGGTGATCGGTTCGGCGATCACGCTCTTGAAGCGTCGCGCCAGGAAGACGGCGATCAGGAAGGACAGCACGGTGGCGCCGCCGATGGCGCCCACGTGGCGGCCGATGTCGCGCCACATGTGGTTCAGGTCCGCCTCGATCAGCACGGCGCCGATCAGCTGTTGCGGCTCGCCTGGCCGGTAGACGGGCCGGTACAAACGCATGGCGGGCGCCAGGGTCGTGCCCGAGCCTTGCGTGACGGGCTGCACGGCCATGTCGGCCAGCAGGGCCGGGTCCATGTCTTCCGGCGCCGCCAGGCCGTCCGCATGCTGCGGCGCGCGGTACAGGGCGAACAGCCGGCCGCCCCGGTCGAACAGGGCCGCCTGGGCCACCTCGTCGCGCGCGGACAGCGCCGCCAGCACCTGATCCGCCTGCGCCGGCTTGCCCGCCAGCATGGGCACCGCGCTGGCCGCGCCGATCACGCCCGCCAGCGACAGCAATTGCCGTCCTTCGTCGTTCTTGTGGTTGAGCACGGACGTCAGCGCAAACGCCACGAACACCAGCAGCAGCGCGCAGCCCGACGACAGCACCGAAATCATGGTCAGCTTCTGGCTGATGCTGGAGCGTTGGAAATTGAACATGGTGGCGGCGCTTCCCCGGTCGGCCTGTTGACTGTTTTTTAATTCCTATTGGAAAAATATAGACGCGAAGACACATCTTGATGTTGATGTGGGTCTAAGGGAGGAGAGGGGAGGGGAACTTACTGAACGCAATAATGGGGTCAGACCCGGCGGGGACATGTGCCCCAATAGGGCACATGTCGATCCCGCAGGGACTGACCCCAGCACTTACACTAACAACAACCTCCACGTTTTCCCGCGCCGCCGTAGCGGGCTTCCTGCCGTTCGCGGAAAAACTCTTCATACGTCATCATCGGCTCGCCGGGATGGGTCACTTCCCGGTGCGCCACGTAGGTGTCGTACTCGGGCAAGCCGCACATGAGCCGCATGCTTTGCCCCAGATACCGTCCAGCCTTGATGATTTCGTCGATCATCATTGCACCGTGGGCATGGCCTGGAACGGCGTTTCCTTGGTGCTCGGACGGCTGTCGGCGCGCGCCTTCATGATGGTGCGGATGCCGAAGAACAGCACGCTGATCACGACGATGACGAAGAAGGCGGCCAGGCCGGCGTCCAGGTAATCGTTGAAGATGATCTGTTGCATCTGCGCCACCGACTTGGCCGGCGCCAGCAGGGTGCCTTCATCGAGGGCCGCCGAGTATTTCTTGGCGTGCGCGAGGAAACCCACGCGCGGATTGGCGTCGAAAATCTTTTGCCAGCCCGCCGTCAGGGTGCACAGCAGCAGCCAGATGGTCGGCGTGATGGTGACCCATGCGTACTGGCCACGTTTCATCTTGAACAGCACGCAGGTGCCGAGGATCAGCGCGATGGCCGCCAGCATCTGGTTGGCGATGCCGAACAGCGGCCACAGAGTGTTGATGCCGCCCAATGGATCGACCACGCCCTGGTACAGGAAGTAGCCCCAGGCCGCCACGCACAGGCCCGTGGCCAGCAGGTTGGCGATGACGTTTTCCGTCTGTTTCAGCGCTGGCACGAAGCTGCCCAGCAAATCCTGCAGCATGAAGCGGCCCGCACGCGTGCCCGCATCGACGGCCGTCAGGATGAACAGCGCCTCGAACAGGATGGCGAAGTGGTACCAGAAGGCCATCATGGCCTTGCCGCCGATGGCGCCGGACAGGATCTGCGCCATGCCGACGGCCAGGGTCGGCGCGCCGCCCGCGCGCGAGATGATGCTGTGTTCGCCAACGTCCTTGGCCGTCTGCGTCAGCATCTCCGGCGTCACATAGAAGCCCCACTGCGAGATCGCCTGTGCGGCCGATTCCGCCGTGGTGCCGATCAGGGCGGCCGGGCTGTTCATGGCGAAATAGATGCCCGGCTCGATGGTCGAGGCGGCCACCAGGGCCATGATGGCAACGAACGATTCCATCAGCATGGCGCCGTAGCCGATGAAGCGGGCGTGGCTTTCGTTTTCAATCATCTTCGGCGTGGTGCCCGAGGAAATCAGCGCGTGGAAGCCGGAAACGGCGCCGCAGGCGATCGTGATGAACAGGAAGGGGAACAGATTGCCCGACCAGACGGGGCCGGAGCCGTCGATGAACTTGGTCATGGCCGGCATTTTCAGGTAGGGCGCGACGACGATGATGCCGATGGCCAGGCCCAGGATCGTGCCGATCTTCAGGAAAGTCGACAGGTAGTCGCGCGGCGCCAGCAGCAGCCACACGGGCAGGACGGAAGCGATGAAGCCGTAGCCGATCAGCATCCACGTCAATTCCGTGCCCGTGAACGTGAACATCGGGCCGAGAACGGCATGTTCCTGCACGTACTGGCCGCCGATGATGGCCAGCATCAGCAGCACAAAGCCGATGATGGAGATTTCGCCGATGCGGCCCACGCGGATGAAGCGCGAGTACACGCCCATGAACAGGGCGATGGGAATCGTTGCCATCACGGTGAAGCTGCCCCATGGGGAACCCGTCAGCGCCTTGACGACGATCAATGCCAGCACGGCCAAAATGATGACCATGATCATGAAGCAGCCGAGCAAGGCGATCATGCCGGGAATTTCGCCCAGTTCAGCCTTGATCAGGTCGCCCAGCGAGCGGCCGTCGCGGCGCATGGAAATGAACAGCACGATGAAATCCTGCACGGCGCCCGCGAACACCACGCCCGCCAGAATCCACAGCATGCCGGGCAAATAGCCCATCTGTGCAGCCAGCACGGGGCCGACTAGGGGGCCGGCGCCGGCAATCGCCGCGAAATGGTGGCCGAACAGCACATATTTGTTGGTCGGCACGTGGTCCAGGCCATCGTTGTGCTTGAAGGCGGGCGTCATGCGGCGGGCGTCCAGGCCCAGCACCTTGTCGGCGATGAACAGGCTGTAGAAACGGTAGGCGATCAGGTAGACGCAGACGGCGGCGATGACGATCCAGATCGCGCTGATCGGTTCGCCACGTTGCAGGGCGACAACGCCCAGGGACCCGGCGCCTGCCAGCGCAAGCGCTGCCCAGCCGAGCTGTTTGAAAATGCGGTTCATGCTTCCTCCAGAGATGTGACGGGCGCTGTGCCGTGCGATGATGTGTGCTGCCGAGCCTGGTCGTCGCCAGTTTGGATGTTACTTTTGGTGTATCTGCAGCTTATGGCGAGTATTCAGGAATCGTATAATTGCCGCAAGCGCAGCACTACGCAGTAACGCTCAGTAATACTACGCAGACCGATCGCCGCGCCGCGACGTAAAATCACGCCTTCCCACCAGCACGGACGCCGCCGGAGCGCCAGGCCATGAAACTCAGACAGAAAGTCATCTTCCTGGCCATCACGCCGCTCATCCTCGCCCTGTGCGCCATCGCATTTGCCGTGCGGCACCAGGCGATTACCCTGGCCGAGCAGCAGCGCGCCACCATCCAGCAAGCGTATCTGGCCAGCAAGGAAGCCGAGCTCAAGCATTACGTGACCCTGGCCAGCCATTCCATCGCTTCCTTATATGGCTCGGGGCGCAAGGATGCCGCTACGCAAGAGGAGGCCAAGCGCATCCTGTCCGCCCTCAGCTATGGCGACGATGGCTATTTCTTTATCTACGATTTGCAGGGCAAGTCGCTGATGCATCCGCGCCAGCCCGAGCTGGTGGGGCAGAATCTGTGGGAGTTGCGCGACGCCGAGGGCAACCTGACCATCCAGCGCCTGATGCAGCGGGCGAAGAGTGGCGGCGGTTTCGAACGCTACAACTGGATCAAGCCGTCGACCAACAAGTCCGCGCCCAAGCTCGGCTATGTGATCCTGATGCCGGAATGGGGCTGGATGATGGGGACCGGCATCTACATGGACGACGTGGACCAGGCGCTGGCCAAGGTCGACGCCCAGCAGTCGCGCAATATCCGCTCGACCATGGAACTGATCGCCGCCATCGCCATCCTCGGCTCCCTGCTGGTGGCCGCCTGCGGGCTGGTGCTGAACTTGCGCGAATTGCGCGTGGCCGATGCCAAGCTGAAAGTGCTGGCGCAGCGCGTGGTCGAATCGCAGGAGGAAGAGCGGGCGCGGCTGTCGCGCGACTTGCATGACGGCATCAGCCAGTGGCTGGTGTCGATCAAGCTGCAGATCGAGGCGGGCATCGCGCGCCTGGCCGGCAACGCCGAACAGAAAGACAAGGCGCCGGCCACGTTCGAGCGGGCCGCCGAGCAGCTGAACAAGGTGCTGGGCGAGGTACGGCGCATCTCGCACAATCTGCGCCCGGCCATCCTCGACGACCTGGGCCTGGCCGCCGCGCTCGACCACCTGGTGCATGAATTCAATGACAGCAGCAGCGCGCAAGCCAGTTTCACGGCCAGCCCGGCCGCGGCGGGCGAGGGCTTGCCCGACATGGTGAATACCGTGCTGTTCCGCATCGCCCAGGAAGCGCTGACCAATTGCGAGCGCCATGCCCATGCCCGCGGCGTGGAAGTGAGCCTGCGCGAGACGGGCAAGGCGGTGGAATTGCGCATCGGCGACAATGGCGGCGGCTTCGACTTCGACGGCATCGCCCTGCACCCGCAGCGCGGCATCGGCCTGCGCAACATGACGGAACGCATGGAAGCCATCGGCGGCAGCCTGCACATCACGTCCTCGCCGGCCGGCACCGTGGTGCTGGCGCGGCTCGCCCTTCCATCCACACACTTATAGATACGCAACCATGACCGAGAAGATCAACATCCTGCTGGTGGACGACCACCCCCTCGTGCGCGACGGCTTGCGCGCGCGCCTGGAAGCGGTCGCGCATTTCGACGTGGTGGCCGAGGCGGGCGGCGCCGACGAAGCGTTGAATCAGGCGCGCTCGCACCAGGTGGACCTCGTGTTGATGGATATCAATATGCGCGGCACGAATGGCATCGAAGCGACGGCGCTGTTCAAGCAGGCGTTTCCGCAGATTGCCGTGCTGATCCTGTCCATGCACGACAAGCTCGAGTATGTGTCGCAAGCCATCGCCGCCGGCGCGCGCGGCTATGTGCTCAAAGATGCTCCAGGGAAAGATATTGTGTTTGCCATCGAGACGGTGATGTCCGGCGGCATTTATTACAGCGCGGCGCTGGCGCGGCAACTGTCGCGGCCGCAAGTCCACGATTCCTTCCTCACCACGCGCGAACAGCAGGTGCTGCAGCACATCGCGGCGGGCCAGGCGAACAAGCAGATCGCCCGCGCGCTGGACCTGAGCGTGCGCACGGTGGAGACGCACCGGCTGAACATCAAGCGCAAGCTCGGCATCGAAGGGCAGGCCGAACTGATCAAATACGCGGTCGAGCACGCGCATGGCGGCGGCGCCTGAGAAGGCGCGCGCGGCGCCGCGCTTTTATTAAACCCGCATGACAGGCGGGTCTCGCGGGGGAATGTTCTTTTTGAACATTTATTGCCAAAATTAAACTGTTTCGTGGGTGAGATTCGGATAGAATGATTCTCGCTGTCGAAATGGCATCCCTGTCGGGCCAGGGTTGCCAATGCTGGTCAGTTTATTTACTATGGCGCCCTACCCACACTGAGATACCGATGTCAGCGTCTGAATCAAACCTGTTTCCGTTGGTGGGATTACAAGCAGTGGCCAATGCTCATAACGAGTGGGTCGCTGTCACCCTGCATGTACCGCAAGCCTCGACGGCACCGCTGCTGGCGGCGCTGGCCGCCGCCGATGCGTATGCCTTCCTGGCGCCGCTCGACTGCATCATTCCCCTGGCCGACCCGCATGGCGTGGACGAGACCGTGCTGGCGCAACTGGCGCCGCAACGCACCATCTTCCGTTTGCCGGCCCATCTTGCCGGCGACAAAGGGCTGCAGAAAAAATGCCGGCAATGGCGCGACGCCGGCTACCGCATCCTGCTCGATGGCGCCGGGGCCGGTCCCGTGACGGCGGCGCAGGTCGACGCGCGCGCGCTGAGCTTTGACGCAGCCGGCGCCCGCCCGGCCCTGCATCAACTGCTGCCCTTGCCGGGGCCGCACCTGGCCTACAACATCGCCGACGCGGGACATATTGCCCAATTGCAAGAACTCGGCGTGAGCTGGTTTGCCGGCGATTACGCCCTGCATCATGCGCGCCAGCAAAGCGAGCCGGAAGACGCCACGTCGCGCCGGCGCGTGCTGGCGCTGCTGGGCTTGCTGGCCCGCGATGCCGACGCGCACGAGCTGGAAGTGCCGCTCAAGCAAGATCCATCGCTCAGCTATCATCTATTAAAACTGGTCAATTCCGCCGCCTTCGGTTTCACGGCGCCGATTGCCAGCTTCAGCCAGGCCATCACCCTGCTGGGCCGGCGCCAGCTGCAGCGCTGGCTGCAACTGTTGCTGTATGCGCGCCAGCAAGATGACGGCAAGATCCACGCGCTGCTGCCGCTGGCGGCCGTGCGCGCGGCGCAGATGGAAGCGCTGTGCCAGCTGCGCGGCGGCGACCGCGATGCGCAGGATCTGGCCTTCATGACGGGCGTGTTTTCCCTGCTCGACGTCTTGCTGGGCATGCCGATGGAGGAGATCATCGCGACCCTGAACCTGGCGCCCGAAGTGAGCGCCGCCTTGCTTGAACGCAATGGCGAGCTGGGCACCTTGCTGGCGCTGGTCGAAAGCGCCACGCCGCCGCCCGAAGGCTTGCGCCGTGCCGGCATCGATGGAGAAACCTATTGGCGCAGCCTGCTGCAGGCTTACCAGTGGGCCATCCAGGTCAGCCGGAACCTCTAGCATGACCCTGCTGCCGTTGTCGGATTACCTCGGTGACAGCGCCGCCCTGTGCGACGCCGTCGTGCGTTTGCGCGGCTCCGCGCTGGTGGCCGAGCTGGGCCGTATCGCCAGCGCCGTGATGGCCAGCCCGCATGGCCAGTTCCTGCCCGCGGCCAGCGCCGCGGCCGCCACGTCAGCTGCGCCGTCCGCGCCGTTTCCCCGCGATACGCCCGCTTTGCTGCAGGAAATCAGTTTTGATGGCCATTGTTTCGGCCATTACAGCGTGGCCGGCCGCCCTGTGTATAACGATGCCGACCGCCGCCACCTGGCCAGCCTGGCTTCGCTGACGGCTGGCGTGCTGCAGGTGCATTCGCTGGCGCAACGGTCGACCCATGCCTACGCGCAAGTGGAAGCCTTGCTGGCGCAACAGACGCAAATCCTCGACCAGCTGCACGAATCCGTGCTGACGATGGACTTGACGGGCTACATCACCAGCTGGAACAAGGGCGCCGAACGCCTGTTCGGCTACACCTCGGTGGAAGCCGTGGGGCGCAACATCCTGTTCCTGTACGACGACGAAGACACGGGTTTCCACGACGCCTTCCTGGAGCAGGGCGGGCGCCTGATGGAGGTGCGCCGCCGAAAGAAGTCGGGCGAGATCTTCTGGGCCAGCCTGTCCTTGTCGCCGCTGCAAGACCTGGATGGCAAGCCTATCGGACTCATCGCCTACCTGACGGACATCACGGAGCGCAAGCTGGCCGAGGAGCGGCTGCACCACCTGGCGTATTACGATCCGCTGACCAGCCTGCCCAACCGCACCCTGCTGGCCAAGCTGGTCGACCAGGCCCTCAGCGTGGCGCAGCGCAGCAAGATGCTCGGCTGCGTGCTGTTCATCGACCTGAACCGCTTTAAGCTGATCAACGACACCCTGGGCCGGCGCATCGGCGACGAACTGCTGCGGCAAGTGTCCTTGCGTTTCCGCCAGGCATTGCGCGACCAGGACCTGGTGGCGCGCCTGGGCGGCGACGAGTTCGCCGTCGGCCTGTTCGACATCGGCCAGCATTTCGAGGCCAGCATGGTGTCGCAAAAGCTGCTGGCCTCGCTGGTGGAACCGTTCCTGATCGAAGGCCACGACCTGCGCGTGGGCGCCAGCATCGGCATCAGCGTGTATCCGCAGGACGGGCAGGATGCGGAAACCCTGCTGCGCCTGGCCGACATCGCCATGTACCGCGCCAAGCAGGACAGCGGCGGCGAAGCGGAAAGCGTGGCCTTCTACAGCCAGGACATGAACCTGGGCATGCAGGCACGCATGCGCCTGGAAACGGGCTTGCGCCAGGCATTGTCTGAACAGCAACTATTGCTGCACTACCAGCCAAAATACGCGCTGGGCAGCGGCCGCATCATCGGCGCCGAAGCGCTGGTGCGCTGGCACCACCCGCAGCACGGCATGATCCCGCCCGCCGAATTCATCCCCCTGGCCGAATCGACGGGCCTGGTGGTGCAAGTGGGCGAATGGGTCTTGGAAGCGGCCTGCGCCCAGGCACAGGCGTGGAAACTGGCGGGCCTGCCGCCCATCCGCCTGGCCGTCAACGTTTCCGCGCGCGAATTCACGGCAGCCTTGCCCGCCAGGGTGGCGGCGACCCTGGCGCGCTACGGCCTGGAAGCGGCCTGGCTGGAACTGGAAATCACGGAAAGCACCCTGATGCACAACATCGAGAGGGTGATCGGCATCATGGACCGCATCACGGCGCTGGGCGTGGCCCTGTCGCTGGACGACTTCGGCACCGGCTACTCCAGCTTGTCCTACCTCAAGCGCTTCCCCATCGACACCCTGAAAATCGACAGGTCCTTCACCACCGGCATCCCCACCGACGCCAGCGACTGCGCCATCGCCAGCACCATCATCAGCATCGCCCAGCAGTTGCACCATAAAGTGATCGCGGAAGGCGTGGAAACGGCCGAGCAGCTGGCCTTCCTGAAGAGTTCCGGCTGCGACGAAGTACAAGGCTACCTGTTCTCGCGCCCCTTGCCGGCGGTGGAGTTCGAGACGGCGCTGCGGCAAAACTGGGGCCTGTAGCGCATCTGCCCCAGCCCTTGCCGTTGGGGGAGTAAGGCCACGGCAGTACTAGCCATTGGTAAGCCAGTGACCTTTATGTATAATGCTGCCATCTGGAAGCGTGGCCGAGTGGTTGAAGGCACTAGTCTTGAAAACTAGCGACGGGTTAAACTGTTCGTGAGTTCGAATCTCACCGCTTCCGCCAGGAAATAAAGAAACCGCCTTCGGGCGGTTTTTTATTGCCTGGCGGAAGCGAGCAGGGCGCCTTCGCGCCCTGCGTGTGAGATTCGAAGGGCTGGGCCTACCGGCCCAGCCCGCCCCGAATCCTCCAACCGCTGCCGCTGCGCGGCAGCCCCGCGCGCCGAGGGCGCGCGTTCGTGGTTCTAATCAGCTTTTCGACTGAGCCAGCTTTCATAGCACCCAACGCATAAGTCCGTGTCCGAATAGCGGACCTGACCCTCGTGCCCCGAATCACTCTCCCACCACCGTTGCTCAGGGTAGTATGCAGAGGGGAACCTGCCGCCTAATGTCAGGGCGTGAATCGAGTCATTTCAAGGGAGCCTTGTCACGCTCTGACAATGCCACTTTGTAAGCAATGCCGAAATAGTTAAATAACCGGGCCAGTTAAGTGTTGTAGGAGTCAAACAGATATTCACAGTTTTCAAGCAGAGGTGACTCGATCACTTTGCTGGGGGATACGCCATATTTTTTTGCAATTGCATGGATGCTTTTTCGCATTGATATGGACGCAAAGGGCGAGATAACCAAACTGTCTATAAGTTTCATCGCATCAATGTCAAGTGAAACAGACATTGGGGACGCGGCGGTTGGGTTTTTAGGATCAAAGTTACCTGTTATGAATAGGCGTACCTCATTTTCATGTGAGTACGCAATCCGTTTATTCATCCCGATCAGCATGCCATCTTCAGAAACGCAATCAGAAGGCTTTAGCTTGTCATTTGAAAAGTCTAGATATTTAATGGCACCCATATGTACTACGTGAGATTGTTTGTTCATTTGAAGTGCTGTTCTTATAGAGCTAACAGTAGTACGTATTGCAACCCCGCTATGTGAGTAAAGTCGCCACATGGCCTCGGACTCGTGTTGGTTTCGGTGCCAGCAGTTAACCATAAGGCACTTGGCAATCTTCTTAAACGCATCACCAATGTCCCTTTGAATCTGGCCACCATTCGCCCGAAGGTGCGAAATCTGATCTGGTGCTGTATTCGGACCGATGCGTTTTTCCAAATCATCTATGGCCATCAAGTGTTGCCGCTGGTAATTTGAGGACAAGCCAGCTATAGCATTCATTGCAATCTTAGGTAGGTAACCTTCAAAGGGGTCAGTGTCTTTATAAGTCTCAAGGGGAGAGAAATGAAGCGACTGGGAGTCAAGTGTGTTGATCAACCCCTCCAGAGGGACGTATCGCCAAAGTACGTCATCATCCGAAAGACTTCTGCCAACTTTAAGGTCTGCCATAGCTGTCCCATATAGTGAAATTTAAATTGATGTTCATATTACCTGTAGAGCGGTAGCCACCATAGAATAAGCCAAGTTAGTCAATAAAAGACGGAGTGGCACATTTAATTTTTCTGAGAGTTGGCAAGGCGAAAAAAAGGCCATCCAAAAACAGTTGGAAAATACGAAAATTGGCTACAAGCCGAAACCTATAACCATTTCATATACCTACTTATTCTGTGGGGTGACTGATGGGGCGAACCCACGACAACAGGAATCACAACCCTAGCGTTGAGCAATAATTTATAATTTAAAATTAAAGACTTGATAATTTTATCTTCCAACGATGAATTAATTTATCTCACCAGCCTATGTGGCCTGCAGACTTGCAGTTGGAAAATTTTTTAATTTTTAGGCAGAAGAGAGGCTATCTCGCTCCGCTCTCTTATACGTTCTTTTTTCTAAGAGTTCTGCTCGGCATCGGCACTTTAGCAACAGGTACTTTGGCTGAATGTTCGGATGCTGAGGCCTGAGGCGTTGGGCTGACCTCCGTAAGTTGTGACTCTGTTTTTGGTTCCAGATCTAGCGGCTTCTCTAGTTCTGACAAGCTCAGTCGGGCTAGGAACAGCTTGCCTTTGGCCGTAACAGAGCAGCGTTGGTAAACCACTCCAGCGACTTTTTGGTAGTCAACTAAGTTTAAGGTGGCGAGTAGAGGGCCTACGGAAAAGTAGAGGACCTTGTTCATTCTAGTCATCCCCGATGCGTTTGTAATCCCAGTCACAAAACTGTTTCGGTAAACGTTGAACATGTCGAGAGCAGTGGTTTCTACATCCTTGTCTTCCCCGTCGACAGTAATAGTAACAGTGAGTTTTTCTGCTTCCAGTATCAGCAGACTGTCATCAAAGTCGCTTTGCACCCCGCTTTTCTTTTCAACCTGTTTTTCCAACTGTGTTACTTTTGCCCGAAGCGTAGTGTTCTCGTTTGAAAGTTTTTTTACTTCGTCTACTAATGGTTGAGTATTTACAATTTGATCTCCTCGAACCCAACCAATGAGGTCCTTGTTGTTTGAGAGGTCAGGCAGGCTTTCAAAAACCGCCAAACGGATATCTTTTGGTTCATCAAAGAACGATGAAATGTTTGACAATACTTTTTTTCTAAATTCACGCAGGAGAATTCCGTGGTCTCGTTCCATCACCTCAGCGCCCTTATCTTTCAATTTTTTATTCAGGCCATCTTCGGTGATAACAACGGCAAACAGCGGCTTCCCCAGTTCCAGGGCGTAATCGTATTCAAGTTCCGTATATGAACGTCCAGATTCGGATTCGATGGACCCATACCGCCCACCTAGGATTAACATGTATGCATCGGATTGCTCAATCCAGCTCCTAATAGTCAGCAATTGTGATCGGTCACCAGCGCTGAATAGTTCCATCCCTGCCGGGATATGCCCAGCTTTAAGTACGGCAGCCACGGCCGCTTGCCGTTCCTCTATGAGATCAGTGAAAGTGCTTGAGATGAATACCTGTAGTTTTTTTGACATATATTTGTGTTAAGTAATTGCGATATGTTAATCTACTCCACATTGTCTGCTGGATCAAGAATTGCGCGTATTTCTACCCACGATGGGGCCAGGCCGGCCCATCGGGCCTAGATTCGGGGCTGCCTGAGCGGCAAGGTTACTCGGTAGCGCCAGCCTTCTTTATTTTCCTGCGATCATAGTGCTTGTGTGTGGTGCCTGGGTCCGCATGGGCGGCAAAGTCGTATGCGTCGGCGTTACGCTGTTGGAACTTGGTCGTGATAGTGGATGCGTGCTCATGGGGTTAACGGTCGATCAAGGAACCCAGCATGGCGTGCGCTTGCAGGTCGCTCCGGGCCGCCGTCTCTTCCTCGCCGCTTAAAATCCAGTGCGTCCTGCCGCCTTGCGTATTACTGCTGCCATATGCCTGCATCGCCTTGCGCAATGCCTGTTGACGCTCCGGCGGTAGCGCGTCGAGTCTGGACTGGCTGAAAATATTGATGGGATACACGTCACGTATATGCTCATACTGCAGCCCGTTGCGCTTGATGGCGCCCCAGTTATTGCCAGGATCGGAACTGGCTGGTACATACGGATGGGCTTCATCGATTATCCGATAGCCGCCTGCGTAACCCGTACCATAGCCCAGCGTTTCGCTGTAGCCGTACACATAATCGCAATGATCGAGCAAGCCAGATATGCCCTCTGCGCATTGAAACAGCTGTACCAGCGACAGTTTGCTGGCGTTGATAGCCAGCATCAGCGAAGAGCTATTTGAATACAGGGCGAGAACGTCGCAGTTCGCCCACTCGTCTATATCGTCGGGTGGTACGACCCGAGGCGAATACAGGCTGATGCTGTCGGCATCAGGTGCGAACAGGGTTTTCTCGTAGTTTTTCTGCGAAAACTTGACGACCTTGCCGGTCTTGCTGCCGTAGCGATCGACGCGCTCGCCCACCTGCTCAAACCAAGCAAACAGTTGCGCGCTGGCGGCGGCAGGAATAAATGGGCTATTCTTTTTGAATTCACCCACCAGGAAATGAAATTGCTCCATGTGTCACCATAGTTAATGTTCTGCGCGCATGATGCCATGCGCGTGGCCATGCGGCTAGCGTGCGCGAGAGTATGCGGCTGCGCGCCATTTCAGCCTACATTTGATTTTCATGGCCAAATCGCATTGGTGTAGGTATATAAAGACTTTTCAGCTTTTCGCCGAACCAGCTCTCACAGCACACCACACATCAGCCCGTGTCTGAATAGCAGACCAGACTCCGGTACATTTCATGGCAATTCCAATAACACCAACCCACCTGCATGGTATATAACGAATACATGTCACGGCATGTGTGACGCACGGAACCGGCGAGTGTCGTGCTCGCCCGGAAACTTCATAAGGAGACGGCTATGCCAAAGTACGTTATTGAGCGTGATATTCCCGGGGCTGGGAAGTTGTCTGAGCAAGAACTTCAAGCCATTTCGCAGAAGTCCTGCGGTGTCTTAAACAAGATGGGGCCACAAATTCAGTGGCTGCAAAGCTATGTTACTGGCGATAAAATCTATTGTGTTTACATCGCTGCAAATGAAGCGCAAGTTCGCGAACATGCCCAGCAAGGTGGCTTCCCTGCAAACCGCGTGTCGGAAGTCATCTCGGTCATTGACCCGACTACGGCAGAGTAGTGCCGCCGCCAATGTACTTGAGTCTCGTCCATGGCGGAGCTTGACTCGGGTAGGGGGCTTGACTCTTGCGCGTTTCGGAAGAGGGGGACTGAGCGGCATGGGGTGGAAGTCGCCATCAGTCCGCGTCATCAGCGTATCGGCCGCATCGAACTTCTGACGCGTCTGCCCAGGCTCGCCTAAAGTCTGCGCTGCCTGGGACCTTACTACAATGCAGTCTTTTTGCGACTCTCAGGAGTTTGCCGGAATAGTTGCGGCGCGTTGTGGCCTCTTGTCGACCGGCACAAACACTTCCCATTTATGTTGTATCGTCGGCTTTACAGTCCTGGCGCAACTCACAGCAACATTCGGTCCAGACAGGCCATGGCTCTTCGGCACCCATGTCACATGCAAAGGTAGCGCGCATTTCGCCACCAGAATCTTCCGGTTCGGCTCCAATACCTGCCACCGTGTGCCGTTTTTGGCATTTTCTGCTGCCATGAACTTGACTGCGGCCTCCCTGATCTCAAACAAGCCATGTATGTCACCGCGGGTTCTATCCTCGTCAAGCGTGGCAGCGATTGCCGAGGCGATACCAGCGACTAGAAAAAGAGAGCCGGCAAGGGCGGCGCACCCGCGTTGATTCCATCGTAACGGTAGCTGCATATTTACACCCCTTGCCAAGTCTGTTTGATATCCTCCGCCATCACAAGATCAAGCCGCTTCATCGCGCCTGAACACGAATTGTTGACGGCTGATGCCTTGCGTGACGAAGTCCGCATCGGGCGGGATTGTTTCCCAGAAAAAAACATGTTTAAAAATGGGGATTTTGTTGAATTTTTTCGAACGAAATATCCATCTGTTTTTCGTGAAATCGCTGTAACGGTCGCCCTTGAACTGTTTATGTACAGTTGTAAAAGGAAGCAACTTTTCCGCAATATCCGGGAAAGAATAATCTGGGTGGTTGTCCTTGAATTTCTCAAAAATCGCAAATTGATCTCTGCAGATAACTTGAATGGCCGTTTCTGGCATGCGATAGCGCGGGGACCACAGGACGTTCCAGCCTGATTCGATTTCATTTATGAAATTAACCAGGCGCGGCGTCATGATATAGGCGTCCGATTCGATATGGATGATTTTATCCACGCCTAATTCATTGGCCACATTAACCGAGTGCAGAAAACTGCGCCACCAGCCCGGGTAGTCAGCCCCGCTTTGTCGTCCCAGATTGTTGTCGAAGCGAATGATGAGGTTTTTATCGCCATTTTCAGCCAGCGCAGCGCTATGGGAAACAGTCTTGATAATGTCGGCAGGCGGAAGAAATGGCGATCCATCGTCAATCATTATCTTCTTTACTGCATTAATTGGAATGTTTTCGTAGTAATCGAGCCATCGTTGATACCGGCTTTCCCATGATGGTGCATCTTTTATAAAGCTGGTGCAGAATATAATGGCTTTCATTTGCTAAACACATTCCTTGTGTCTGAAAAATACAGGTTATTCACGGATCATTAAAATTTTCAACTATTTTAACAGATTGGAGGTGCTTTAATCACTGAACGGGCATGCCGGCGATGTGGCCGCTGGCAGCATGGCGCCTCTGACGCGCACTCCTGGCGCCCCGTCACCGATGCTGTATCGTCCACATGCCTCGATCGTCGCTGGTTATACTAGCTGCATGGCAGAGGTTTCCCATGCGCCATCTCCTTACCCTCGTGAACCAATGAAAAACACCACTGTCGAATATCGTCATAACTTTCCTCTTGATCCGCTGGACGTTGTTCGCGTCTTCGATCAGTCCGGTATCAAGCGGCCCACCAGCAACCTCCCGCGAATCGCGCGAATGTTTGCCGCGCCTTGCCTGGTGCTGTCGGCATGGGTGGATGGCCAGCTGGTGGGGCTGGCCCGGTCGCTGACCGACCATGCGTATTGCTGTTATCTCTCGGATCTGGCGGTAGACAAGCAATACCAGGGCCTGGGTATCGGCAAAGCGCTTGTCCAGCGCACCCGGGCCGTCATCGGCGACGAAGTGTCCCTGATATTGCTTTCTGCTCCCGATGCCATGTCCTACTATCCGACGCTTGGTTTTGAACCTGCCGCCAATGCTTTTATCATTCGGCGCAAACACTGAGTGAGCGCTTCCAGGAGCGCTTGTGCCCTTATGAGACCCGTCTACACCCTCGCCGAAGCCCTGGCACAAGACCCCGCTCGCGTGGCCAAGACTCAGGCTCTTAGCCTCGACAGCTCCAGGCCCCACATGGGCCTGAAAGGCAGGCACGGCCTGTTCGCCTCCGACGAGTGGTGGGAAAGCATCAAAGCCGGCCGTCTCCAGACGCAAACGTTGACGGGCTGCATCGAGCGCACGTATTTCGCGGGCCAGGATAGCCGGCGCGGCGATCAAGTCAACAGCTTCACTTTGCGCCTGGCCGATGGCTCGACAGTCAATGAGAGCATCTATACGCACCGCAAGCAGGACATCAAGCTGTTCGTGCCCGGCGCCACGGTGACGATGGTGTATGCGCTGGACGAACTCAAGGCACAGCCAGCCGCCGATGGCGGCGTCAATGTGGCGCGGACCGTGCTGGAAGTGTACTGCGTCTTGCCGCCACACCAGCCATCTGCATAGAATTGATCCCGGACAAATTCCTCGCCGAAATTCGTTTGACCGTCCCCCGCGCCAGGTCTAGAGTCGTCAAAGACACCTCAACCGACCCATCGCCCTCCCATGGCCAAGCCCTTTCCCTTGAACCCCAAGAACCCCGAACGCATCTGCTGGGGCTGCGACAAGTATTGTCCGCCGGACGCCATGCGCTGCGGCAATGGTTCCGAGCGCACGCAGCATCCGGTCGAGCTGTTTGGCGAAGGCTGGAATGACTGGGGGCTGGCGGCGGCCGATAAAGAAGAGGCGGAGAAAAAACCTTAGCGGTGATAGCGCCCCGATCCGCTACAATTTCCTATCGCATTCGCGCTGAGGAAATACCCATGCAAGAAACCCTGTCCCGCTGGCTGGCAAGCAGCGCCGGCGATTACGCCTTGGTCGAACACCCGGCCGTCCACACCATCGATGAAGCACGGATGCACGTGCCGGCCATGCCCGGCCTGATGGTGAAGAACCTGTTCGTGCGCGATGAAAAGGGCCGGCGGCATTTGCTCGTCATCGTGCCTTTCGACAAGCGCATCGACCTGGCGGCGCTGGGGCGGTTATTGCCGGCCAGTAAGCTGAGCATGGCCTCGCCCGAGCGCCTGCTGCAGCATCTGGGCATCACGCCCGGCTCCGTCAGCCTGTTTGCGCTGATCCATGACGGCGCGCAGGCGGTGGAGCTGGTGCTGGACCAGGCCGTGTGGGATGCTGAGCATATACAAGCGCACCCGCTGCGCAATACGGCCACGGTGGCACTGTCGCATGCCACCCTGGTCCGTTTCCTCGCGCATACGGGACACGTGCCCCGCATCGTGACGGTGCCGGCAACGCCATAAGACAATCTCAATGCCCGGCCACGGGCGCGCCGCCGCTGCGCCGTCCCGGCCGGAAGCCGTGTGCGCGGGCCGACCAGGCGACCACGAACGCCAGCAGCAGCAAGCTGACCATGGCCCACGGGAAAGCGTCCGCGCCCCAGGTTTCCAGCAGGGCGCCGCCCACCACGCCCGCGGCCGCAATCGCGCCATTCCACGCCACCACGTTCATCGACAAGGCCACGTCTGCGCCGCTGCCGGCCGTGTCGGCCAGTGCCGTTTGCAACAGCGTTGCCGCGCCGCCAAAGCTCAGGCCCCAGACGGCCATGCCGACATAGATGACGGCAGGAATGTGCGACGCGACGCCCAGCACCAGGGCCGTGGCGGCGAAGGTCGCCAGGCTGGCCAGCACGGTGGCGCGCAAGTGGCGCTCGACCAGCTTGCCCGTGATCCAGATGCCGGCCATGGCCGCCGCGCCGAAGACGAGCAGCACCAGGTCGATGCGCGCCGTCAGTCCGGCCGGCGCCACGAACGGGGCGATGTAGGTGTAGAGAATATTGTGCGCCAGCATCCAGGCGATGACGACGGCCAGCACGGGACGCACACCCGGCGTCGTGAAGACGCGGCGCAGCGGCATGCGCTCATGCGCGTGCTGGCCCGGGTAGTCCGGCACCTTGGCCAGCACCCACCCGATCAGGACCAACGTCAGGGCGGAAATGATCCAGAAGGCGGCGCGCCAGCCGACCAATGAACCGAGCAAGGTGCCCAGCGGCACGCCCAGGGACAGGGCGACGGGCGCGCCCACCATGGCCAGCGCCAGGGCGCGGCCTTGCTGGTGGGGAGCCACCATGCGCCGCGCGTAACCGGCCAGCAAGCTCCACGCCAGCCCGGCCGCCATGCCGGCAAAGAAGCGGGCTGCCAGGGTCAGCCAGTAGTGCGACGACAGGGCCGTGACGGTATTGAACACGAGAAAGCCGATGATGGTCAGCAGCAGCACGTTGCGGCGGCGCCAGCCGCGCGTGGCGATGGTCAGCGGTATGGCCGCCAGCAGGGAGCCGAGCGCGTAGGCCGTGACCATTTGCCCGGCCAGCGCGGCGCTGATGCCGAGCCCCGCGCTGATCTGCGGCAGCAAGCCGGCGGGCAAGGTTTCCGTGACGATGCAGATAAAACCCGTCATGGCCAGGGCTAATAAACCCGAAACGGGGAGGCGGTTGGCCAGCGCCGGGCTGGCTCCGGTGGTGAGTGTGGCGTGATTCACGGCAAACATCCTTGTAAAGAGATCAGGCGCAGGAGTGCCCCTGGCCGTCGTGGCGGTACATATGTATCGATCGGTATAAATATAGGCGATGGCGCGCCGCGTTGTCAATGACTTCTGTATCGAGTAGTATGTAAGTGGTGGTGCGTAGACGAGAAGGAGCGATGGATGGCGCAAATGGGACGGCCGCGTACGTTCGACCGGCAGGCAGCCGTCGAGCAGGCCATGTTTTTATTCTGGCAGCAAGGGTATGAATCGACGTCCTTGAGCCAGCTCAAGGCGAGCCTGGGCGGCGGCATTTCCGCGCCCAGCTTTTATGCGGCGTTCGGCTCGAAGGAAGCGCTGTTCCGCGAGGCGGCGCAATGCTATCTGGACACCTTTGCGCGCGTGACGGAGTGTTTGTGGGATGACGGCCTGGCGCCGCGCGAAGCCATCGAACTGGCCTTGCGCCAGTCGGCCCGCATGCAGTCCGAGCCGGGCCACCCGCCCGGCTGCATGGTGGCGCTTGGCTGCATGAGCGCGCCGACGGCCGAACACGCGGCCGTGGCCGCGCCGCTGACGGCTTCGCGCGCACGCACGCGGGCCGGCTTCGTGCATTGCGTCGAGCGGGGCAGGGACAGTGGCGAATTGCCGGCTGGTACGGATGCTGCGGCGCTGGCGGCCGTGTTCGACAGCTTTTTATCGGGCGTGGCGATCCAGGCCCGCGACGGCGTTGGCTACGCCGTGTTTGACGCTGCCATCACGCAGATCCTGCGCGTGTGGGATGCCAGCCGCGTGCCTGGCTAGGCGCTAGGCCGTCCAGCGAAACTCCAGCACGTCGTCGCCATACTTGTCCGTCTCGCCCGTCGCGGTCCAGCCCAGGTAGCGGTAGAAGCCGTACGAGCGCGAAGCGGGGTCGCTGGAGCAGCCGAGGAACAGCCGCTGGTGGCCCTGCGCGCGCAGTTCCGTCATCACCAGTTCCAGCAAGGTCTTGCCGATACCCAGGCCTTCAAATTCCGGCAGCAGCGCCAGGACGATGATTTCGCCCGTGTCGCGCTCGCCAAAGCAGTAGCCGACCAGCTGGCCGTCGTGATGGCAGACCTGGCCGGGCAGGCTGCCCGAGCGCATCATCCCGGCCCAGGTGTCGGCCGTGATGCCCACTTCCGCCAGGCGTTCGCGTGAAACGGCATTTTGCCGCGTCTTGCCGCGCAAGGCGATAAAGGCCGGGGTGTCTTCCGCCTGGGCGGGATGGAAAGTAATCGATGCGGGATGTGTCGTCATGTGTGCGTGAATTGTTGTGAATTGTTGAATGGTAGTGAAGGATTTACTCCCAGGATTTGCGCATGGTTTGCGCGTGGCGCTGCCAGTCATAGGCTTTGGTATGTTCGATGGCTTGCTGGCCGGGATTGGCGCTATCGATGATTTCATCCTTGACGATGACCAGGTCGTTTTTATCGTTCAATCCATATTCCCGGTAGCGCTCGCAATCCTGTGCGCGCCGGGCGACGGTGATTAACTTGTCAGTCCGCCACTTATAGCTGTCTTCATAAAAGCATTGCGCCGCGCAGCCGCAATTGGCGATGCCGCCTTCGATTCTTTGCTCGGCGATGTTGATATCGAGATTTGGAATCGCGGATAAGGCTTTGTTGAAACTGTATTGTTTTGCTTGCGCATCCCACAGCCACACATCGGAACAGCGGATGCGTCCCTGGCTATCCGTATAACCGGTGACCCACAGGTCGGCATGACCGTCGAAATTCATGTCGGCCAGCAGCGCGTGCAAATTGCCCGTGCCGCTGCTGCTGCAACTGCCATTGAGCCACTGCTTGCCGGTTTTCAGCCGGTAGGTCTGTTTTTCATCGTGATTGACATAGCGGATATCGGCCGCTTGCCGCACTGTTCCTGTCGCGGCTTTGTCCAGGTGCAAGGTGCCGCCATAAGCCGACGTGGCAATCAGGGATAAAAGCAGAACAATCAATTTCATGGCGTTATTCTTCGGGCACAATGCCCCGATTGCATCAGGTGGAGAATGATCATAACGCATGATTTGGGCAATGCGCCACACGGTTTCTATTGTGCATTCTGTGCGGAACAGTGCTGTGTACAATGCCAGAAAATCCCCGCATAAGGAATGCTGATGACATCTTCTCCCGAATCTTTGAATGAAGCGGGCATTCTCGCTTATAACGACGGCAATCATGCCGAGGCCTTTAAACAATTCGACGCCGCGGCGCGCACCGGCGATCCGGCCGGCCAGCATTTATTGGCCAGCCTGTATTACCAGGGCCATGGCGTGACGCAAGACGTGCCGAAAGCGGTGGAATTGTTCACGGCGGCAGCGCAAGCGGGCTTTCCGCCGTCGCTGGCCAACCTGGCCCTGATGTATGCGAGCGGCGATGGCGTCGCGCAAGACATGGCGCAATCGCTGGCCTACGGACGCCAGGCGGCCGAGGCGGGCGATGGCCAGTCGCAATTCAATCTGGCGCAGGCTTACCGCAAGGGTATTGATGTACCGCAAGACTACGCCGAGGCGGCATTCTGGTACAAGCAGGCGGCCGAGGCCGGTTCCCTGTCGGCGCAGAACGAGTACGGCTTGCTGTACGCGCAAGGGCAGGGCGTCGAGCTCGATTACGTGCAGGCGTATGCATGGATCGCCATGCCGGCCGAGGCGGGCAGCACGCAATCGATCAAGAACCGCGACCAGTTGCTGGAAATCCTCACGCCCTCACAGCAGCAGGCGGCGCGCGCGCTGGCGGCCGAGTATGCGGCGCAGTACGGCGTCAATCCCCACTAGACTTCCCCGGCAGCTTGCCGAGCACGCCCGCCGCATCGAGTTCATAGCTGTCGAAATCGCGCGCCAGGAACAGTTCGCCCGAGTAATGCAACCGCGCTTCCGCTTCCAGCTCGGCCATGCCTTCCGCATTGTGATAGCGGGCGCTGAAGTGGGTGAGGATCAGGTTCGGCAAGCGCACGGCTTCGGCGAACTGCGCTACGCGCTGCACCGAGCTGTGCGTGGGGCCGGGCCCCACTTTCTGCAGCATGGCTTCCGTGTAGGTGGCTTCATGCACGAGCAATTGCGCATCGGCACAGGCGTCCGTCAGCAAGGACGGCGTGTCGTTGTCGCCGCCGATCACCACGGTGGCGCGCTGCGTTTCCGTCTGGCGGAACGCGGTGGCGTGCAAGACCGTGCCATCGTCGAGCAGCGCATCCTGACCCGCCTGCAATGAACCCCAGGCGGGGCCGGGCGGCACGCCCGCCGCCTGCAGGGCGACCTTGTCCAGCTTCCACCTGCTCGTTTCCAGCGTAAAACGGTAGGCCACGCTCGGTGCGCGGTGCGACAGCGCGTGGCGCGAGATGGTCAGGCCCGCTGCTGCATGCACGACTGGCGCGCTGTCCACGTCGATGTGGATCAGCGGATACGTCAAAAACAGTTCCGTGTGCAGCAGGGTGGCGTCGATCCAGGCCTTGATGGCGGCCGGGGCGATCAGCAGCAAGGGCTTCTTGCGCCCCGTCATCGAGGCGCTGGCGAGCAGGCCCGGCAGGCCATAGCTGTGGTCGCCATGCACGTGGGTGATGCAGATGCCCACCAGGTCGTGCACGGACAGGGGAATGCGCTGCAAGCGGTGCTGCGTGGCTTCGCCGCAATCGATCATCCACCAGTCGCGGTTGTGCGTGGTTTGCAGGGCCAGCGAGGTGACGTTGCGGTGGCGCGTGGGCACGCCGGAAGACGTGCCGAGAAAAGTCAGTTTGAACATGCCCGCATTATGCGGCAAGCCTTGCCCGCTTGCCAACGCCGGTAGCCTCAGCCTGCCAGTGGCGCGCGCAATTTGTCCTTGTAGATGCGCCCGTTCTTCATGATCAGGAACAAGCTTTCCTCGGGATGCGCGAGGAAATCGAGGTTCTTCGCGGGGTCGCCGTCGGCCACCAGCAAGTCGGCCAGGGCGCCTGCCGCCAGCTTGCCCAGGGCGCCCGGGTAGGGCGCGCGCTGGCCGGACAGGGCCAGCAATTCGCCATTCTGCCCCGTCGCCTGCGCCAGCAGGGTCAGGGGATCGTAAAAGCGCGTGAGCTTGGCCAGCTGGCGGCCCTGGGTCGGCGTGTTTTTTGCGTTGAACAGGATATCCGTGCCCCAGCCCGTTTTGATGCCGTACTTTTGCGCCAGCGCATACGCCTTCACCGTGCCTTCCGATACGATGGCCTGGCTGGCCTTGCGCGCCGCGTCGGGATACACGTTTGCATCCGCGTCTTGCAGGAAAGGTTGCAGGCTCCACCACGTGCCCGTGTCGCGCATCATGCGGGCGGATTCGTCATCGGCCAGCTGGCCGTGCTCGATGCTGCGCACGCCTGCGCGGATGGAACGCTGGATGCCTTTCGGCGTGTAGACGTGGGTCATCACATACGTGCCCCAGTCGGCAGCCGCTTCCACGCCGGCGCGCAGTTCGCGTTCCGAGTACTGCGTGCTGTCGAGCGGATCGTACATGGACGCGACGCCGCCGCCGGCCATCATCTTGATCTGCGTCGCGCCCAGCATCAGCTGCTCGCGCACGCGGCGCAGCACTTCCGCCTCGCCATCGGCGATCATGGCCATGCCCGCCGTTTCCGCCATGCCCAGCGGCGCGTTGGCCGCGCGGGGAATCTCCGAGCGCAAACGGAAGTCGCCATGGCCCGAGGTTTGCGAAATCATGGCGCCGGACGGGAAGATGCGCGGGCCGTCGATGATGCCTTCATCGATGGCGCGTTGTAATGCAAACGCGGGGCCGCCGGGATCGCGCACGGACGTGAACCCCCGCAGCAGGGTGCGCCGCGCTTCCTGCGCCGCCACCAGGTACAGATAGCCGACATCGGACGTCATGGCCGTCACCTGGTTGATGGCGGCCAGCATGGTGTGCCAGTGGGCGTCGATCAGGCCCGGCATGACCAGCTTGCCCTGGCAATCGATCACTTGCGCGCCCTCGACTTTCTCGCCGGCCGGCAGCAGGGCAGTGATGGTCGCCCCCGTCACCAGCACGTGGATGCCTGCGCGGGGCGCCTTGCCCGTGCCGTCGAACAGGCGCAGATTGGTCAGCAACAGGGGGCGTTCGGATGCTTGCGGCTGCTGGGCGATGGCATTGCTGGTGGACAAGCCGATGAAGGGCGCCAGCATGGCGGCCGTGCCGCCGAGAAATTGCCGGCGCCGCATGTCCGCCATCACGCGCTGGTGCAGGATGGTGAAGACGGTGCCGCCGCAGTCGCAGGCGCGCGGTTTCAAGCCGCCCGTCTGCCAGGTGTCCGCCAGATGCTGCTCGTGTGCCAGGGCCATCGCGCCATCCTTTCATCGCTGCCGCGCCAGGAGCGTGGCAGCAGGCAAAGTTAATGATTAGAAACTAATGCCATTGAAAGCCGCCAGCGGGGGCAAGTCAAGCGTGCACTTGCTTTACGGAAAAAAATGTAGCATCGGCTGTTCACGGTGCATGCTGGCCGCTATTTTCCCCGTCGCCGGCCGTGTAGTCGACAAAGCCGTCGCGGCGGCAAAAGCTGGCCAGCTGCATGCCGGCCTGGCGCGCGATGCGGATGGCCAGCGAGGTGGGCGCCGAGATGGTGGCGACGAGCCCGATATGCATGCGCGCCGACTTGCGCACCAGTTCATAGCTGGCGCGGCTCGACAGGAAGACAAAGCCGTCGTGCATGGCGATGCGGTGCAGCGCCAGATAGCCGATCAGTTTATCGAGGCCGTTATGCCGGCCCACATCCTCGAACACTTTCACGATGGCGCCCTCGGCCGTGCACCAGGCGGCCGCATGCACGCCGCCCGTCTTGTGCATCAACTCCTGGTAGGGCAGCAGTTCGCGCGCGGCCCGGCCGAGGATGGCGCTGCTGGCGACCAGCGGCGGCAGCGGCCGCGTGATTTTTTCCGGCACCAGGTCCAGCAGGGCCAGGCTTTCGATGCCGCACACGCCGCAGCCCGTGCGCCCCGTCAGCGCGCGGCGGCGGGCCTTGAGCTTGATCAAATCGGGCTGCGCGATGGTCAGCCGCACTTCCGCGCTGTCTTCGCCGCAGCACACGTCGAGGTCGTAGATGTCGCGCACGCTGCCGACGATGCCTTCGGTCAAGGTGAAACCGACGGCGAATTCCTCGAGGTCGCGCGGCGTGGCCATCATCACGGCGTGGGCGATGCCGTTGTAGACGAGGGCCACGGGATACTCCTCGGCCACCATGTCGCGGCCCGCCGTGGCCGTACCTGCCTGGTGGCGCACCATGGGGACGTCCAGGTAACCGTCGCGTTCGATGGTGGTGATGTCGTATTCCATGCTGTATGTCCTCCAGTTAATCGATCTGATAGCGGGGGCAGGGCCGTATCGAGGGCGGCAGCGGGTCGCCGTTCAATTCCAGCAGCGAGCGTTCCGTTTCCCGCGTCATGGCGTTCAGGGCCAGGCAGTTGGGGGCCAGGCCGAACGGTTCGGCGATCTGCTGCGCGATGGCTTCCAGCGCGAACAGGGTGTAGGCAACGAAGACGGAAATGAGGGGCGTGGCCACGCCGATGGCGTCCACCAGGCCCAGCGGCAGTAAAAAACAGTACATGTAGACGGTGCGGTGCACCAGCACGCCATACGGATACGGAATCGGTGTGTTCTTGATGCGCTCGCAGCCGGCCACGGTGGCGGCCAGGTCGTTGAGCTGGGTGTCGAGCATCCACAGCAGCTGCGTCTGGCCCGGCTGGCGCTGCACGGCCTCGTGCAGCATGGCGCGCACCGTGTGCAGCACGGCGACGGGCTTGAAGTTGACTCCCTGCAATTGCTGCACTTCCGTGGCCGGCAGGTAGCGCGCCAGGTCTTCCTGCGGGTCCGTCTGGCGCAGCTGGTGCTTGAGCGCATACACGAAGGCGATCAGGCGGCGCAGCAGCAACTGGTGGTCCAGGCCGCTCGTCTGCTGCGGCAGATACGTGAGCGCCTGCGAAGTCAGGGCCCGCGCGGCGATCAGCAATTGCCCCCAGATATGCCGCGCCTCGACGAAGCGCGCATAGCTGGCGTTGTTGCGAAAGCCGAGGAAGATCGCCAGGCTGATGCCGACCATGGGAAACGGCGCCGTATCGAGCGGAATCTTGACGCCGAAGATGCGGCCGTCCGTCAGCAAGGCCAGCGAACTGACGACCAGCATCAGCAGCAATTGCGGGATGATGGCTTGCAGCACCGAGCCGTTCCAGACGAACAGCATGCGGAACCAGTTGGTGGTAGGCCGAATGATCATGATCTGATGCCGATCAATGCTTGCGGGGCACGACTTTGCCCTCGAAGACGTAATATTGGAACAGGTTGTAGCCGATCATGATCGGCAGCATGGAACCCATGCCGATCAGCATGAAGATCAGGGTCGGTTCGTCCGATGCGGCCTCCGCGATGCTCAGCTTGCCCGGCACGAGGTCCGGGAAGAAGCTGATGGCCAGGCCCGCGAACGACGCCAGGAACAGTACGATGGCGCCGCGGAACGGTCCGCGCACGCCGTTCACGTGCACGGCCCACAGGATGTAGATAAAGGCGCTGGCGGCGATGGCGGCCAGGGCCAGCAGCACGCCGAACACGCCCGGCTGCGCCCAGCGGTCGTGGCCGATGGCGCTGAAGACCATGGTGCCGGCCGACAGCACGATGGCGGCGGCGACCGTCGCCAGCACGCTGGCCGTGGCGTAGCGGCGCGCGGCCGCTTCCAGCTGGCCGCCCGTCTTCTTGATCAGATAAGTGCTGCCCAGCAGGCAATAGCCGGCCACCACGCCCAGCGCCGTGCAGGCCGTGAAGGTGCCGCTCAGCCAACCCGGCTGCAAGCCCGTGATCACTTCGCCCAGCACCACGCCCTGCGCCACGGCGGCCAGCAGGCTGCCCACACCGAAGATCATGTCCCACAGGCGCTTGTTGCCGGCCGCATGGCGGAACTCGATCGAGGCGCCGCGCATGATCAGGCTGGCGATCAGCAGCATGATGGGAATGTACAGCCCTTCCAGCAGGGTGGCGTAGGCGCTGGGAAAGGCGCCGAACAGGGCGCCGCCCACCACCACCAGCCAGGTTTCATTGGCGTCCCACACGTGCTCGATCGACTGGAAGATCAGGTTGCGTTCCTGCTCGCGGCGGGTGAACAGGCTGAGGATGCCCACGCCCAGGTCGAAGCCGTCCGTGACCACGTAAAACACCAGCATCAGGCCGATCAGGCCGAACCAGGCATTGCCCAGCATGGCATGCGAATTCATATCCATTACAAACTCCTTGATTGATGGGGGCGCATTTCAGTGCGGGACTTTCAGCAGGGCACCCATGGGCTGCACGGCGTCCGGCGGCAGCAGCGCCACGTCCGGGCCTTGCTGCAGCCATTTCCTGGCGAACACGAAGAAAGTGAGGAACAGCACGATGTAAAACACGAAGAACATCAGCATGCTGCCGGCCACGGCATGGGCCGCCACGTCGGAGACGGCGTCGCGCGTGCGCAGCAAGCCGTATACGACCCATGGCTGGCGTCCCACTTCGCGCACGATCCAGCCGCACTCGACGGCGATGTAGGGCAGCGGTATCGTCAGCACCCAGGCCAGCAGCAGCTTGCGGTTGCGCACGAACTCCTGCACCCGGCCGCCCACCTTGCGCCAGGCCACGAAGGTCCAGAACGCCAGCAGCACGAACCACATGCCGATGCCGGCCATGGCACGGAACGCGTAGTACAGCAGCGGCAGCATGGGCGGCTGGTCTGCGCGGGCGATGTCGGCCAGGCCCGTGATCTTGCCCGTGGCGCTATGCGTGGCAATCACGCTGAGCATGCCGGGCACTTCAAGCGACCAGTCATTCTTTTGTTCCGCCTGGTTGGGCCAGGCCAGCAGGGACCAGGCAGCGCCTTCGCCATCGCGGTTTGTGTGCCAGTGGCCTTCGATGGCCGCGCCCTTGGCTGGCTGGCTCTTGAAGACGTCGACGCCGCTGGAGTCGCCCAGCCACACTTGCAACGGTGCGATGACCAGCAGCAGCATCAGCGCCAGCTTGAACGAGCGGGCGAAGAAGGCCGGTTCGCGGCGCTTGAACATATACCAGGCGGAAATGCCGGCGATGACGATCAAGCCCGTTTCCACGGCGGCTACCCACATGTGTCCCACGGCCCAGGCCATGTCGGGATTGAAGATGGCGGCCACGTAGTCGGTGACGATGATCTTGCCGTCAAGCACGCGCACGCCGGCCGGCGTCTGCATCCAGGAATTGGCGACCATGATCCAGAACGAGGAAATGCTGGAGCCGAGCGCCACCATGCCGGTGGCAAACAGGTGCACGCCCTTCGGTACGCGGCCCCAGCCGAACATCATGACGCCGATGAAGCCCGCTTCCAGCATGAAGGCCATGGCGCCCTCGAAACCGAGGATGTTGCCGATGAACTGGCCCGAATGGTGCGAGAACGGTGCCCAGTTGGTACCGAACTGGAATTCCAGGGGAATCCCGCTGACGACGCCCACGGCGAAGTTGAGCACCAGCAACTTGCTCCAGAAGCGCGCGTGGCGGTAGTAGACGGGGTCGCTGGTGCGCAGCCACAGCGCCTCGACGACGAACAGGAACAGCGACAGGCTGATCGTCAAGATGGGCCACAGGATGTGGAAGATGGCCGTCATCGCAAATTGCGCGCGCGACAGGTCCAGGGTATCGAAACCGAACATGGCGTTCTCCTGATCAACTGAGGGCGGCCGAAGGCGCCAGCAGCACGGGGATGGATTTGAAGGTCGGCGTGCGCGAGCCTTCGCCCACGCTGTCGAGCGGCACCAGCGGATTGGTTTCCGGGTAGTACGCGCCGATGCAGCCGCGCGGAATGTCGTACTCGACCAGCAGGAAGCGGTCGGCGCGGCGTTCGATGCCGTCATGCCATACGCCGATCAGGTCGACCCAGTCGCCGGCCGCAAAACCCAGCATGGCCAGGTCGTCCTTGTTGATGAAGACGACGCGGCGCTGGCCGAACACGCCGCGGTAGCGGTCGTCCATGGCGTAGATCGTCGTGTTGTACTGGTCGTGCGAACGCGTCGTCATCAGCACCATCAGGCGCTCGCCGTATTGCTGGCGGGCGCGGTGGATGGGCGTATCGCGTTCCACGGCGTTGACGAGGAATTGCGCCTTGCCGCTTGCCGTCTTCCACACCCTTTCGCGCGAGGCAATTTCCAGGTGGAAACCGCCCGGTTTGGCCACGCGCAAGTTGTAGTCGAAAAAGTCGTCGAATACTTGCTCGATGGAATCGCGCAGCAGCGCATAATTGCCGGAATAGCGCAGCCAGTCGATCTTCTCGCTGCCCAGTGTCGCCTGCGCCATGCCGGCCACGATGGCGATTTCCGAGCGCAGGTTGGGCGAGGCGGGCTGGTTCATGCCGAACGAGATGTGCACCATGCTCATCGAGTCTTCCACCGTCACGCCTTGCGCCACGCCTTGCTGCACGTCGATTTCCGTGCGGCCCAGGGTGGGCAGGATCAGCGCATCCTTGCCGTGCACGAGATGGCTGCGGTTGAGCTTGGTGGCGATGTGGACCGTCAGGTCGCACGAGCGCAGCGCGTCCCAGGTGCGCGGCGTGTCCGGCGTGGCCATCGAGAAATTGCCACCGAGCGCGACAAACACTTTCACCTTTTTCTCCAGCATGGCCTCGATGGTGCCGACGGCGTCGTAGCCGTGGTGGCGCGGCGGTTCAAAACCGAATACCAGGCCCAGGCGGTCGAGGAATTCCTTGGTCGGCTGTTCCTCGATGCCCATGGTGCGGTCGCCCTGCACGTTCGAGTGGCCGCGCACGGGGCACAGGCCCGCGCCGCGCTTGCCGATATTGCCGCGCATCATCATCAAGTTCGACAGGATCTGCACGGTGGCCAGCGAATTCTTGTGCTGCGTCACGCCCATGCCCCAGGTCGCGATGACGGCCTTGCCCTTCACGTAGATCTGCGTGAGTTCCTCGATCTTGTCGCGCGCCACGCCCGATTCGGCCAGCAGCAAGTCCCAGCTTTCCGCGCGCAGGTCGGCGGCGAAGGCGTCGAAGCCGCTCGTGTGCTCGGCGATGAAGGCGCAGTCGAGCACGCGCTCCTGGCCATGGGCGATGGCGTCGTCATCGAGCTCGACGACGCGCTTGGCCATGGCCTTGATCAGCGCGAAGTCGCCGCCCAGGGTGGGGCAGATGAACAGCGAACAGATGTTCGTGCTGCCGCCCGTCAGCATTTCCAGCGGATGCTGCGGGCTGGTGAAACGCTCCAGGCCCCGTTCGTGCAGCGGGTTGATGGAAACGATGGTGGCGCCGCGGCGCGACGCTTCGCGCAATTCGCCCAGCATGCGCGGGTGGTTGGTGGCGGGGTTCTGGCCGAACAGCAGCAGGGTGTCCGCATGCTCGAAGTCGTCGAGCAGCACCGTGCCCTTGCCGATACCCACCGTTTCCGGCAAGCCGCGGCTGGTCGCTTCGTGGCACAGGTTGGAACAGTCGGGGAAGTTATTCGTGCCATAGGCGCGCACGAACAGCTGGTACAGGAAAGCCGCCTCGTTGCTGGCGCGGCCCGATGTGTAGAAGGCGGCCTGGTTCGGGTCGTCCAGCGCGTGCAAATGGTGCGCCACGAGGGCAAACGCGTCGTCCCAGGCTATCGCCTGGTATTTGTCGCTGGCAGCGTCGTACACCATGGGGTCCGTCAGGCGGCCATGTTGTTCCAGATCATAGTCCGACTGTTCCATCAATTCCGTGACCGTGTGTTCCTGGAAAAACTCGGGACGCACGCGCTTGCTCGTCGATTCGGCAGCCACGGCCTTGACGCCGTTTTCGCAGAATTCGAACGTCGACGCGTGTTCGCGGTCGGGCCAGGCGCAGCCGGGGCAGTCGAAGCCGTCGGGCTGGTTTTGCTCGAACAGCGAGCGGTAATTGCCTGCGCTGACTTTTTCCTTGAACAGGTTGATGGCCACGTATTTGAGGGCACCCCAGCCGGCCGCGGCATGGGTGTAGGGCGCGATGCGCGCGTCGGACTTTGGCTTGCTCATGATGACTCTCCTGGTGATATGCGATGGGACAATCACATGGTAGGGGCGGCGGACCGCCCCGTAGGCGCACAGTTCCGGACAAAAAAACAGAGTACAGATGGCAAGATGACGATGCCGGTCGCGCCGGCGCCGGCCGTGATTTATGATGTGGACAAGGAGAAAAAACATGCATAAGGAAGACAAGGACGACGGAGTCGACGCGGCGCTGATAGCCCTGCTGGCGCTGCTGTGGGAGGCGCGCCAGGAAGCGTCCGATAAACCGTGGTCGCTGGCCAAGCTGGCCAAGCGGGCAGGGGTACAGATGAGTACGTTGTTGCGCCAGCTCAATGCGCTGTCCAGCGCGCAACTGGTGAGCGTGACGACGGCGGAGAGCGGCGGCGGCAGCGCGCTGCTCACCGCGGCGGGTGCCGAGCTGTGCGCCAGCGTGTTCGCGCCGCCGCCGGCAGAGTAAAGCCGCATCTGTACTCTATCGGCTGGCGCCGGACTGTACCTCCTTGCGACCTGCCTTCGGGCTTATGCTGGACCCTGACGAATGCACATCAAGGGGGAAGCACAATGAATACCATCCTGTATCCGCAGCCAGCGCTCCGGCAGCCAGACTATCTTGAGCCCTGCGTGGACATGCTGGGCCGCCCCCTGACGGACTTGCGCATTTCCGTCATCGACCAGTGCAACTTCCGCTGTACCTATTGCATGCCGGCCGAACTGTACCCCAGCGATTACCCGTTCCTGCCATCGAGCGAGCGCCTGTCCTTCGAGCAGATCGAAACGATGGCGCGCGCCTTCGTGCGCCTGGGCGTGGACAAGATCCGCATCACGGGCGGCGAACCGCTGCTGCGCAAGAACCTGGAACGGCTGATCGAGATGCTGGCGCGGCTCACCACGCCGGACGGGCGCGCCGTGAGCATCGCGCTGACGACGAATGGCAGCTTGCTGGCGGCCAAGGCGCGCTCGCTGAAGGAGGCGGGCCTGGACCGGGTCACCGTCAGCCTCGACAGTCTGGACAACGGCATCTTCCAGCGCATGAACGGCGTCGACTTTCCCGTCGAGAAAGTGCTGCACGGGATTGAGGTAGCGCAAGCCGTCGGCTTGAACCCCGTGAAGGTCAACATGGTCGTGCAGAAAGGCGTCAACGATAGCCAGATCGTGCCGCTGGCGCGCCATTTCCGCCACACGGGCGTGATCCTGCGCCTGATCGAATTCATGGACGTGGGCGGCATCGGCGCCTGGTCGCGCACGCACGTCGTCACGTCGGAGGCGGCGCGCGCGCTGATCGCCGCCGAATTCCCTCTCGTATCGCTGGGCGAAGGCAAGCCGATCTCGCACGAGACGGCCAGCCGCTACAGTTATCTCGATGGCGGCGGCGAAGTGGGCTTCATTTCCAGCGTGTCGCAGCCGTTCTGCGGCGACTGCAGCAGGGTGCGCGTGTCGTCGGATGGCAAGCTGTTTACCTGCCTGTTCGCCCAGGACGGCCTCGACCTGCGGCCCCACCTTGATCTTGCGCAAGGCGCGCAAGGGCTGGAAACCGTGTTGCGCCGGCACTGGCAGCGCCGTGGCGACCGCTACTCGGAAGTGCGCGGCGCGCTCGCCCAGGTAGGCGGGCGCAAGCAGTATCCCACCGTGCGCATGTCGCTGGTAGGCGGGTGAATGGTCTACAGGAATTCGGTGATAAGTTTGCCGAGCAAAATAATGGCTTGCTCGACGTCCACGCTCCACGGATAGCTGTAGTTGAGGCGGATGCAATGCCTGTAGGCCTGGCTGACGGAAAACATGCGTCCCGGGCCCACCGTGATCTTGCATTCCAGTGCGCGCCGGTACAGTTGCATGGAGTCCACGTTGCCCGGCAGTTCCACCCACAGCACGTAGCCGCCCTGCGGTTGCGAGACTTTGGTGCCAGCAGGAAAAAAGCGCAGCACGGCGGCGGCCATGATGCGCGCCTGCTGGGCATAGGCCTTGCGGGTGCGGCGCAGATGCTGTTCGTAGCCATCGTTTTGCAGGTATTCGGCGATGGCCAGTTGCGGGAACGACGAGGTGGTCAGCGTGTTGAGGAATTTGAGTTCCTCCACCTTGCTGCGGTAGCGTCCGGCCAGGGCCCAGCCCACGCGCTGGGCGGCGCTGAGGCTCTTGGAAAACGAGGAACAGTGCAGCACCAGGCCCTTGCGGTCGCAGGACTTGAGCGAGGACGGGTGGGCGTCGCCGTAATACAGTTCGTTGTAGACGCCGTTTTCGATGGCGGGCACGTCGTGCTGCTCCAGCAGCTGGACCAGGGCCCGCTTGCGCTGGTCCGACATCTGGAAACCCAGCGGATTCTGGAAGTTCGGCATCACCATGACGGCAGCGATCGGTTGCCGGGCCATGATGTCGGCCAGCGCTTCGATGCTGATGCCGTCGTACGGATCGGTGGAAACCTCGACTACCTTCATGCCCAGCCGCTCGACGGCCAGCAGCATGGCATAGAAGGTGGGTGATTCGACGGCGATGGTGTCGCCCGGTTTGGCCACCGCTTGCAGGCACAGGTTGATGGCTTCCGTGGCGCCCACGGTGACGATGATTTCGTCGGGATCGACGGCCAGGCCGTTTTCCAGGTAGCGGCGGGCGATTTCGCGTATCAGTTGCGGGTTGCCTGGCGGCAGGTCGTCCGTCACGCTCCAGTCGCGGTTGCGGCGCGCCACGGCGCTCGCGTACTGGTTGATGCGTTCCCACGGAAACAGCGCGGGATCGGGGTAGGGCGAGCCCAGCGGGATGGCGTCGTGCAAGCCGATCGAGCGCAGGGTCGACAGCACCAGGCGGCTGACGTGCACTTCGGCCGGCACGGTGCTCGGCTGGGAGGCCTGCATGCACAGGTCGGCCGGCTGCGCATCGCCGTCGGCGCGGGGCCGCACGAAGTAGCCGGACTGGGGCCTACTTTCGATCACGCCCATGCTTTCCAGCTTGACGTAGGCGCGCAGCACCGTGGTGATGCTCAGCTTGTGCTGCTGGCTGGTCTGGCGTACGGACGGGATGCGTTCCCCGGGCAGGAGCACGCCCTGGGCCACCAGTTGCTCGATGTCGCCGACGAGCTTTTCATACAATTTCATTGGTATCCATTCTTGATTCTTGCTCTACGTCATTGCATTATCGTCCAATTCATGACGACCTATAGTTACAGATATCGCATGTTGCCTAAATGAAACTGCCATCCGGCACTTCTGGTTTAAGATTCACCTGGAAAACGAAAAAAGGAATATTGGTCATGGCAATTCCACAAAGCATGCTGTCTGTCGTCGCGCGCGACGAAGTGCATTTGCAGTTCAATGTGAAGGCCGGCGTTGAACCGGAGCAGCTGTTCAGGGTGTTGGGCAAACTGTGGGAATCCGGGGTCACGGGCATCTTGGACCCCACCCTGAACCGCCACCACCAGTTGACGGGCGGCACGGCCAATGTGGTGCTGGGATTCAAGCCCGAACTGTGGCGCGCAGCCTGTCCGGACGGCGTGCCGGACAACATGACATCGTTCGCGCACGACCTGGTGGGCGCCAACGGCAAGACGGCGCCCGCCACCCAGCACGATTTCTGGGTCTGGATCACGCAGTCGAACGCGGCCACCCTGTACGACAGCATGCGCACGACGCTCACCTTGCTGAGCCCCTGCGCCGAGCTGGCCAGCGAGCAGGTGTGTTTTCCGTATCACAATAACGTGACCTTCGACGGCTTTGCCGACGGCGTCGCCAACCCGAATCCGTTCCGCGCGAATGGCGTGGCCATCATTCCCGATGGCGAGGCGGGCGCGGGCGGCTCCACCGTGCTGCTGCAGAAATGGCGCATGGACGTGGAGCGCCTGCGCGCCTTGCCCGTGCACGCGGCGGAGCAGGTGTGGGGCCGCACCAAGGCCGGCAGCCACGAATTGTCGCCGCTGCCCGTCGATTCCCACGTGGGCCGCAACCAGTTTATCCGCGATGGCGAGGAAGTCGATATCGTGCGCCGCAATGCCAATTACGCCAATGCGACCGAGGCGGGCGTCATGTTTGTCGGTTTCTGCAAGGACATCACCGTGACCATGGGCATGCTGCGGCAAATGTACGGCGTAGGCTATGATGGCGTCACTCAGACGGACAGGCTGCTGGATTTTTCCACGGCGCTGTCGTCGGCGATCTATTTCGTGCCCAGCATCGACGCCTTGCTGGCCGTGGGTATTTCGCCGGCGGATCCCGGCTAAGGGCCGCCCCGGCGGTCCCTATTTTTACTTAACTAGGAGTTTTCCATGCGTATTCGTCCCGCCACACTGCTGTCCACCCTGATACTGGGCAGCGTCGTCTTCAGCGCTTCCGCTTCCGCCGTCGGCCTGGGTTTCCTGGCAGATACGCCGATGGCTTACCTGAACAAGAACGACAAGCCCGTCTTCGTGAAAGCCGTCACGGATGTGCTGAATGACAAGAAAGATGGCGAAACCGTGCAATGGAGCAATGAAGGCTTGCGCAATTCCGTGCGCATCGCCGCCGACATCACGGCCAGCGATACGGAAAAGACGGATGCGCAAACCTGCCGCAAGGTACAGGTGGGCTTGAACGCCAAGGGCCAGGAACAGACCCTCAAGCTGAAAGTCTGCAAGGCTGGCACGGCCGCGTGGAAAGTGGCGAAGAGCTGATCGCCCGCGCTTTCCCTTGCCGGTCCTGCGCCGGCAAGGTGACGACTTTCTCATAGGTAAGTCTGGCAGCGGTTAGAATCACGCTTTATCCTCACTTTCGTCACCTGCATGCAGCAAAGTCGCCTCCTGTTCTTCCGCCTGGCCGGCCAGTTTCGCCGCTATGGCGCCATCGTTGCCGCCACCTTGCTGGCCGTCGGCGTGGCGTCCGCCACCGATGTGTTGTTAATCCGCCAGTTGCAAAACGTCGTCGACGCCATGCGCGCGACGGCCAGCACGCAGGTCGCGCCCGTGTCCGGCGTCATGGGCATGCTGCAGGGCTGGGTTGACCGTTTCCTGCCGGCACAGGCAGGGCAGGTGGACTTGTGGGTGATTCCCGCCACCATCCTGGGCCTGGCCGTGCTGCGCATGGTGTCCAGCTTTGCCGGCGATTACGGTTCCGTCTGGCTATCGAGCCGCGTGCAGGCCGATTTGCGCGAAAAGATGTTCGCCACCATCATGCGCCTGCCCAGCCGCTTCTTCGATACCACCACCACCAGCCTGACGCAGTCGCGCGTGGCCTTCGACGCCAGCCAGGTGTCGCAGGCGGGCTTGAACGTGCTCAACGTGATGGTGCGCGATTCCGTCGCCACCATCGGCTACCTGGTCCTGCTGTTCAGCATCGACGTGAAACTGGCCCTGTTCTGCATGGCGTCGATGCCCATCGTCGCCATCGTCGTGACCCTGGCGGGCCGCCGCATGCGTCACCTGAGCAAGAGCTCGCAGCAAGCCGTGGGCGAGCTGACGTCCGTGCTGGACGAAAGCATCGGCGGCCAGCGCGTGGTGAAAATCTTCGGCGGGCAAGACTATGAACAGGCGCGTTTCGTCGACGTCGTCAAGCGCAACCGCCAGCTGGCCGTCAAGCATGCGGCCACCTCGGCCATGAATTCCGGCTTCATCATGATGCTCGTCGGTATCACCCTGTCGTCCGTGATCTATTTCGCCATGCTGCGCGCGCAAAGCGGCGCCATCACGCCGGGCGCCTTCGTTGCCTTCATGGGCGCGCTGATGGCCATGCAGTCGCCGATCAAGAATTTGACCAAGATCAATGAGCCGCTGCAGCGGGGCCTGGCGGCGGCCGAGTCCGTGTTTGGCCTGATCGACACGCCACTGGAACCGGACCCGGGCACCATCGCCCCGGCGGCCGTGCAGGGCAATCTGTCTCTGCAGAACGTCAACTTCCGTTACAACAGCGACGATCCCGATGCGCCCACCGCCTTGAGCGATATCACGCTCGACATCCGCGCCGGCGAAACGGTGGCCCTGGTGGGCGGCTCCGGCGGCGGCAAGACGACCTTGCTGGGCTTGCTGCCGCGTTTCTATGACGTCAGCGGCGGCCGGATACTGCTCGACGGCGTCGACGTGCGGGACTACGCCTTGCTGGCCCTGCGGCGCCAGTTTGCCCTCGTCAGCCAGGACGTGATCCTGTTCAACGACACGATGGCGGCGAATATCGCGTATGGCGACCCGGCCCCGGACCAGGACAGAATCGAAGCGTCGGCGCGCGCCGCCTATGCCCACGATTTCATCATGCAGTTGCCGCAGGGTTACGAAACACAGGCGGGGCAGAACGGTTCGCGCCTGTCGGGCGGGCAACGCCAGCGCCTGGCCATCGCGCGCGCGCTGTACAAGGATGCGCCGATCCTGCTGCTCGATGAAGCCACCAGCGCGCTGGACACGGAGTCGGAGCGCTCCGTGCAGGCGGCGCTGGAAGTGCTGATGCGCAACCGCACCACCATCGTCATCGCCCACCGCTTATCCACCATCGAAAGCGCCGACCGCATCGTCGTCATGCAGGGCGGCCGCCTGGTGGAGTCGGGCAGCCATGCCGCCTTGCTGCAGCAGGGCGGCGCGTATGCACGGCTGCATGCGAGCCAGTTGTCGCCCGTCAAGGATGGCGCGGCCTAGACCCTTAGAACACGTGAATTTCCTGTAATACCAGCCTGGCGCCCTCCACGCGAAAGGTGGCAGTCAGATCCGACCAAACGCCGTTCAGGGGCAGGGAATGGCGCGCTTCGGCGCTCACCATGCCGCCATCCTGGCCGTCCGGGCGTTCGACGCAGCGCTCGTGCGGCGTGCCGCTGGCCTGCGCCGCCGGGGTGACCCGGTAGACCCGGCCATCCGCATACGGCTGCGGCGAACCATAGCCTTCGATCACGGCGCGCAGCAGCGCCGGCGTCCAGCCGTAGTACGCGTCGTGCGCCGTGCGAGCATGGGCGCACGCATAATCGCTGCGCGCGAGGTCGGCGATCCAGGCATCGATGATGTCCAGTATCTGGGTGTCGCTCGGGGCGGCTGGCAAGTGCATGGCTTTCTTTCGTGACGGGGGAAAACGTTGCTTTCCATTATGATGGCAGCCGCACAATATCATCGCAACGGAACACAATGCACACACCACAGACGACGCGCGCGGCACTGGCCGCACTGTTGGGCATGGCCCTGGCCTTGCCGCTGGCGGCACAGGAACAGCCGGCGGCGCAGTCGCCAACGCCAGCGCCAACCTTGCAGGAGGAAGACCACACCATGTATCTGGATGAAAATTTCATGCCGAGCAACCAGCGCCGCGCCGCGTATGCGCTGCGCACGCCGCCCGTGCGCGACGAGGCGCTGGGCGCCTGGCATGTGCGGCTCGAATTTCCCGACACGCCGGGCGTGCTGGCCTTTGAAACCTATGCCACGGACCTGGACCTGAGCCAGATCAAGTTCGTGCGTTTTCGCAAGTACTACTACGAAAATGGCCAGCTGCTGCGCGAAACCTACTTCAATACCCAGGGCGAGGAGTTGCTGGGCGGCTGCGTGTACTTCGAGAATGGCCAGGTCAAGCAGAAGGTGACGGCGCTGCCGAACGGGCGCGACAGCATCTCGGAAACGTATCACGAGAACGGCCAGCTGATGAGCCGCACGCTGTACCACGGCGACGAGATGGCCGATGGCGAGCACGTGTCGTATGGCGCGAATGGCGCCGTCAGCAACCGCTCGTATCGGCGCAATGGCCAGATGGATGGCCTGGAGGAATCGTTTTATCCGGATGGCAAGCTGTTCCGAAGGGGACGGCACGTCGATGGCCAGCGCGAGGGCGAGTTTGTCATGCTTGCCGAGGATGGCAAGGTGCTGGCCAGGACCGTCTGGGTGCACGGCCAGCCCGACGGCTGGTCGTTTGAAAGCCATGGCAATGGCGTCGTGTCGAACAAGACGCTGTACCGGAAAGGCGCCGTGCTCAGCTTGCAAACGTGGGGGCCGAATGGCCGGCCCAATTTTGCGTGGCAGAAAGACGCGCAGGGGCGCGACCATGGCGATACGACCGATTGGCATGCCAACGGCGTGCGCGCCAGCGTGACGCCGTTTGTCGAAGGACAGCGCCACGGCTTGCTGCAGACCTGGTACAGCGATGGCAGCCTGCGGCAGATCGTGCCGTATGAACACGGCAAGAAGCACGGCATCGAGCGCCAGTGGGACAAGGCCGGCAAGCTGGTGCTGGAACAGACGTGGCACGATGGACAGCCCGTGGCGGCGCAGTAGGGGGGCGCATGCGGCATGCCCAGAAAATGCGCCTGGCGCTGGTGGCAGTGCTTATGACGGTGCTGCCGCTGGCGGCGCAGGCGCAGGCGCCGGCTGGCGGCACGTCGTTCTATGACAACGGCCAGCTCCAGCAAAAAGTGACCGTGCTGCCGAACGGGCGCGACCGTATTGTCGAGACGTACCACGAGAATGGCCAGCTGATGAACCGCATCCGCTACCACGGCCGGCAGATGGCCGATGGCGAGTATGTGTCGTACGGGCCGAATGGCAAGGTGAGCAGCCGCGCCTTCCTGAAGGGCGGCAGGATGCATGGGCTGCAGCAATTGTTTTATCCCGACGGCAAGCTGTTCCAGCGCAGCCATTTCATCCATGACAGGCTCGATGGCGAGGCCGTCACCCTGGCGCCGGACGGCAAGGTACTCGCCAGCACGACGTGGCGCCATGGCGAGCCGGACGGCTGGTCGTTCGACAGCCATGACAATGGTCAACTGGCGCAGAGAGCGCTGTACCGCAAGGGCAAGCTGCTGAGCATGCAAAAGTGGGGCAGCAATGGCCAGCCGACCGTTGCCTGGCAGCAGGATGCCCAAGGGCGCGAGCAGGGCGACCTGATGGAGTGGCACGATAACGGCGTGCGCGCCAGTGTCACGCCCATGCGTGACGGCCAGCGCCATGGCTTGCTGCAGACCTGGTACGCGAACGGCAGCCCGCAGCAGGTCGTGCCGTATGAACATGACAAGAAACAGGGCATCGAGCGCCAGTGGGACCCGGCTGGCAAGCTGGTGCTGGAACAGGCTTGGCAAGCTGGAGAGCCAGTCCCCATGCGCTAGGAATCCACCCGCTTTTGCAGGTATCATGCAGGGATTCCGGCCCGCCAGCAGGCGCGCAGCCGGCAGGATAATGGAGGCAATGGTGGTGGAAGCGGAAGTCTCGGCGGTAGCCCGGGCGCAGGGCATGGCCTTGCAAAACATGCGCGTCGTCATGCGCGCGGCGCAGCGGCACTCGGCGCAGATCGAGAAGCAATGCGGCGTGTCGGGTGCGCAACTGTGGGTGATGCAGGAATTGCTGGAGCGGCCGGGCCTGCGCATGGGCGAGCTGGCCGGCAAGATGTCGATACACCAGACGACGGCCAGCAACCTGGTCGAGGCGCTGGTGAAAAAAACCTATGTGCGCAAGGCGCGCGACCAGCCCGACCAGCGCGTCGTCACCCTGACCCTGACGGCGGAAGGGCAAGCCGTGATCGCCGGCGCGCCGCAGCCGGCGCGCGGCTTGCTGCCCAGCGCGCTGGCCCAGCTGGACCCTGACAGCCTGGCGCACCTGAACCAGGGCTTGAACGCCTTGCTGGCCGTCGTCGCCCCCGATGACAGGCAAGCGGGCATGCAGCCGTTTCCGTTTACGATGTAAGGTCCCGGCCCGCCTGCGGCAGCCGTTGCAGCTGCAGCTGCGCCAGCGCCCCGTACAGCGGCTCGCTGAGCACGCGCGACACGGTGCTGGCCACTACGGCGCAGGCCATCAGGCTCAGCACCATGCCGTGGCCATCGACCATTTCCATGACAATGATAAACGCCGTCAGCGGCGCCTGCGTGGCGGCGGCCAGGAAGCCCACCATGCCCAGCGCGATCAGGGCGGGCGCGTGCGGATAGTGCAGCAATTGCGCAATGTCATGCCCGATGCCGGCGCCGATGGCCAGGGACGGTGCAAAGATGCCGGCCGGCACGCCCGACCACACGGTCAGCCACGTCGCCACATATTTGAAGGCAACAAAGGCGGGTGCCACATCGGACGAGCCTTCGAGCATGGCGCGCGTCGCCACGGTGCCGCTGCCGAACGTGGCGCCGTGGCTGGCGATGCCGATGGCCGCCACCAGCAAACCGCAGACGGCGGCGAACAGCACGGGCCGGCCTGTTCGCCACGCGGACAATTTTCCCAGCGGATTGCCCCGGGCGGATGCCAATAGCAGCAGGGCGAACAGGCCGCCGGCCACGCCCGCTACCAACGTGACCAGTAAACCTGGCAGGGCCAGCGCCAGGCCGATGGGGCCGGGATGGATGATGCCGAAGTGGGTGGCGTTGCCGTGGATGGAGACGGCCATCATGCCGGCCAGCACGATGCCGGCGACAATCAAGCCGCTGTTGCGCTGCTCGGGCGAGCGCGACAATTCTTCGATGGCGAACATGACGCCCGCCAGCGGCGTGTTGAAGGCGGCCGCGATGCCGGCCGCGCCGCCCGCCACCAGCAGCGAATGGGCGCTCACCTGCGAGTGGCGGGGCAGCCAGCGCCGCGCGGCCAGCATCACGCCGGCGGCGATCTGCACGGACGGCCCTTCGCGCCCCAGCGAGAGTCCGCCCAGCAAGCCGCCCGCCGTCAGGACTATCTTCGCGGCACTGAGTTTCAGGGAGACGAACAAGGAGCGCTGTTCCGGCGCCACGGCCGGGTCCAGCGTCGCCATCACTTGCGGGATGCCGGAACCGGCCGCGCCCATGGCGTAGCGGCGCGTCAGCCAGACGAGCAGGGCGGCGCAGGCCGGCGTCCACAGCAGGGCGAACCACCAGGCCTTGCCGTTAAAAAAGAGAAAACAATCGAGCGCTGTTTCCGCCAGCCACGTAAAGCCCACGACGACGAGGCCCGCGACGGCGGCCATGCCGACGACGACGGCGCGCGACCACCACAGGCGCGGGTTGGCGAATTCATGCTTGAAGGCAGAGGGGATGTCGTGCAAGTGCTTCATTGCGGCAAGTCCTGGAAGGGGCGCGCAGGGCGTCGGGGAGGCTTGCCATTATAAAGCTATATTTGTCCAAATGTATTTCACCGCATCGATCTGTGGGCGGCTGGCAACAGAAGGTCTGTTCCGGCCAGGAAATCGACGAGGGCCCGCACTTTCGGCGCCAGGTGCGGCCCGGACGGCCACAGCAACCAGCAGCCGTGGGCCGGATGGCTATCGATCGCGTAGTCGTCCAACACTTCGACCAGGCTGCCGTCGGCGATGGCGCCGCGCACATGAAAGTCGGGCAGCCAGGCGATGCCCAGGCCTTGCCGCGCGAAGTGCAGCCGTGCCTCCACGTTGTTGCACACCATCGACAGGGGCAGCTCCGGCGCAGTGTCGCCATCGTCCTGGCGCAGTTGCCACGGTTCGATCTTGCCGCTGTGGCGGAAGCGGTAATGCAGGCAGGCGTGTTGTTGCAGATCAAGGGGGTGCCGCGGCGTGCCATGGCGCGCCAGGTAGGCCGGCGAGGCCACGAGGCAGGAGCGGAACTGGCCCAGCTTGCGGGCGGCCAGGCGCGAATCGCGCGGCGCGCCGATGCGGATGACGGCGTCGAAGCCATCGCCGACGACATCGGCCAGCGCGTCGGAAAAGTCCAGGTCCAGGGCGATGGCGGGATGCAGCTGGGCAAAATCGGCCAGCGCGGGCAGGAACAGGCCACCCAGTTCCGGCAAGCCCAGGCGCAGACGGCCGTGCGGCGCCAAGTTGCCTGCCAGTTCCTCCTGCGCCGCCTGCATTTCCGCCAGGATGCGTTCGCTGCGCGCAAGAAACAGCTTGCCTTCCGCCGTCAGGCTCAGCTGGCGCGTGCTGCGCTGGAACAGGCGCGCGCCGAGCCGCTGCTCGAGCCGCGCCAGGCTCTTGCTGACGGCCGACGGTGAAATGCCGGCCTGGCGCGCGGCCGCGACAAAGCTGCCCGCTTTGGCCAGTTGCACGAACAGGGCCACGCCGGAGAGATTATCGGTATGCTGGTTTTGCATGATTCATGACAGTTTGGTCAGTAGTGAAACGCATTGAAGCATATTTTTCTTTGCCACGTGGTTGCTTACCATGCAGATTTAGCTGGGAGCATGCAATGAAGATGATCGGTTTCAACAAGGGCAGCAGCGCGGACGACGTACATGGCTTGTTCGACATGACGGGGGCGATGCCCGTGCCCGGCCCGCGCGACGTGCTGGTGCAGGTGCGCGCCGTGGGCGTCAATCCGCTCGACACCAAGGTGCGCGCGGGGCGCGTCGCCGTGCCGGAAGCCGTCACGACCCTGGGCTGGGATGCGGCCGGCATCGTGCACGCGGTGGGCAGCGCAGTGACATTGTTTGCGCCGGGACAAGCCGTGTATTACGCGGGCTCGTTCGACCGCGCGGGGGCGAATGCTGAATATCAGCTGGTCGATGAGCGCATCGCGGCGCGCATGCCGGCGAGCCTGGATTTCGCGCAGGCGGCCGGCGTGCCGCTGGCGGCGCTGACGGCGTGGCAGCTGCTGTTCGAGCGCTTTGCGATCACGCCCGGCGACCGCCAGGAGCGGGGCAGCCTGCTGGTGCTGGGCGGCGCGGGCGGCGTGGGCTCGATGCTGATCCAGCTGGCGCGCCAGCTGACGGGTTGTATTGTGATCGCCACGGCCTCGCGCGAAGACAGCGCGGACTGGTGCCGCGCCATGGGCGCGCACCACGTGATCGACCACGCGCTGCCCATGCCGGAGCAGGTGGCGGCATTGAAAGTGGCCCCGGTCACACATATCGCCGCGCTGTCGCACACGGCGCGCCACGTCGCGGCCTTGACGCAGATCATCGCGCCGCACGGCAAGCTGGCCGTCATCGACGACCATGATGGCTTCGACGCGGCGCCGCTGAAGGGGAAAAGCGTGTCGCTGCACTGGGAAATGGTGTTTACGCGGCCTTTGTACGCGACCGACGACATGCTCGAGCAACACCGCATCCTGAACCGCGTGGCGCGGCTGCTGGACGAGGGCGTGCTGCGCCATACGGTGCGGCAGCAGTTGTCGCCGCTGGACGCGGCTGCCGTGCGGCGCGCGCATGCGCTGCTGGAGCAGGGCGGGCAGCCGGGCAAGATCGTCGTCAGCGCCGAATAGGGGCCGGCGCCTAGACGAACAGTTCGCGCCGCGCGCTCTGGCTGATGGCGACGGTGGCCGGGTGGCTCAAACGGCGTTCCGTGGTGATCGCATACACCTGCTCGACGAGGCTGTCGACCCGCCCCAGCGCCACCACGCCATGCTGTTCGCACACCTGGGGCGCGATCACGGTGGGGGCGAAGAACAGGCCGGCGCCGGATTGGCCGAAGGCCTGCATCATGGCGCTGTCGTCGAACTCGCCCACGATGCGCGGGTGCAGATGGTTGTCGCCCAGCCATTGCAGCAGGCGGCCATAGATGGCGAAATCCTCGCCCGGCAGCAGCAGCGGCGCGCCGTTCAGGCATAGCGGAAAGCCGCCTTCCAGGGTGGCGGCCAGCGCCGGCGTGCCGAACAGGGTCATGCCGCTTTCGCCCAGCAGGTGGTTGTAGCCGCGCACGCTCAAGTGGGACGGCATGGGGCGGTCGGCGATGATCAGGTCCAGCCGGTGCACGGCCAGGTCCGCCAGCAGGCTGGCCAGCCGGCCTTCGCGGCAGATCATGCGCAGCGGTTCGGCCAGGCCCAGCGCCGGTTCGACCAGGCGGCAGGCGATCAGTTTCGACACGGAATCGGCGCAGCCCACGCGAAACGTGGTCGTCGCCGTGCGTGACTGGTCGCGCACGATTTCCAGCAATTCGTCGCCCGTGCTGAAAATCTCTTCCGCATGGCTGAGGATGCGCCTGCCCGTTTCCGTCAATTCCAGCTTGCGCCCGCTGCGGCGGAACAGTTCCACGCCCAGGGTGTCGGCAAAGTCGCTGAGCTGGCCAGAAATCGATTGCGGCGTCAGGTGCAGCTGCTCGGCCGCGCGGGCGATGCTGCCCGTCTTGGCCACCATCCAGAAATAGCGCAAGTGCTTGAAGTTGAGTGTCGACATGGTGGTCCCCGGCAAATTAATACATCGAGTTTTTCGATGTATTCGTAAATTATATTCGATTTGTTCGATGTTTATATTCAGCCTATGATGACTGCTCAATTCATGCAAGGAGAGTGCCATGGGCATCAGGATACAGACAGACAGTTGCGGAGGCCGCCGATGAATGGCCTGGAGAGTATTGCAACGGCACCCATGTGGGCCGGCTTCATCGTATTCGTCCTGTTCATGCTGGCGCTGGACCTGTTCGTCTTCGGCGGCAACAAGGCGCACAAGGTGGGCGTCAAGGAAGCGGCGACGTGGTCGCTCGTGTGGGTCAGCCTTGCCCTGCTGTTCAACGGCGGCCTGTGGTGGTACCTGAACGGCACGGCCGGCCCCGAGATCGCCAACCAGAAGGCGCTGGAGTTTTTCTCCGGCTACCTGATCGAGAAAGCCCTGTCGGTCGATAACGTGTTCGTCTTCCTGCTGATCTTCAGCGCCTTCCAGGTACCGATCCAGTACCAGCGCCGCGTGCTGATCTACGGCGTGCTGGGCGCGATCGTCATGCGCGCCGTGATGATCATGGCCGGCGCATGGGTGGTGAGCGAGTTCAGCTGGGTGCTGTACCTGTTCGGCGCCTTCCTGTTGATTACCGGCATGCGCATGCTGGTGGCGGCCGATGCGGAACCGGACGTGGCGAACAATCCCGTGCTGCGCTTTGCCCGCCGCCACTTGCGGGTAGCGGACGGCGACCACGGCGAGCGTTTCTTCGTGGCAAAGGGCGGTTTGCGCTATGTCACGCCGCTGTTCCTCGTGCTGATCCTGATCGAGGTGACGGACCTGGTGTTTGCGGTCGATTCGATCCCGGCGATCTTCGCCATCACGACGGACCCGTTCATCGTCTTCACGTCGAACCTGTTCGCCATCATGGGCTTGCGTGCCTTGTACTTCCTGCTGGTGGACGTGGCTGACCGCTTTCACATGCTCAAGTATGGCCTGGCGATGGTGCTGGTGTTCATCGGCGCCAAGATGCTGATCATGCCGTGGTACCACGTGCCGGTGGAAGCCTCGCTGCTGGTGGTGGCGGTGCTGATCGTGTCGAGCTGCGTGGCGAGCGTGTTCATCACCCGCAGCGACAAAAAGTAAGACTGCAGTACGGCGCGCCCCGCAAGGCGGTGGCGCGCTTTTTAAACTCACAATGGAAAGTAAAAACTATGCGTACCTATGAAACGAACAGTCCCCAGGCAGCGGGACGTATTCTGGCCCTGATGATGGTGGTCGACGGCAACCTGGCCAGCGCCGAGCTGCAAGCCATGCACCGCAGCAAGATTCTCGAGCATATCGACCTGGCGCCGGCCGCCTTTCAACAGCTGCTGCAAGACCTGTGCGACGACATGCTGACGTCGACCGTGCATGGCGCCGTGCAGCTGGCCCATGGCGTGATCGACAGCCTGCTCGATGAAATCACGGACCCGGACTTGCGCCGCAAGCTGCTGCAAGCCATGTGGAAGATTGCCGATGCGGACGACTGGCTGGCCGATGGCGAAGCCGTGCTGCTGGCCCGCGCCAGCGCGGCATGGTCGGCGGAAACGAATTTCCGCGCGCATGCCGCTTGACGCACGTCAAGCCGTTTTATGCCCCATGGCAATGACGGCGGCGCCGGCCAGGGCCAGGCCCACGCCCGTCACATCCGTCCAGGCGGGCGTGATGCCGTCCACCAGCCACAGCCATCCCAGCGCCGTGGCGATGTAGATGGCGCCATACGTGGCGTAGACCCGGCCGCTGGCGGCCGGATGCAGGGTCAGCAGCCACACGAAGATCAAGAGGCTGATAGCGGCCGGCAACAGCAGCCAGGCGCTGCCTTTGTTGCTCAGCCATAGCATGGGCAGGTAGCAGCCCAGCAGTTCGGCCACGGCCGTGACGGTAAACAGCCCGAAAGTGCGGGCAAGACTGGTCCATTCGATGGCGTCGTTCATGGTGTTCCTGTTGTGCGGTCAGCCGCTATTGTAGACGGGCATCTGTTAATGGAGCGGCTGGGCATCGAGTTGCAGGGCAACATACAGCAGCAGGCGGTCATCCGTGTCGTCCAGGTCCAGCCCCGTCAGTTCGGCGATTTTCTGCAGCCGGTAATCGAGCGTGTTGCGGTGGATATGCAGTGACCTGGCCGTGGCCATCGGGTGGCTGTGATGGCGGAACCAGGCGGCCAGGGTGCGCATCAGGGTGCCCGACTTGCGGTCGTGCGCCTGCAGGCGGGCCAGGGTCTGGCGCAATTGCTCCGCCTGCCAACCGTCCTGCAGGCCGGACAGCAGCACGGGCAAGCTCAGTTCAAGATAGGAAAAAGTAGCTTGCGCGCCATCGCGGGCGCGCCCCACGCGCGCCGTCTGCTTCGCCGATTCATACGAGGCCGTCGCCCCGTCGAGGCCCGGCAAGGCCACGCCCATGGACAGGGTGGCGGGCGGCGCGAGGGCCTGCTGCGCCACCTGGTGCAGTTCGAGCAGGCGCTGCCTGGCTTGCGCCGCGCGCGCCTGCTGCGGGCCGCTGGCGGGAAAGGCGTCGAGCAGCACCAGTTCGCCTGGCGAGACGACGGCCATCAGCAGGGCAGGCCAGCGCGCCGACAGGTCGGACTGCACTTGCTGCAGCTGCGTCAGCACCTGGTCCAGCCGTTCGCCCGGGCCTTCTCCCGCATCGGGTATTTCCAGCACGAACATGGCACGCGGCACGCGCAAGTCCAGCGCCAGGCGCGCCGCCCACGCCTGCATGCTGGCATCCGAAATGCCCGTGCGGTAGACGAGCTGGAACACGAATTCCTCGCGGTAGCGCTTTTCGTGCTGCAATTCGCTGAGCAGCCGCGCCTGCTCCAGCATCATTTCCGCCATGGCGCGCACCAGTTCGCCGAACTGGCGCACGGCATCGGGCTCGCCCGTCAGGCCCAGCACGCCGCAAATCTCGCCGCGCACCGTCAGGGGCAGGTTGATGCCGGCCCGCGTACCGGGCAGCCTGGCCATGTCGGCCGCGCCGATTTCCACGCCGCTGCGCTGCGCCAGCGCCAGTTGCGCGCCCGGATGCAGGTCGCCCACGCGCTGCGGGTCGCCGCTGGCCAGGATCACGCCGCGCGCATCGATGACGTTGACGCTGAACGGGATGATGGCCATGGTGCGCCGGACGATGTCTTGCGCCAGGGGGAAATCGATGCTCGTCATGGCTGCTGCGCCTTATGGTATTGTGCATTTGCATGGAATCATCGTGGTAAACACTATATTTCTTCATGCATCCGCACGATGACTGTTTCTGCGGGCGATTGTACGATGGGCTGCTCGTATCCCATAAAAAAATACTCAGGAGACACCCATGACCACCCATCCAGGCGCCAGCCTGCCCGCCGGCGCGTCCGCGCAGGACAGCGTGCGCGAAGGCGCCTACCGCAAGGTCACCTTGCATCTGATCCCTTTCATCTTCATTTGCTACCTGTTCAATTACCTGGACCGCGTGAATGTCGGGTTTGCCAAGCTGCAAATGCTCGATGCGCTGCAATGGAGCGAAAGCGTGTACGGCCTGGGCGCGGGCATTTTCTTCATCGGCTACGTGGCCAGCGGCGTGCCCAGCAACCTGCTGCTGCACCGCCTGGGCGCGCGCAAGGTCATCGGCACCCTGATGATCGCCTGGGGCATCGCTTCGGCCTGCCTGATGTTCGTCACCACGCCGGCCGCGTTCTACTCGCTGCGCTTCATCACGGGCGTGTTCGAGGCGGGCTTCTTCCCCGGCATCGTGCTGTACTTTACGAACTGGTATCCCGCTTCGCGCCGGGGCCGCATCATGGGCCTGTTCATGTCGGCCATTCCCATTTCCGGCTTGCTGGGCAGCCCCTTGTCGGGCTGGATGATGCAATCGTTCGCGGGCCACGGCGGCCTGGCCGGCTGGCAATGGATGTTCTTGCTGCAAGGCATCCCCACCGTATTGCTGGGTTTTCTCGTGTACGTGCTGCTGAACGACGGCATCGCCCAGGCGAAGTGGCTGAATACGCAAGAAAAGCAGCTGCTGCGCGCCGACCTCGACGAAGACGAACGCCAGCGCCGCAGTGGCGCCAGCACCACCGACACCTTCGCCAGCGTGTTGCGCAACAAGCACGTGTGGATGCTGGGCCTCGTGTATTTCTGCATCCAGATGGGCGTGTACGCGATCAACTTCTGGCTGCCCACCATCGTCAAGTCGCTGGGTTTCGCCAGCCCCGTCGCCGTGGGCTGGATCAGCGCCATACCCTACCTGTGCGCCAGCATCTTCATGATCTGGGTGGGCCGTTCGGCCGACAGGCACAAGGAACGCCGCTGGCACCTGAGCGGCCCCCTGCTGATGGCGCTGTGCGGCTTGCTGCTGGCGACCCAGGCGCACGGCAACGTGGTCATCGCCATCATCGGCCTGTCGCTGGCGACCATGGGCGCGCTGTCCGGCCTGCCCATGTTCTGGCCCCTGCCCACGGCCTTCCTGGGCAGCGCGGCGGCGGCCGGCGGCCTGGCGCTGATCAATTCGCTGGGGCAGGTGGCGGGCTTCGTCAGCCCCTTCCTCGTTGGCTGGATCAAGGATGCGACGGGTGGCACCGACGTGGCCCTGTATATTCTTTCCGCAGTCATGCTGCTGGGCGCCATACTGGTGATGCGCGTTCCCGCGCGCATTGTGAACCGTTGAACGAACCTGCCATCGAACCGGAGGAATTGACAATGACGACTACCGCGGCGCCGCGCGCCTTGCTGCAAGCCATGTTCCACGCCGCCATCGAGGCGGCGCAGCCATCGCATTGCATACCGCCCCATCTGCCGCCCGCGCCCAGGGGCCGGCTGATCGTGATCGGCGCCGGCAAGGCGTCGGCCGCCATGGCGCAAGCCGTGGAGCGGCACTGGCCGGGGCCGCTGTCGGGGCTGGTCGTCACGCGCTACGGCTATGCCGTGCCCTGTGCACGCATCGAGATCGTGGAAGCGTCGCACCCCGTGCCGGATGCGGCCGGCATGGCGGCAGCGCGGCGCATGCTGGACCTGGTGGGCAACTTGCAGGCGGACGACACGGTGCTGTGCCTGATCTCGGGCGGCGGCTCGTCGCTGCTGGCCTTGCCTTTGGACGGCATCACCCTGGAAGACAAGCAAGCCTTGAACCGCGCGCTGCTGGCGTCGGGCGCCACCATCGGCGAAATGAATTGCGTGCGCCGCCATTTGTCCGCCATCAAGGGCGGCCGGCTGGCGGCCGCCTGCCATCCGGCGCAGGTGGTGACGCTGGCGATTTCCGACGTGCCCGGCGACAAGCTGGGCGATATCGCCTCCGGCCCCACGGTGGGCGACGCGACGACGTGCGCCGACGCGCTGGCCATCGTGCGCCGCTATGGCATGGACTTGCCGGAGAGCATAAGAGCAACGCTGGAAAGCGGGCGCGGCGAATCCGTGAAACCCGATGACCTGCGGCTGGCGCGCACGCGCACGACCCTGGTCGCCACGCCGCAGATGGCCCTGGAAGCGGCCGCCGCCGTGGCGCGCGCGGCCGGCGTCACGCCGTATATATTGGGCGACAGCCTGGAAGGCGAGGCGCGCGACGTGGGGAAAGTCATGGCCGGCATCGCGCTGCAGACGGCGATGCGGGGCCAGCCGTTTCCCGCCCCGTGCGTGCTGCTGTCGGGCGGCGAAACGACGGTCACCGTGCGCGGCAACGGCCGCGGCGGGCGCAACGTGGAGTTTTTGCTGGCGTTGGGCATCGCGCTGGACGGACACGCGGGTATCCACGCGCTGGCGGGCGACACGGATGGCGTCGACGGCCAGGAAGAGATCGCCGGCGCGCTTCTGGCGCCCGACACCCTGCAGCGGGCCTGGGCGCTGGGCATCAAGCCCCGCGACAGCCTCGACAACAACGATGGCCACGGCTTCTTCCAGGCGCTGGGCGACGCCGTGATCACGGGCCCGACATTGACGAATGTCAATGATTTCCGGGCCATTTTGATTACCTGATCAGTTAAAACCTTCCAGGACGATTTTTCCCTTCGCCGTATTGCTCTCCAGCAGGGCATGCGCGCGCTTCAGATTCGCCGCATTGATCGTGCCGAAGCGTTCGGCCACGGTGGTCTTGATCACGCCCGCGTCCACCAGCTGCGCCAGTTCTTCCAGCAAGGCGTGCTGCTGGACCATGTCGGCCGTCTGGAACAGCGAACGGGTAAACATCAGTTCCCAGTGCAAGGACACGCTCTTGCCCTTGAACTTGCGCACGTCGATGTGCTCGGGATCGTCGATCAGGGCAAATTTCCCTTGCGGCGCGATCAGTTCGACAATTTGCTCGAAATGCTTGTCGGTCTGGTTCAGGCTGATCACGTAATCGACTGGCGGCAAGCCCAGGCGCGTGATTTCGGCGGCCAGCGGCAGGCTGTGGTCGATCACGTGGTGGGCGCCCAGTTGCTTGACCCAATCGGCCGTTTCCGCGCGCGAGGCCGTGCCGATGATGGTGACGCCCGTCAACTGCCGCGCCAGCTGCACCAGCACGGAACCGACGCCGCCGGCCGCGCCGATCACCAGCAGCGACTTGCCGGTCAGATTCTTGTCGCGGCTGAGCTGCAGGCGGTCGAACAGCAATTCCCACGCCGTGATCGCCGTGAGCGGCAGGGCGGCGGCCGGGGCGAAATCGAGGCTGGCCGGCATGTGACCGACGATGCGCTCGTCGACTAATTGAAATTCGCTGTTGCTGCCGGGGCGGTTGATGGCGCCCGCGTACCAGACCTTATCTCCCGCCTGGAACAGGGTGACGTCGGGCCCGACGGCGGTGACGACGCCGGCCGCATCCCAGCCCAGCACTTCCGGCTGGCCGTCTTTCGGCGCGCGGTTCTTGCGCACCTTGGTGTCGACGGGATTGACGGAAATGGCCTTGACGGCGACGAGCAGGTCGCGTCCCGTGGCGACGGGCGTGGGCAACTCGATGTCGAGCAGGGCGTTGGCATCCGTGATGGGCAGGCTGTGGTGGTAGGCGATGGCTTTCATGCTGATCCTTGGTCGAGAGTGGCGAGGCGATGACGTATGATGGTTGCTTTCACGCCCAGGAAAAAGAGGGCGCGTACCGAAACACTTTCAAAGGAATGCTGAAAATTGCTGCGACTCGATGACTTGCAGGTGTTTGTCCGCACGGCCGACCGGGGCAGCCTCTCGGCGGCCGCGCGCGAGCTCGGCATTTCGCCCGCGCTGGCCAGCGCCGCCGTCAAGCGCCTGGAAGGGGAATTGGGCTTGCGCCTGCTGGCCCGCACGACCCGTTCGCTGAGCCTGACGCCGGAAGGCACGCAATATCTCGAGCACGCGCGCGAAGCCTTGCGCCTGCTGCGCGCGGGCCATGACGCACTGCTGGCCGGCAAGGACAGTTTCGGCGGAACCTTGAAAATTGCCATGCCTTCCGACCTGGGCCGCAACCTGATGCTGGGCTGGCTGGACGAGTTCCAGCTGCGCCATCCGAAGCTGCGGTACCAGCTCAGCGTCAGCGACCGGGTGGCCGACATGGTGCGCCAGCAAGTGGACATTGCCTTGCGTTACGGCCAGCAAGACGATTCGAGCATGATCGCCATGCCCATCGCCCCCGCAAACGACAGAGTGCTGGTGGCCTCGCCCGGCTACCTGCGCGAACATGGCCCCTTGCTGGCGCTGGAAGACTTGCCGCAGCACAATTGCCTGCGCTTCGCGCTGGAGGACGGCTTGCACGACCGCTGGACCTTTTACCGCCTGCCCCAGCGCGAGCAAGTGACGATTTCCGTCAGCGGCAACCGCAGCGCCGACGATGCCGAGCTGGTGCGGCGCTGGGCCGTGGCGGGCCTGGGCATCGCCTATAAATCGCGGCTGGACGTGTCCGGCGACGTGGCGGCCGGCCGCCTGCACGTGCTGCTGCCCGAAGTGGCGGGCGAGGCCACGCCCCTGCACCTGGTCTGCATGCACCGGGCGCAGGTGACGCCGCTGGTGCTGCAGCTGCGCGATTTCTTGCGCGACAAGTGCGTGGAGTTATTGAAACAGCATGATTAATTGCGGATGATTCCTGCGCGAGATGTACTCCGCTGATTTCAAGATCAGCGGTTTTTGAAAATCACATCGCTCATATATTGATTCAAATCGCGAAAATCCTTTACCCGCCAGGCGTATGGCGCGATCTTGACGCCATTCTCTTTCAAGGTCTTTGGAATCAAATCGCCATTCGGACGGAGTATGACCGAGGATACGATCACGCCCGGATAATCCTTCAGGCGTTTCTTGAAAGCGGCCGTTGTCAGGTCCGGCGTGGGAGGCGTGCTTTTATTCGCCAATGGCCCTGTGCCCTTGATCTCTGCTCCATGGCACACGGCACAGCGCTGGACATACAGCGTTTTCCCATTCAGATTCTCCGCGAAGGTTGACGGCGTTTGAATGAGCGATAACATTCCCAATGCAGCGATAAATAATATTTTCATTTCTTTTTAATGTGGACGTATTGTATGGATAATGTCTGGTTCAAGAGAAAATACGCAGCTGCCATTGCAATACGCAATTCTCTTGATAACATTTTATCCGAGATTATTCATCAGTCACGTGCCCGTATCCTCGAGAAATTGCCTAATGAGCAATCCTGCTTGATTACAACTCGTTGCAAATGGCAATCATGCGCAGGTCAACCTGGGCGTACTCTCAGGCATTCTGCATGAAACCGCTTGAAGGATTGCCATGACCCCGAACCGATTATTGCCGACGACCTTGATGTCCCTGCTGTTGCTGGCCGGCTGTGCCGCGACGGCGCCGCCGGCCGCGCAGCATGCCGTCGCCGCGCCCGACAATGCCGCGCAAGGCATCGCGATGCTCGAGCGCGTCAGCTGGGGCATCAACGGGGGCAGCGTGCGCCATTTGCAAGAGAAAGGCTGGAACGCTTACCTGCAGGCACAGTTGCACCCGAGCAAAGCCAGCCTGCCGCCCGCCGTGCAGGCGCAGATCGACGCCATGACCATCAGCCAGGTGCCGCTCGATCAGCTCGTCATGTCCGTGGAGCAAAAGCGCAAGGAATCGGCCGGCGTCATGGACGACATGGCGAAGCAGCAGGCGCAAAAGGAGTACCAGCAGGAACTCAACCGCCTGGCGCGCGAGGCGGCCACGCGTTCGCTGTTGCTGGACGTGTATTCGCCGAACCAGCTGCAGCAGCAGCTGAGCTGGTTTTGGCTCAACCATTTCAGCGTGCACCAGGGCAAGCACAACTTGCGCGCCATGGTCGGCGACTACGAGGCGAATGCCATCGCGCCGCATGCTTTGGGGAAATTCCGCGACTTGCTGGGCGCCACCGTCCACCATCCGGCCATGCTGCGCTACCTGGACAATGAAGCCAATGCCGTCAAGCGCATCAATGAAAACTATGCGCGCGAGCTGATGGAACTGCACACTCTGGGCGTCAACGGCGGCTACAGCCAGACCGACGTGCAGGAACTGGCGCGTATCCTGACGGGCGTGGGTGTCAACCTGGGGCCGGATACGCCGAAGGTGAAACCGGCGCTGCAATCGCAATACGTGCGCCGCGGCCTGTTCGAATTCAATCCGAACCGCCACGATTACGGCGATAAACAATTTCTGGGGCAAACGGTGAAGGGCAGGGGACTGGCCGAACTCGATGAAGCGCTGGACCGCCTGAGCCGCAGTCCCGCCACCGCGCACTTTATCAGCGGCAAGCTGGCCCAGTATTTCGTGGGAGATAACCCTCCCGAAGCGCTGGTGGCGCGCATGGCGGCCACCTTCCAGCACAGCGACGGCATGATCGCCGACGTGCTGCAGACCATGTTCGGCAGTCCCGAGTTCCGGCAGTCGCTGGGCAAGAAATTCAAGGACCCCATGCATTACGTGGTGTCGGCCGTGCGCCTCAGCTACGACGACAAGCCCATCCTCAACGCTGGCCCCATGCTGAGCTGGCTCGCGCGCATGGGCCAGCCTTTGTACGGACGCCAGACGCCCGATGGCTATCCGCTGACGGATGCGTCCTGGGCCAGCCCCGGCCAGATGACGACGCGCTTCGATATCGCCCGCACCATCGGTTCGGGCAGCGCCGGCCTGTTCAGGACGGATGGGCCGCAGCCGCAAGAAAAGGTCGCGTTTCCCCAGTTGGCCAGCGCCCTGTATTACCAGTCGCTGCAGCCAACCTTGAGTGTCGCCACGCGCCAGGCGCTGGAGCAGGCCGCCTCGTCGCAGGAGTGGAACACGTTCCTGTTGTCTTCACCGGAAATGATGCACCGCTAGATTGAAAGGATCGCCATGAACCGTCGTGACCTGTTGAAAGCCCTGGCCGCCGCGCCCCTGTTGTCGCATGCGGGCAGCTTGCTGGCCGCGCCCGCCACGAATGCGAAGCTGCTGTTCGTCTTCCTGCGCGGCGGCTATGACGCGAATAACCTGCTGGTGCCGGTCGGCAGCGATTTTTATTACGCATCGCGGCCGAATATTGCCATCGCGAAACCCGGTGAAGACAACGGCGCGCTGGCCTTGAACGCCGACTGGGCCCTGCATCCGGCCTTGCGCGAGACCATCTATCCCATGTTCACGGGCGGCGAGGCGGCCTTCATCCCGTTTGCGGGCACGACGGATTTGACGCGCAGCCATTTCGAGACGCAGGACAGCATCGAACTGGGGCAGGAACTGGGCGGCCGGCGCGATTTCCGCTCGGGCTTTTTGAACCGGCTGGCGCAAAGCCTCAACAGCGGCAATCACGCCATTTCCTTCACAGACCAGCTGCCCTTGATCTTCCAGGGCGGCGTGCAAGTACCGAACATGGGGCTGCGCTCCGTGGGCAAGTCCGGTATTGATGCGCGTCAAAGCCAGCTCATCGCCGCCATGTACAAGGGCACGCCCTTGCAGCAACCGGTCAGCGCAGGCTTTGCCGTGCGCGCGGACGTGAGCCGGGAATTGACGGGAGAAATGCAGGCGGCCAACCGCAACGCCATCAGTACCAAGGGTTTTGAACTGGAAGCGCAGCGCATCGCCCGCTTGATGAAGGACAAATACAACCTTGGTTTCGTCGACGTGGGCGGCTGGGATACGCACGTGGGGCAGGGCGGCGCCAGCGGCTACCTGGCGGGACGTTTCGACGAGCTGGGGCGGGGCCTGGCCGCGTTTTCCCAGGAAATGGGCAGCGAATGGCGCAATACCGTGGTCGTCGTGGTCAGCGAATTTGGCCGCACCTTCCGCGAAAACGGCAACCGCGGCACGGACCATGGCCACGGCAGCGTGTTCTGGGTGCTCGGCGGCGGGATCAGGGGCAAGCAGGTGGCGGGCGAGCAGGTGGCGATTTCGCAGGCGACGCTGTTCCAGAACCGCGACATGCCCGTGCTGAATGAATACCGCGCCGTGCTGGGCGGCTTGCTGCGCCGCACCTTCGGTTTGACGCCGGCGCAACTCGATCATGTGTTTGCCGGCGTCAAACCGGTGGAGCTGGGACTGGTATAAGCTTGGCTGGTGGCGTGTTACGCTACGCCTGCGCAACTGGCGCATAGCGAATACTGGCGGCCTGTGGCGCCGGGCATGAATGGAGTGGTATGACCGATACCCAGCGCGACATCGTCAGCGCAGGCTTTTCCCTGGCCCTGATCGCCGTGACGGCCTTCGTCATGCAGCGTTTCTTTTTGCCGCTCGTGTGGGCCGGCATCCTGTGCGTGGCCACCTGGCCCCTGTACCTGCGCGTGCGCGCGGCGCTGGGCCAGCGCACCATCATCGCGGCGGCCGTGCTGACCCTGGCGTTCGCCTGCATCTTCATCATCCCCGTGCTGTTCGGCGTGGCGCAGGCGGCGCGCGAAGTGCCCGTGCTGGCCAATTTCGTCGTCCATGCGAATACCGACGGCTTGCCCGTGCCGGACTGGGTGGCGCATATTCCGCTGGCCGGCAGCGCCATCGGCGACTGGTGGCAAGCCACCCTGAGCCAGCCCCACGGCCTCGGCCACTTCTTTGCGGGCAGCGCCGTGGGCGGCTTTCATTCCGCGCGCGACATGCTGAAAGTCCTCGGCGCGGACGTCTTCCACCGCCTGGTCGACTTCGGCCTGGCCTTTTTATGCCTGTTTTTCTTCTACAAGGATGGCGAAGCGCTGACGCGCCAGATCACGGCCGTCGGCAGCCATTTCCTGCGCCCTGAACGCTGGGGCCGCTATGCGCAAAAGATTCCGACCGCCATCCGCGCCACCGTCAACGGCCTGGTGCTCGTGGGCCTGGCCGAAGGCGTGCTGATCGGCTTCGCCTATGCGATTGCCGGCTTGCCGTCGCCGGCCCTGTGGGCGTTCGCCACCGGTATTTTGGCCATCATCCCGTTCGGCGCGCCGCTCGCTTACCTGTGCGCGGCAGCCTTGCTGGTGTTCCAGGGCAATGTGGGCGCCGCCATCGGCGTGGCCGCGTGGGGCACCGTGGTGCTGTTCGTGGCCGACCACTTCGTGCGCCCCGGCATGATCGGCAACGCTACCCGCTTGCCTTTCCTGGCCGTGCTGTTCGGTATTTTGGGCGGCGTGGAGACCCTGGGTCTCGTGGGCCTGTTCATTGGCCCCGTCGTGATGGTGCTGTTCGTTACGCTGTGGTACGAAGCGAATGTGTTTGACAAGGTGGCGCCTGTCAAGGCAGGCGCGAATACACCTGCCAGCCCGGCCGCACCGGAGCGCACGCAGTAATGAGGGGTCGGCCAGCGTTGCCGCTGGCCGGTACTGGCGCGCTCCCGGCGTGGCCGGGCGAGGCTTTCAAGCAATGTCGTCGAAAGCCCCGGAATACGCCGAGAAAAATCGTAGCGAACGGCAACGAGTTGTGGCTAAGAAGCGCAGCTGTACTTTAGTACAGCGAGCATCGCAGGCCGCAAATCGCGCCGCGCAGTAGATTTTTAAGGCGTATTTAATGCGCTTTAGATAAGATCAAAAGCCAACGGCGCATCAGCAGCACTTCAACATAGCCCGGCTCGATGCCCGTACCGCACTCGATCAGGGGATTGACGGTGTAGTAGCGCTTGCGGAAGTCGCGGCAGACGAGGATTTCGCGCTTGCCCATGCGGACGAGGAAAGAGCTTGGGGCGTATTCCAGGCCGAACCGTGAGCCAAAACCGCTATTCAATGTTGCCATGACAATTCCTTTGAGGGAGATGTGTTGAACGAGTCATCAGAATAGCATAACTACTGTATGAAAACACAGCTACTGTATGAATAAACAGTATTTTTTTTGCTGGTGTGGTTTTTTTGATCATCGCCAGGAATATGAAAGAGAGATCAGTTTGCAAGAGAAAAATGACATGGGCATGACCACGGGCTGGGCCATGAAACTGCGCCGTTTCGTCGAGGCGCGCCTGTCGCCCGAAGGCGAGCTGGGCCTGCATATGACGGTGGGCGTGGCCCTGATGCTGGTGGCCATCGTGGTCTTCCACGAGATCGCCGAAGCCGTGATGGGCATGGCCCGGATCACCGTGATCGACCTGCAGGTGGCGCAGTGGTTCAACCAGCATGCCGTGCCGTGGATCACCAGTTGCCTGCTGGTCGTCACGCATATGCATGGCGTGATCGGCGCCATCACCCTGGCCGCCTTGCTGGGCTGGTATCTGCACCGCAAGGGCGCCGATTACTGGCTGTTTACCCTGGCCATCACCATGCCGGGCGTCATGTTTTTGAACCTGCTGTTAAAGTACATTTTTGTGCGCGCGCGGCCCAGCTTTGACGAGCCCATCCTGCAGACGGCCTTTAGCACGTACAGCTTTCCCAGCGGCCATACGGCCACCTCGACGGCCCTGTACGGCTTGCTGGCCGCCTACCTGATTTGCCAGACGGCACCGGGCGCCTGGGGCAAGCGCATCGCCATCGCGCTGGGCGCATTCCTGATGGCGTCGCTCGTCGGCTTCAGCCGCATTTATTTGGGCGCGCATTACCTGAGCGATGTGCTGGCGGCCATGGCGGAAAGCTATGGCTGGCTGGCCATCTGTATCGCCGGCGTGTCGACCCTGCGCCGCCGCCGGCATATCCGGCAAACGAAATAAGGGGAACGATCCTGAGCAAAATCGCCGTCATCATCAATGCGGGCGCCGGCTGCGGCTATGCGCCGGACTGGGCGCAGCAGCTTGAAGCACAATTCCTGGCCGTGGGCCTCGACGCCGCCATCACCCTGGCGCAAAGCGGGGCAGAGATGATCGCCACGGCCGAGCAAGCCTTGCGCGATGGCGCGCCGATCGTCGTGGCCGGGGGCGGCGACGGCACCATCAATGCCGTCGCCTCCGTCGTCGTCGGCAGCGGCACGCCGTTTGGCGTCTTGCCGCTGGGCACCTTGAACCATTTCGCCAAGGATCTGAATATTCCATTGACGCTCGACGCGGCGATTGCCAACGTGGCGCAGGGCGTGCCGCACCAGGTTGACGTGGGCGAAGTCAATGGCCGCATCTTCCTGAACAATTCCAGCCTGGGCCTGTATCCCGATATCGTGCGCGACCGCGAAAAGCAGCAGCGGCGGCTGGGACGGGGCAAGTGGCTGGCTTTCAGCTGGGCGCTGGTGGCGGCCTTGCGCCGCTATCCCTTTCTCAGCGTGCAGCTGAAAGTCAACGACGCCGTGCATGCGCGCCGCACGCCTTTCGTCTTCATCGGCAATAATGAATACCGGATGGAAGGCTTGAATATCGGCGAGCGCGAACGGCTCAACGGTGGCCAGCTGAGCCTGTACGTGGCACAGCGTCCGGGCCGCCTGGGCTTGCTGAAGCTGGCCTTGCACGCGCTGTTCGGCAAGTTGTCGCAGGCCAAGGATTTCGACGTGCTGACGGCCACTGACCTGGAGATCGCCACGCGACACCGCCGCCTGCGCGTGGCCACCGATGGCGAAGTGACCGTCATGAATACGCCGCTGCGCTACTGCATCCGCACGGCCGCGCTCGAAGTGATCGTGCCGGCGCCCGTGCCCGCCGCCAGCTAGGAGAGCGCCATGCGTACCATCGTGCATTTATCGGATCTGCATTTCGGCCGGGTCGACGGGGACTTGCTGGCGCCCTTGCGCGCGCTGGTCGAGCGGCTGGAACCGGACGTGGTGGTGGTCTCGGGCGACCTCACGCAGCGGGCCCGCAGCGCCCAGTTCCAGGCGGCGCGGCACTTTCTCGACAGCTTGCCGGGGCCGCAGATCGTGGTGCCGGGCAATCATGACGTACCGCTGTACAACGTCTTTTCCCGCTTCCTGACGCCGCTGGTGAAATACCGGCGCCATGTGACGGACGATTTGTCGCCCGAATACGTGGACGAGGAAATCGCCGTGCTGGGCATCAACACGGCCCGCTCATTGACGTTCAAGGATGGCCGCATCAGTCACGAGCAGATCGATTTCCTGCGTGAACGCCTGGGCCGTTTGCCGCCCGGTTTGACGCGCATCATCGTCACGCATCATCCATTTGACTTGCCCGAGCACTTCGACGAGGATGACCTGGTGGACCGCGCGCCGCTGGCGCTGCAAATGTTTTCCGAATGCGGCGTGGATTTATTGCTGGCGGGGCATCTGCATGCCAGCGTGGCGGGCAACACGGCCGAGCGCTACAAGATCGCCGGCTACGCGGCCCTGATGGTGCAGGCGGGCACGGCCACGTCGACGCGGGGCAGGGGCGAGTCGAACTCCTTCAATGTGCTGCGCGTGGAAAACAGTTGCATCAGGGTCGAGCGCTACAGCTGGAATGAAGACAGCGCCGAGTTTGAAAAGGTCAGCACGGAAGCGTTCGAACGCCAGGGCGGCGTGTGGGCCAGCTTGCGGCCGCTGTGATCGATGATGTTTTAATTACAGATGGCGTGCCGCATCCATGCGGTCATGCAAAATGCGGACGATGGCAATGCCATAGTGAGTGATGCGGAAATAAATCATGTGCCGTCCGACTTTGCGGCGCCGGTAGCCGGGCCGGATCTGCTCGCATGCCGGTGCCGTCTCGGGCGCGCGTGCCAGCTCATCGAAGGCTGCCGTCATGTTGTCAAGATAAACACTGGCCTGCTGCACGCTCCACCGCTGCGACGTATACGCCCAGATCGCCTCAAGATCACGTTCGGCGGCGGGCGTCAGCCGGTATTCAGCCATGCGCTGCCAGCATTCTCTGCTTGAAAGCCCTGGCGTCGAAAGGCTGGGGTTCGCCGCTTGCCTCGCCTTCCACCAGCGCCGCGCGGATCGCATCGAGTTCGGCGCTGCGTTCCTGTTCACGCCGGATCAGGTCGCGGATGTATTCGCTGTCGTTCGTATAGCGCCCGGCGTCAATTTGCGCCTTGATCCAATCGTCCTGCTGGTCCGTCAAGGTAATGGTCTTGCGCACGGTTCCCATGGTGGTCCACTCCAGATATGAGCAGTACGACGATCGTCATACTATTGGTGCAATATAGTGCATATTTGTGCAAATATCCAGCCGCCTGATCGGTGCTTACAGCCAGTAATTCATGAAACGGGCCGCCCATTCCTTCATGCGGTCGGAGATGGGCCGCGTTTCCCATTTCGCCTTGGTGATCTCTTGCGAGTCGCGCAAGTCTTCCTGGAAAGCGTTTTCCATTTCCCGGCCGAAACTGTCACCCAGCACGATCACGTTCAGCTCGCTGTTGTGCAGGAAGCTGCGCATGTCGATATTCGTCGAGCCGACCGTTGACCAGGCGCCGTCGATGACGGCCGTCTTGGCGTGCAGCACGGCCAGTTTCAGATGGAAGATGCGGATGCCGCCGGCCAGCAGCTGGTCGTACAGCGCGTGTCCCGCATGGAACACGAGGCCGCTGTCGGATACGCCGGGCAGCACCACGGTGACGTCCACGCCCCGCTTGGCGGCCGCGACCAGCGCGTCGACCGTCTGCTGGTCGGGCACGAAATAGGCGGACGTGATGTGGATCGATTTTTTTGCTTCCTGGATGGCCAGGATGTAGGCCTTGTAGATTTCGAAGCCGCCGTCCGGCTCGCTGGCCACCACGCGCACCAGCTTGTCGCCCACTTCGGACAGCACGGGGAAATAATTTGCGTCCGGCAAGTCGGCCTGGTCTTGCTGGGCCCAGGTGCGGATGAACAGCCACTGGAAGGCGGCCACGGCCGGGCCTTCCACTTTCACGTGGGTATCGCGCCAGCCTACGTCCTTCTTGTCGGTGGGCTTCGATTTCGAGCGGAACAGCGAGCTCTTGGCATAGGTATCGCTGATATTGATGCCGCCCGTAAACGCCATTGTGCCGTCGACGATCAGCACCTTGCGGTGGTCGCGGTTGTTGATCTTCCAGTCGTCGCCCTTGAGCTTGGCGGGATTGACGGGGTTGAACGCCACCAGGTGCACGCCGGCCGCGCGCATGCGGTCAAAAAACGCCTGCGGCACGCCGATCGTGCCCACGCTGTCGTAGATGACGTTGACCGTCACACCCGCTTGCTGCTTTTCGATCAGCATGTCGGCAAACTTCAGGCCCAGCGGGTCCTGGTCGAAGATATACGTTTCCAGGTTGATGCTGTTTTTCGCTTCGCTGATGGCCTGGAACATGGCGGCCATGGTTTGCGGGCCATCAAACAGCAGGGTCACCTTGTTGCCCTTGATCAAAGGCACGCCCGTGGCCGCCTCTTCCAGCGCGGCCTGGGTCTTCAAGTCCATGCCGGACTTGGCCCAGCGCTTGTTGAGCAGGGCGGCCCGGCTGTTGACGTTCAGCATGGCGCCCTTGCCCGTGATGACATTGGGCTTGGCCACGGGTTCCAGGGTGGTATTGAGATTTTTAACGTTTGGCAACGCGGCGCATGCAGCCAGGGTCCAGCACAGCAGGAGGGCGGTGAGGCAGGGTTGCATGCGGCGAGCGGTCATTTTTGAGCCTTGGTCGTGGGTGACAGGTTTGCCGAGTCATCGGCCAGTGCCAGTGGCGGCGGGTTTTTCGAACCGAAGAAGAAGACGATGGGCGAGCGCAGGAAACGCTTGCCCAGGATTTTCAACAATTGCATGCCGTGCTTGAAGCGCACCTGGCGCGAACGCAGGGCCACCCACAGGGCCAGGCCGAAGCTGACCAGCAGGTTGGCCGTGCCGATGGCGAAGATGCCCGACAGCGACTTGACGGCCAGCTGCCAGCTCATATTGTGGTCGAGTCCCACCAGCGCTGTCGCAAAGTTGGCGGCCGAGAAGGTGATGTGGCGGATATCGATGGGCAAGCCGATCAAAAAGCCCAGGGTGCCGATGGAACCGAGCAATATACCGAAATAGAAGTTACCCATCAGGCCGCCCAGGTTGTTTTCCAGGTACAGGCCCAGCCGCTGCAGGCGCTCCTGGCCGATCACGCGGCCCAGGCCGCGCAATTGCGCGATGCGCTGCGCCCAGCGCGTGTACAGGGCCTGATTGTCGTAGTAGCCGGAAATCAGGCCGGCCACGAACAGGCACACGCCCGCGATCATGGCGTAGAAGATGGCGGGGCTGCCGATGGGGTCGATATCGTGCAGCAGATGCATGGCTTTTTCCGGCGATACCAGGTTGTGCCCGGTAATCGCCTTGTAGCCGAGCGCGATCAGCCACGCCGTGGGGATGGCCGTCGCCAGGTTGCCCAGCACGGCCATGTTTTGCGTGCGGAAGACCTTGTTGATCAGTTCCGCCATGCTGTCGAGGTCGATATTCCGGCCATCCTTGCTGTGCAGGCCGGCGGCGATGCGCGACGCCGTCATGGCCGGCTGCTTGGTGGCCACCGTGAAGTGCAGCAAGTGGATGAACATGAAGCCGATCGAGTAATTCATGCTGAACATGAACGCTTCGACCAGCGGCGCCGAGCGCAGGTAGGACATCAATATCTTGAACAGGGCCATGAAGCCGATGATCACGCCCGCGCCCGCGGACGAGAGGAACATGGCGCCCATTTCGCGGCGGTTTTCCGCGATGTAGTGCTCGCCCGTGCGGCTGGCGTTTTCCGTCACATTGCGCGCCAGCAAGTTGATATTGTCGGAAAACAGGTCGCTGACCTTGTATTTGTGGTTGTGCGCGCGGATCAGCTCCAGCGCCAGCCCGACGGCGCCCGCGCGGCGGCGGCTGACCGGTTGCGGGTGCAGCAAGTCCTGCGTGGCGTCTACCGTGATGGCGTCGATGTCCACGTTGTTCGATGCGGGCAGCTCGCCGCTCGTGTCGACGAGGAACAGCAGCTTGCGCAGGCGGTCGATGCTCTGCGCCAGCGCCACCAGCAGGTAGGTCAGAGGAATGCTGGTGCCCTGGTACAGGGCCTTCTTGCGGATCTTGGCGATGACGGCGTCGCACTGGTCCAGCATCACCAGCAAATGGCGCGCATCCTCGATGTGCTCGATATCGCCCTGCAGCAGGCTCGTGTAGGCGTCCAGGTAGGCGTTCACTTCCGTGTTCTGCACCATGAACGGCGACTGGAACACTTCAATTTCGCTGTGAAAACGCGTCAGTTCCGGTTCCAGGCCCATGGCGCAGACGCGGTAGGACAGGGTGCGGATGGCATCGAGCATGCCTGGCAACATGATATTGCCATCGCCGACGGCCAGTTCGATGTCGTCGCTGGTGAGCACGTCGAACAGTTCCAGCCAGTCCGTGGCGGGCACGTTGCTGATCCACAAATAATCGGTCTTCAGGTACAGCACCTGGTCGAGCGCGTCGTTCAGGTATTCGTCGCCGAGGGCGGGCGGCAGCATGCGGTAGGCGATGCGGCGTTTCAATTCTGTAAAGAAGCCGCTGTTCGACAGCACGCCGATGTCCGTGTACAGGCTGGCGTGGCGGCGCGCGGCCAGCACGCGCAGCACGTATTCGTGCAGGGCGCGCGCTTGCGCGGGGTTACCTTTGAGAAGCTGGCGCAGGGTGCGCACGTTGGCAATCGCGGTAGCGCTGTCGTGGGGGCGCTTGGGACGCAGTGAGTTGAATAATTCCACCAGCAAGTCGATATTGCTGGAGTTGGGGTCAATGCGTTCGAGGATAGCTAGCATGCAGAAAAAACGGGCGAGCCGCTGTCGGTAAAACCAGTAGTGTACCGCCTGCGTCAGATCGCGCAACGTTCGCCACCGAACATTGCTTTACGGCAGGGCCTGCAATTCACGCCATTTTGCCGCTAGTGCCACAATCATGGTCAACCTTGCGTGTTGTCAGTGCGCGACTCTTTTCGTGGGGCTAAGCTGAAGTTTCTGTTGTACAACGCACGGATGGCTGGACAAAAAGCGAGGATAAGGTAACACTGAGATCAGACACACAGCGCATGTCCTGATCAATACCGGGAAGTTTCAATTCACGTGACCGAGATATTTATCATGAAGACCTCGTATTTTGCGCTTGCTGTGATAGGGATGGGGCCATTCGCGCTGGGCGCGACGGCCCAGGCTGCCGATGGCGCGGGCAGTGCCGCATCCACCAACGTTGCCGTGTACGGCGTGCTCGACGCGGGTATCGTGGCCGAACGGGGCTGTGCCGCCGGTTGCGCCGGCACCAAGGTGTCCGGCGGCGTCGCCTCCGGCTCGCGCCTGGGCGTGCAGGGCCGCGAAGCGCTGGGCAACGACGTTTCCGCCGTGTTTACCCTGGAAGCGGGCATCCAGAACGACACGGGCCAGTCGGAAGATGGCCGGCTGTTCGGCCGCCAGGCCTACGTGGGCCTGGACAGCCGCCTGGGCGCGCTGACCCTGGGGCGCCAGTACAATCTGCAATACCTGGCCCTCACCGACGTGGCCGACCCGTTCAAGGGCGGCATGGCCGGCAGCGCCGGCAACCTGGCCGGCTACAGCGTGAAACGCTACGACAATACCGTCAAATACGTGACGCCCGCCTTGCGCGGCGTGACGGCCAGCGCCATCTACAGCTTCGGCGAGTCGCCATACAGCAGCGCCAACAACCGCGCGTATGGCGCCACCCTCGGCTATTCGGCCGGCGCCGTGAATGTCAGCGTGTCGCACCAGCGCAAGAACAACTTCATCCTCGCCTCCGGCACCTTGCCCGCCATCGATATGTCGTCGCGCAACACCCTGATCGCGGCGAACATCGACCTGAAAGTGGCCACCGCCTTTGCCGCCGTGGGCGTGAACAAGGGCTATGGCAGCTCGCCATGGGACCCGAACAATGCCTACAGCTCGCTGGCCCTGTCGATGTCGTCGTCGGACAGCCGCGACACCTTGCTCGGCGTGTCCGTGCCCGTGGGCGGCTTCAAGCTGCTGGCCTCGTACGTGCGCAAGGACGACCGCGACCTGGCCGACCGCGACGCCAATCAGGTGGCCGTCGGCCTCACGTATTCCCTGTCAAAACGCAGCGATTTCTACGCCTCCTACGCGAAGATCCACAACAAGAACGGCGCCCGCTACACGGTGGGCAATGCCAGCGATGCGGGACGCGGCGACGCCGCTTTCAATATGGGCTTCCGTCACGGCTTCTGAGCGGCGGCGGAAGGCGCGGGGCACGTTGCCCCCAGCCACTTGCCGTTGCTCGTCACATTCACCTGTTCCGGCGTGCCGCGCGCGCTGGTCGTCACCGCCAGTTGCATGCTGAACGCCTGGTCGCCACTGAAGCGCACCTGGCCTTCGCCGCTCGATTTCGGGTTGGCGCACGTGAACGACACGTTCATGCCGCCCGCGGTGTCGGTGTTCTTTGATTTGCAATCGCCGGGCTGGCCCGTGGGAATCTGCCTGCGCGCCGCCATTTCCGGCGTCACGCACGCCGTCACGCGCACGGCGCCGTCGGCGCCCACGGTGGGCATGGCCATGCCGCGGCTGGCGGCCATGCTTTCCAGCTGCTTGCGTTGATCGGGAGGAAGGTTGCCCAGCTGCTGCAGCACCATGGACATGGCGTTGTCGGTGGCGGCGTCGGGCGACGCCATCTTGCTGTCGACTTGCCACAGGCCAGGCTTGATGGCGGGGGATGGCGCGGCGGCCTGGGCTTGGCTGCCCAAGGCGGCGCAAGCCAGCAGGGTCAGGCGTAGCAAAGAATGTTTCATGTGGGCGTCTCCGGAAAAGGCAGACCCCAGCATACGGCATGGCAAGCGGGGCACGCTTGCCATTGTGTTACAAACTGTGATCGGGCTCGATGCGGCGCACGTCCACGCAGGCGATGCGGCGCTCGTCCGCCTCGAGGATCTCATAGCGCAGATCATCGAGTTCCAGCACCTCGCCCACGGCAGGCATGTTCTCGAAATGCGCCAGCAGGAAGCCGGCCAGCGAGTTGTACTCGCCGTCTTCGCTGACCAGGGTTTCCGTCTCGAACACTTGCTCCAGGTAATGCAGGTCCGTCGCGCCATCGATGCGCCAGTGGCCTGGGCCCAGCACTTCCACGTCGGGCTGCTCGTCCTCGTCGGGGAATTCGCCGGCGATGGCTTCCAGGATGTCGATGGGCGTGAGCACGCCTTGCACGGTGCCGAATTCGTCGACCACCAGCACCAGCTGGCCGCGCGAGCGCTTCAGGGTTTCCATGGCTTTCAGCACGCCGGCCGCTTCCGGCACGACGACGGCTTCGCGCATGCTGGCCGGATCGATCTTGCCATGCGAGACGAGGTCTTCGATCAGGTCCTTGCTGCGCGCGATGCCGACCACATTGTCGAGGTCATCGTTGCAGACAGGAATCATGCTGTGCGGCGTGTCGCGCAACAGTTGCAGCATTTTCTCGCTGCTGTCGTTCAGGTTGACCCACGAGACGTCGCCGCGCGGCGTCATCACGGAACGGATCGAGCGTTCGGCCAGGGTCAGCACGCCGCTGACCATGTTGCGCTCTTCCACGCCGAAGGCGGAGACGTCGGGCAATTCCTTGACTTCGTGCTCTTCCACGGCTTCGCGGCCCTTGCGTCCGCCCAGCAGGCTCAGCACGGCTTGCGCCGTGCGGTCGCGCAGCGGGGCGTTCGACTGCAGCTTGAGGAAGTTGCGGCGCGCCAGCTGGTTGAAGAACTCGATGACGATGGAGAAACCGATGGCGGCGTACAGATAGCCTTTCGGAATGTGGAAGCCCAGGCCTTCGGCCACCAGCGACAGGCCGATCATCAGCAAAAAGCTCAGACACAGCACGACGACGGTGGGGTGGGCGTTGACGAAGCGCGTCAGCACCTTCGAGGCCAGCATCATGACGATGATGGAAATGACGACGGCCGCCATCATCACGTACAGGTTTTCCACCATGCCGACGGCCGTGATGACGGCGTCGAGCGAAAAGACGGCGTCGAGCACGACGATCTGCGCCACCACGAGGCCGAAGCCGGCGTAGACTTTCGGCCCCGTCTGGGCATGCGTGACGCCTTCGAGGCGCTCGTGCAGCTCGCTGGTGGCCTTGAACAGCAGGAACAGGCCGCCGACGAGCAGGATCAGGTCGCGCCCGGAAAACGAAAAAGTCAGTATGGAAAACAAGGGCGTCGTCAGCGTGACGAGCCAGGAAATCAGCGAGAGCAGGCCCAGGCGCATGACGAGGGCCAGGGTCAGGCCCAGCACGCGCGCCTTGTCGCGCTGGTGCGGCGGCAGCTTTTCGGCCAGGATGGCGATGAAGATCAGGTTGTCGATACCCAGTACGATTTCCAGTACGACCAGCGTCAGCAGGCCGACCCAGATTGTCGGGTCAAATAACCATTCCATGTGTGTAACCTTGTAAAGTCAGTAAGTATCAAGCTTGCCTGGTGGCTATTGCCCCAGGGAACCGTGTTGCGAGTGCGTGATGTGGCGGCGGGGGGGGGGGGGGGGGGGGGGGGGGGGGGCGTAC
>NZ_JBXAKW010000007.1:123169-252353 GCF_058798815.1 Janthinobacterium sp. GW822-FHT07A03 | reverse complement strand
GCGGCCGGGTGGCCTGCCGCGCGTCCGCTTCGGCAAGTGCCCCCGGTCCCGCTTGCCAAATGATGGCGCAAAACGGCGCTCCCTGGCGCGAGGTCGGGTAGAGCGTGATGGGGTCGTTGTCGCATTCGTCGGCGTCGCAGCTGTCGCCGGGCAAGCCCGCATGGGCGCCGGGGTCAAGGCAATCGGCGACGAAGGCAGGCGTGGCGGTAGTGCCGGCCGCGACTGCATGCTGGAATGGGGAAGGGCTGGCGTAAGCCATGCTGGCGAACGCCTGGGGTAAGGCGATGAAAACAAAAAGGCAGAGCAGGACGAGAGCTCGTCTCATATACAGGCAGATAGTTCTGGAACCGTGGAGTATAACACGGGCACATAACAGCTCGATGACAGGACTTGCGCAAGTGATAAGTATGCCGTAAATTATGAAATAGCAATAATTTCACGTGGCGGCGAAGACGCAGCGCGGGCACCGTGATCATTCTTGCGTTCGTATCGCATTGCGCTTGCGTATCTTTCATTGCGCTTGCGCATCTCTAAAACGTAGTGCTACCAGGACTCCGACTTGAAACCAATTACCGCCCTCCTGCTTGCCGCCGGCATTCTCTCGCCGTCGTTCATCCTGGCCGCCACCCCCGTGGAAGCCGCGCCGGCCCAGAAAACCGGCAAGGCCGCACCGCATCGCGGCGCCGCCGTCAAGGTCACGTCCGTCGAAGGCATTACCGAATACCGCCTGGCCAACGGCTTGCGCGTGCTGTTGTTCCCGGACGCCAGCAAGCCTACGCTTACCACCAACATCGTCTACCTGGTCGGCTCGCGCCATGAAAACTATGGCGAAACGGGCATGGCGCACTTGCTCGAGCACCTGCTGTTCAAGCCCAGCGCCAACTTCGGCGTCAAGAAGGGAACCAAGACCCCGGTCGAGATCCTGAACTCGACGGGCGCGCAGTTCAACGGCACCACCTGGTACGACCGCACCAATTACTACGCCACCTTCCCCGCCAACGACGACAACCTGCGCCAGATGCTGGCCATGGAAGCGGACCGCATGGTCAACGCGGCCATCGACCAGAACGACCTGTGGAACCCGAAGACGCAGAAGGGCGAAATGACGGTCGTGCGCAACGAGTTCGAGATGGGCGAGAGCGACCCGATCGGCGTGACCAGCGAGCGCATCCAGGCCATCGCCTATGACTGGCACAACTACGGCAAGTCGACCATCGGCGCCCGCTCCGACATTGAGCAGGTGAACATCCCCCGTCTGCGCGCGTTCTATCATAAATATTATCAGCCGGATAATGCCGTGCTGATGGTGGCGGGCCGCTTCGATGAAGCGAAGGTCCTGGCACAGATCAATGAGTTGTTCGGCAAGATCCCGAAACCCACGCGCGTGATCGAGCCCACCTACACGGCCGAACCGGTGCAGGATGGCGAGCGGGCCGTGACGGTGCGCCGCAGCGGCGGCACGCAGTTCGTCGGCGCCGGCTACCACGTGGCGCCTTCCGGCAACCCGGACGCCGTCGCCCTCGAGGTGCTCGGCCACGTGCTGACGGACGCCCCGGCCGGCCGCCTGCACAAGGCGCTGGTGGAAACCAAGCTGGCCAGCAAGATCGAATACAACTCGGTGAGCAACCTGGAACCGGGCTACAACCTGTTCGGCGCGCTGGTGCCCGTCGATGGCAACCTTGATGCAGCGCAAGCGGCCATGCTGAAAGTGCTGGAAGATTTGAAGTCGCAGCCGGTGACGGATGCGGAAGTGGCGCGCGTCAAGCAGCAGCTGAACAAGCAGGTCGAGCTGATCACCTCGAATACGGCGCGCATGACGATCGCCCTGACGGAGTCCCTGGCGGCCGGCGACTGGCGCCTGTTCTTCCTGCAGCGCGACCAGCTCGACAAATTGACGACGGCGCAGGTGCAGGCAGCGGCCGAGAAATACCTGAAGAGCTCGAACCGCACCCTGGGCCGCTTCATCCCCACCGATGCGCCGGACCGCACGGTCGTGCCGGCCTACGCCGACGTGGCGCCGCAACTGGCCGGCTACACGGGCCGCGCCGTGGTGGCGCAGGGAGAAGCGTTCGACCCCAGCCCCGACAATATCGAAGCGCGCACCACGCGCTTCACCTTGCCAAATGGCTTGAAGGGCGCCTTGCTGCCGAAGAAAACCAAGGGCAATACCGTCAGCGTCGTATTGAAGCTGCAGGTCGGCAGCGAAGAAAGCTTGCGCGGCAAGGCGCAAGTGGGCAGCTATACGGCCAATCTGTTGTCGCGCGGCACGGATAAACTGTCGCGCCAGGAAGTGAAGGACAAGTTCGACCAGCTGGGCACGCAAGTGGCCATCACGGGCGGCGCCGAGGGCGTGACCGCCATGCTGACGGGCAAGCGCGAGAACTTGCCTGCCGCCATGGACCTGCTGGCGCAAGTGCTGCAAAAGCCGGCCCTGAGCGAAACGGAATTCCTGGAATTGCAGCGCGAGCGCGTGGGCCGCGCGGAGCAGGAATTGCCTGAACCGCAGCCGCTGGCCGTGAACGCCTTCCGCCGCCTGCTCGACGCCACGCCGGAAGGCCATGTGCGCCACGTGGCCACCTTGCCGGCCGAGCTGGCGCAATGGAAAGCCATCAAGGTTGCCGATGTGAAAGCCTTCCATGGCGCCTACTATGGCGCGTCGAACGCCACCTTTGCCGCCGTGGGCGACTTCGACCCGGCCGCGCTGAAGGCGCAAGTGGCCAGCCTGTACGGCAGCTGGAAGGCGCAGCAGCCGTATGTGCGCATTCCTGATGCCGTCAAGCCCGTCAGCGGCGAGAAAGTCACGCTGGAAACGCCGGACAAGGCCAACAGCGTGCTGTTCGCCATCCAGCCGATTCCCCTCAAGGATGACGCCGCCAGCTATCCGGCCTTGCTGATCGCCAACCACATGCTGGGCGGCGGCGCCTTGCGCAGCCGCCTGGCCGACCGCATCCGCCAGAAGGAAGGCCTGTCGTACGGCGTCGGTTCGCAAGTATCCGTGCCGTCGCGCGAGCCGGCCGGCTACTGGATGGCGTACGCCATCAGCGCGCCGCAAAACACGGTCAAGGTGGAAGCGGCCCTGCGCGAGGAAATCGCCAAGGTGCTGGCCGACGGCTTTACGGAAGCGGAACTGGCCGAAGCGAAGAAAGGCTGGCTGCAATCGGAAGAAGTGGGGCGCACGCAGGACGCGGGCCTGGCACGCGAACTGGCCGGCTACCTGGCGCAGGACCGCACCATGGCTTACGACAAGGACCTGGAAGCGAAAGTGTCCGCCTTGACCCTGGCGCAAGTGAACCAGGGCCTGCGCGAATACCTGAAGCCGGCGGCCGTGTCGGTGGTGGTGGCGGGCGACTTTGCCAAGGTGGCGAAAGAGGGCGACAGCGGCGCCAAGGCAACGACGTCGAAGTAAGCTAGTTCAAAATAAGCTGCTTTAAATGGAAAAAACCCGTTGGCAAGTGACCTTGCCAGCGGGTTTTTTTACGATCTTGATTTTGATGTCAACGTCCCGACACCGAACAAAACCGTAGCGAGCGGAAGGGAGAGGTGGCCGAGAAGCGCAACCGTACTTCAGTACGGGGGCGCCGAGCCGGTGAGCATCGCAAGCCGCCTATACCGACGCGCAGCAGGTTTGGTTCGGTGTTACCCCCGTGGGGCTAGCTCTGCTACGTAGATTTCCACGCGGCGATTGCGTGCGCGTCCCGAGGCATCCGCATTCGAGGCGATCGGCTCGCGGGCGCCGCGGCCTTCCGTGACGACGCGCGTCGGCGAGACGCCGCGCATGGACAGGTAGTCGCGCGTGTGGGCGGCGCGTTCCACCGACAGCGGTTCGTTGATGGAATCGCTGCCCGTGCTGTCCGTGTGGCCGATGATGCTGACCGTGGTGTTCGGGTTTTCGTTCAGGGTGGCGGCAAAGCGGTCGAGGATGGGGCGGAAGTTGCCCTTGATGTCGGCGCGGTTGGTGTCGAAGGAAATGTCGCTCGGGATTTCCATTTTCAGGCGGTTATCGGCCGTCTGCGACACTTGCACACCGGTACCCTGTGTCGCCTGTTCCATCGCGCGCTTCTGGTTTTCCATGCGGTTCGACCAGATATTGCCGACCACGGCGCCAGCTGCGGCACCGATCAGGGCGCCGCCGGCCGTGCGGCCGCTGCTGCCGCCACCGGTGGTGCCGCCGATCAAGGCACCCAGGCCAGCGCCGATGCCGGCGCCCGTGGCCGTGCCGCGTTGTGTCGAGGACATGTCCGCGCAGCCGGTGGCGGCCAGCGCGATCACCAGCATGCCGATCAGGGATTTGGCGCCAGGGCCTTTTTTGAATGCTTCTTTCATGGATTTTCTCCTAGTTTTGTTATTGGGACATACCCAGAACTACCTGCACACGTTACTGCAAAATGCAGCGGCGTGCCAGTGCGCGCGCACGGACGCACAAGGCGGCAAAAAGGCGGCGCCCGTTTGCACGCGCGCCGCCCTGTCTGGCCAGTGCGCCAGCCTCTATAAACCGCGCCCGCTGATCAGGCGCAGCAGGATCATGATGACCGCGACGACCAGCAAGATGTGGATGAAGCCGCCAATGGTATAAGAAGTTACCAGGCCCAGCAGCCAAAGAATAATGAGTACGACGGCGATTGTATACAGCATGATGTGTCCTCCGAGAGTAATGTGTGGATGACGGCGACTGCCTTGGCCTTGTGCTGTCATCGGTTTTTTGTCATTGCGCGGCGACTGGGTCGCTGAACGCTGATGCCATGACTTATTGTCTACTTTGTTTCTGAAACTTTCTGTACGGTGCCGTACACAAGCCTTATTTACCCAACTTATTTGCTTTATTTGGCCAGATTCTGTTCGCGCATCGGCCGGCGTTCCTGCTCGCCATCCATGCCCGGTATCCAGGCCAGCATGCCGGCCATGCCGACGGCGCCGGCCAGGCAGCTGACCATGCCGCCCGTCAGCAGCAGCATGACGCCAAACACGGGGGCGCTGCTGGCCGCGGGCGCCAGGTCCAGCGCGCAGAAGCCCAGCGCGGTTGCCAATATGCCGCCACCGATAAAGCCGAGCCAGATCCGGCGACTGCCTGTCTTGTCGTTTTCCATCGCATCTCCTTGAAGATATCCGTTGAACTTTCTTGAGTGCATCATCTCGCGGGATGGCGTACTCATCTGTACGCCAGCGAACATTGCCAAAAAGAAAACGCCCGGACAGGCCGGGCGTGTGTGTGATGTGCTGCGCGGGCGGGCGGCGCGCTGGCCGCCGGGAGCTTAGCCGATGGCGCGCAAGCCGCCGTTGACGACGCGCACGCGGTCGCCCTGGCGCCAGTTTGGCGCGGCGCTCTGGTGCACGGTGCGCGTCTTGCCGTTATCGAGGCGCACGACGATGTTGTAGCTGCGCGTGGCGCGCACGCTGCCTTCGATCTGGTTGCCGGCCACGGCACCGCCCACGGCGCCCAGCACGGTGGCAAGCTGCCTGCCGTGGCCGCCGCCGACCTGGTTGCCCAGCAAGCCGCCGACGACGGCGCCGCCGGCCGCGCCCACGCCGCTGCCTTCGGCGCGCGTATTGACTTCATGGATGGCTTCGACCACGCCGCAATTGCCGCATACTTGCGGTGCCGGCGCCGGGGCCGCTGCATATTGCTGTTGCTGTTGCGGTTGCTGCTGCGGCTGGCGCACGGGCTGCTGCTGTGGCTGCTGCTGTTGCTGCGGCGGCAGGGCGGCCAGCGGCTGCGCGCCGGCCGGCGCCAGGTTCGCTTGCGGCTGGTTCGCCTGCAGGCTGGCCATCTGTTCGGCGGAAGTGCTGGCCGCCAGAGGCTGGCTGTCGCCCTGCGACGAGGGCAGCCAGCCCATCAGGGCCGCCGTGCCCACGCCGCAAAACAGCAGGACGGCGACGGCGGCGGCAAGCACCAGCGGATGGAGGGATTTGGTGGTGGTAGTCATGGAGAGCTCCTTGGTTTTTATAAATAATGAAATGGGTAGTGCGTGTTATCCGTGCGATTCGCGTGTATTGCCAGTGTGCTGTGCCGCTTGCCTCGCTTCCGTGCGTCACCGTACATACAGGGACGGTATGGCACCGTAGGCTAAGTAAAAATTATGTCGAGTTGTAACGGCACCAAGGAAAAGCAATGCCACTAACGAACGCCAGCATGACCCTGTCCCGCGATGCAGGCCGATCCGGCCTGGGCACGCCTGCGGGCACGCTTGACGCGGGCAACCGCCTGCTGGCCAGCCTGCCCGAGCACGACTTGCGGCACCTGACGGCGCTGTTCGATACCGTCACGGTCGAGGTGGGCGAGGTGCTGTACGAGCCGGGCCAGCCTATCGGCCACATCTATTTCCCCGGCGACTGCCTGATCTCGCTGCTGGCCGTGGCGGAAGGCCGCATGACCCTGGAAGTGGGCTCCGTCGGCCGCGAAGGCGTGCTGGGCGCGTCCGTCGCGCTGGGCCATGACCTGGCGCAAGTACGGGCCGTGGTGCAGCGTTCCGGCACGGCCAGCCGCATCGCGCGGGCCGATTTCTGCGCCGAGTTCGCCCAGCTCGAGTCCCTGCAGCGTTTGCTGTACCGCTACACGGACACCCTGCTGGCGCAAGCCATCCAGATTGCCGTGTGCAGCCGCTTCCACGTGCTCGAAGCGCGCCTGGCCCGTTCTCTGCTGATCACGCGCGACCGCCTGCAGTCCGAAAAATTTCACCTGACGCATGAATTCCTCGCCCATACCCTGGGCGTGCGGCGCGTCGGCGTGACCAAGGCGGCCAGCGCGCTGCAACAGCAAAAACTGATTACCTACAGCCGCGGCAATATCGAAATTCTCGATTCCGCCGGCCTGGAAGCCGTCTCTTGCCGCTGCTACGAGCTGGTCAAGGATAGTGGCGCCATCGGCATGGCCAACGTCTTCGTTTAATTTCCTCGGAATAACTTTTCAATTTCGTCAACGGAAGCCGGACGCAAAAAAGCGGGGCAGGCGCGTGGGCGCCCACCCCGCTTTTCGGATGGCCGATTACTTCGGCTTGACCTGGTTGCCGATCACGCCGCCGACGGCGGCGCCGCCGACTGCACCGACTGCGCTGCCGCCCGTCAGCACGGAACCGGCAACGGCGCCGACACCGGCGCCGATGGCCGTGTTTTTATCCTGGCCGGACATGTTGGCGCAAGCGGTCAAGCTCAGCAGCAGAGCGGCAACGGAAGTGGTAGCGGCGATTTTTTTAATGATTTGCATGATAGTTCTCCTATGAATTCGGACCTCGTGGCGCCGGCTTGGTAGGGGCCGGTGGGACTTCGTATCGCCACGTCTTGGGTGTTTCAGGCACGATCACAGAATAGGATTGTGACAAGGCAGGGTCTGTTCGGCAACGCACATAGGGGTGTAACAATTGTAATCGTGCACGGCTGCCATTGCTTCCCCCCTTGTTCAGCGGCTTTTGCGCGCGCTCTTGCCCGGTTTTGGCGCCACCGGCTTGACGCGCGCCTGGGCCAGCAGTGCCGCGCATTCGCTGTCTTCGACGGGGCCGGTATTGACCAGCGGCAGCAGGGCCGCCACGGGCGCCACCACGGCCAGCGCCAGGGCGCCGCCGGCGCGCAAGGCCAGCACGCCCTTGTCGACGCTCACGTCGGGCTTGCTGAAGGTGCCATGCACATACAGGGGCGAGCGCAGCGAAAAGATGCGCAAACCCTTGCTGTCCGGCCGCAAGGTCAGGTCCAGCCGTTCATCGGCCAGGTTCACCGTGCCATCGATATGCAGGACGGCGTCATCCGTGTCGACGATGAACTGGCGCGTCTGCATCAATCCCTTGGTGACGGCGAAGTCGGCGGCCATGCAATTGAGCTTGACCTGCTTGTCGCCAGCCAGCTTGGCCAGCACGACACTGCCGATATTCAAGCCCATTTCTTCCAGCAGCAGCTTGCTGATGCTGCCCCGGTTGATCAGCGCGCGCACTTCGCCGTTCGAGCTGCCCAGCAGGCTGGCGACGGAATTGCCCGTGGCCGACAGCGAAGCGTCGCCATTGATTTCGCCCACGCTCGCCTGCAGGGCCGGCAGGCGGGGGAACAGTTGCTGGATGTGCAGATGGCGGGCGCTGGCCTTGAGTTCGGCCGCGATGCCGTTGGCGATGACCTTGCCGCTGCCGTCGAGCTTGATCTGCGACGTCAGGGTGCCGCCCGCCACGTTAAAGTTGAGCGGCGTCAAGGACAGCACGCCATCCGTCAGCACCACATGCGTGTCGAGCTTGCTGATCGGCAATTCGGCGTCGCGCGTGATCTTGTCGGCCGTGTAGCGCACGTCGGCGTCCAGGCTGGTCCAGCGCTCCGTCTTGAAGGTTTCCACCGGCAGCACGCGGCCGGCCGGCTGCGTCGACGGCACGCCACGCTCCTTCTTGCTGGCGCTGGAATCGGCGCCCACCAGCGGGCCCAGGTCGGAAAATTGCAGCAGGCGCGAATGGACTTCGCCCGTCAGGCGCTTGCGCGGCGTGCTGGCGGAGAAGGCCAGCCTGCCTTCGACGTCGCTCGACCCCACCTTGCCGCTGAACTTGTCGTACACCCACTCGCCGCCGCGCGGTGCCAGCGTGCCCGTCAAATGGCCTTCCGTGCTGAAGTGCGGCGTTTCCGGCAGCAGCACGCCCGTCAATGGATACAGCCGGGCCATGCTGGGGCCGGAAATTTTCAGGCGCACGTCGAGCGCGGCCAGGTTTGCCGGACGCGTCAGGGTGCCTTCGATGGCCACGCTGCTGCCGCCCGCGCGCATGTCGGCCTGGATTGGGAAGGGCGTGCCCTGCTGCTGCAGCGACAGCACGCCGCCCGCCTTGCCGCCGCCCTTGATGGTTTCGCCATGGTATTTGCCCGACAGCGTCCAGGCGATGCCGTAGCGCGTATCGCCGGCGATGGTGTCGACATCGGCGCGCATGGCCGTGCCCGTCACATCATCGTCGAGCACCACCGTGCCCTTGCTGAAGACCACGCTTTGCAGTTCCAGCTGCCACGGCGATGGCTGCTCCTGCTTGTCGAAGGTCCAGTTGTTCTTGCCGTCCTTGTTGCGCAGCAAATTCACCTGCGGCGTGTCGAAGCGCAATTCGGGGATGACGATCTTTTTGTCCAGCAAGGCCAGGGGATTGAGCGAAAACGCCAGCTGGCTGACGCTGGCCAGCTGCGCCTGCTCACCCGTCCCGGCCATGGCACTCGGGTTGCCCAGCCGCACGTCTTTTGCCTGCAAGTGCGGCCACGGCAGGTAGGCGCGCCAGCTTTGTTGCCCCGTAGTGGGTGGCTGCTGCCACGTCAGCGACAGGTCGCCCGCAATGGCGAAGGGCCGTCCCAGCGCTTCGCTGGCGCGCGCGTTGAGCCAGGGCTTGGCGCGGTTCCAGTCCATATTCAGCAGGACGACGGCGGCCGTGACGGGCAGGGCGATGAGCACGGCAGTGCTGGCGAGGGCGATTTTCTGGCGGCGGGACAGTTGCATGGGGGACGATTCTTTCTGGACAAGTATTCACGATGCTACAGGAATCGCTCCAAAGCCGGGCCCGTTTCTCGCTTTTGCGGTCCGGCACGTGCGCTGGCGCACGTTGCCGATGCAAGTATTGTCGATTTCCTACTCTATGTGCGGCACCGAACGGATATGCGGGGAGCCGGAGCCTATAACGTCATACATCAAACGCAGTTCCTGATTCCAGATGTACCGACGTTGATACCTACCGCTTAACAATTCTCCAGGAGAAAAAAAATGACAAACCGAGATTTCAAGATTTCCCCACTGGCCGCTCTGGCCGCCTGCGCCACGGCCGTTGTCCTGATGACGGGCTGCTCCAGCCTGAAAACGCCAGCCACGGCCGATGTCGCCGTGTCGCGCGCCGCCGTCGATAACGCCGCCAGCGCCGGCGCCGCCGACCTGGCACCCGATGAAATGCGTTCGGCCCGCGAAAAAATGCGCATGGCTAACCAGGCCCTGAAAGACCGCGACTACAAGACGGCGCGCGACCTGGCCGACCAGGCGCAAGCCGATGCCAAGCTGGCGCAAAGCAAGGCCAACTCGGCCAAGGCCACCAGCGCCGCCGATGAAATCAACGAGAACATCCGCGTCATGCGCGAAGAACTCGATCGTGCCAACCAGCAAGCCCCGAAACAATAACCAAGAATAAGAACAGGATTCCATCATGAAAAAAGCTACCTACACCACCATTCCCGGCCTGCTGGCCATGGCCGCCCTCGTTGCCGCCTGCAGCTCCGCACCGACCACCACCAGCCTGCTTGACCAGACACGCGGCGACTACATGGCGGCGCAATCGAACCCGATGGTATCGACCTATGCGCCGCGCGAATTCCGCGAAGCGAGCGCTGCGCTGGAAGCGGCAAACGCGGCCGCCACGCGCCAGGAAGATAGCGAAAAAGTCGACAAGCTGGCCTACCTGGCCAAGCAAAAAATTGCTACGGCACAAGAAGTAGCCAAGCAGAAAGCGGCCGAAGCCGATATCGCCAACGCCGGCAAGCAGCGCGACCAGTTGCGTCTCGATGCGCGCACACAGCAGGCTGACCAGGCCACGGCCCGCGCCCAGGCGGCGCAAGCGGATGCGGAAGCGGCCAAGGCCCAGGCCCAATCGGCTGAAGCATCGGCGCGCGATGCGCAAGCCCGCGCCGCCGGACTCGAAGCGCAGCTGGCCGACCTGGCCGCCAAGAAAACCGAACGCGGCATGGTGATCACCTTGGGCGACGTGCTGTTTGGCACGGACAAGGCGAACCTGACGGCCGACGGCGCGAATACGGCGCGCAAGCTGGCTGACGTGTTGAAAAACAACCCGCAACGCACCGTGCTGATCGAAGGCTTTACGGATAGCACGGGCGGCTCCGCGCACAACCTGGAATTGTCGCAACGCCGCGCCGAATCCGTGCGCAATGCGCTGCTGGAGCAAGGCATCAGCCGCGACCGCATCGCCACGAAAGGCTACGGCGCCGCCTATCCGGCCGCCGGCAATGATACGGCGGCAAACCGCCAGCTGAATCGCCGTGTGGAAATCGTCTTGTCCGAGGACAACACGGCCATTCCCGCCCGCCGCTAAGCCGCGCCATTTGACGCGGCAGTAGAAAGGCAGCACCGGCCGCTACCTGGCCGGTGGATACCCATGCAATACTTGAAAGGAAGCATCATGACCCAAACATCTGTTGAGATTCCAGCTGGCATCGATACGGCCGCCATCCGCGCTGCCGCCAAAAACCTGGACGACGGCGCCGTGACGGCCGGTTACCAGGGCGACCGCCAGGAGTTGATCACCCTGTTGAATGGGGCGCTGGCCACCGAACTGGTGTGTATTGCGCGCTATAAGCGCCATTACTACACCGTGAGCGGGCGCGACAATGGCACCATCAAGGCCGAGTTCCTTGAGCATGCGCAACAGGAGCAGGAGCACGCCGACTGGCTGGCCGAACGCATCGTGCAACTGAATGGCAAGCCAGATTTTAATCCTGCAACATTGCTTGCGCGCAGCCATGCCGAGTATGATGACTCCGAAGACGTGCAAAGCATGGTGCGTGCCAATCTGATCGCGGAACGGGTAGCGATCGAGTCGTATCGCCAGATGATCGTGAAAATTGGCGACAAAGACCCGACCACACGCCATTTGTTGATCAAAATCATGGCTGTCGAGGAAGAGCACGCCGATGATATGCGCGATCTAATGGAATAGTGTTTTTGAGTAAAGTAGGTATAGTAACTACATTCATCCACAGCTAAGGAGCTAAACCATGTTGGAAAACAATATCACCACCGTCAATAACGATGTCAAAACCCTGGTCAAGGATGCGCAAGCCCTGTTCAGCGCCGCTGCCGCCCTGACCGGCGAAAAAGCCGACGAAGTGCGCATCAAGGGCATGAAAACCCTGGACGCGGCCCTGGCCAAGGCCCACGAAGCGCAAGCGTCGGCCATCGTTGCTACCAAGCAGCTCGCCTCCCAGGCGGACGGTTATGTCAAGGAAAACCCATGGCGCACGGTGGCCGTCGCCGCTGGCGTCGGCGTGCTGGTCGGCTTCATCCTGGGCCGCAAGTAATCCACTGTCAGGAGCGATATGGACAAGTCTGCTTCGTCTCACCAGGGGCCGGGATTGATCGGCTCGGTCGCCGGCCTGGCCAAGAACGCCGTCGGACTGATGTTGTCGCGGCTGGAACTGGCCACCATCGAACTGTCGGAAGTGCGCAATCACATGCTGCAGCTGGTGGTCATTTTCGCGCTGGCGACGGTGGCGGGCTTGTTTGCCATCGCTTACGGCAGCGTGCTGGTCGTCTTTCTGGCCTGGGATAGCCTGGGCTGGAAGATCCTGGCGATCATGACGGTCGTGTTCGTACTGCTGGCCATCGGCCTGGTCATGTACGCGCGCGCCATGTTGCGTCAAGGCAAGCTGTCCATGCCCGCCACCATGGCGGAATTGAAGGCTGACCGCGACATGCTGATGTAAGCGGCCTTACGAGGAGAATTCATGTCGGAAACCGACAAACTGGCGGCGCAAGCCGCCCGCAAGCGCCTGCTGATCGCCCAGGGCGAGATGTATCGCGTGGGCATCGTGCATGCGCGCGCCAACGTGGGCTATGCTCTGCGTCCCGAATCGCTGCTGCAGGGCGTGGTCGAAACGGCGGTCGGCTTTGCCGGCCACCGCGTCGAGTCCCTGCTGGCGCCGGGCGGCATGCGTTTGCAAGGCGCCATGCCCTACGTGCTGACGGCGCTATCGTTTATCGGACGCAAGAAGCTGGTCAAGCCGGCCCTGGTCCTCGTGGCCGTGGCCGCCGTTGCCGCCAGCTGGCTGCGCCGCAAGCGCTGAACGCCAGCCGCACAGGAACGCCGTCATTGACGGCGTTTTTTTTGCCCGTACCCAACGTCCGGCACGGGCAGGCGCAATCCCTTACAATGATTCACGCCGCATTTTGCGCGGCGCACAGGGGGGCCATCTTGATGACGAATTCGAAGACACCGATCAATCAGTTAAATCCCTCGCGCCTGCGCATCGTGCTGGTGCTGCAGGGCGGCGGCGCACTGGGCGCCTACCAGGCCGGCGTCTACCATGCGCTGCACGAACATGGCCTGGCGCCCGACTGGGTGGTGGGCACCTCGATCGGCGCCATCAATGCCGCCATTTTGGCCGGCAACAAGCACGAGGACAGGCTCGTGCGTTTAAAACAGTTCTGGCAACGCGTGGCGCACCGCGACAGCGTCGACATGAATCTCGTTTCGGACCAGCAGCGCCGCTCGAACATCTGGCTGGCCACGCTCGATACGGTGCTGCGCGGCGTGCCCGGCTTCTTCAAGCCGCGCATCTTCAGCCTGTTCTCCGCGGGAATCGCCGTCAAGCCGGAAGAGGCCAGCTTTTATGACACCAGCGAGCTGGCCAGCACTCTCGAGGAACTGGTCGATTTCGATTACCTGAACCAGCCCGGCGGCATGCGCCTGACGGTCAACGCCCTGCGCGTCAAGTGCGGCAGCCTCACCAGTTTCGACAGCCAGCAGCAGCCGTTGACGGCCGACCATATCCGCGCCAGCGGCGCCTTGCCGCCCGGTTTTGCCGGCGTGCGCGTCGATGGCGATTTATATTGGGATGGCGGCCTGTACTCGAATACGCCGCTGGAAACCGTGCTCGACGACACGCCCCACGTCGACACCCTGGTCTTCATGGTGGACTTGTGGAGCTCGGAAGGGCCGGAACCGACCACCCTCGATGAAGTGCAGACGCGGCAAAAGGACGTCACCTTCGCCTCGCGCTCGAAGCGGCATATCGAAGATTACGTCAATACGCATACCTTGCAGCACAAATTGCGCGAGCTGTACGCCAAGCTGCCTGACAGCGCGCACAACCGCCAGCAGACGGAAGAGCTCGTAGCGCTGGGCTGCGACAGCACCATGCACATCGTGCGCCTGCCGTATGCGGGGCGCGACTGGCACATGGCGGCCAAGGATATCAATTTCTCCAAGGGTTCCATCGAGTGGCGCTGGGAGCAGGGCTACCAGGATGGCTTGCGCGCGATCAAGGCAGCCGGCTGGCTGGCCTTTGTCACGGAAGACACGCCGCTCGTGGTGCACGAGTTGCCGCCATACGAACGCGACGCCGCCTGATCAGGCGTTGCCGGAAACGGCATATCACTGCGGATGGGCCGCTTCGCGCAGTTTTTCCGCGTTCGCCATGTCTTGCCGGTAAGTATCCTGCGCTTCCTTCAGGCAGCTGGCGCGCGTGGCGGACGGTTCCATGCGGCAAGCTTTTTTGGCCTCGGCCAGGGCGGCGGCGATTTCCTTGCGCAGGGTGCGCAGCTGGGCTTGCGCCGTGCTGTCTTCCTGGTACCAGCGTTGCGGATCGCCCGGCTGCGGCGTGGCCGTCTGGGCCAGCGCCAGTGGCGCCAGGCTGCAGGCGAACAGGACGCTCAAGAGTGTGTTGTGGGTAGTCATGATATTTCCTCCTTGAAATAAAAAAGGCGCCGCAGCGCCTTTTTTTACAACCTGCCCGTCAGTAATAGCAGGATCAGTATCACTACGACCAGGCCGGCGATGCCGCTGGGACCGTAACCCCAGTTGCGGCTATGCGGCCAGGTAGGCAGGACGCCGACCAGGGCCAGGATCAAGATGATCAGAATGATGGTGCCCATGGTATCTCCTAGTTGGTGCATGGTCCGGCGCAGGCTTGCGGGCAAGCCTGGCCAGGGGATTAATAGCGGTAGACGCGGCCGTCAACGACGCGCACGCGGTTACCTGGGCGCAAATCATTCGCGTTGTCCTGCACCACGGTGCGGTATTCGCCGTTGTCGAGACGCACGCTGATCTGGTAGGCCTGGGCTTGTTGCCTGCGGCCTTCCACCTGGTTGCCCACCACGCCGCCGGCGACGGCGCCCGCGACGGTGGCGGCCGTGCGTCCGCCGCCCGAGCCGATGGTATTGCCCAGCAGGGCGCCGGCGATGCCGCCGACCACGGCGCCGGCGCCGCTGGTTTGACCGCCGCCCTGCACGATCTGGATGGAGTCGACGGTGCCGTACATGGCGGACTCAGGCTGGTTGGCCGGGTAATACTGTTGTGACTGGGAAGGACCGGTGGCGCAACCGCTCAATACGGCGGTGGCGGCAAGCATCAGTGCAGCCAATGTGGCGTTGGTTTTCATTTTATTCTCCTGACGAGGTGAGGGTGTAGTGCCATCTTAGTCATGCCCCCGTCCCCGGTCTGTACGCTGCCGCACGTACCTATTTGGTATCAAAATGGCACTTTTCTCCGGAGCGATCCGCCAAAACGTTGTTATTTCTCCCTGTCTGCCTTCCGCTTTCAAAATAAATTACTTGTGTACGGCAGCGTACAGAAGAGTGGCCACGATCCACGTAAAACGGTAGTCATGCCAAGCAGACATGCTTGCTACCACCAGGGAGAAATACAACATGAACAAGAATAAGCTTTTCACCGCCATCGTCGTCAGCCTGGCCTGTGCCGCCTGGGGCGGCCAGGCAGTGGCCGCCACGCCGGAAGCGAAAGCAGCCTACAAGGCGGCCAATGAACAGGCGGGCCTGAATTACAAGCTGGCGCATGCCGAGTGCGAAAAAATCACGGGCAACCCGAAGGATGTCTGCATCGCCGAAGCGAAGGCCGTGCGCGCCTACGATGAAGCAGTGGCGCAGGCGCAATATACGAATACCCTGCGTGCCTACACCAAGGCGCGCATCAAGATTGCCGATGCCAATTACGACGTCGACCTGGCCCGCTGCAATGCGCTGACGGGCAACGACAAGGATGTCTGCGTCAAGCTGGCCAAGTCCACCAAGGTGGCGGCCCTGGCCGATGCCAAGGCAGACAAGAAAGTCATCGAAGCGCGCAGCGATGCGCGTGAAGCAAAAAGAAAAGCCGAGTACAAGGTCGCGACAGAAAAATGCGATGCATTAGCCGGCGCAGCCAAGGATGACTGTATCAAGGCTGCAAAAACCCAGTTTGGCTACTGAGCTCCCTCGGGCGCGCAGTCACCACACTGGTATAAGAAGCTCATTGTGAGCACATTGATTGACCACTCCTAAGGAAAAAACCATGAAATTCACTAAATCTATCGCTACTGGCCTTTTCGTCGCTTCCCTGTTCGCCGTTGCAGGCTGCGCATCGACCCCAACCAAGGAAGGCACGGGCGAGTACATCGACGACGCGGCCATCACCACCAAAGTGAAAGCGAGCATCTTCAACGAGCCTACCCTGAAATCGACGGAAATCAACGTTGAAACCTTCAAGGGCGTGGTTCAGCTGAGCGGTTTCGTGGCCCAGCCAGCCGATGCCGCCAAGGCGGGTGACGTTGCCCGTGGCGTCAAGGGCGTGAAGTCGGTAAAAAACGACATCCGCGTCAAGTAATGGCCTGACCTGCCGCAGCGGCCAGCCCCACGGCTGGCACTGCGGCCCTCCACCGACCGTCGCGGGAATCGCATGCATATCCAGCCTACAGATACCCCGCCCGAGCCGGTGGCGGCTGCCTCCGCCGAGCCTGCCGGGCCACCTCCCGGCGCGCCCGTGGAGCAGTCAGACTCAACCTTGCGTTTGCCGCTGCACGTCAATGCGCGTGGCATGGCCCTGGGCATCATCGCCACCGTCAGCTTCATTTATGCGCTGCAGTGGGCACAGAAATTCCTCATTCCCGTCATTTTCGGCATTTTTATTGCCTATACCCTCAATCCCGTCGTCGCCTGGCTGGAAAAGCTGCGCCTGCCGCGCGCCATCGGCGCCACGGCCGTCACGGCCCTGATCCTGTTCGGTTCCATCGTCGTGGTCGAGCGCGTGCAGGGCGAATTCGAATCCATCGTGGAAGAGTTGCCGGCCGCCACGCACAAGCTGTCGCGGCTGATCGCCGCCAGCACGGGCGGCAAGAACAGCACCTTCCAGAAGATGCAGGCCGTGGCCAATGAAATCGAGCAAGTGGCCGCCGGCGCCGAAGCGCGCCGCAACAACCGCCGTGCCGCCGCCGCCGAGGCGCCCAACTTCAAGATCATGGACTGGGTCTGGGCCGGTTCGCTGGGCCTGGTGGGCTTTCTCAGCCAGGCGACCATGGTCATCTTCCTCGTGTTTTTCCTGCTGCTGTCGGGCGACACCTTCAAGCGCAAGCTCGTCAAGCTGACGGGACCGTCGCTCAGCCGCAAGAAGGTTACCGTGCACATCCTGGAAGACATCAATACCTCGATCCAGAACTATATGTTCATGCTGCTCGTCACGAATGTCTTGCTGGCCGTCCTGATGTGGATCGCCCTGCGCGTGATCGGCCTGGAGAACGCGGGCGCCTGGGCCATCGTGGCCGGCTTGCTGCACATCATGCCGTACTTCGGCCCCTTGCTCATCACCATCGCCACGGGGCTGGTCGCCTTCCTGCAGTTCGAATCGCTGGAAATGGTCTTGCTGGTGACGGGCACGTCGATGGCCATCGCCACCCTGGTGGGCACCTTCGTCACCACCTGGATGACGGGGCGCATCGCGCGCATGAATCCCACGGCCGTGTTCGTCAGCCTGCTGTTCTGGGGCTGGCTGTGGGGCGTCTGGGGCTTGCTGCTGGGCGTGCCCATCATCGTCATCGTGAAGGTCGTGGCCGAGCGCGTGCAAGGCATGGAAGTGGTGGCGGAACTGCTGGGCGAATAGCTTGCGGTAGCGCAAACGGCGCCCGCGGGCGCCGTTTTGACATGCGTCAGCCTGCTCAGGACTGGTGGCGTTTCAATATCTTGACTTGCACATCGCCGTCGTCCGTCTTCGGCATATCCTTCATGCTGCCCAGTTGCAGGGCGAACTGGCGCGTAAACTCGGCGCCCAGGAAGAAGATTTGCGCTGAGTAATACACCCACAGCAGCAGGGCGACCAGCGAACCGGCCGCGCCATAGCTGCTGGCCACGCCGCTATTGCCGATATACACGCCAATCGCATATTTCCCTAGTGAAAACATGAAAGCCGTGCCCACGGCGCCGATCACCACGTCGCGCCAGGACAGGCGCACGCGCGGCAGCATCTTATAGATGACGGCAAACAGGCTGGCGATGACGGCAAAGCCGATCAGGTTCGACAGGATGGTAAACAGCACGGCCGTATCCTTCCACACGCCTTCCCAGAAGTTGGCGAGGATGGCCATGGCGGCGTTGACCACCAGCGACACCATCAGCAGGAAGGCCAGCACCAGTACCAGGCCGAACGACAGCAGGCGCGTGCGCACCATATCCCAGGCGCCCGCTTCCTTCAGCGGCGGCACTTGCCAGATTTCATCGAGGCTGGCCTTCAGCTCCGCAAATACGCTGGTGGCGCCAAACAGCAGCAGGGCGCTGGCGATGAGGGTGGCGATGCGGCCCTGTTCGTGGTTTTTCGCGCCGGCCAGCACCAGCTGGATGGCTTCGGCGCCCTGCGTGCCCAGCAATCCCTGCAGTTGCCCCATCAGCTCGCCGCGCGCGGCGGCCGGGCCATAGAAAAAGCCCGCGATGGCGATCACCAGCACGAGGATGGGGGCGATGGAAAACAGGGTGTAATAGGCGAGGGCGGCGCCCTTGCTCGAGGCGCGGTGTTCCAGCCATTCGGTGACGGAACAGACGATGACGCTGCGCATCTGCTTGCTGAATGGCGCCAGGCCGGCCAGTCTGGGATAGCGGGTAGAAAAATTCATGATGGCTTTCAATGCAAAAAAGGGGCGCGAGCCCCTTTTTTTATTCACAAGTGGCGTACCACTGTCGAGCTTACTGCACGCGGCGTTCGATGGTGATCTGTTCCACTTCAACGCGGCGGTTTGGTTCCAGGCACTTGATCAGGTCGGCACGTTTCTTGTTATCGCAAGTGACGACAGGATTGGTGGAGCCCTTGCCTTCGGCCGTCAGGCGGTTGGCGGCAACACCGTGGGCGACCAGGTATTCCTTGACTGCATCAGCGCGCTGCTGCGACAGTTTCAGGTTGTACTTGGGCGAACCGATGCGGTCGGCATAACCACTGATGACGACGTTGTTGACGTCCGGCGATGCGTTCAGCACGCGGGCGATTTCGTCGAGCTTGGTCTGTGTCGGACCCAGCTTGGCGCTGTCGAACGCGAACAGTTCCGTTGCCGACATCGTCACTTTTTCAAAGCGTGCTGGCGGTGGTGGCGGTGGTGGCGGCGGCACGACCACGACGACTTCCTCGCGCACTGGCGGCGGTGGCGGCGGCGGTGGCGGCGCAGCCGGTTTGTCGAACGCGTAGTTCAGGCCCACGGTGAAGTAGTAGTTGTTGTTCTTGCTGCTAGGATCGAAGGTATTGCCGCGCAGGAAGCCGTGCACATTGCGCACGTCAGCCTGAATGGACAGCTGATCCGTGATGCTGGACTGGAAACCCAGGCCCAGGCTGGCGTACGGCGAGCTCTTGCTGCGTTCGCCGAAGGCGAAGCTGGTGTCCTTGTCGCGCTGCATACCGGCACCGACCAGCAGGAAGGGGCGGAAGGCTTTACGCGAGAACATGTACAAGCCGTCTACGCCCAGCGTGTTTTGCTGGTAGCGCTGACCGTTATCCTTGGAGCGCGCATACGTGGTGCCCAGCTGGATATCCCAGTCCTGGGAAACAGGCTTACCGAAGCGCAAGCCTGCGCCATAGCCGGTTTTATCCGCGGAAAAGTCGGAATCTGGCTTGAGTGCGTTGATGCTAGGTTGAATATACCAGGAGGGATTGATTTCCTGGGCCTGTGCGCCGAGGGCGGAGCACAGGACTGCGGCGGCAACGGCGATTTTTTTTAGATTATTCACAAGTAACTCCCAACGTTGATAAGAGATTTTCTCTACGGCATCAAAACGACATCTTGCTACACGTGCTATTGCTAGAGATAGACCACACTTCCAGGTGCGCTTTCTTGCGATAAATGCACTGCTGTTGGACTAGAGAATACGGTTGCAGGTTCAGGTGGTCGGTGCGCTGGCGCACAAAGCATTGTGGTATATCAATAGTGTTGCAGATTCACGACAAGGACTTCGGTGTTGAAAAAAACTAATTTGCTTGATGAAACTTTTACGGCCATTTCTGGCACCGCGGCACGAGGCAATCGTACGACTTGTTACCTGCATGCCACTGTATATTAGCAACAATGATGAGCTTGATAACTAATATTACATTGATGTTGTATTCCTGCCGCGTTCTGTTGCTTTTCAGTGCTTCCGCTAGGCAACTTTTGCGCGCCGCAGCCAGCTCCGCCACTTTTCATCAAGGAGTTACCCGTGCCTGACCTGACCCGTGTTCTTACTTCCCCGCTGCCTGGCAAGCTGGGCCCGCTGTGCCTGCTGCTGTCGCTGGGCCTGGCGGCGCCGGCCTGGGCCGATAGCGGCGTGTCCCTGTTTTCGCCCAGCGGCACGGTCAAGGCCGTGCGCCAGGTGCGGGCCCAGTTCGCCACGCCGATGGTGCCGTTCGGCGACATGGGCTTGCCCGCGCCGTTCGCCATCGATTGCGGCAAGGCCGAGCCGGCCGTGGTGGCGGGCGCGGGGCGCTGGGCCGACGAGCGCAACTGGAACTTCGATTTCGAGCGCGACTTGCCGGCCGGCGTGGCCTGCAGCTTTACCTTGAAGCCGGGGCTGAAGGACCTGGCGGGCCAGGCCTTGCAGGGCACGGCGGCGTACCGCTTTTCCACGGGCGGCCCGGCCATCGTCGAGGCCGTACCCTATGACGGCCAGCCGTACATCGATGAAAACCAGATCTTCGTGCTGGGCCTGGACGCCGCGCCGAACGAGGCCAGCGTGGCCGCCAACGCGTATTGCCGCGCCGATGGCATCAATGAAAAGATTCCCGTGCGCCTGCTCAAAGGCAAGGAACTGGAGCAGGTATTGACCCTGCGCAAGAGTTTCCTCGACCGCTACCTGACCGTGTACTTCAAGAAGCGGGGCACGCTCTGGAAAGTGGGCATGCCCGTCGCCAGCAAGGGCGCGCCGCCGCTGCCCGTCACCGTGCTGCAATGCAAGCGCAGCTTCCCCGCCAATGCCAAGGTGTCGCTGGTGTGGGGCGAGGGCATCGCCAGCGCCGGCGGCATCGCCACGGACAAGGCGCAAACCCTGCAGTTCAAGACGCGTCCCGATTTCACGGCCAAGTTCAGCTGCGAGCGCAGCAATCCGAAGGAGCAGTGCATCCCCTTCCTGCCCATGCGCGTGCAGTTTTCCGCGCCCGTCAGCGCGTCGCAGGTGCGCGCCATGAGCCTGAAGGGCGGCGGCAAGACGTATGCGCCGACGATTTCCAAAGAGGAAGAAAAGGCGGAATTCCTGTATGGCGCCGTCTTCAATGGCCCGTTCCCCGTGCAGGGCAGCTTTGTGCTGACCTTGCCGCCGGGCTTGAAGGACGATGCGGGCCGCGCCTTGCTCAACCGCGCGCGCTTCCCCATGACGGTGCGCACGGGCGAGCAGCCACCGCTGCTGAAGTTCCCGGCCCCGTTCGGCATCATCGAAGCGAAGGGCGACGGCTTGCTGCCCGTCACCGTGCGCAATATCGAGCCCGTGCTGTCGGGCAAGGAAATCGCGCAAGCCTCCGCTGCCGCCACGGGCGCCACCTTGCGCGTGCCCGACAATGACGACAAGTTCATCATCGAGTGGATGCAGCGCCTGGCCGGCAATGGCGACGGAGGCGAGTACTGGCAGCCGTATGCCCAGTATGCGGGCAACATGAGCAAATCCGTGCTGGCGGGCGCTGCCGGCACGCGCCCGATCAGCCTGCCGCGTCCCGATGGCAGGAAAACCTTTGAAGTGATCGGCATCCCCCTGCAAAAGCCGGGCTTTTATGTCGTCGAGCTGGCCAGCCCCATCCTCGGCAAGGCGTTGCTGGGCAAACCGACGACGGCCTACATCCGCACGGCCGCGCTGGTAACGAACCTGGCGGCCCACTTCAAGCACGGCGCGCAATCGTCGCTCGTATGGGTGACGTCGCTGGACAAGGGGGCACCTGTTGCGAAAGCGCAAGTGGCCGTGCGCGACTGCGCCGGCAAGCTGCTGTGGCAGGGCGCCACGGGCGCGGACGGCGTGGCGCACATTCCCGCCGAGCTGGCCAATTCCAGCTGCAAGAACAATGGCCGCTACTTTATCAGTGCGCGCAGCAGCGGCGACATGACGTTCACCCTATCCGACTGGGTGGGCGGCATCGAAGCCTGGCGTTTCAACTTGCCCACGGACGACACGCGCGCCGACAACACCCTGCTGGCCACGGTATTTGACCGCACCCTGCTGCGTGCCGGCGAAACCGTGCACATGAAGCACTTTATTCGCAAGCACACGGGCGAGGGCATGAGCCTGGTCGACAGGAACAACGGCCCCGGCAGCGCCACCTCCGTCGTCATCACGCACCAGGGCAGCGACCAGAACTATCAATTGCCGCTGCGCTGGTCCGCCAGCGGCACGGCGGAAAGCGACTGGGTCATCCCCGCCGACGCCAAGCAGGGCGAATACAGCGTCACCATGGCGGGCCGCCCGTCCGGCAGTTTCCGCGTGGAAGCGTTTCGCGTGCCCACCATGAAAGCCGTGCTGCAGGGGCCAAAGGCGCCCGCCGTGCAGGCAAAGCAGCTGGCTCTGGATGCGCAAATCACGTATCTGGCCGGCGGCGCCGCCACCAACGCGCCCGTCAAGCTGCGCACGGTGCTGCAGGACAAGAGCGTGAGCTTTGCCGATTATCCCGACTATAGTTTCAGCAATGGCGACGTGAAGGAAGGCCTGGTGAAACAGGGCACGGGCTATGATGACGATGAGGGCGAGTGGCAGGACGAGGGCCGTGGCGGCCCCGCCGGCGCCGGCGCGGCTGCCGCGCGCACGCAAAGCTTGACCCTGGACAAGGCGGGTGGCGCGCGCATCGTCATCGACCAGCTGCCGCAGCTGTCCGTGCCACGCGACCTGGTGGCGGAAATGGCTTTCCAAGATGCAAATGGCGAGACGGCTTCCGTCGCCACAAGAGTAGCGCTGTGGCCATCGAATGTGGTGATCGGCATCAAGCCCGACGCCTGGGCCTTGAGCAAGGATGCCTTCAAGTTCACGGTGGCCGTGCTCGGTACCAATGGCAAGCCCGTGGCGAATGCCCCGGTGGCCGTCGATTTCTTCCAGCGCAACAGTTATTCGCACCGCCGCCGCCTGATCGGCGGCTTCTATGCGTATGAAAACAGCAGCGAAGTGGTCAAGCTGGGCCAAGCGTGCTCGGGCAAGACGGATAGTAAAGGCTTGCTGGTCTGCGATGTGAAGGCGCCCGCCAGCGGCAATCTGGTGTTGCGCGCCCGCACGCAGGACAGTGCCGGCAACGCGGCCGTCGCCAACCGCGAAACCTGGGTGGCCGGCAGCGGCGACTGGTGGTTCAATGCCAGCGACAACGACCGCATCGACGTCTTGCCGGAAAAGAAACGCTATGAACCGGGCCAGGAAGCAAGCTTGCAGGTGCGCATGCCGTTCCGTTCGGGCACGGCGCTGATCACGGTCGAGCGCGAAGGCATCCTCGACACCTATGTGCGCCAGTTGAACGGCCGGGAACCGGTGGTGAATATTCCGGTCAAACCGAATTACGCACCGAATGTGTATGTGTCCGTGTTTGTCGTGCGGGGGCGGGTCGATGGCGTGCAGCCGACGGCGCTGGTCGACCTGGGCAAGCCGGCCTACAAGATGGGCATCGCGCCGCTGAACGTGGGATGGCAGGCGCATGAACTGAACGTCATGGTCGTGTCCGACAAGGAGGTATATAAAACGCGCGACAAGGCGGAAGTGTCCGTGCGCGTGCGCCGCGCCGACGGCAAGCCGCTGCCGGCGGGCGCGGAAGTGGCGCTGGCGGCCGTCGACACGGGGCTGCTGGAACTGATGCCCAACGATAGCTGGAAGTTGCTCGATACCATGATGGCGCAGCGCAGCCTGCAGGTGGAAACGGCGACGGCGCAGATGCAGGTGATCGGCAAGCGCCATTTCGGCCGCAAGGCGTTTCCGGCAGGCGGTGGCGGCGGCAAGGGCGCCAGCCGCGAGCTGTTCGACACTTTGCTGTTCTGGAAAGGCACCGTCAAGCTCGACGCCAGGGGCGAAGCGACGGTGCAGGTGCCGCTCAACGATTCCTTGACGGCGTTCCGCATCGTTGCGATTGCCAGCGCGGGCAAGGAATTGTTCGGCACGGGCAGCACGGATATCCGCAGCTCGCAAGACTTGATCCTGATGTCGGGCTTGCCGGCCCTCGTGCGCGAAGGCGACCAGCTGCGCGCAGGCTTTACGGTGCGCAACACGTCGGCGGCATCCTTGAGCGTGGAACTCAATGCCACGGCGGCCGGCAAGGCGCTGCCGCGCCAGAGCTTGACCCTGGCGGCGGGCGAAGCGCGCGAAACAGGCTGGGATTACCAGGTGCCGCTCGGCGCGCAGAATGTCGTGTGGGAGATAGCCGCGAAGGCGGGCAGCCACACCGACAAGCTGAAAATCACGCAAAAGGTGGGCCAGGCCACGCCCGTGCGCACGTATCAGGCCACCTTGATGCAGATCGACAAACCCGTCAATATGTCCGTGCAGATGCCGGCTGGCGCCTTGCCGGGCCGGGGCGGCCTGCAGACCAGCTTTGTCGCCAGGCTGGGCGGCGAGCTGCCCGGCGTGCGCGAGTACATGGCCGCCTATCCGTACACCTGCTTCGAGCAAAACACGTCAAAGGCCATCGCCCTGCAAGACCAGGAGGCGTGGAACAAGCTGGCTGCCAGCCTGCCCGCCTACCTGGACAGCGATGGCATGCTGAAATACTTCCCCATCATGGAGCAGGGCAGCGACAGCCTGACGGCCTATGTGCTGTCGGCCACCAGGGAAGCGGGCTATGCGATTCCTGAACAGACGAAGAACCGCATGGAAGCAGCCTTGACGGCCTTCGTGCAGGGCAAGATCGTGCGCCGTTCCGCGCTGGCCACGACCGACTTGGCCGTGCGCAAGCTGGCGGCGCTGGAAGCGCTGTCGCGTTCGAATAAAGTGCCGCCCGATGCGCTGGAGAGCATCAGCATCAGCCCGAACCTGTGGCCGACCTCCGCCGTCATCGACTGGAGCTTGTTGCTGCAACGCACGCCTAGCCTGGCGCGCCGCGATGCGCTGCTGGCCGAGGCGCAGCAGATCTTGCGCAGCCGGTTGAATTTCCAGGGCACGACCATGGGCTTTTCCACCGAGCGCAAGGATAACTGGTGGTGGCTGATGGTGTCCGGCGACGTCAACGCCAACCGTTTATTACTGGCCGTGATGGACGACCCGGCGTGGAAGGACGACATCGGCCGCCTGGTGCGCGGCAGCATGGGGCGCCAGAAGAAGGGCCGCTGGGATACCACGGTGGCCAACGCCTGGGGCACCCTGGCCATCGCCAAATTCTCGGCCAAATTCGAGTCCACTCCAGTGACGGGCGCCAGCGCCGTCAAGCTGGGCGGCGATACGCAAGCGCTCGTGTGGAATGGCGCGGCGAAGGTGGGCCCCGTGCTGCAGGCGTGGCCGAAGGGCATGGACACCCTGGGCCTGGCGCACAGCGGCACGGGCAAGCCGTGGGCCACCGTGCAAAGCCTGGCGGCCATCCCGCTCAAGGCGCCCGTCTCCAGCGGCTACACGATCAAGAAAACCGTGACGCCGGTGGAACAGAAAACCACTGGCCAGTGGTCGCGCGGCGACGTCTACCGCGTGCGCCTGGATCTGTCGGCGCAGGCGGACATGAGCTGGGTGGTGGTCGACGACCCGATTCCCGCCAGCGCCAGCGTGCTGGGCAATGGCCTGGGCCGCGATTCGCAGCTGCTGACGGCCGGCGAAAAATCCACGGGCTGGGTCTGGCCCACGTTCGAGGAGCGGGCGTTTGATGCCTTCCGCGCCTACTATGCCTTCGTGCCGAAAGGCAGCTGGAGCGTGGAATACACGGTGCGCTTGAACAATGCCGGGGATTTCAGCCTGCCGGCCACGCGCATCGAGGCCATGTATTCGCCCGAGATGTTTGGCGAGTCGCCGAATGTGAATGTCAAGGTGAACCAGTGAAACGGTTGATCCTTGTCATGGGCGGCCTGCTGGCCGGCCCGGTCTTCGCTGAAGCGATATTGACGCCGGCCCAGGTGCAGGCCGCCTACCGCAGTTCGGAAGCGCAGTTGCTGGACCGCAGCGGGGCACCGTTGCAATCGTTACGCGTGGACATGAAGGTGCGGCGCCTGCCGTGGGTGCCGCTGGCCGATATTTCCCCCGCCGTGCAGCAGGCTGTGCTGCTGGCGGAAGACCAGCGCTTCATGCGCCATGGCGGCGTGGATGTGTCCGCGCTGGCCACGGCCGCCTGGGACAATCTGTTTTCCAAGAAAGCCCGGGGCGCCTCGACCATCACCATGCAGCTGGCGGGCCAGCTGGACGCAGACTTGCAGGCGTCCTCGGGCGGACGCAGCCTGCGCCAGAAATGGGACCAGATGCGCGCCGCCCAGGCCATCGAGGACAGCTGGAGCAAGGCGCAGATTTTCGAGGCGTATTTGAATCTCGTGTCGTTCCGCGGCGAACTGCAAGGCATCGCCTCCGCCTCGTACAGCCTGTTCGGCAAGGCGCCGTCGGGTCTGAACCAGACGGACGGCATTATCCTGGCCAGCCTGGTGCGCTCGCCGAACGCGCCGCCGGCCACCGTCACGCGGCGCGCCTGCGCGCTGGCAAAGGAATGGCGCATGGACAGCAGCTGCCAGCTGATCGGCCAGCGCGTGCAGACGGCCCTGCAGCGCAATGCGCTGTACGCCGAGCTGGCGCCGGCGCCGCAAGTGGCGCAGCAGTTGCTGAAACAGCCGGGCGCGCAGGTCGCCAGCACCCTGGACGGCCCTTTGCAGCGTTTCGCGCAGGAAAACCTGCGCCAGCAACTGGCGTCCTTGCGCGAGCGCAATGTCAACGATGGCGCCATCATCGTGCTGGACAATCGCAGCGGAGAAGTCCTCGCCTATGTGGGCAATGCGGGCGGCAGCCACGTCGATGGCGTGACGGCCCTGCGCCAGGCCGGTTCCACCCTGAAACCGTTTTTATATGAACTGGCCATCGAGCGCCGGCTGATGACGGCCGCCTCCGTCATGGACGACTCTCCGCTGGACGTCGCCACGGCGTCGGGCATGTATGCGCCGCAAAACTATGACCGCAATTTCAAGGGCTACGTCAGCGCCCGCACCAGCCTGGCCAGCTCCCTCAACATTCCCGCCGTGCGCACGGTGCTGCTGACGGGGCAGGACGGTTTTTATAACCGCCTCAAGGACGTGGGCCTGTCCAGCCTGACGGAACCGGCCGAATACTACGGCCCCTCGCTGGCGCTGGGTTCCTCCGAAGTGACCTTGCTGGAACTGGCCAACGCCTACCGCGCGCTGGCGAATGGCGGGCTGTACAGCACGGCCAGCCTGCAGCCGGGCCAGGCGGGCAGGGACAAACGCCGCGTGATGGAGCCGGGCGCCGCGTTTATCGTGGGCGATATCCTGGCCGACCGCGCCGCGCGCAGCATGACGTTTGGCTTGCGCAACGAGCTGGGGACGAATTTCTGGAGCGCCGTCAAGACGGGCACGAGCAAGGACATGCGCGACAACTGGTGCATGGGCTACTCGGAGCGCTACACGGTAGGCGTGTGGGTGGGCAACTTCGATGGCAAGCCCATGTGGGACGTGTCGGGCGTGACGGGCGCCGCGCCCGTGTGGCGCGACGTGATGGATTACCTGCACAAGAACGTGCCCAGCCATGCCCCGAAAGCCCCGCCAGGCGTGCTGCAGCAGATGGTGGCGTACCAGCCCGCGCTGGAAGCGCCGCGCCGCGAATGGTTTATTGCCGGCACGGAAAGCCCCGTCATCGCCGTGCTGGGCGACACGGTGAAGCCGCCCGCCATCGTGTATCCGGCCGAGGACAGCATCCTCGCCATCGACCCCGACATCCCGCCCGCCCTGCAGCGCGTGTTCTTCCAGGCGCAAGGCAGCCATGGCTTGCGCTGGGTGCTCGACGGCAAGGACCTGGGCGGCGCGGCGGAAAGCATCAGCTGGCGCCCCGTGCCGGGCAAGCACGCGCTGGCCCTCGTCGATGGCGCGGGCAAGACGGTGGCGCAGGTGGCGTTTCAGGTGCGGGGGAATGCCTTGGCGCAGCTGAACTAGGCGGTGTGGTTTGTTCCCTCGGGCAACCCCGACCTGTCAAAAAGAGCTTACGGCGCGCTGAGGATCTTCGTCAGCGCAATGCGATACGCGGGCTGCACGTCGCCATCCTGGTCAATCTTGTCCGTCATGATCACGCCGAAACCCTGCGCATACCACACGTATTCGCCGCTTTTACCCTTGCTCTTGCCGCCCACGTCGTGCAATTCGAACTTGCAGGCGTCGGGGAAGCGGCGCCCGCCCAGTTCCAGGCGTTCCCAGCCCAGGAAAGTGATCGAGAAATCGCGTTGATCCGTGCGCGTGGAGGTGGTGATCTTGTCGGACAGGCCCGCCAGCGGGTAGTGGGTGCTCGTTTGCGTGTCCGTGAATTGCACGCGTACTTCCTGGCCCGGGCGCATCCTGGCGGGGATGGCGGACTGCGGCGCGTAGACGTTCTTGCTGCGCACGCTGCCGTCTTCGTTGTAATGGACCGTGCCGGTCAGGAAGACCTGGCCGTCGCGGATGTCCTGGTAGGACGTGGCCAGCAAGACGCCGCCGTCGAGGATCAGCTGGATACCCTTGAGTTTCTTGCCTTCGAAGACTTCCTCGACGTTGATTTGCGCGTCGCCATTGTTCTTGCTGAACTTGACGCCCGTCGTCAGTTCCATGCACTCGCCGACCGTGGGCGCCGCCTGTACGCTCGCGGCCGCCAATAGGCTTGCCGCCATCATCCCAAACCATGCTGTTTTCATTGCCATCCTTGTTATTTTTAATGACGCGATGATAGCGTGCGGCTACTGTTCAAGCGTGCACGATTGCCTTATGCTTGAACTGCGGGCGGCATCAAGCCCACCTGCGAATGGCATCGGCGGGCCGCGCGTTTCGCGGCATGGATTAGTGGGGAGTTAGCTCATGATATGTCGCGTATGGATATTGCTGCCCATGCTGTGTGGCTTGCTCGCCTTGCCATCCGTGCAGGCGGAAGATGCGCCGTATGACATGCGGGCGGCGCCTGGACCCTTGCCAGGCGCGCTGGATCTGGCTTTTATGAAGGAGCCGCCGAACCGGAAATTCAAGCGGCGCGTGGACTTGTCTGCCATCACCCGTGCCGACGACCTAGTGATCGTCAAGGCGGCGATCAATCCGATCGTGCAATTTTTCCAGGTGACAGGGCAGGTGCGCCAGCCTGCGTATGCGATACGCATGGTGACGACGCGCAACGGCGAACTGGCGTTGATCACGCCGCCGCGGATCGACGACTATAATTATTTGCTTGCGCGCCGCTTATGGAACTGGACCGTGCATGACAGCCAGACCATCAGCTTGACGGTCGAATTCGTGGGATTCGGCAAGGCTCAGCCCCACTATTTCAATAGCTATGTGTTTGTCGAGCACTACGGCACCTGGCTGTTCGACCGCCACGTGCTGTAGTGCGGCGCACTGCATAAGCGCCGTGCATGGGCGCGCTGCGCACACGGCGTGTCAGCGCTCCGTCGCGGTTGGCGGTGGCGCAACGGGGCTGCTGGACACAGCGGGTGTGGACGCTGGCGGCGCCGTGGGCTTGCCGCGCCGCGTGCGCTTGTCGGTGCGCGTTTTGGCAGGCTTGCCTTCATGGATCAGCTTGCCCTTGTTGTCGAGCTTGTCGGACTGGTCCGATTTCTGGCCGGGATCGTTGGCATTGTTGGTGTGGTTGCCCGTCTGGTTCACATTCGTCGTCGACTGGGCTTGCACCCAGGCGCCGCCCACGGTCATCAGGGTGGCGGCCAGCAAGAGAGCGGCGGTTTTCATGGCGGTGTCCTGTGCAGAAATGAATAAGAGCTTGCATTCTCACACAGGAGACCGCCCGCACGGGTAGGACGCCGCCGCATGGCTGTGTCGGCCATTTGCTTCAGATCAACGGAATTGCTCCGTCGAGATATCGAAGCGCTTGAGTTTGTCGTACAGGGTTTTCTTGGGAATATTCAGGCTGGCGGCCGCATCGATGACGTTGCCATTGTGGCGGCGCAAGGCTTCCTCGATGATGGAAATCTCGAAGGTGTCGACTTGTTCGGCCAGCGATGCTTCGCGGCAGCCGGCGGGGCTCAGGGTCTCGTCAAGCAAGCCCAGCACGAAGCGGTCGGCCACGTTGTGCAGCTCGCGCACATTGCCGGCCCAGCGCTGCGCCATCAGGGAGGCGATCAGTTCGCCGCTGACGAGGGCCGCGGGCTGGCCGTAGCGCAGCGCCGCCTGCAGCACGAAAAACTCGAACAGCAGGGGGATATCCTCGCGCCGGTTGCGCAGCGCGGGGAGCGTGAGGCTGGCCACGTTCAGGCGGTAATACAGGTCGGGGCGGAATTTCCCTTGTTCGGCCAGCACATTGAGGTCTTCCTTGGCGGCGGCAATCACGCGGAAATTGACGGATATCAATTTGTTGGAACCGAGCCGCTCGACTTGCCGCTCCTGCAGCACGCGCAGCAGTTTCACTTGCAGGGCCAGCGGCATGCTTTCGATTTCATCGAGGAACAGGGTGCCGCCGTTCGCGTACTCGATCTTGCCGATGCGCTGGCGCTGCGCGCCCGTAAACGCGCCTTCCTCGTGGCCGAACAGTTCCGATTCGAAGATCGACTCGGGCAGGGCGCCGCAGTTGATCGCCACGAAAGGGTGGTCGCGCCGCTCGCTGAAGTCGTGCAGGCAGCGCGCGATCAGTTCTTTTCCTGTCCCCGTTTCGCCGAGGATGATGATGTCGGCGGACTTGGGCGCCAGGTTCAGCACCAGCTGGCGCACCTTGGCCATGGCGGCGCTGCGGCCCACGATGCGCGCCTCGATGCCGACGCGCTGCTCGAGCTGGCGGCGCAAGTTCATGTTTTCCAGCACCAGGTGGCGTTTATCCAGGGCACGGCGGCACACTTCCACCAGCAGGTCGGCGGAAAACGGCTTTTCGATGAAATCGTAGGCGCCGCGGCGCATGGCGCCCACGGCCATCGACACGTCGCCGTGGCCCGTGACGAGGATCACGGGCAGGCTGGCATCCTGCGCCACGGCGATATCGAGCAGTTTCAAGCCATCCATGCCGGGCAGCTTGATATCGCTCAATAAAATGCCGGCAAATTCGGGTACCAGGTAAGGCAGCGCCTCCTCGGCCGTGGCCACGGCCGTCACTTGCAGGCCCGCCAGTTCCAGCGATTGCCGGGCGCCCTTGCGCACGACGGCATCGTCTTCCACCAGCAGCACTTGCATGCCTTCAAAATTATTCTCGTGCATTCCCTATTCCTTCGTCTCTATCTTATTCTCCCCCGGGGCGCAGCTCAGGGTGATGGTAAATTGTGCGCCGCCCCCTTCCTGCGCGCTGCGGTTGCGCACGGCCAGGGCGCTGCCGGCCGCGCGCAGTATGCCTGCGCTGATCGACAATCCCAAGCCCAGCCCGTGTTCCTTGGTGGTATAGAAGGGATCGAAGATCTTGTCGAGCGAGGCCAGCGGGATGCCGGAGCCATTATCGGTGATATGCAGCACGGCAAGGCTGCCTTCGCGGCGCACCTGGAACCAGATTTGCACGGGCTCGCCTTCCGGCACGGCATCCATGGCGTTCGTGATCAGGTTGGTAAATACCTGTTCCAGGCCGATGGCGTTGCACAGCACGATGATGTCGTCCTCAAGCCAGCTTTCATGCAGGGTCAGGCGCTGCGAGCCCTTGCGTGTGCGGATTTGCAGCATGGTTTGCGCAAACGCCTGGCGCACGCTGACGGGTTTGCGGGCATCGTCGCTGCGCCGCGCAAAGCCTTTCAGCTGCGACGTCACGTAGCCGAGGCGCTTGACGAGGTCGGAAATGGTCGACAGGTTGTCGAGCGCGTCATCGATCTGGCCGCGTGCCAGAAAGACCTTGGCATTGTCGGAAAACGTCTGCAGGGCCGCCAGCGGCTGGTTCAGCTCGTGCGTGACGCCGGCCGCCATCTGGCCGATGGCCGCCAGCTTGCCGCTTTGCACCAGTTCCGCCTGGGCATAGCGCAAGGTCTGCTCGGCCCGCTCGCGCTCGGCCACTTCGGCCTGCAGGCGGCCGTTCGCGTGCACGAGGTCGGCCGTGCGCTGCTCGACCTTGATTTCCAGCTGTTCATAGGCACGCGCCAGCGTCTGCTGCGCATTGAGCTTGTCGGCGATGCGGCGCCGGCGCTGGCGCGCATACATCAGGGCCAGCAGCAGCAAGGCCCAGCCCAGCGCGGCGGCGATGGCCGCGTTGCGCGCCGCCTCATCTACCTGGTCGAGCTCGGCCAGCACGGTGATCTGCCATTGCAGCGGACCCAGCACGCGGTTCACGGCCAGGTAGCTTACCTTGTCGGCGCTGCCGGACAGGGCCGGCGTATCGCCAGCCTGCGGGCGTTCCAGGGTCATCACGCTGGCGCCATCGGCGAACTGGCGCTGCACCTTGTGCGGCAAGATGGGCAGATTTTCTTGCAGGAACTGGCGCTGTTCGCTGATGTCTTTCTTGGCGGCCGGCGACAAAGGCGCCAGGGTCTTGAACTTGAAGGCGGGGGTGGTGGCCAGGATGATCACGCCATTCGCATCCTTGACCCAGATCTGCTCGCCCGCGCCCGGCGTGCGCCACGATTGCTCGATCCAGTCCAGGTTGACCTTGGCGGCGACGATGCCGAGGATGCGCCCGTCGCGCTGCACGGGCTGCGAAATGAAGTAGCCGGCTTCGAAGGTGGAAAAGCCGATGCCGTAGAAGCGGCCGATGCCGCCCGCAATGGCGTTCTTGAAATACGGACGGAAGCCGTAGTTGACGCCCACGTAGGAGCTGCGGTCTTGCCAGTTGCTCGACGCCAGGGTCGTGCCCTTGTCGTCGAGCACGTAGACGGCAAAGGCGCCCGCGCGGCGGTTCATGTCGACCAGGTAGGCGTTGATCTGCGTCACTTTATCGGCGCTGGGCTGTTCCAGCAATTGCGCCACGGCATTGCTCTGGGCCACGGCCAGGGGCAGGAATTCGTATTTGTTCAGGGCGCCGCCGATGGACGCCGCATACAGTTCCGCGCGCGAATCGAGGGTGCGGTGCAATTCATCGAGCTGACGCTGCCTGACCCAGGCATACGAGGCCCACGTCAGCACGGCCAGCGAGCCCACGGCCAGCAGGGGGCCGAGCGCGGGTCTCAGGGTCCATTTGCCGAATGCCATGGTGCTCCGTCTATTTGGTTAAGCTTGCGTGTACCGCAAAGAAGGAATTGTAGTGTACGGTGGGATTCACCCGAATGGGCGAATCCAAAGTAATGTCTGACATGCAAATTGGCGGCGTCTGACAAAACCGTAGCGAGCGGCGATGATTTGTGGCCGAGAAGCGCAGCTGTACTTTAGTACAGCGAGCATCGCCGGCCGCAAAGCGCGACGCGCAGTAGGTTTGGTCAGACGCAACCAGCCACTAATCTGCAGTGCTGGCCATCGTCTCCGCATTGTGATGCCGCTGCTGCTCTTCCATCACCATCTCGCCCAGCATGCGCTTCAGGCGGTTGAACTCGGGGTCGCTCGGGTCGCGCGGGCGGGGCAGTTCGATGGCCACGTCGCGCTTGATGGTGCCGGGACGGTAGGTCATGACGATGGTGCGGTCGGCCAGGTAGATCGATTCCTCGATCGAGTGCGTGACGAAGACGATGGTGGTGCCGAAGACTTTCCAGATTTTCAGCAATTCATCTTGCAGGTTGCGCCGCGTCAAGGCGTCCAGCGCGCCGAACGGTTCATCCATCAGCATGATCGGCGAATCGAGGGCCAGCACGCGGGCAATCGCCACGCGCTGGCGCATGCCACCGGACAAGTCTTTCGGGTAGCGGGCACGGAATTCCGTCAAGCCCAGCATGCTCAGCAGCATGTCGACCCGTTCCTTGATCTCGGCTGGCGTCTTGCCGGCGATTTCCAGGCCGAAAGCGATATTGCTTTCAATCGTCATCCAGGGGAACAGCGCGTATTCCTGGAACACCATGCCGCGGTCGGGACCGGGTTCGGTGATCAGCTTGCCGCCGGCCAGGATCTGGCCCGACGTCGGCTGCGAAAAGCCGGCGATGGCGTTCAGGAGGGTCGACTTGCCGCAGCCGGACGGTCCCAGCAGGCAGATGAACTCGCCGCTGGCGATTTCCAGGTTGATATCCTTCAGGGCGATGACGTCCGCGCCGCCCGTGGTGAAGATTTTATTGACTGCATTGATATTGATCGTGGTCATGGCCGTTCCTCTCAGTGTTCCAGGCCGCGGTGCCACTGCAGCAAATGATTATTCAGGGCATTCATGGCCATGTCGATGGCCAGGCCGAACAGGCCGATGGTAAACATGCCGGCGATAATCTTGTCAGACCAGAAATACTCGCGCGCTTCCAGGATGCGGAAACCCAGGCCGCTATTGACGGCGATCATTTCCGCCACGATCACGACGATGAAGGCCGTGCCCATGCCGATGCGCGCGCCGGCCAGGATATACGGCGTGGCCGCCGGCAGGATGACGCGGCGGAACATGGTCATCTGGCTGGCGCCCAGGTTGCGCGCGGCGCGGATGTAGATGCCGTCGACCTGGCGCACGCCGGCGATGGTATTCATCAGCACGGGGAAGAAGGAACCGATGCTGATCAGGAAGAAGGCGGGCGGGTTGCCCAGGCCGAACCACAGGATCGCCAGCGGAATATAGGCGATCGGCGGAATCGGGCGCAGCACCTGCACCAGCGGGTCGAACAGTTTATAGATGGTCTTGTTGGTGCCCATCAGCAAGCCCAGCGGCAAGGCCAGGCCGGCACCGATGGCGAAGCCGCCCAGCACGCGCGACAGGCTGGCCCAGGCGTCGTGCGGCAATTCGCCGGAGAACATCCACACCAGGTAGTTGCCCGTCTCGGGCGTGTAGGCTTGCATCGGCACCAGGTATTCATACCACTTCACCAGCACGGCCACGGGCGAGGGCAGGATTTGCGGGTTGATCCAGCCAAAGGTCGACATGGCTTGCCACAGCAGCAGCACGGCGACGGGCACGGCGGCGCCGTGCGCGAAGCGTTTCATCATTTGAATATTCATCGTGATACTTTCAGATTAGCGTGGCCGTGGTTAGCGTGGGACATAGGATTTCTTGGCTTTTTCCAGCAGGTCCAGCTTGACCCAATCCTGTGCCGCGGGCGCCTTGGCCATGCGGCCCACGCCGAATTTCACCATGTAGTCGGTGGTCAGCTGCACGTGGCTTTGCGTGATGTCTTCCGTGAAGATGGCGTTGTCGATGGCATCGCGGTAATCCTCGGTCGTGATCTGGTTCTTGAACATCGATTCGCGCACGTATTTTTCCGCCAGTTTCGGGTCGGCCAAAAACGCCCGCGTGGCGGCGACGAAGCAATCCATGAAGCGCTGGGCCACGGCCGGCTTTTCCTTGTACATCTTTTCCGTCATCACGAGGGCGCGCACGGGCTCGCCCAGCGGCGTGTCGTAGGGCTTGATGATGGCCGCGCCGTATTTCTTGTGGATGGCCTGCGTCGAGTACGGTTCGGACTGGCTCATGACGTCGATATCCTTGGTCAGCAGCGCCTGGTTCAGGTCAGGGTAGCCCATGTACAGGATCTGCACGTCCTTGCCCGGCTTGTCGGACCAGGTCAGCTTGGCCTTGGTCAATTCGGCAAACAGCAGGATTTCCTGCGGGCCGCCGCGCGTGACGCCGACTTTCTTGCCTTTCAGGCCAGCAATATCCTTGATGTTCAGGTCGGGACGCCCGACGATCTGCACGCCGCCCTTGGCGAAGCCGCCCACCAGGTACACGGGCAAGCCCGTGGCGCGGCCCGTGATGGCCGCTTCCAGCGCGCTGGCGGAGACGTCGATTTCGCCGGCGATCATGGCCGGCACGATGTCGAGGCCCTTGGCGAAGATGCGTTCCTCGATCTTCAAGTCATATTTCGGCGCGATTTCCTTCATGTAGGCGACGGCGCCGTAATGGGCGAATTTCAGGTTGCCCAGGCGGACCAGGTCGGCCGCATGGACGGCCAGCGGGAATTGCGCGGCCAGTGCGACGGCCACGGCCAGTGCCTTGGTGTTCAGGAAGGACGAGATGCGGAAGGTGCTTGCCATGCTGTTGTCTCCAAAAAAAGGTAGATGGTTTTTATATTGGGTGAGGCTGCCGCTCTGGTGGCGGTTATGAAAATATAAAAGCATCTTCCGTGCCAGTGGAGCGCATTTTGGCGTTTATTGCAAGTGATTGTTTATAAAGGTTTAATTTGAATCTATTGAAAATGGGAAATGGCGAGATTCCGCCTTTCCGCACGGCGAGGGGGAAAGCCGTGCGGATTGCCGCATTTTTGCGGGGGCGATTCGATGCCGGCCGGCGCCGCGTATGCGGGGCGGCATGCGGGTGAACCTAAATGGCGCGGCCGACTCCAATCGTAAAAAAACGCGTTGCAAACAGGCTGGCAACGCGTAACTCCCCCGTGGAGTAGGGGCGGCGCCGCGCGGGCGCCTGATCGGTCGGCTTCGACGGGCCTTATTTCGGCGCGGTGGCGGGCGGCAGGGCCGGCGCGGTGGCCGGATCGGTCAGCGGCGCAGGCGGCGTCGTGCTGCCCGGACCCGTTTCCGGCATGGCCGGCGTGACGGGGGCGGGCAGTACCTGCGGGGCGGAAGCGGGGTTGGGCGCCATTTCGGGCAGCGGCGCCTCGGCCGGTTTTTTGCAGGCGGACAGGGTAAGCAGGGCAGCGGCGGCCAGCAGAGTAGGCAGGTTCATGATGGTTCCTTTGCAAAGTATCAATAATTGGCGCGATGCGGGCGGCGGGCGCCGCGCGCGAAGCTTGAATTTATTGCAAGAATGCCGACGTTTCTGTTCGCTATTTCACTTTGTGCGCGTATGAGATACGGCGTTTTTCAGATGTCTTTTATAGATGTCGCGAGAGAAATAATTCAGCAAGGCAATATTTTTCACTTTCTTGCTTCTAATGTTCGTTAACGCACAGACCAGTGAGGAGCAGGATGGCATTCTGTGTCCAGACGCTCAGGATTCGTGGTGTTCTGGTATAAAAATTGCCAAGAACTTAACAATCCGGGCTACCGGCAATCGTTTAAAAGGAGTATTCAAATGCATGCAATGACTCAGTCTCACGTGAAGAGCGAATTAAAGGCAGCGCACCAGGAACTTCGTAGCCCCGAAAAAGGCTCGCAAATGGTCGAACGCGCAGCGCCCATCCCCCCGGAACGCATGAATCCCATTTCCATGGCACCGATCGAGCGCGTGCGTTCGACCTCGGCCACCCTGCGCCGCATCGAAAACATGCAAAAACTGATCGGCGAATTGTCGCTGCACGAGATGCTGGCCGACGAAATCGCCTGGTTCCTCAAGTTTTCGCCATCGGGCGCCCGCAAATACATCCGCGACCTGCGCGAAGCGGGCGTGATCGAACTGGCCCGCTACATCGAAGGCACCGCCACCTACCTGGGCAAGGCAGTGTACCAGCTGACGCCGGATCCCGAGCGCGTGCGCGCCTTCCTGGCTGCCATCGTCCAGCCGAAACGCGAAGGCGCGCCACCGCGCAAGGACCGTCCCGGCCTGCGCGAGCAAAGCATGGCAGGCAGCGGCCGCCACTTCCACATCCTGGCCGATGACACGCATTACGCCATCCGCGTCAACCGCGGTCCCGTGACGCGCGATCCGCTGGTGGCTGCTTTGTTCGGTGCTCCGCAGCAAAAATCGGCTGAATAAACCTTGCGCCTGGCAGGCCGCTTGACGGCCGGCAGGCGTGGTTTGTGGTTCGTATGATCAGACACATGTCGAAAGCCGGGTGACAGCCCGGCTTTTGGCGTTGGGGCAAGCCCTTTGAGCTTGGCGGATTGAAAAGATATTAATCAACCCCATGTGGGCTGGACTGCTGCCCGCAACGCGCGGGTTCACTTGAAGGAGCTTGTCCTTGTCTGCCTACGCCGCCCTGTTATCGTTCCCGCCATTGCGCTGCCTGAAACGGGCCGCCGCATGAACCCGCTGCTGTGGATCGCCCTCGTCACGGCCGCCATCGTCTTTTCATTATGGTTCCCCCGCTGGCGCTTGAAGCGGGCCCTGTCCAAGCCCTTGCCGCCCGAAGGCCTGGCCGTGCTGGAAAGCAATATTCCCGTGTATCCGCGCATGCCGGCGCCGCTGCAGCAGCAATTGCGCCGCCTGGTCGTGCAATTTTTGTATCAGAAGAAATTCGTCGGTTGCGGCGGCCTGGAGATCACGGACGAGATGCGCTACACCATCGCCGGCCAGGCGTGCTTGCTGCTGCTGAACCGCCAGACGCAGGTGTATCCGGAACTCGACACCATCCTCGTGTACCCCACGGAATTCATCGTCACGCGCAATGAAGTGGGGCCGGGCGGCGTGGTCACGCCATCGGCCAATGGTCTATTGGGCGAATCCTGGGGCGATGGCCGCGTGGTGCTGGCCTGGGATCACGTGCAGCGCGGTGCGGCCGACTGGACCGATGGCCACAACGTCGTGCTGCATGAATTCGCCCACCAGCTCGACAGCGAATCGGGCGCCGCGAATGGCGCGCCCTACCTGCCCAGCGTGTCGAGCTACCGCAGCTGGGCCACGGTGCTGTCGCGCGACTTCGACAACCTGCGCCACGACGCCATCTATCAGCAGCACAGCGTGATGGACCACTACGGTGCCACGAATCCCGCCGAATTCTTTGCCGTGGCGACGGAAACCTTCTTTGAAAAGCCATACCAGATGGCCGAGCACCACGAAGAACTGTATGCGCAATTCTTGCAGTACTACAAGGTCGACCCGCGCGACTGGATGGCGCCGCCCGTGGAACCCGAACACATGGCCTCGCCGTTTCCCAATTACGCGCCCCACTGGTAAGCGGGGACTTCAGCCCAGCAGCCGCTGTTTCAGCGCGGGATAGCTGCTGCGCGAGACGGGGATGCCCGTGCTGGTTTGCGTGTCGAGCGCGTATTTGCCGCCCGCGGCGATCTGCAGCCGCTTGAAACCCAGGCTGTTGACGAGGTAGGAGCGGTGCACGCGCAGGAAATGGGGCGGCAGCAGGGCCATGAGCTTGTCGATCGGCAAGTCGTGAAAGCACTGTTCGCCGCTGCGCAGCACGATGTTGCTGTAGTGGCCATCGGCTTGCACGTGGTCGATCTCGGCCATGGCGATCCATTCCAGCGCGCCCCGTTTCTTGACGGCCAGGGAGGCCGCTTGCGTATGCCGCCCCGTATAGCGTTGCAGCGCCTTGTGCAGCCGTTCGCGGCTGAAGGGCTTGGCAACGAAGTCGAGCACGCCGAACTCGAAGGCCGTGATCGAGCGTTCCGCGTGGGCCGAGACGACGATGGTCTGGAACGGGGCTTGTTGGGCCAGGCGCAGCAGGTCGTAACCGTCCGCGCCATGCAGGTTCAAATCCAGCAGCAGCAAGTCGATCTTGTTCTGCGCCAGGGCGGCCAGCGCTTGCGGCACATTGTCGTGCAGCGCCAGCGCCGCCAGGCGCGTCCCGAAATGCGCGCGCACCTCGCGTTCCAGGCCTTGCGCGATCAGCGGTTCATCTTCCAGTATCAATACGTTCATGGGGCCGCCGGCAAGGTAAAAGTGAGGCGCCAGCCTGCCTGCTGCTGTTCGCTGGCATATTCACAGGCATAGCTGGCGGCATCGCCGAATACGGCATGCAGGCTGGCGCGGATGTACTGTTCGCCCACGCCGCTGCCCGCATGGGCGCGGGCCTCGCCCTCGGGCAGGATCAGGGTCAGTATTTGCGTTTGCGCAAGCCTGGCGCTGCGCAGCACGAAGTGGGCGCCGTGGCGGTAGCGGTTATGGCTGAACGCATTTTCCAGCGCCGTCAGCAAGATGGCGGGCGGCACGGTGATGCCCGCCGCCTCGCCATCGAACTGCAGGCTGCACGGCTGCTGCAGCCGCGTGCCCATGATGCTCAGGTAATTCTGGCACAGGGCCAGTTCCTGCGTCAGGGCAATGCTCGGCTGCTGGGCAAATTCATTGAGCATGCGCAACTCGGCGCCCAGCGCCTCGATGAAGGTTTCGGCCGCCTGCGGCGATTGCGCATTGAGTTCGCCGATCAGGCTGAGGGAATTCATCAGGAAATGGGGTTGCATGCTTTTGCGCAAGAGCTGGTTTTCCAGCTGCCGGGCGCGCGCCGCCTTGCTGCGTTCGCTCAACAGCTGCGCCAGCAGCTGCGCGCACAGGGGCAGCAGCAGGAAGCACACGACGAGGGCGAAGCCGCCTTCGGCAAACTGGCTGCCCGTCAGCAGGAACAGGGCGCACGAGGCCAGCGCGATCAAGGTGCCGCCGCGGCTGCCCGGCAGGCGGCGCCACAGGGCGCCCAGGTTGAGCAGCAGGCTCGCTGCCAGGCCCGTCAGAAACATCAGCCAGCAGCGGGCGTCGAAATGCGCGGGCAGCGCGCCGGCCAGCGCAATGCACGCCAGCAACATCGCCGCCGCCAGCGGCCAACGGGGCAGGCGCCAGGCCGTATAAAAATACAGGGGCAGCAGGGCGGAAAACAGCCAGGTCAGGGCAGTGACGGCATACAGGCGCGGCAAGTGCCAGGGGTAGGCGTAGCCGGTAACGCTGCGCCAGAGTTCCACCACCAGCAGCAGCGCCGCCACCAGGCACAGCGCGGTAAACATGGCCCAGTGCCGCTGCCGCTGGTACAGCGCCGTCAAGGCGAGGAAGAGCAGGGCGACGGCGCCCAGCGCGCCGGCCAGCAGCAGCGGCGGCAGCCGGTACCAGGCCAGCGCCGCGCGGTACTCTTGCCGGTCGACCAGGTACAGCGCATAGAATGGCGACGCCAGGCGGGCCGGCGCCTGCTGCGTCGACAGCAGCAGGCGCAGATGGTGCTTGCCCACGGTCAACTGCCGTGGCGTCAGGTGGATGGCGAAATCGATGTCGCCCGGCCTTTCATCGACAGCCTGGCGGGCCGGCTGGCCATTGCTGCCGATCAAGTTGCCATCCAGCCACAGCTCGCTGGAAGCCAGCGCCGACAGTACCAGCAGCTGCGTTGACGGCGGCGCGGCGGCCAGGACCAGTTCGCGCTCGATGCACAGCAGCTGGCCCGGCTGGAGCAACTGGTGCAGCGCGGCGGCGGGCGCGGAGGGATTCGCGCCGCAGGCGCGCCAGCCTTCGTCCAGCCGCAGGCGATCCATGGCGCCGGCGAAACCGGGCCAGGCCAGGCAGCAAGCGAGGCAGCACTGCGGCAGGTAGCGAAGGAAGGAGGACATGGCGGGCATTGTAGCTGCTCATTTGCCAACCCTTTGCAACATTTTCATCAACTCCGGTGCCGTTCATGCAGGCCCCGTGCATTTCGTGCATCGCCCGCCTATGACGCTGTCATGATGCTTATCATGCATCAGTGCCGCGTGGTGGACGCGGCCTCACCATGGAAGCATGACTATGCAAAGCAGCAACTACTACGGTTTCGCCAGCGCGCTGGCGCTGTTGTGCGGCGTGGCGCAAGCCGCATCCGCTCCCGCATCTGTTCCCGCTCCCGCGCTGGCCGCGCGCCTGGCGGATTTCGACGGCTGGGTGGCCCGGCGCATGAGTGCGCAGCGCATCCCGGGCGTGACCGTCGGTTTCAGCCAGGGCGAGGTGGAATGGGTAAAAGGCTATGGCTATGCCGACCTGGAAAACCGCGTGCCGGCCACGGCCCGCTCCAGCTACCGGCTGGCGTCCGTCACCAAGCCCATGACGGCGGTGGCCGTGCTGCAGCTGGCCGAGCAGGGCAAGGTTGACCTCGATGCGCCCGTGCAAACCTATGTGCCGTATTTCCCTGTCAAACCCTTCCCCGTGACGGTGCGCCAGCTGCTGGGCCACCTGGGCGGCATCGACGCCTACCGCAACAGCCAGGCGGAACAGCATTTCAAGGAGCACAAGGATACGCGCCAGTCCATCGCCGTCTTCGAGCAGTTCGACCTGATCGCCGAACCGGGCACGCGCTTTCGCTACACGAGCTATGGCTACAACCTGCTGGGCGCCGTCATCGAGGGCGCCTCGGGCGAAAGCTATGGCGGCTACATGCGGCGCCATGTGTGGGGGCCGCTGGGCATGGACACCATCGTGATGGACGACCCGCACGCCCTGATCGCCCACCGCGTGCGCGGCTACCGGCTGGCCGGCACGGCGTTGAAGAATTCGGAATTCGTCGACATCAGCAGCCGTTTTTCCGCCGGCGGCACGCGCGCCAGCGTGCCCGACATGCTGGCCTTCGGCCGGGGCGTCCACGACGGCAAGATCCTGTCGGCGGCCAGCGTGGCCGCCATGGTGCAGCCGATGGCCACGCGCGCGGGCCACTTGACGCGCTACGGCATGGGCTGGGAAATCCTCCCCACAGGCGGGCGCTACGCCATCGCCCACAGCGGCCAGCAGCCGGAAACCGTCACCTATCTGTACAGCTTTCCCTCGCGCAAGCTCACCCTTGCCGTCGCCGCCAATCTCGAGCGCGTCAATCCCGAGGCCTTCGTGCAGCGCCTGTTCGAGGTGGTCACGGGCGAGCCGTGGCAGCTGAAAACGTATATCGCCGATGCGGACGCGCAGCGCGCTTACCAGGTGGCGCTAGGCCTGTTCGAGGAGGGCAGGGCCTACGCCGAGCGCACGGATCAAGCGTATGCGGATGCGGCCGCCACGCGGGCAGCCTTTGCGCAAATCAACCAACAAGCGCTGGTGCCGGACGCCACGGCCGCGCGCGCCTTCATCGAGGCGGCCCGCCATCCGGCCAGCGGCCGCGTGTTTCTCATGGCCGGCGCCAGCATGGCTGCCCGGCTGCGCGAGGCTGGTATTGACCTGAATCAATACTCGCGCGGCGGCGCGCTGGCATTTGTGCGCGACTATATTTTGTTGTCGCAAGGCAAAGCGTCCGGCACCTTGCCCCGTTTCGATCCCGCCTTCGAGCAAGCCATCGTGGCCCTGGCCGCCAGCTGGGACCGCACGGCCGCCATCGCCTGGCCGGCCGCACCCGCCTCCGCGTCCATTCCTGCACTCGATAGCCAGCTGCGCGCGGCCTTCCACGGCCAGCGTGCGTATCCCGATTTCGTGCCCGAGCTGCTTGAGCTGGCGCAAGCGTCGGCCGCGCGCGGAGAGACAGATGCAGCGCTGGCGGCCGGCCGCCTGGCCGTGGCCTTGTACCCGCTCAGCGACGGCGCGCATGCGCTGCAGGGCTTGACCTTGCTGCGCGCCGGCAAGACGGAAGATGCCACGGCTGCCCTGCGCGTGTCCCTGGCCCGCGACCCGCTGGGCGCGGCCAGCCCGGCGGCGCTGAACCTGGAAGCGTATCGATTGAGAGGCAGCGGCGCCGTGACGCAAGGCATGGCCGTGCTGCAGGCGGCCGTCAGCCTGCATCCGCGCGACGCGAATTTGCACGACAGTCTGGCTGAATTTTACGTCGAGCAAGGCTTGCGCCCGCAGGCCGTCGAGGCTTACCGCCAGGCATTGCAGCTCGATCCCCGCTATCCGGGCGCCGTGGGGGCCAGGGCGGCGATCATTCGCCTCGGTGGCGAGACGAAGGCGCTGGTGCCGTAGATGACGCCTTAGATGAATTCTGCATAAACATGGGTGAAAAGATTCCTTTTTGGAAATAAGTGCGCTGCGGTCTAATGGCGGCATTCGTTATCCACCAGAGGAATCCCATGCAGACCCGCCTTCATTTCGCCGCCCTGTTATTCACCAGCATCGCCTTCACGCAGGTGGCGCAAGCGGACCAGCTGGCCGCCATCAAGGCGAAGGGCGAGCTGGTCTGCGGTACCCTGGGCACGGACGAGCCGAACAGTTTCATCGACGCCAAGTCGCGCCAGCTGGTCGGCTATGAAGTGGACCTGTGCCGCGCCATCGCCCAGGGCCTGGGTGTCAAGCCGGTGATCAAGCAGCTGGCCGTCGCCGCCCGCATTCCCGAATTGCAGCAGGGCCGCATCGATATCCTGACGGCGTCCTTGACGCACAACAAGGAACGCGAGGCGCTCGTCGATTTTTCCCTGTCCACGTTTTACACGGGCCAGCGCGTGCTGGTCAAAAAAAGCAGCAATATCACGACGGTCGCTGGCCTGGCCGGCAAGAAAGTGCTGACCGTCAAGGGCGGAACGCAGGAACCGAATATCCGCAAGGCCGTGCCTGGCGTGGAGGTGGTGACGTTCGAGACGGCGGGCCAGGCTTATCTGGGCTTGCAGCAAGGCAAGGGCGCCGGCTATGTCGACGATGAAGTCTCCTTGTTGAACAATTACGCCAAGCTGGGCGCCGCGCAAAAAGACTATATTGTGCTGCCGCAAAACATCAGCCAGGAAGTGTTTGCCTTCGGCATCCGCAAGGGCGAGACGGGCGTGAAAACGGCCGTCGACCAGGTGCTGCGCGGGCTGGAAAAATCGGGCGAGGCGGAAAAACTGTTCTTCAAATGGTATGGCCCGACGAGCAATGTGAAATTTCAGAAGCGCACATTCAAGATTGAGTCGGACAAGATTGACGCCTAAGCAAACCTACTGCGCGGCGCGCTTTGCGGCCTGCGATGCTCACCGTGCTCCAGCACGGTTGCGCTTCTCAGCCACAAATCACTGCCGCTCGCTACGGTTTTCTTAGGCATCAATGATATTTCACCATCATGTTCCAATTTGATCTGCACTTTTTGCTGGCCGGCGACTACCGCGACTGGCTGGTTTCCGGCTTGCTGCTGTCCTTGCAACTGATGGGCATTACCTTGCTCTTGTCTTTGCCGCTGGCCTGTGGCGTGGCCATGCTGCGGCTGGCCCCGTCGCGCCTGCTCAATGGCCTGGGCGCCGCGTATGTCGAGCTGATCCGCAACGTGCCCTTGCTGGCCCACTTCCTGTTCTGGTATTTCGGCGCGCCCGAACTGTTGCCCGATGCGTGGAAGGAGCGCTTGTATGCCGGCAATATCGAAGCCGTCAGCGCCGTCACGGCCCTGACCCTGTACACGGCCGCCTACATGGCGGAAGACATCCGCAGCGGCATCCGCGCCATTCCCGCCCAGCAATTCGAGGCGGGCCGGGCGCTGGGTTTCAGTTTTCTTGCCACCATGCGCCTGTGCATCGTGCCGCAGGCGCTGCGGCTGGCCGCGCCGCCGCTGCTGTCGCAAACCCTGACCCTGTGGCAAAACACCAGCATCGCCACCGTCATCGGCGTGGCCGAGCTGATGTATCAGACGCAGCGCGTGGAAGCGGCCTCGTTCCGCAGCGTCGATGCCTTCGTCTTTGCCAGCGCGGCCTATCTGGCCGTCTCGCTGCTGATCGCCGGCCTGGCGGCCTTGCTGCAAAGGAAGGTGTCCTGATGCTGGAACTCATCCATGATTACTGGCTGTATTTTCTCGTGGGCCGCTATCCCGAGGGGCCGCTGGGCGGGCTGGCGCTGACGGTCGTGCTGGCCAGCCTGGCGCTGTTGCTGAGCCTGCCGTTCGGCTTGCTGCTGGGCCTGGCGCGCCTGAGTCCCTGGCGGCTGCTGCGCTGGCCCGTCGCCGTGCTGATCCACGTGGTGCGGGGCATCCCCTTGCTGTTGGTCATCTTCTGGGCGTATTTCTTCCTGCCCAGTATCACGGGACATGAAAGCGGGCAATTCGGCACCATGCTGGCCGCCCTCGTCATCTTCGACGGCATTTATCTGGCGGAAATTGTACGCGCCGGCGTGCAAGCCGTGCCGCGCGGGCAGGTGGAGGCGGCCCGTTCGCTGGGCCTGAATTATCTGGACAGCATGCGCTCGGTGGTGCTGCCGCAGGCGCTGCGCCACATGCTGCCCTCGCTGGTCAACCAGTTCGTCTCGACCATCAAGGAAACTTCGCTCGGGTACATCATCGGCCTGGCCGAGGTGTCGTTCATCGCTTCGCAAGTGAACGGCCTCGTGCTGACCAAGCCCGTGCAAGTGTATTTCCTGCTGGGCATGACGTATTTTGTCTTGTGTTTCAGCCTGTCGCGCGCCGCCTTCTGGCTTGAGCGGCGCCAGGCGCGTTTCCTGAAAGCGGCAGCATGATTACCTTTGACAATGTCAACAAATACTATGGCGATTATCACGCCTTGCGCGAGATCAATGAACACGTCGCCAAGGGCGAGGTGCTGGTCGTGTGCGGACCGTCCGGCTCCGGCAAGTCGACCCTGATCCGTACCATCAACCGCCTGGAACCGATCGCTTCGGGCCGTATCGCGGTGGCGGGCCAGGATATCCACGCGCCGGGGCTGGACGTGAATGCCTTCCGCTCGCACATCGGCTTTGTGTTCCAGCAATTCAACCTGTTTCCCCACTTGTCGGTGCTGGACAATTGCGCGCTGGCGCCGCAGCGCTTGCGCGGCCTGAGCCGTAAGGAAGCGGAGGAGCGGGCGCTGGCCCTGCTGGAACGGGTGGGGCTGGCGCACAAGGCGCGCGCCATGCCGGCGGCTTTGTCGGGCGGGCAGCAGCAGCGGGTGGCGATTGCCCGCGCGCTGGCCATGCAGCCGCCGCTGATGCTGTTCGACGAGCCGACCAGCGCGCTGGACCCGGAAATGGTGGGCGAGGTGCTGCAAGTGATGCGCGACCTGGCGCACGGCGGCATGACGATGGTGTGCGTGACGCACGAAATGGGTTTCGCGCGCGAAGTGGCGGACCGCGTCTGGTTCATGGACCACGGGCAAGTGCTGGAACGGGCCGCGCCCGAGGATTTCTTTGCGCGGCCGCAACATGTGCGCGCACAGCAATTCCTGGCCGATATCCGCAGCCCGTTCAGCGCGAGCGCATGAATGAGTGCATGATAGTGTGGCTGTGTGCGCAAGCGAACGGTCTGTTGGCGCCGTCCGGCGCACGCTATCGAGGCGGCGCACGGGGCGCCCGCAGCCGACCAGGAGGGCCTTATCATGTCACGCATCATCGCAGGTCATTTTCAGTTGCAGGAGCAGATAGACGCCGCGCGCGCCGCCCTGAACCAGGCGGGCTTTCCTGACAGCCGCATCAGCGCCTTCTTTGTCAACCAGCCGGGCCAGCATGATTTGCATGCGCTCGGCGGCGACCGCGACATCTCGCCCGGCGCCAAGGAGACGCCGGAAGGCGTGGTCGAGGGCGTGGCCGTCGGGGCCGCCGTCGGTGCCGGCATCGGCGCGGCCGCCACCCTGGCGACGGGGCCGCTGGGCCCGGTGGTGGGCGCGCTGGTGGGCGCCCACGTGGGCTCGCTCTACAGTTTCAACAAGATGAAGGAGGCGGGCGAAGCTGAAAAGAATGGCGAAAACCACCGCCAGCCACGCCATCCGGGCATGCTGATCGCCGTGGCGCTGGGCGGCCTCGAGGAGCGCGAACGGGCGCTCGAGACACTGCACCGGCTGGGCGCCGAGCATATCGAGGAAGCGGAAGGCACGATCGCCAATGGCGACTGGTACGACTTCGATCCGCTCAGCATTCCCGTGCTGGTGGCGTGAATCGGCGCCTCTGTGGTGCCATATGCATAAATTCCGCGCCGCACGAAATTTAGGTATGATCCTTGTTAGTATGAGTAATTATTGGTAAACAATGCCGACAGGGATAGTTTCCGCGTGCCCGAAGTGACACTGGACCAAGGTGACTGCCCGTAGTACTTGCCTCGCATGCTAACGAGTATGGATAGGAGGGCGCGTCATGACACAGGCATGGTTCATTCTGACACGGGCCGATGGGCGCGACATCTGCGCGCCCTCGCCGGCACAGCTGGCCGATGCGTTGGCCGAGGTGTACCGCGGCGGCGCCGTCACGCCGGATGGCAGCCCGGCCGCCGTCTTGTTGCGCTTTGGCTACGACGACGGCTTGATGTATCAGGTCGAAGTCGCTAGCGGAGGCGAAGTCACTTTCGAGGAATGGTCGGACCGCGATTGCGAAATCGCCCTGGCCAGTCCGCGCCACATGTCGGCCCTGCCGCAGGACGACGCGCTGCAGCTGTGGCAGTGGCTGGCGCAGCGCCAGGTGGCGAAGATCCGCAGCCAGCCCTGGCAGGGTAGCTAGCCCTGCCGTCTTGCCAAGAACCTAGTGCGCCATCAGCACGGGGATCGTCATGCTCTGCAGAATCGTGCGCGTGACGCCGCCCAGGATGGTTTCGCGCAGGCGCGAATGGCCATACGCTCCCATCACCAGCAAGTCGGCCGACAGGTCGGCGGCATGCGACAGCAGCGCCTCGCCGATATCGCCGCGCCGCACGCCCCCGCCATCGAGCAAATGCAGCCGCGCTTCCACGCCGTGGCGCGCCAGGTAGTGCACCAGTTCGGCGCCCGGCTGTTCGCCGTGCTCGGCCGCATGCACCTGGGCGTCGAAGATGGCCACGTGCACATGTTCAGCCCGCTGCAGCAGGGGCAGGGCGGCGGTCACGGCGCGGCTCGCTTCCTTGCTGGCGTTCCAGGAAATGAGCACATTGCGCGCCGCGGCCGGCGGCGCCAGCAGGGGCAGCGGCGGCGCATATGGCACGATCAGCACGGGGCGGCCCGAATGCAGCAGCACATAGGCGGGAAAGTCGCGCATCACGGACGGCGATTTATCCTTGGCATTGTATTGGCTGATGACGACCAGGTCCGCATAGCGGGCCAGCAGGCTGATGCCGCCCGCCGCCTCGTCGTCGAGCACGCGCTGTTCGAACGAGGCGACGCCGGCCGCGCGCACCTGTTGCTCGAAACCGTCGAGGGCGCGCGTGGCACGCTCGCGCAGGAAGTTCAGATGCAGGCTCAGGTTCGGGTCGGCATCGAGGTCGGGCTGGTGCTGGTACAGCAGGCGCGACACGCCCGTCAGCGCCACGCCCGTCAGGTGGCCGCCGCACGCCTGGGCGATGCTGGCCGCCGCTTCGATGCGGGCGGCGCGCCCGGCGCTGTCGTCGATGTGGAGCAATACGGTCTTGTACGTCATGGCCTGTCCTCTCGCTGTGCAGTAGCGGCCATTCTGGCACAGTCCGGGGCGCCGCACGCGCACGACTGTATCAGGCTGAGCACTTGATCTAGCGCAAAGCTGGCGATAAAAACTACTCCTACACTTGATCCCACGCAGAACAACCATAACAAGCGGGGAGAGATAGCAATGAAGGAACAAAAGGTAGCGCTGGTGACGGGCGGTATGGGCGGCCTGGGCACGGCCTTGTGCCGGCGCCTGCATGCGGCGGGCTTTGCCGTCGTGGCGGCGCATACGCCGGGCAATGCACGGGTGGAAAGCTGGCTCGACGAGCAGCAGGCGCAGCAGTATTATTTTCATCCGCTGGCCCTCGACGTGACGGACTTTGCTGCCTGCAGCGAGGCCGTGGGCAAGGTGCTGGTGCAGTTCGGCCGCATCGACGTGCTGGTCAACAACGCCGGCATCACGCGCGACCAGAGCATGCGCAAGATGGAATTGCCGCACTGGTCCGAGGTCATGCGGACCAATCTCGACAGCCTGTTCAACATGAGCAAGCAGGTGCTGGAACCCATGCTGGAAAAGAAATGGGGCCGCATCATCAACATTTCTTCCGTGAATGGCCAGAAGGGTGCGTTTGGCCAGTGCAACTACGCGGCCGCCAAGGCGGGCGTGCATGGCTTCAGCAAGGCGCTGGCGCTGGAAGTGGCGCGCCACGGCATCACCGTCAACACGGTCTCGCCCGGCTACCTGCGCACGCAGATGGTGACGGCCGTGCCGGCCGAGATACTGGAAACGAAGATCCTGCCGCAGATTCCCCTGGGCCGCCTGGGCGAGCCGGACGAGGTGGCGGCCCTGGTGGCTTACCTGGCGTCCGACGAGGCGGCGTTCGTCACGGGCGCGAATATCGCCATCAATGGCGGACAGCACATGAGTTAAGCAAGCGTACAGCTTGCATAGAGGCAATGGCAGTAGAGGAGACCCGTCCATCCAGCCGGCGCATAGACGCTGGCGGGGGACGGCAGGCAGCATGGCAGTCAGGCTGGAAAACAGGGGGCAGGGCAGCGATGCCTTGCCCTTTGTTGTCGTGCCGCCGTCATGCTGCCGTCATGGCAGCGGGCGCCGGGCCTTTTCCAGCCGCGTCTGGCAATCGATGCACAGCCGCGCTTCGGGGCGGGCGTTCAGGCGCGACAAGCCGATGGCTTCGCCGCAGTTGTCGCACAGGCCGTAGCTGCCATCGGCAAACTTGGCCAGCGCGTGCTTGATGATGGCCAGCTGCGCCATATTGTGCTCGGCCGCTTCGCTGACGAGGGCGTTCAAGGTGCGCACGCTGGCGTTGTCGGCCGGCGAGGCTTCGATTTCATTGAGCAGCGAGGCGCGCGCGTCCGCTTCGGCCGCTTCGTTCTCTATCTGTTCCAGCAACGCCAGCTTGCGTTGCTCCAGCACGCCTTGCAGGCGCTGTAGCTGGTCTTGCGGCAATCCATTCATGGCGGTCCCCGATAGGCGTATCTCCTATATGGTAGTCCAGGATGGGCAGCTCTGCTTGCGCTACTACCTGCGCCGCGTTTGACGCGGCGCAGGCAGGCGCGGGCCGTTCTATGCTGGCTCTTTCAGGCAGTTGACCATCCAGGCCACGCCGAACTGGTCTTTCAGCATGCCGAAGCGTTTGGCCCAGAACGTTTCTTCCAGCGGCATCTGGATGTTGCCGTCACGCGCCAGCGCGGCGAAGACCCGTTCCGCTTCTTCCGGCGTATCGACGGTCAGGCAGATCGAGCTGCCGCTCATGCCCTTGGCGCCATCTTCCTGGCAGCCGCCGTCCGAGCCCATCAGCATGGTGGGCCCCAGCTGCACGGAGCCGTGCATGATCTTGTCGTACCAGTCTTCCTTGACTTGCTCCTGGCCCGGCGAGCCGCGGAACGGCATCAGGCACAGGTCCGTGCCATGCAGGTGCTGGCGGTAGTATTCCAATGCTTGCGCGCAATTTCCACTGAATTGCAAATACGGTTCGATACGCATATTGGCCTCCTCTGGTGGTCCCGCAGGCACGATTGCCAGGCGGGGACGTCCCAGTATAGGCGCTTGCCGGCCAATTTCAATCAGTCCGGCGCCATCTCTTGCAGCCGCTCACGCACCTTGCCCAGCGTGCTGAGGATGCGCTCGGGATTGCCGGCCAGGACGGCGCTGCCCAGGTGCAACAAACTCGTCGCCAGGCTGATCCAGTGCCGCACGTCGTCGTTGCGGGCGATGCGCAGGCGCACCGTGTCGAGCAGGCCGCTGAGCTGGCGCTGCGCCGTTTCCAGTCCCGCCACCGTGTGTCCGGCGGCATCGGCATACAGCTGGTTGGCTTGCTGGCGCAAGGCCACTTCCAGGGCGAAGACGGCTTGTGCCTGGCTATGGCTGATGCCGTTTTCTCCCTGGCTGGCGCGCTTGCGGATGGCGCGCATGACGGCGCCGTGCAGGGTGACGGCCGCCTGCGACAGGCTGTCGGCCAGTTGCTCGACGCGCATGGCGCTGCTCAGGGCCGCTTCGCGGCGTTCGCTGCTGCTCCTGCCTACCGATCCGTCCATCTTGCCTCCGTGGTGGTGAGGGCGGCGGCCAGCTGCGCGTGGTCGCGCGCCAGTGCCGCCAGTTGCCGGCGCGCCAGGGTGTGGCGCAGGCCAGCCAGGCGGTATTCTTCGGTTTTGCTTTGCTGCATGGTTTTCGCCAGCACGGCCAGCAGGCGCTGCTGCGGCGTGTCGGCATACGCGATTTCCACGTCGAGCAGGCCGAGCACCATGTCGCGCTCGTTATCGCTGCTTTTGTCGTACAGCGCCAGCAAGCTGTCGAGCGCGGCCAGCAGCGCTTGCAGCGGCGCGTCGCCGTCGTGCAGCACCTGCGCCAGGTGCGCCTGCTGGCTGGCCGCGCCGCCCAGGCGCGACAGTTGCTGCAGCAACAGGGTGTAGGCGCTGACATGGCGGTCGTCGATGCCGCTGCCCGGCCAGGCGCGGATGGCGGCGCCGGCGCCGGCCAGTTCCGGCTGCACGTCGTACGCATCGGCATTCGCCAGCCGGCCCAGCGCCTGCAGGTACAGGCGCACGGCCTGCGCCAGGCGCGCGACGTCCGCTTGCGCGGCGCAGCGCTGCGCATCGAGCAGGCGTTCGCGCGCGTCTTCGGCGGGCGACAGGTAGGGGCGGGCGCGCTGGTAGCTGTCCACGTGGCGTTGCGACAGTTCGCCAAAGGCGGTCAAGGCATCGGTGCCGGCGGCCAGGGCGCGCACTTGCGCCAGGTTGGTGCGCGGGCTGGCGCAGCCGCACAGCAGTACGGTTAGGCAAAGGGTACGGCGAAGGCGGGCGGGCAGGGTGGACACGTCACCTCTCGACAGGAAGTACTGTATGGAAAGGTATTGTCGTGCCGGCCTGCGCTGCCCGCCTTGTGCGGGCGCAAGCGCGCTGCGATCAGGCGCCCGTCGTGCCCGTCAATTGCTCGCGCCAGCCCAGTCCGGCGACGGTGTCGCTGGCGGGACGGTATTCGCAGCCGACCCAGCCCGCGTAGCCGACCTGGTCCAGCAGCTTGAACAGATGGCGGTAATTGATCTCGCCCGTGCCCGGTTCATGGCGGCCCGGCGTGTCGGCGATCTGGATGTGGCGGATCAGGGGCAGCAGGGCGCGGATGGTGTTGCTCAGTTCGCCCTCCATGCGCTGCATGTGATAAATGTCGTATTGCATGAAAATATTGCTGCGCTGACAGTCGGCGATGATGTCGGCCGCCTGCTGACTATGGTTCAGAAAGTAACCGGGCATGTCGTAGCGGTTGATCGGCTCGATCAGCACGTTGATGCCGTGCGGACGGCAGGCGTCGGCCGCAAATTGCAGGTTGCCGATCAGGCTTTGCCGCGCCCGCTCCAGGCTCATGCCGGGCGGCACGATGCCGGACATGCAGTGCAGCTGTTTCGCCCCCAGCGCCAGCGCATAGTTGAGCGCCAGCTGCACGTTGGTGTGGAATTCCTCGCCCCGGCGCGGGTCGCAGGCGATGCCCCGCTCGCCGTGTTCCCAGTCGCCGGGCGGGAAGTTGAAGACGGCCAGCTGCAGATGGTGGCGTTCCAGCCGCATGGCGATCTGGCGCGCCTCGACGGCATAGGGAAACAGGAATTCGACGGCATCGAAGCCCGCTTCCCTGGCGGCGGCAAAGCGGTCCAGGAAGGGCAGTTCGGTAAACATCATGCTGAGATTGGCAGCGAAGTTCGGCATGGCGGCACGCAGGTGAGGAAGAGGGATACTATCCTAGCCCAAATTGCCAATCAGTGGCGTGCATGAAAAAACCGTTCCAGAAACAAGTCCTGAAACGGTTTTTGTCGTCTTTTTGATAAAGACAAACGGGGCCTGAAAGCGTAGCGAGCGGGAGTGATATTGCGTCGAGTCGCGCAGCCGTACCGAAGTACGGCGAGCAACGCAAACGCAATAGCGCCCCGCGCAGCAGCTTTAAGGCCGCGTTTTAGCGGCCGCGGCCGCCGGAGCGATGATTTGCCGCCGAACGCGGCGCATTGCCGGAACGGTTGCCGCCGCCACCGCCGCCCGATGGGCCGGCGCTGCGTGGCTTGGCGCCGCTGCCGCCCGTTTTCACGCGCACCACGGCGCCGGCTGGCGCGCGGCTGTTGTTGCGGTGGCCGCCGGTGCCGCTGCGCAATTGCACAGGCTGGGCGCGGGCGTTCAGGTCCGGCTCGAAGCCGGGGATGACTTCGCGCGGCAGGGTTTGCTTGATCAGCTTTTCGATGTCTTTCAACATTTCGTGCTCATCCACGCAGACCAGCGACACGGCTTCGCCCTTGGCGCCGGCACGGCCCGTGCGGCCGATACGGTGCACATAATCTTCCGGAATGTTCGGCAAGTCGTAGTTGACGACGTGCGGCAACTGGTCGATATCGATGCCGCGTGCGGCGATGTCGGTGGCGACCAGCACTTGCAAGGTGTTGTCCTTGAACTCGGACAGCGCGCGCGTGCGCGCCGACTGGCTCTTGTTGCCGTGGATGGCCAGGGCGCCGATGCCGTCCGCGCCCAGCTGCTCGACCAGTTTATTGGCGCCATGCTTGGTGCGCGTAAAGACCAGCACTTGCGTCCAGTTGTTCGACTTGATCAGGTAGGACAGCATCGGGTGCTTCTTGTCGCGGTCGACGGGATGGATCTTTTGCTTGATCACTTCCACGGTCGAATTGCGGCGCGCCACTTCGATCATGGCCGGCTTGTTCAGCAAGCCGTCGGCCAGGGCCTTGATCTCTTCCGAGAACGTGGCCGAGAACAGCAGGTTCTGGCGTTTCGGCGGCAGCACGGCCAGTACTTTCTTGATGTCGCGGATGAAACCCATGTCCAGCATGCGGTCGGCTTCATCGAGAATCAGGATTTCCACTTTCGACAGGTCGACGGTGCCCTGGCCCATGTGGTCCAGCAAACGGCCAGGCGTGGCGACGAGAATGTCGACGCCATGCTTGAGCTGCTTGATTTGCGGGTTGATGCCGACGCCGCCGAAGATCACGGTGGAGTTCAATTTGGTGTACTTGCTGTAGGCGCGCACGCTTTCCTCGACCTGCGCGGCGAGTTCGCGCGTCGGTGCCAGGATCAGGGCGCGGATCGGGCGCGTCGAGGTGTTGCTGGTGATGGACGCGCCATTCGCGTCGGTCGACAGGCGGTGCAGCACGGGCAGGGTAAAGCCGGCCGTCTTGCCGGTACCGGTTTGTGCACCGGCCAGCAAGTCGCCGCCAGCCAGCACGGCGGGAATCGCCTGCGACTGGATGGGGGTCGGCACGGTGTAGCCGTGTTCGGTAACGGCACGTACGATAGCGTCGGACAATCCGAGGGAGGAAAAGGACATGGTAACTTTATTGTGAGATCGGCCTGTCGCCATCGTGGGGCGCCAGTCGCAGGCAATCAGATTAGGGGTCGAAAGACAGCGGCAAGGGGACTGGTCATATGTGCCGCACACGCGAAGTATAACAGCCTGGCAAAAATGCGCCTGTTTTGTTTCAGGTTTGCAATGCCGCAAGTAAAGAAAAGGGAGGGCTGGCGCGTCTCCCCCTGCCGCTTGTCATGCCATGGCGCCTAGTCGTCGATCTCGTCGACGGCGTAGCGCACGCCTTGGGCATCGAGGTAGCCGCGCACGGCGTCCAGGCCGTGCCACGGGTCCGGGCGCAGGTACTGGCATATATACAGGCCCGCGTCCGTCAGCCTGGCGTCGGTGTCGGGCATGGCGGCGCCGGGCGCGTGCGGCGCCAGTGCTTCGAGCAGCTGCGCGATGTGCTGGCGCTGGTCCTGCGCCAGGCTGGCCGTGATCCTGAATTCAAATCCCATGTTCTTCCCCTTGTGCGTATGCCGGTGCGCTTATTCTATATTATCGAAAAAATCGAATATAGCTTGGCATTCTTTCCGTTTTTGTTTTCAAAGTATCTCGTCCATACTGCACAGCACTGGCCCGGCACACACAGCGTGAAGCGAGGACAGGAGCAGAAGCACCATACAGCGACATCCCTTTTTCATATTCAATTATTTTCACTAAGGAAAACATCATGCCTATCGCCACCGCCCAAGCCGCCAAAAAACTGCTGACCCCGAACGACCATACCCTGATCATGATCGACCACCAGTCGCAGATGGCGTTCGCCACCCGCTCGATCGACCTGGCCCTGCTGCGCAACAATGCGGCCCTGGTGGCCAAGGCGGCGTCTGAATTCAAGGTGCCGACCATCCTGACGACGGTGGCGGCGACATCGTTCTCCGGCCCCATCTTCGACGAAATCCAGTCCGTCTTCCCGGAGCAGGCGCCGATCGACCGCACCAGCATGAACACCTGGGAAGACGCGCGCATCGCCGACAAGGTGAATGGCTACGGCAAGGGCAAGATCGTGCTGGCCGGCCTGTGGACCTCCGTCTGCATCGTGGGCCCCGCCCTGTCGGCGCTGGAGCAGGGCTTCGAGGTCTACGTGATCGCCGACGCCAGCGGCGACGTGTCCGACGAAGCGCATGCGATGGCCATGCAGCGCCTGATACAGGCGGGCGCGCAGCCGATGACGTCCGTGCAATACTTGCTGGAACTGCAGCGCGACTGGGCCCGCGGCGAGACCTACAACGAGACGGTGGCGACGGCCGTGGCGCACGGCGGCGGCTATGGCCTGGGCTTGATCTACGCCAAATCCATGTTCAACGCCAGCGAAGGTCATTGAGCTTTTATTGATATTGCGCCAGCGCCGCCCGCCGGCGGGGCGCTATCCTTCACCTGAACCGGGAGTTTCCATGCACGCAAGCACGATCTTACTCAATGGCCGTTTCCACACGGTCGACAGGACGCAGCCGCTGGCGGCCGCCGTCGCCATCGCCGATGGCAAGTTCCTCGCCGTGGGCGATGTCGAAGACGTGATGCGCCACCGCGGTCCCGCCACGCAGCTGATCGACCTGGCCGGCCGCACGGTGATTCCCGGCCTGAACGACTCGCACCTGCACCTGATCCGCGGCGGCTTGAACTACAACCTGGAATTGCGCTGGGAAGGCGTGCCCTCGCTGGCCGACGCCTTGCGCATGCTCAAGGAGCAGGCCTTGCGCACGCCGAATCCCCAATGGGTGCGCGTGGTGGGCGGCTGGACGGAATTCCAGTTCGCGGAAAAGCGCATGCCGACGCTCGATGAAATCAACGCGGCCGCGCCCGACACGCCCGTCTTCATCCTGCACCTGTACGACCGCGCCCTCTTGAACCGCGCCGCCCTGCGCGCCGTCGGCTACGACAAGAACACGCCGAACCCGCCCGGCGGCGAAATCGTGCGCGACGCGGCCGGCAACCCCACGGGCCTGCTGATCGCCCGCCCGAACGCCATGATCCTGTATGCGACTCTGGCGAAAGGCCCCAAGCTGCCGCTGGAATTGCAGGTCAACTCCACGCGCCAGTTCATGCGCGAACTGAACCGGCTGGGCATCACCAGCGCCATCGACGCGGGCGGCGGCTTCCAGAATTATCCCGAGGATTACGCCGTCGTCGACGAACTGGCGCAACAGGAACAGCTGACCATCCGTATCGCCTACAACCTGTTCACGCAAAACAAGGGCGCGGAATTGCAGGATTTCCAGAAGTGGACGGGCATGGTGAAGCCCGGCGACGGCACGGACTTTTATCGCCACAACGGCGCCGGCGAGATGCTGGTGTTTTCCGCCGCCGACTTCGAGGATTTCCTCGAGCCGCGCCCCGAGCTGGCGGCCGGCATGGACGACGAGCTGGAAAAGGTCGTGCGCCACCTGGTCGAGCAGCGCTGGCCGTTCCGCCTGCACGCCACCTATGACGAATCGATCGGCCGCATGCTCGACGTGTTCGAAAAGGTCAACCGCGACACGCCGTTCGGCGGCTTGCACTGGCTGTTCGACCACGCGGAAACCATCAGCCCAAAAAATATCGACCGCGTGAAAGCGCTGGGCGGCGGCCTGGCCATCCAGCACCGCATGGCTTTCCAGGGCGAATATTTCGTCGAGCGTTATGGCGCCGAGGCGGCCAAGGCCACGCCGCCCGTGCAGCGCATGCTCGACGCGGGCGTGCCCGTGGGCGGCGGCACGGATGCCACGCGGGTCGCCAGCTACAACCCGTGGACGGCGCTGTACTGGCTGGTATCGGGGCGCACCGTGGGCGGTCTGGCCCTGACGGATGCGGCGGGGAGGCTCTCGCGCGACACGGCGCTGGAGCTGTGGACGGCGGGCAGCGCCTGGTTTTCCAGCGAGCAAGGCAAGAAGGGGCGCATCCGCGAGGGCATGCTGGCCGATTTGAGCGTGCTGTCGGCCGATTACTTTACGGTGCCGGAAGAATCGATCAAGTCCATCGAATCCGTGCTGACCATGGTGGGCGGCAAGATCGTCTATGGCCAGGGAGAATTCACGGCGCTGGCGCCGCCCCCGATTCCCGTGCTGCCCGAGTGGTCGCCCGTGCGCACGGTGCCGGGACACTACCGGCCCGCAGCCAGGCCGGCGCAAGCGCAAGCCATGCTGCCGCACCAGTGCGCGGGCGCCTGCGGCGTGCATGCGCATGCGCACGACCGGGCGCGCAAGTCGGCCGTGCCGGTCAGTGACTTTTCCGGCTTCTGGGGCACCCTGGGCTGCAGCTGCTTTGCCTTCTAGAGGGCGGCCGGGCCTTATCTGGAAATGCGCAGGATGGCCGAGGCGAGCCGCGTGAAACACGGGCTCAGCTCGCTTTCTGTGGCCGCATAGCAGTACAGGCCCACGGGTTCGGCCGGCTTGCGGCAACGGTTTGGTGCATCCGCCGTATTGGCCATGCAGCGCAGCAAGTCCTCGCCGATTTCATTGTCCGGCCCGGCCTTGGCCTTCAGCGCGGCGCCCATGCCCAGAGTAAAGATGTAGGTATTTTCCAGGCGTGCCTTGCTGGCCATCGCCTCTGCCAGGTTGCGCGATGCACGGTGCATATTGGTCCACTGAAGTTTTCTGGTGGACATATCTTTGCTCACCGCACGCGGCGTAGTGGTCACGATGGGGAATTCGCGTGCCGTCGGATCGTCAGCCTGGGCGGGAAGATTGTGCGCGTTATACCAGGTCGGCAATTCACTGATCAGGTTTCTGGTGCAATAGGTCTCGGGCGCGAGCTTGGTGCTGGTTGCATCGATACGGTACAGTCCATCTGTCGCAAAACTGCTCGATGGTAAATCGTCGTACACGGCCAGTGCTCCCGCTTTCGTGCAATTGCCCGTGGTAGCGGGGAAAAAGTAAGAGGAAAAGGCGGACGGAGATCCATCGGAAAAGAACACGATGACGCGCAGGCTGGAGCGATTGTTCTGGCTGATGCTATTGAGCTGATCCTGAGCATTCCACATGCCTTCCGAGTAATTCGTGCCGCCTTCAAACTTGTAGCCATTGATGGCATTGCCAGCCTGCGTGCGATCGAAGCCGCGATCGCTTGTCTTGATCGGCAGATCGAGCTGCGCGCCGCTGGCAAAATGCAGCAGACCGACCCGGTCGACCGTGGAATTGAATTTGTTCAGGAAGGACTTGCCCGCCGCCCGCACGGCGTCGGCATTGTTTTTCAGCGAACCTGACGTATCCATCACCAGTACCATGTCCAGGTCCTTGCGGATGGTTTGCGCGCTGGCGGCCACGTTCAGGGTCTTGAAGCCGAGTATGCCCATCAGCGAGACGGGCAGAGAGGCGCTGGCCGAGACGTCGATGGTGACGGTGCCTCTGTCGAACGTGACGTCGACGGGATTGAGGACCGGCGTCGAGAGCAGGAAGTTGTCCGGATAATTGATGTCGAAAAACTCCCTGGCCGACTGGCGCGCACTGGCCCGCTGTTCCGCTTCCGAATTGCCCGCCGTGATGCCGCGCGCCGCAGCCAGGCTGGCCGAGTCGACGGCCGCATTGAGCTTGGCCTTGACGAAGTAGCCGAGGGCGGAATCGACGGCCAGGCCCACCGAGGCGATGAGGACGACGGCCGACAGCGCCACCATGAGCAGCACGTGCCCGCTTTGCCGTGTGTGTGGAATGCGCATCAGAATACCGTCATCGAAGTGAGGTCGGGGCCCAGCACGGGCGTCGTGCTGTTGCCAAAGTTCAAGGTGCCGAACAGCATGTCGAAATCGTAGAACGTTTCCACGGCGTAGATCAGTTCGCCATCTGCCAGCTGGTTCTGCATCAAGGCCACCGTGGGCGCATGCTCGTCCCTGGCGATGCCGGTGCAGGTGCCGTGGCTCCAGCTGCCGCACTGCCACACTTGGCTGGCGGGCAGGTAGCCGCTGGCCCTGGCGCCGGCCTCCCAGCGGTATTGTTCCAGCACGATATTGCGCAAGCCGCTCTTCGCCGTGTAGCCCATGATCTTGGTGATGTAGATCATGCCGCGCCTGTTCATGTCCAGCGGCGGCGTGCTGGCGGCCAGCGCATTCATGATGCTCTGGCCCGATCCGCTCAGGTCGGACGTGGAGCGCGAGGCCAGGTTGGCGCCTTCGCGGCTGATGTTGAGCAGGATGGTCTTGGCCTGGATGGCGCGCGACAGGTCGGCCAGCATGAACAGCAGCAGCGCCAGCAGCGGCAGCACGATGGCCAGTTCCACGGCGGCGATGCCGCGCGCGGCGCGCGGCGCAGGAGGGCGGGCGCGCATCACAGGCCGCCAAAGCTTTCATTGCGCATCGTGGCGGCCACCACGAAATGCGCCTGGCCGTCGCGGAACAGGGCCCGGATCATGGGCGTGGCAAACGCCCAGCGGCAATCGACGGAGATGACGACGATATCGCCGGCCTGGCCGAACATGGCGGCGCCGACCGCATCGCTGCCGTTGACGGAGATCACGGGGCTGACCTTGTCATACATGCCCATGGAACTGTCGCGTATTTTTTGCATCACGGCCTGGTAGCGCTGCTGGTTGGCGCTGTCGGGGTCGAGATCCCTGGCCCCCGTGACCGCGTAGCGCGCGCCTTCGCGCACCGCGTGCTGCATGGTCATATTGGCAAAATACGCCATGCTCAATTCGATGATGCCGATTATCAGCGTGAGAAAGGCCGGTGTTATCAGGGCCAATTCCAGCAAGGTGGCGCCGCCCTGTCTTCTTTGCTTGCGGAATATGGGGGAGGCGGCCTGTTTTAAATGCATGGGAGTAATCCGGTTAAGTGCCGCGATGACGAATGTCGGGCGGATGGTATTGCGTCATTTGACTGGCGATTATTCTATATCGATTTTCAAGGGCATGTCTGCCAATTAAATTATTACAGGTCAAGATAATCGTAATTAGGCGCCTTATTTCAAGTGTGCGGCCCCCGTCCCTAGAGGGCCGGGAGTAATATGCGCGGGTATGAAAACAGGCCTGGTGTCAGGATTGTCCTGCGTGCAGGCAAGGACTTGTTTTGCAAGGTGATGTAATAAAAATGCTGCAATGTAAGCAACAGCAGCGGTGGCAGCGGCGATGGCGCGCCGGCGGCGCGCCCGCCCTGGCCGCGCTGCCCATCCATCGGCATGCGCCCGGCGTGCGGCGACCGCTGGCGTGGGTCACGCACCGCGTTTGCGCGTGCCGGCCCAAGGCCTCTTCCTTCGTGCCCCCATGACTTCCTCCCCCAGCGCGCGGCTGCAGAGGCGCGCGCGGACGAGGCAGGCAACCCGATTCGGATCAACCACGTTCCCCGAGGGAGTGGGCTACAAGTAAAGAGGTAAAGCATGTCAACAAAAAATGTCATACGCGTCATGCTGGTGTCGGACCACAAGACCTGGCTGTGGGGACTGGAGCAGCTGCTTGCCGGCGCCCAGCCCGCGATGCAGGTGGTGGCCAGCGCCACCGAGATCGACGGCGCGCTATTGCTGGCGCGGACCCTGAGTCCTGACGTCATCGTGCTCGATGCCGATCTGGGCTGCGGCGGCGCCTGCGCCATCGATTATCTGCCGCAGCTGCTCGGCAATGGCGTCTCGCGGGCATTGCTGTTCCGCGGCACGCAGGACCAGGCCGCATGCGGGCGCGCCGTGCGCAGCGGCGCGCGCGCGGTGGTGGGCAAGGAAACGCCCGCCAAGCAAATGGTCGACGCCATCGCCCGCCTGCATCAGGGCGAGTTGTGCCTGGATCCGGCATTGCTCGACAGCATGCTGGGCGTGCTGAACAAGCGGGAAGCGGCGCCCGATCCGGAAGAACAGCGGATCGCCAGGCTGACGCTGAAGGAGCGCAAGATCGTCGCCATGATGGTGGAGGGAAATGGCGCGCTGAACCGCGCGATAGCCCAGCGCGCTTTTATCTCGGAGCAAACCTTGCGTAATCATCTGACATCGATCTACAGCAAGCTCGATGTCACCAACCGCCTGGAATTATATGTGTACGCCACCCGCAACCGGCTGGCCGAGCCCATTGCCGCGGAGTGACAGTACATATGTCCTGATTATGGACAAAAAATTAAGATGGTTTGTACTGCGCATAAAATTACTTTTCTCTGATTCGATTTAATGTCTGTTTATATAAAATACACGCATCAGAAATTGGCAAATAAAAACAAGGATAATGTTTTTATTTTCAGACTGTATTTTCAATTTTTATCATGTTTAAAACTTGACCTGAAAGGGAATAATATGAATTTCATTAAAAACTTTATCGCCGAAGAAGATGGCGTGACCGCCATCGAATATGCGCTGATCGCTGCGCTGGTGGCTGCCGCGCTGGTCACGGCCGTCGGCTATTTCACCACTGGCCTCGATGGCGCCTTCAAGGCCATCGGCACCAAGCTGACGGGCGCGGCGATCTAGGACGCCTGCCCACCGCGCCGCACTCCGGCAGGCCGGCTGCCCATGCGCACCGGCCTGCCGGCTTCCCGCCCAACGATGCGCATGCCGTCATGCGCTCGGCTTGCATCAGGTACACGATGGACCCTCATTCTTTCTGGACGTTCAGCCCCGCCATAGTCTTGTGGGGGCTGCTGGCCGCCGCTGTCTGGCATGACGTGCGCCGCCGGCGCATTCCCAACCGCCTGGTGCTGGCCGGCGCCTTGCTCGGCGTGCTGTTCAACAGCCTGGCGTTGCCCGGGCTGACGCCGGCCGGGCCGTGGCAGGCGCTGGGCGGCCTGGCCGTCGGCCTGGGCTTGCTGCTGCCCATGTATGCGCTGAAGGCGCTGGGCGCGGGCGACGTCAAGCTGATGGCGATGGTGGGGGCGTTTCTGGGCCCGCGTCCCGCCGTGTTTGCCGTGCTGTGCAGCCTGCTCGCTGGCGGCGTGCTGGCGCTGGCCGTCGCCCTGTGTCAGGGCACGCTGCGCCAAGCGCTGGCCAATGCCCGGCAATTGCTGCTGCAAGGCTGGCTGCGCGCCGCCGCAGGCGAAGTGCCGCAGGTCGGCGCGCCCGCCGCGTCAGGCGGCAGCTTGCCGTACGCGCTCGCCATTGCCGCCGGCACCGCCATCTGGCTGGCCCTGGCGGCCGGCGGCCAGGCATGACGCGCCCGGCAGCGATCTGGCCGCGTGCGCCCGGAAACCCCTGCTTTACCAAGAGGACAAAGAATGAGAAATAGCCGCGTTGCGATCGTGCTGCTGCTGGCGCTGCTGATGGCGGGCGGCGCCGTGCTGGCGGCGGCGCGCTGGATGTCAGGGCAGGGCGCGCCGGCCAGCCAGACGGTGATGGTCGCGCTGGTCGACATCGGCGTGGGCGCGAAGGTGACGCCGGCCATGCTGCGCGGCATGGACTGGCCGGCGGGCGCCCTGCCGCCGGGGGCGTTTGGCGAGGCCGGCGCGCTGGACGGGCGCATCACGCGCAGCGCCGTCAGCAGGGGCGAGCCTGTGCTGGAAAGCAAGCTCGCGCCGCCCGGCGCCACCGGCGGCCTGTCGGCCATCGTCGCTGCCGGCAAGCGCGCCATGACCGTGCGCGTCAATGACGTGGTGGGCGTGGCCGGCTTCGCGCTGCCGGGCAATTTCGTCGATATTCTCGTGCATACGCAGGATGACCGCGCCAGGCCGGCGGGCGGCGCGCCGCTGGCCATTTCGAAGATCGTGCTGGAACGCATCCTGGTGCTGGCCGTGGCGCAGGAATCCGGCCGCGACGACAACAAGCCCAAGGTGGTCAATGCCGTGACCCTGGAGCTGACGCCGGAGCAGGTGGAGAAGCTGGACCTGGCGCGCAGCGTGGGCAGCCTGTCGCTGGTGCTGCGCAACCAGGTCGATCCGGCGCCCGCCGACACGGGCGGCGCCACCAAGGAGTCGCTGCTGGAACTGAAGGCGCTGGCGCCGGTGGCAGCGCCCGTGCGCGCGGCACGGCGCCAGACGGCCCCGGCACGCGCTGCCGCGCGCGACAGCGTCACCGTCATCAAGGGCATGGATACGAGCGTCCAGCAATTTTAAATCAGCAGGCAAGCAAGGATGATCGATGAACACATTTCGTAAGCACGCCGCGAGTGCGGGCATGCGCCTGGCCCTGGTCTTGGGCGGCGCGGCCGTGGGCCTGGCCTGGTCCGGCAGCGCCGGCGCGGCGGCGCCTTCCCGGCCGGCCGTCATGACGCCCGTCGCGCCGCCGGCCATGTCGCTGGGCGCCGATATCGCCCGCCTGGGCGCGCCCGTGCGCATCGCCGTGGGCAAGTCCACCTTGCGCAGCCTGAGCCTGCCGGTGTCGCAGATCGCCGTCAACGATCCGCGCGTGGCCGGCGCCAGGATGCTGGGCTCGTCCAGCCAGCTGTTCGTCTGGGGCCTGGCCCCGGGCAGCACCAACCTGATCCTGTGGGACCGGCAGCAGCGCCCCGTGATCGTCGATATTGAAGTCGAGATCGACGTCGAGGGCCTGCAGGCGCAGCTGGCCTATGTCTTCCCCGGCGAACACGCCGTCAAGGCGGGCGCGGCCGGCGGCAGCATCGTCCTGTCGGGGCAGGTCAGCGACAGCGTCAAGGCCAGCCAGATCCTTGAGATGGCGCAAGCCTATGCGCAGCGCGGCGCGGGCGAGGCGGCGGCGCCGGCCGATGGCGCCGCCAGCGCTGCCAATGCCGGCGGCAGTGTCAAGGTCATCAATATGCTGACGATCGCGGCGCCGCAGCAGGTCATGCTGGAAGTGAAGATCGCCGAAGTGTCGAAGACCCTGGTCGACCAGCTGGGCGCCAGCGTGGGCATCAGCGGCACGCGCGGCAACTGGAGCTACGGCCTGTTGTCGAACCTGCTCAGCGGCAATCCCAGCCAGCTGGGCGCCGTCAACGGCAAGAATGGCAACGGTCTGACGCTCGATGCGCAAAAGCGCGACGGTTTGGTCAAGGTGCTGGCCGAACCGAACATCATGGCCATCAGTGGCCAGGAAGCCAGTTTCTTGGCGGGTGGCAAGATTTTCATACCGGTCGCGCAAGACAGCACCACCAACAAGATCACGCTGGAAGAAAAGGAATTCGGCATTGCCGTCAAGTTCACTCCCACCGTGCTGGAAGGCGGACGCATCAACCTGAAGGTGGCGCCGGAAGTGTCGGAGCTGAACCGCGAAGGCATCGGCATCACCACCGGCGGGGGCGCCGCCGCCAATGCGGTGCTGCCGGCCTTTACCACGCGGCGCACCACCACCACGGTGCAGCTGTTCGATGGCCAGAGTTTTGCCGTGGGCGGTTTGATCAAGAACAATGTGACGACCAATATCAAGGCCTTGCCCTTCCTGGGCGAGATACCCGTGCTGGGCGCGCTGTTCCGCAGCAGCGATTTCCAGACGGACCGCACGGAGCTCGTCTTCATCATCACGCCGCACCTGGTCAAGCCGCTCGACAGCGAGATTGTGCTGCCGACCGATGCCTATGTGGCGCCCAGCCGCGGCGAGTTTTTCCTGCAAGGAAAAATGGAAGGCGCCGCCGCGCCACGGCCACGGCAGGAAGCGGCCACGCAGACAGCGCCGGCCGGCCCGGACATTCAATAGGAGCACACCATGCAGCATTCCCTCTTTTTCCCCGTGCTGCTGGCCGCGCTGGCCGCCAGCGGCTGCGCCGCCACCCCGAACCTGGACCGCCAGTTTGGCCACAGCGTCGCGCAACTGCGCCAGCGCCAAGTGCTGTCGCCGCAGGCGGGCGCGAACCGCGACCCCGTGGCCGGCATGGACGGCAAGGCCGCCCAGGCCGCCTACGCGGCGTACCAGAAAAGCTTTGCCGCGCCCGCGCCGCAAGCGGCCGCCTTCACCATCGGCGTCGGGGGGCGCCAGTGAGCCTGGCACCGTCACCACAGAACCAGCAAGGCCTATCGTGAAAATCGCCATCAATTCCAGGGATGAAAAAACGCTGTCCGCACTGGGCCAGCTGCTGCGCGGCCGCAACCGGCTCGACGAGATCAGCGCGGGCGGCGAAACGCTCGACCCGCTGCAGGCGGCGCAGTCCCCGCCCGACGTGCTGATCTTCGACCGCCCGTCGAACGACGGCGCCGACCTGGCCGCCATCGAGCGCCTCGGCAACCTGCATCCGCGCATGGCCTTCATCGTGCTGTGCCACCAGCAGCCGCCCGAATTCCTGCTGCAGGCCATGCGCGCAGGCGTGCGCGACGTGCTGCCGTTTCCCGCCGCGCCGGCCAGCCTGTATGCGGCGCTCGAACGCATCGAGGAAAAATGGGAGCGGCGCGAGCATGGCAACGGCAAGGTGCTGGCCTTCATCTCGTGCAAGGGCGGCAGCGGCGCCACCTTCATCGCCAGCAACCTCGGTTATGCGCTGGCCGCCGGCGGCCAGCAGCGCGTGGCCCTGATCGACATGAACCTGCATTTTGGCGACGCCTCGCTGTTCGTCTCCGAGAACAAGCCGCTGGCCACGCTGTCGGACGTCACGCGCGACATCCACCGGCTCGATTCCTCGTTCCTGGGATCGAGCATGCTGCACATCCTGCCCAACTACAGCGTGCTGGCCGCGCCCGAGGACCCGGCCCACGCCAGCGAAGTGGCGCCCGACCACATCGACGCCATCATCCGGCAGGCCAGGCGCCAGTACGATTTCATCGTGCTCGACGTGGGCCGCAACCTCGACGCCGTCAGCGTGCGCGCGCTGGACCACGCCGACATGATCTTTCCCGTGCTGCAGGCGACCTTGCCCTATATCCGCGACGGCAAGCGCCTGCTGGGCATGTTCCGCTCGCTCGAATACGCCAGTGACAAGGTGCATATCATCGTCAACCGCCACGACAAGGGCGGCGAAATCCGCCTGCGCGACCTGGAAGCGGCGTATGGCACGGCCGTCTACCGCACCGTGCCGAATCACTACGCCTCGGCGGCCGCCTCGGTCAACCAGGGCGTGCCGATCCTGCAGCTCGACAAAGCCAGCCCGATCACCCGCTCGCTGCAGGAGTTTGCCGCCAGCCTGGCCGGCGGCGCGGCCAGCACGCCGCGCCAGGGCTGGCTGGGCCGCGTCCTGCGGCGCGCCTGATCCACGCGCTTGATCCACATCATAGAACAGGAGTATTTCATGGCTGGTTCCCCCATCGCCGCCTTGTCCATCCGCGAACGGCTCGGCAGCGCCAAGATCGCCGCGCTCGCGCCGCAACGCATGGCGGCCATCGACAACCATGGCTACCGCGACCTCAAGCTGCGCATCCATGGGCTGCTGCTCGAACGGGTCGACCTGGAAAGCATGCAGCGCCTGTCGCAAGAGCGCATCCGCGAAGAATTGCGCGGCCTGGTCGAGCGCTTGCTGGACGAAGAGGCGGTCGTCATCAACGAGGCCGAGCGCAGGAGCCTGACGCGCGACATCCAGCACGAGATGCTGGGCTTCGGGCCGCTGGAATCCCTGCTGTCGGACGCCGGCGTGTCGGACATCCTCGTCAACGGCCACAAGCAGGTGTATGTGGAGCGCGGCGGCCGCCTGGAACTGACCGACATCTGCTTCGACGATGACGCCCACCTGATGAAGATCATCGACAAGATCGTCTCGCGCGTGGGCCGGCGCATCGACGAATCGAGTCCCATGGTCGATGCGCGCCTGCCCGACGGTTCGCGCGTCAACGCCATCATCCCGCCGGTGGCCATCGACGGCCCCGTGATGTCGATCCGGCGCTTTTCCGTCGATCCGCTGCGCCTGGCCGACCTGGTCGCCTACCGCAGCATGACGGCCGAGATGGCCGAGGTGCTGCAGGGCCTGGGCAAGGCGAAGATGAACATCCTCATTTCCGGCGGCACGGGCAGCGGCAAGACCACCATGCTCAACGTGATTTCCGGCTTTATCGGCCAGACCGAGCGCATCGTTACGGTGGAAGACGCGGCCGAACTGCAGTTGCAGCAGCCGCACGTGGTACGGCTGGAAACGCGTCCACCGAATATCGAAGGCAAGGGCGAAGTGAGCCAGCGCGCGCTGGTGCGCAATGCGCTGCGCATGCGCCCCGACCGCATCATCCTGGGCGAGGTGCGCGGCGCCGAGGCGCTCGACATGCTTGGCGCCATGAACACGGGCCATGAAGGCTCGATGGCCACCATCCACGCCAACACGCCGCGCGACGCCATCACGCGGCTGGAAAACATGATCAGCATGGCGGCGGCCAACCTGCCCAGCAAGGCCATCCGGCAGCAGATCAGCTCGGCCGTGTCGGTGGTGGTGCAAGTGTCGCGCCTGATCGACGGCAAGCGCAAGGTCACGTCGATCCAGGAAATCACGGGCATGGAAGGGGAGGTCATCACGATGCAGGAAATCTTCAGTTTCCGGCAGACGGGCGTGGCCGAGGGCGGCGCGGTGGTCGGGCATTTCTCGGCCAGCGGCATCCGCCCGCGCTTTCTCGAGCGCCTGAACAGCTTCGGCATCGGCGTGCCGGCCTCGCTGTTCGAACCCACCGCGGCGGGACGCTGACCCGCCATGCTTTCCTACCTTGTGTATCTGTTGATTTTCCTGGCCGTCCTGCTGCTGGTGGCTGGCGCCTGGCTGGCGTGGCAAGTGGCGCGGGGGCCGGGCGCGGCGCGGGTGGCGCGGCGCCTGCAAGCCATGTATACGGCCAGCGATGGCGAACAGGCGCTGTCGATCACCAAGCAGCGCCCGCTGAGCGTCCATCCGTTCCTGCAAGGCGTGCTGGAAGGCTTGCCTGGCGCGCGGCGCATCGAGCAACTGCTGCTGCAGGCGGGCATGCGCTGGCTGGTGGCCGGTTTCCTCGGCTATTGCGCAATCGGCGCGCTGGCCGGCCTGCTGCTGGCCGGCGCGCTGCCCTTGCCCTGGTATGTGCGCCTGGGCCTGGGCGCGGGCGGCGCCGCGCTGCCGTATCTGCTGGTGCGCCGCGCCAGGAGCCGGCGGCTGGTGCGCATCGAGCAGCAGCTGCCGGACGCGCTCGACCTGATGGGCCTCGCCATGCGCGCCGGGCATGCCTTTCCCACCGCGCTGAAAATGGTGGGCGAGGAGATGACGGGGCCGCTCGCCGACGAATTTCGCGCCGTGTTCGACGAAGTCAGTTTTGGCGTCGCGATGGCCGATGCGCTGGGCAACCTGGCCGCGCGCGTGCCCAGCACGGACTTGCGCTATGTCGTCATCGCCGTGCTGATCCAGCGCGAGACGGGCGGCAACCTGACTGAATTGCTGGGCAGCATCAGCGCCATCATCCGCGACCGCCTGAAATTGCTGGGGCAGGTGCGCGTGCTGTCGGCCGAAGGGCGCATGTCGGCCTGGGTCCTGGGCTTGCTGCCGTTCGGCGCGGCGCTGATGATGCACGTGATGAATCCGCAGTTTATCGCCGTGCTGTACACGGATGGGGGCGGGCGCAAGATGGTCGGCGTGGCGCTGGGCTTGCTGATGCTGGGCGTGATCTGCATCAGAAAAATTATCCATATCCGGGTGTAAGATGAAAGAAAAGACACGATGAGCGGCATGAGTGCGGCGCAGCTGGCTTTGCTGGGCCTGCTGTTCCTGATCGTTTTCGCGCTGGCCTTGCTGGTGCTGCGCATGTTCGCCGGCAGTGCCGTGCAGGAGCGGCTGCAGGCGCTGGGCGATGCCGGCGCCGCAAGTGACAGGGAGCCCCATGCCAGGCGGCGCTGGCTGGCGCACGCCGTCAGCCTGACGCGCCCGCTGGCCAGGCTGTCGCTGCCCGACGAGGGTTGGGAAAGTTCGCCCATCCGCAGCCGCTTCGTCCATGCCGGCTGGCGCAGCCAGGCCGCGCCGGCCCTGTTTTATGCGTCCAAGACCGGCCTGTTCGTGGGCTTGCCGCTGCTGGCGTATTTCCTGCTGCGCCACGGCGGGCAGAATATGCTGTTGTGGCTGGTCGCGGCGGCCGCCTTCGGCTATTACCTGCCCAATCTCTGGCTGTCGCATTGCCTGAAACAGCGCCAGCGCGAAGTGTTCGAAACCTTTCCCGATGCGCTGGACCTGATGACGGTGTGCGTCGAAGCGGGGCTGGCCATGGATGCGGCGCTGGCGCGCGTGGCGCAGGAAATCGGTCTGAAAAGCGCGGTTCTGGCGGAAGAGCTGCAACTGGTGACGCTGGAGCTGCGCGCCGGCAGCGCCAAGGACAAGGCCTTGCGCAACCTGGCCCTGCGCACCGGGGTGGAAGATGTGGATGCCTTGGTGACTTTGCTGATCCAGGCCGAGCGCTTCGGCACGAGCATCGCCGCGTCGCTGCGCGTGCAGTCCGACCAGCTGCGCACCAAGCGGCGCCAGCGCGCCGAGGAAACGGCGGCCAGGATCGCCCTCAAGCTGCTGTTTCCGCTGATCTTTTTTATCTTCCCGTCGCTGATGGTGGTGCTGATGGGGCCGGCGTTCCTGCAGATTTACCGCGTGCTGCTGCCCGCCATGCGGGGCGGCTGAGGGCTGGCCGGAGCCAAAAAAAATCTGCCGGAGTTTCCTCCGGCAGATTTTTTGACATCAGCCCATGCCTGGCAATCAGGCGAATGGCGTCAAGAGGGTGATCATCTGGCCAAAGATCTTCGGGCTGGCGGCGATGACGTCGCCCTTGTACAGGTAGTCCGATTCGCCGGAAAATTCACCGACGATGCCGCCCGATTCCGTGATCATCAGGGCGCCGGCGGCGATATCCCAAGGCTTCAAGCCTTTTTCGTAGAAGCCGTCCAGGCGGCCGCAAGCGACGTTGGCCAGGTCCAGCGCGGCCGAGCCGGCACTGCGCACGCCCTGGCTGCGTTCCGCCATGATCTGGTACATCTTCAGGTATTCGTCGAGCGCGCGCGGGCCGGCGCCGTGGCCGGTGCCCAGCATGGCGTTCGAAATGCGGTCCAGCTTGGTGACGCGGATGCGTTTTTCGTTCAGGTAGGCGCCGGCGCCCTTGGTGGCCGTGAACAGGTCGTTGCGGACCGGATCGTAGATGACGGCTTGCGTGACGACGCCGCGATGCGCGAGGGCGATCGAGATGCAGTATTGTGGGAAGCCGTGGATAAAGTTGGTGGTGCCATCGATCGGGTCGATGATCCACTGATATTCATTCTCGTCGTGCGAGTTGGCGGAAGCTCCCGATTCCTCGGCCAGGAACGCGTGGTCCGGGTAGGCTTTGGACAGCACCTCGATGATGGCTTGTTCGGCCGCCTGGTCGACGTCGGTGACGAAATCGTTATGTTGTTTTTCCGTGACGACGACGCGGTCGAGGTCAAAAGAGGCGCGATTGATGACGGCGGCGCCGCGGCGGGCGGCTTTGATCGCCGTGTTGAGCATTGGGTGCATGTAAGCTTCCGTTAAAAGCACGCGACCGCCCATGGCCGCCTTGCGGCGCCGGTACGATAGAGTGCAAGAATGAATTAAAGAGCGGAGCGGTGCCGAAGTGGTTAAAATCCCGGCCTGGCGTCAGCGTTTTGTGACTCCGTTTCCCGAAATTTCCTGTATCGATACCGCGCAATAGCGCTATTTTAAATGAATCTGCCCGAAATCAACACGTCTCTTTTCAAACGCCTGCGATTTATTCTTGTCGAAACTAGTCGCTCTGGCAACATTGGCGCCGTCGCGCGCGCCATGAAAACGATGGGTTTTTCCGATCTGGTGCTGGTCAATCCCCGCTTTCCCGATGCCTTGACGGATGCGGAAGCGGTGGCCTTCGCCAGCGGCGCGCAGGATATCCTGTCCGGCGCGCGCATCGTCGGCTCGATCGCCGAGGCGCTTGAAGGGTGCAATTACGCGGCCGCCGTGTCGGCCCGTCTGCGCGAATTTTCGCCGCCCGTCACGGCCCCGCGCGCCATCGCGGCGCAATTGGCGGCCAGCGTAGACCTGCACGCGGCCGTCATCTTCGGCAACGAGCGTTTCGGCTTGCCCAACGAGATCGTCGAGCAGTGCAATGTGCTGATCAACATTCCCGCCAATCCCGCGTATTCCTCGCTGAACCTGTCGCAGGCGGCGCAAGTGGTGGCCTATGAGTGCCGCGTGGCGGCCCTCGATGCATCGGACGAGGCGCAGGCGGCCAGCCCCGTCGGCTTCCATGGTGACGCGGCCAGCCTGGCCCAGGTCGACGGCATGTATGCGCACCTGGAACAGGCCCTGGTCGCCATCGATTTCCTCGATGCCGACAACCCGAAAAAACTCATGCCGCGCTTGAAACGCCTGTTTTCGCGCACGGGCCTGGAGACGGAAGAAGTCAATATCCTGCGCGGCATCGCGCGGCATATCCTGGCGGTCGCCAAAAAAGGCCCATGATCGAGACGCGGCTGCTGCGCCAGTTCATCGCCGTCGCCGAGGAACTCAATTTCCGTCGCGCGGCCGAACGGCTGCACATGGCGCAGCCGCCGTTGTCGCAGGCGATTTTGCGGCTGGAAGAGGCGCTCGGCTACCCCGTATTCGAGCGCACCAACCGCAAGGTCAGCCTGACGCCGGCGGGGGATGCTTTCCTGGCCACGGCGCGCCAGGTGCTGGCCAGCCTGGAAGAGGGCGTGGCCGCCACGCGCCGGGTGGCGCAGGGCATCGAGGGCCACTTGCGCCTCAGTTTCATCCACATCACGCCGTATGCCCACGTGCTGGACGCCTTGCGCGCCTTCCGCGCCGCCTCGCCCGCCGTGCAATTCACCTTGCGCGAAGCGTCGACGCAGCAGCAGGTCGAGTGGCTGGAGCGGGGCGAGGTCGATATCGCCCTGCTGCGCGCGCCCGGCCGCAGCACGCCCGGCTTGCGCTTCGAGCGCCTGTCCGGCGAAGACATCGTGATCGCGCTGCCGTCGGACCACCGCTGCGCGGGGCAGGCGCGCGTGGACCTGCTTGACCTGGCCGGTGACGATTTCGTCGCCTCGCCGCGCGAGCTGGGCCAGGGGTTCCACGACCAGCTGGCCAGCCTGTGCCTGCATGCGGGTTTCGTGCCGCGCGTGGTGCAGCAGGCGCGCCGCCTGCAAACGGTGCTGGGCCTGGTGGCGGCCGGCTTTGGCGTGGCCCTGCTGCCGGCCAGCCTGGCGGCGTCCAGGCCTGCCGGCGTCGTCATGCTGCCGCTGGCAAGCAGCGCGCCCGAGGCCTTGCGCCAGCTCGACCTGTACATGGCGTGGGACCCGCAGCGCACGTCTGCCGTGCGCGAGCGGCTGCTGGCGCAATTGCGGCGCTCCGCTACGTAATGAGACTTTGAACGTCTTGTTTCAAGATAAATAAGATATTTTACAGATGACGGCCCAGGGGCCAGCATGGCGTTTTGATTGTCGGGAATGCCATGTCCAACGTTACGCCGCGCAGCCGCGCGCTGCCTCCTTCCATTTATTGGCTGTCCTTGTGCAGCTTTGCCTTCGGCTTGTGCGAATTCATCGCCGCCGGCCTGCTGTCGCCCATGGCGCGCGATCTGCACGCGAGCGTGGCGGCGGCCGGCGGCGCCATTGCCGCGTATGCGCTGGGGGCGGCCATCGGCGCGCCCGTGCTGACGGCCCTGCTGGCGCGCCGGCCCGTGCGCCAGGTGCTGGTGGCCACCATGCTCGTGCTGGCGGCCGGCAGCGTGGCCATGGCGGCGGCGCCGGTGCTGGGCGCGTTGCTGGGTGTGCGTTTTGCCGTGGGTCTCGCGCATGGCGTGTTCATGGCCGTCGCTTCGCATGCGGCCACCAGCCTGGTCGACCCATCCCGCGCGGGACGGGCGCTGTCCATCGTCTGGCTGGGCCTGACCCTGGCGCTGGCCGGCGGCGTGCCGCTGGGGACGTGGCTGGGCGCCGTCTCGTCGTGGCGCTGGGTATTTACGGCCATCGGCATGCTGGCCCTGTGCGGCGGCGCCGGCTTGCGCTGCGCCATGCCCGCCGCGCGCCAGCAGCTTGCGGCCACGCCGGCCCTGGTCAGCCTGCGCGCCATCCTGCAGCCCCCCCTGCTGCTGGCGGCCGGCGTGGCGGCGCTGGTCAGCGTGGCCACCTTCAGCTTTTTCACGTACGTCTCGCCGTTCCTGCTGCAGCTGGGCGGGCTCGATGCGGGCTGGCTCAGTGCCGCCATGCTGTGCTTTGGCGCGTGCGCCATCGGCGGCAACCTGCTGGGCGGCTGGTGCGCGGACCGCCCCCACGCGCTGCGCTTCACCGTGCTGGCCCTGGCCGCGCTGGCGCTCAACCTGCTGGGGTTTTATGCGCTGCGCACGCATCCTTTGGCCATGCTGGCCCTGTGCGGCACCCTGGGCTTGCTGTTCTTTGCCCTCGTGACCCTGTCGACCATGCGGCTGCTGCGCCTGGCGCAGCAGCATTGCCCGGGCAGCGATGCGGTGGCGGCGGGCCTGAATATCGCCGCCTTCAATGCGGGCACGGCTGCCGGCGGGGCGCTGGGCGGTGTGCTGATCGTCGCCTTCGGCTTGCCCGGCATTGCCATCGGCGGTGCGCTGGCGGCGCTGCTGGCCATGCTGCTGCTGTGGTTCCAGTCGCGCAAACTAGACGGCCCGCTCTAGTTTTTGCGCGCGGAAGCGCACTTCCTTTGGCGTACACTGGCCTGCAAAAGGCGGTACAAAACAAGGGGAGACATGGGAATGCGACGCAGATCGTTCTTGAAACTGGGCGTGTTTGGGGCCTGTGCGCTGGCCGCCGGCGGCGCCGCCTACCGCGCCGTGCGCGGGCCGGCGCCTCCTGGCCGTTTCGTGCTTGACGGCGAAGCGCGCGCGGCGCTGGCGGCCATCGTGCCGGCCATGCTGGGCAGCGCGCTGCCGCAGGAAGCCTCCGCGCGGGCCGCGGCGCTCGATGGCGCCATCGCCGGCGTGGACACCGCCATCCATGGCTTGCCCCTGGCGGCGCAGCAGGAAGTGCAGGATCTGTTCGGTTTGCTGGCGCTGGCGCCCGCGCGGCGCTTTGTTGCTGGCGTGAAAGATGGCTGGCCCGGGGCCGACCCGGCCCAGGTGGCCGCCTTTCTGCAGGCGTGGCGCACGCACCGCCTGGCCACCCTGCAGACGGCCTACCTGGCCCTGCATGACCTGATCCTCGGCGCCTGGTATGCCGATGCCGCCCACTGGGCCGCCATCGGCTATCCGGGACCGCTGCCCGAATTGAGCGCATAAGGCCACCATGAGCACATCCCCCATTCCTGATCCTATCGCCGCAGGCCTTGCCGCCGGCTGGAACGTCACCGACGCCAGCACCCTGGGCGCCGACCGCACCCTGGAGGCGGACGTCGTCGTCATCGGCAGCGGCGCCGGCGGCGGCGTGACGGCGGAAATCCTCGCGCTGGCCGGCCTGAAAGTGCTGATCGTCGAGGAGGGTGGCTTGAAGTCCTCGAAAGACTTCAAGATGCGCGAAGCGGACGCCTATCCCGCGCTGTACCAGGAATCGGCCGCGCGCAAGACGCGCGACAAGGCCATCAACATCCTGCAGGGGCGCACGGTAGGCGGGTCGACCACCGTCAACTGGACCTCGAGTTTTCGCACGCCGCCCGGCACCCTCGATTACTGGCGCCGGCATTTTGGCTTGTCCGGCTATTCGGTGGACGCCATGGCGCCGTGGTTCGCCATGATGGAAAAACGCCTGCACGTGAGCGACTGGGCCGCGCCGCCCAATGAAAACAACGATTTATTGCGCCGTGGCGCCATGGCGCTGGGCATCCCCACGGCCGCCATCCGGCGCAACGTGAACGGCTGCTGGAACCTCGGCTACTGCGGCATGGGCTGCCCGACCAACGCCAAGCAGTCGATGCTGGTGACGACGATCCCGTCGGCGCTGGCGCTGGGGGCGGGTCTGCTCGCGCATGCGCGCGCCGAGCGCTTTACCTTCAAGGGCGAGCGCATCGACAGCCTGCAGGTGACGGCGCTGGACGCGGCCGGGCAGGTGCCGACGGGCGTGCGCCTGACGCTGCGAGCGAAACACTTCGTGCTGGCCGGCGGCGCCATCAACTCGCCGGCGCTGCTGCTGCGCTCGCAGGCGCCCGACCCGCACGGCTTGCTGGGCCGGCGCACCTTTTTGCATCCGACCGTGGTGTCGGCGGGGCTGTTCCCGCAGCGCGTCGATGCCTACGCGGGCGCGCCGCAGACGATTTATTCCGACCATTTCCTGCACGTGGCGCCCATCGACGGCCCCATCGGCTACAAGCTCGAAGCGCCGCCTTTGCACCCGCTGCTGATGGCCACCACCATGGGCGGCTTCGGCGAGGAACATGCGCGCACCATGCGCGAATTTCCCCATGCGCATGCCTTGCTGGCGCTGCTGCGCGACGGTTTTCACCATGATTCGGCGGGCGGCAGCGTCTCCATCGACAGCTTCGGCGCGCCCGTGCTCGACTATCCGCTCACGCCGTTCATCTGGGATGGCGTGCGGCGCGCGCTGCTGTCGATGGCGGAAATCCAGTTCGCCGCCGGGGCGAAGAGCGTATATCCCGTGCACGAGCTGGCCAGCCATTACACGAGCTGGACGCAGGCGAAGCGGGCCATCGGCGACTTGCCGATGCAGGCGCTGCTGGCGCGCGTGGTGTCTGCCCACGTGATGGGCGGCTGCGCCATGTCCGACGATGCGCGCCTGGGCGTGACGGGCGCCGACGGCCGCTACCACGGCGTGCGCAACCTGTCCGTGCACGACGGCTCGCTGTTCCCCACGTCGATCGGCGCCAATCCGCAACTGACGATCTATGCGCTGGCCGCGTGCCTGGCCAGCGGCCTGGCGCAGCAATTAACGGGCAAGCCGGCGCCAGTTCCCCTTGCAGGCGCTGCATGATCGCGCGCATCCTCAAGTGGCTGATGCTGCTGCAGGTGCTGGCCGTGCTGGGCTTTGCGTACCTGGCCATGCAGGCGTGGGGCGTCGCCTCGCCCGCCATGGCCCTGCTGCTGGCGGGCGCCATGCTGCTGGCCGTGCGCGCGCTGATCGTGGCGCGCAATTTCCGGCAGAGCCGGCGCCTGGGCAGCCCCGTGCCAGCGCAATACCAGCTGGGCGCCATGGGCGCCGCGCGCCTGTTTTTCGGCGAGCTGCGCGCCACCCTGCGGTCCTCGTCGTGGGACATGCTGCGTCCGCGCCTGCCTGCGGCCGACAACATTGCTGGCCAGGGTCTGCCGGTGCTGCTGGTGCACGGCTATGTGTGCAACCGCGGCTACTGGGCGCAGCTGAGCCGGCAGCTGGCGCGGGCCGGCATCGCGCACGACGGCATCGACCTGGAACCGATAGGCGCCGACATCGACGACTTCGTGCCGCAGGTCGAGCAAGCCATCGGGGCGCTGTGCGCGCGCACGGGCAGCGCGCAAGTCATTCTGGTGGCCCACAGCATGGGCGGCCTGGTGGCGCGCGCCTGGCTGCGCCATTACGGCGCGGCCCGCGTGGCGCGCATCATCACCATCGGCACGCCGCACCACGGCACGGCGCTGGCCAACCTGGCGGCGGGCCGCAATGCGCGCCAGATGAGCCGTATCGATGGCGCGCCGGACGCCTGGCTGGCGCAGCTGGCCGCCAGCGAGACGCCGGAACTGCGCGCCCTGATCACCTCGATGTATTCGCATCACGATAATATTGTCGCGCCGCAAACTTCCGCCCACTTGCCCGGCGCGCGCAATCTCGCCTTCGGCGGCATCGGCCACGTGGCGCTGGCCAGCGACGCGCGCGTGCTGCGCCAGCTGCTGGCAGAAATCACTATCAAGAACGAAGTCACGCAGCCCCCTTCGGCCCCCCATTTCGCCTGAGTCCTGTTGTGTTTTGTCTGCATGGCAAGACTGTCTCTTTTGACTCTGCTGTTGCCCCTGTTTAACAACGCAAGGGGCAGATAATGCTGTTTTCCACTGGCGTACTGTATTAAGCTAACGTCGGAAGACAGGCGGAGAAATTTGTTCCTGAGGCCGCTTGCGCCGTTCCGCAGACACCCGGTTGCCAGCTATTTCTCTGAATGTATGGCAAGATGTTGTAGGATTGTTATGGTGGCCGCGCATGCGGAAAGTTGAACGCAGGCAGAAAATGAGTCCATGCCGTTTTTATTGGGGGCGCTAATTGTCCGCACGTATCCTGATTATCGAAGATAACGCCACCAATATGGAATTGATGGTGTACTTGCTGCGCGCCTTCGGGTACACGCCGCTGGCCGCCTATGACGGCGAAGAGGGCGTGCGCATGGCGCGCAGCGAATTGCCGGACTTGATCATTTGCGACGTGCATTTGCCCAAGCTCGACGGCTATGGCGTCGTGGCGGAACTGAAAAAAGACCCGCTGCTGCGCAAGATCCCGGCCCTGGCCGTGACGGCGCTGGCCATGGTGGGCGACCGCGAACGCCTGCTCGAAGCGGGTTTCAACGGCTACATCGGCAAGCCGATCGAGCCCGACCTGTTCGTCGCGGAGCTGGAGTCTTTTTTACCCGGGGCGCCGTCGACGCCAGTTAAAAACGACATAGCCACCATCCTGATCGTCGATGATCATGTGCTGAACCGCGAATTCCTGACCGCGCTGCTGGGCTACGGCGGCCACCGGCTGCTGGAGGCGGCCAATGGCGCCGACGCGCTGGAAATCCTGCGCACCGAGCGGCCGGACCTGATCATCTCCGACATCCTCATGCCGAACATGGACGGCTACGAATTCGTCACGCGCGTGCATGCCGATCCCGCGCTGACCGACGTGCCCATCATTTTTTATACGGCCACTTACCGCGAGCAGGAAGCGATCCTGCTGGCGCAGGCCTGCGGCGTGCGCTGGGTGCTGCCCAAGCCGTCCGACCCGGAAGTCATCGTGCGCACCGTCAACGAGGCGCTGGGACTGATGCCGCCGGCGGCCCAGGGGCCGGCCGCGCCGGGCGCGGGCAGCGCCGCGGCGCCTCCGGCCACGGGCAAGCTGGCCGGCATCGAGCACCAGGTCAGCGGCTATATCGACGAACTCGAATCGAGCAGCCAGCAGATTTCGCAGCTGGCCAGCCAGCGCGAGGGCCAGGCCGCCATCCCCGAAGACCTGGGCGTCATGACGGAGCGCCTGTCGCGCTCGCTGTCGAGCCTGCAGGCGGTGAGCCTGCGCCTGACGGCCCTGATCGAGCTGGGCATCGAGCTGGGCGCCGAACGCGATCCGCGCGCCCTGATCGAGGCGGGCTGCAAGGTGGCGCAGAATATCTGTGTCTCCAAGTACGCCTGCATCGGCGTGCTGGAAGAGGGCGCCGAAAAGCTCAGCTATTTTTCCTCGTGCGGCGCCGAGAAGAACCTCGAGCGCATCGCCAGCGCGCCGCGCACGGGCATCCTGAACCGCTTGCTGGAACAGCGCCAGCCCTACCGGGTCAATGGCTTGAAGGGCGACCCCGGCGCGCTGGGCCTGCCCGACACGCACCCGCCCGTGCATTCCTTCCTGGGCGTGGCCATCGCTTCGCGCGAGCGCAGCCACGGCTGGCTGTACCTGGTCGACAAGCTGGGGGCGAACGAGTTTTCCGAAGTCGACGAGCGCGTCGCCGCCACGGTGGCGGCGCAGATTGCCGTCGCCTACGACAACCTGCTGCTGTACGACGAAATCAAGCGCCACCACGAGCAGCTGACCCTGGACATGGCGGCGCGCATCCGCCTCGATGAAGACTTGCGCCGCTTCCGCCTGGCGATGGACGCCACGGCCGACGCGATTTTCCTCGTCGACCGCGCCGGCATGTGCTTTGTCGACGTCAACCAGACGGCTTGCCGCATGCTCGGTTTCGAGCGCGAGGATTTCCTGCGCGTGGGACCGGGCCGCGCACACGAGGGCGAAGCCCAGCTGGAAGAGCTGTACAACAAGCTGCTGGCCGGCGACCAGGGCGGCCCGATGACGGAATTGCAGCTGCAGCGCAAGGACGGTTCGCCCCTGTCGGTGGAAGTGCAGCGGCGCACCCTGCGCTCGGGGCAGAGCTGGATCCTGGTGGCCGTGGCGCGCGACATCACCGAGCGCAAGGATGCCGAACAGCGCCTGATGAAGCTGGCCCATTTCGATACCCTGACCGGGCTGCCGAACCGCAGCCAGTTCTACGCCTCGCTGAGCCATTCCCTGGCCCAGGCGGCCGAACACCAGTGGGCCGTGGCCGTGCTGTTCATGGATATCGACCGTTTCAAGAATATCAACGATACCCTGGGCCACACCATCGGCGACGACCTGCTGCGCCAGTTTTCCAGCCGCCTCGTCGATTGCCTGCGCGTGCGCGATACCATCGGCCGCTTTGGCGGCGATGAATTTGCCACCATCCTGCTGCTGCCCGAAGGCGCCCAGCATGCCGTGGGCGTGGTCGACAAGATCCGCGAGGCGATGCGCAAGCCCTTCGACCTGCAGGGCCACGAGGTGACGGTGACGGTCAGCATCGGCATTTCCGTGTTCCCCGAAGACGCGGCCGACGCGGACACCCTGATCCAATATGCCGACACGGCCATGTACCGCGCCAAGGAAGCGGGACGCGACGCCTTCCGCTTCTTCACGGCGGAAATGAACGCGCAATCGATGGCGCGGTTGGACATGGAAAATGCCCTGCGGCGTGCCATCGACAACGAGGAATTCGTGCTGTTCTTCCAGCCCAAGGTGAATATCATCTCGGGGCGCATCAGCGGCGCCGAGGCCCTGATACGCTGGCGCCGTCCCGGCCACGGCATGGTCTCGCCGGCCCTGTTCATCCCCCTGCTGGAAGAGACGGGGCTCATCGTGCGCGTGGGTAACTGGGTGCTCGACGAGGCCTGCAAGAAGATCAGCGAGTGGGGCGCCAGCAGCATCGGCCCCGTGCACCTGTCGGTCAACGTGTCGGGCATCCAGTTTTTCGTCGGCGGCCTGGAAGAAGAGGTGCTCAAGGCCATCCGCAAGCACGATATCGCGCCCGATCTGCTGGAGCTGGAGCTGACGGAAAGCTCGCTGATGTCGAACGCCGAGGAAACCATCGCCGTATTGCGCAATCTCAAGGCGCTGGGCATCCAGATATCGATCGACGATTTCGGCACCGGCTATTCCAGCCTGGCCTATCTGAAGCGCTTCCCCATCGACAAGCTGAAGATCGACATCGCCTTCGTGCGCGAAGTGACCAGCAACCCGGACGACGCGGCCATCGTGCTGGCCATCATCAGCATGGCCCACAGCATGAAGCTGGAAGTGATCGCCGAAGGCGTGGAAAACGATGCGCAGCTGGCCTACCTGCGGCGCCACGGCTGCGACGAGATGCAGGGCTATTATTTCAGCCGCCCCGTGCCGCAGGAAGAATTCGAGCAGATGCTGATGGGCGGCAAGCTGCTGCAGGCGCCGCAGGATGATGGCAGCGAAGAGCAGCAAACCTTGCTGATCGTCGACGACGATGTCTTCATGCTCGACGTGCTCAGCGACTTCCTGGCGCAGGACGGCTACCGCATCCTGACGGCGCAGACGGCCGCCGAGGGTTTCGACATCCTGGCGCGCCACAAGGTGCAGGTGATCCTGTGCGACCAGTGCATGCCGCTCATGAGCGGCACCGAATTCATGGAGCGGGTCAAGCACCTGTGCCCCGACACCTTCCGCATCATGCTGTCCGCCTTTGCCGACCTGACGCCCATCATGGCGGCCATCAACCGCGGCGCCGTCGACCGCTTCTATACCAAGCCGTGGAAAGGCGCCGTGCTGCGCGAGAATATCCGCGAAGGCTTCCGCCTGCACAAGCTGCTGCATGGCCCGGTGAAAGCGGCGGCCTAGGCGCTGGCGGCGCAGGCCGCTTGCCGCCGCGTGCGCTGGCGCACGCTGGGAAGCAGCTTTCCAGCGAATTAGACTCCCGTCTCTAGTTTTGCTCACTAGAATAAAAATATCCATGAAGTGGCATGGCCTTTCACATGACGGGAGCTGGCGATGGTGAAGAAATTGAAGGAGTTGACTGAAGACAAGGAATTGGCGGGCGCCGTGCGCTCGTCCGCGCAGCAGATCTGGCAAGCGGGCCTGGGCGCCTTCGCCAAGGCGCAGGAAGAGGGCGGACGCGTGTTTTCCAAGCTGGTCAAGGAGGGCACAGAATTCCAGAAGCGCGCCGAAGACAAGGTGGCCGATGTCAGCGACAGCGTCAGCAAGCTGGCCGATGGCGTGGGCAAGCAGGCCAGCGGTTCCTGGGACAAGCTGGAACAGGTGTTTGAAGAGCGCGTGGCGCGGGCGCTGGCCACCATCGGCGTGCCCATGCAACACGACATCGCCGCGCTGCACGCCAGGATCGATGCCTTGAGCGCGCAGGTGGCGGCGCTGCCGGGCAAGGCTGCGCCGGCGGCCAAGCCGAAGGCCGTGGCCAAGCCTGCCGCGAAGACGGCGCCGAAAGCCGCAGCGCAAGCCGCACCGAAGGCAGCTGTTGCCAAGGCCCCGGCCAAGCCGGCTGCCAGGACGAAAGCCAAGGCGGCGCCGCGCGCCGCCGCCAAGCCCGTGAGCAAGCCCGTGACCAAGCCAGCCGCCAGAGCGGCGGCGAAGAAAAAAGCGCCGCCGGCCTGAGCTGGCGCAGCATTCCTCCGGCCTGCTCGCGCAGGCTTTTTTTTGCCTGCCTTATTCGCTGCTGCCATGGGGCGGAGTGTTTCATTACGGCTATCTTAGGTGGTATGCTTGAGGCAGAACACAGAGAGATTGCCCGCCATGCTACAAAAAGCACCACGCCGTACCCGCGAACGCATCCTGGAGTTGTCGCTGCGCCTGTTCAATGAGTTTGGTGAGCCGAATATCACGACGACCGTGATTGCGGAAGAGATGAACATTTCGCCGGGAAACCTGTATTACCACTTCCGTAACAAGGACGACATCGTCAACTCGATCTTCGTCCAGTTCGAGGCGGAAATCGAACGCATCCTGACCGTGCCTGACGGGCGCCGCTCGAATATCGAGGACGTCTGGCTGTACCTGCACCTGATGTTCGAACTGATCTGGCGCTACCGCTTTTTCTACCGCGACCTCAATGATTTGTTGTCGCGCAACCGCAAGCTGGAATTGCACTTCAAGCTGATCCTGGCGCACAAGATCAAGGTGGCCACGCAGCTGTGCGAAGATTTGCGCAGCGAACAGTCGCTCGAAGCATCGGACATGGAAGTCGCTGCGATGGCGACGAATATGGTGGTCGTTGCCACCTACTGGCTGTCGTACGAGTACGTGCGCAACCCGCGCAAGTACAGCGAGCAGCAATCGATGTCCGATGCGCTGGCGCGCGGCTGCTACCAGGTGCTGTCCCTGATCGGACCCTATTTGCGCAATGAAACACATTTGCTGTTTCGCAAACTGTCGGAAGAGTATGTGACCAAACTCAAGAACGACTGACGCGGCTGCTGGCGCCACGTCGTCATTTACAGGAGAGAGAGATGGCCTGGAAACAATTCCCCTATCCGGACGCAGCATATGTCTACACGCCGCACACCCTGGAAGCGGCCTGGTCGCGCCTGCATGCGGGCGATGTGGAACCGTTTCCCACGCACCCGGCGCTGCTGCAAGCCTGGCTGGCCTTCCATGCGGGCGACTTCGAGCGGGCCGTGAAGCTGGGCCTGGCTGTCGGCGTGCCCGGCTATGCGGTGGCGCATAAGGCGACCTGCATCTATGCCACGCACCTGGAAGTGGACGACAGCCAGAAACTCGACATGTACGAGGAAGTGGCCGAGCGCTGCGAGCGCCAGCAGAGCGAGCAGCCGGACAATCCGGCCGGCTACTACTGGCATGCCTACAGCCTGGGCCGCTATGCGCTGGGCACGTCCGTCGTCAAGGCCCTGGCGCAAGGCATGGGGGCGCGCGTGCGCAATAGCCTGGACCGCACGATGACGATCGCGCCCATGCATGCGGAAGCGCATATCGCGTTTGGGATTTATCATACGGAAATTATCGACAAGGTCGGCGCCATGATCGGCGGCCTGACCTACGGCGCCAACAAGGAAGACGGCTACCAGCACTTCAAGACGGCGCTGGCCCTGACGCCCCATTCGGCGCTGGCGCACAGCGAATATGCGCGCGCGTTGAACATGCTCGACGGAAAGAAAAAGCTGGCGGAAGCGCTGGCATTGTATGAAAAGGCGGCCGAGTGCGTGGCATTGGACGCCAAGGAACGCCTCGAGGTCGAGGCGGCGATCGATGAATTGAAAGGATAGGAATACCGTGATCAAGGCTTTATGTGTGTACTGCGGCGCCAACGCGGGCGTCTCGCCGGACTATGCCGTGGCGGCGCGCGAACTGGCGCGCGTGCTGGTGGCGGAAAATATTTCTCTCGTGTATGGCGGCGGCAAGGTGGGCCTGATGGGCGTGATCGCCGATGAAGTGCTGCGCCTGGGCGGAGAGGTGACGGGCGTGATTCCCACCCAGCTGGTGGAGCGCGAAGTGGGGCACATGGGCTTGACGCGCCAGTTCATCGTGAAGGATATGCATGAGCGCAAGGCGATGATGGCCAGCCTGTCCGACGCCTTCATCGCCATGCCCGGCGGCTATGGCACGCTGGAAGAGCTGTTCGAGATGCTCACGTGGGCCCAGCTGGGCTTGCATGCCAAGCCCATCGGCTTGCTCAATGTCGACCGTTTCTATGATGGCTTGATCGCTTTTGTGCAAAACGGCAAGGAGCAGGGCTTCATCCGCCCGCAGCACGCGGCGTTCCTGAATGCCGACGCCGATCCTGCCGCGCTGGTGCAGCGCCTGAAGGAGTGTGCGCCGTAGCTCCATCTTTGCCTGGCCGTGCGGGTGCCGCCAGTCAACACTTTTCCTGTCGCTTGAAGAGAGCCATGCACTGTGCGCTGCATGGCTTTTTTATTTCCGCACGGGAAAATTGATCGGGCTTGGTGACTTAATTAATAAAAATATGGCTAGAATATTGCTTCTGTAGCATGTTTTTTTGAAAATGAAGATGCTTTTTAGGCATTGGTGTGGTCTACTGGCATGGTTCAAAAGTTAGGAATATCGGACACCGACGAGCGTTGTACAGACTCCCAAAAAAAGGTGCCGATCCGTTTCAAGTTGCCACAGCCACGCTACTTCATCATCTCGAAAGGATGCTATTTTGAAACCTATGACCCTCTTGCGAGCGACCGCTGTCGCCGCCATTCTCGCGGCCTCCGCCAGCGCCCAGGCACAAACCACCACCATCGGCTTCGATGCCCTGGAACAACCGGGCTACTTCGGTTCCGTCTTCAACTCCTATTCCGAAGGCGGCTACAATTTCGACAGCAGCTTTCTGGGCCTGTTGAGCTCGGCACATCAGAGCAACTTCGCCTATGCGGGTTCGGCCGGTCTCGGTGCGACGCCCCTGTCGACGACCACCCTGAGCCGTGCCGATGGCGCCGCTTTCTCGCTGAGCTCGATCAGCCTGGCCGACTTCGTGAGCTTGCCGGGTTCCTTTGACGTGACCTTCGTCGGCCATCAGGTGGGCGGCGGCACGGTGACCCAGACCTTCAGCCTCAATGGCAGCCATAACTTCAGCAATTACACGTTCACGGGTTTCGATAACCTGCTGTCGGCCTCGTGGAAAGAGGGCGCCTTGCATACCTTCCAGGTCGACAATATCGCCGCCAGCGTGAGCGCCGTGCCGGAACCGGCCACCTACGGCATGCTGCTGGGCGGACTGGGCCTGCTGGGCTTCATGCTGCGCCGCAAGAACGCCGCCTGAGCCTGATCATGGCGCCGGCCATGCCGGCGCATCAGTAAAAATGCCGCCCAGCGGATACCGGGCGGCATTTTTACGTGGACGTCATGAACAGGACTTCATGACCACAGGCGCTGGCCAGACAGGTCGAGCTGGGTCAGGTACAGGCGCACGTCGAATTCGTACTGGTGGTATTGCGGTTCCATATACGTGCACAGCTTGTAGAAAGCCTTGTCGTGCTGCTTTTCCTTGACGTGTGCCAGTTCGTGCACGGCGATCATGCGCAGGAATTCCAGCGGCACTTCCTTGAACATGGTGGCCACGCGGATTTCATGCTTGGCCTTGAGCTTGCCGCCCTGCACGCGCGAGATCGAGGTATGCAAGCCCAGCGCATGCTGGATCACGTGGATCTTGCTGTCGAACGCCACTTTGTTGATGGGCTCGGCATTGCGCAGGAATTCATTCTTCAAGTCCTGCACATACTGGTACAGCGATTTGTCGTTGCGCACGTCGTGCGCGTTCGGATAGCGTTTTAACAACACTTCGCCCAGCTTGTCTTGCGCGATCAGTTGCTGCACTTGCGCTTGCGTTTGTTCGGAATAGGCGCTCAGGTATTTCAGGGATGGCTGCATGCGGGGAAGGGCGGGGCGTGGCGCGGAGGTGTCGGTAAGGCGAGAATGTACCATACCGCCGCGCCACGCGCTGCGCCAGCCCTTGCACGGGGCGGCCAAGCCCCGTGCCTTGCTGCGTCAAGCCGCGCCTGCCCGGTCAGCCCTTGTCGTCCTCGTCCTTGCCGCCCTGCCGGCCGGTGCGGCCCTGCTCGCTGCCGCCGCTGCGCGCCGCCGTGCTGCTGCGGCTTTCATTGGCGCGCTGGGCCGATTGCCGGCTTTCGCCGCCTTTCCTGCCGATTTCCGCCATGTGTTCGCGATTGCGGCTGACGGCTTCACCGCCTTTCTGCCCGGCCCGGCGTGCTTCTTCCGAGTCGAATTCATGCGCCGTGCCCTTTTGATGGGCTGCCTGGCCGCCCTTGCTGGCAATTTCGCGTTGCTGCTGCTCATTCATGGCGGCGAAACCGCGCTTGCTCGTGCCTTTGGCGCTGCCCGATTCGCTGGCTTTCTGGCTGCTGCCAGCGCCTTTGCCCTGTTCATTACCTTGATTGCTAGCCATGTCGCTCTCCTTGCTGTCGAGTGGGGGTCAAGTGGTCCATGCAGGCGCTCAATGCGCCTGGTCGGATTGCCTGTTGGTATCGTGGCTGCGGCCAGCGCCGTCGCGGTGGCCCGTGGCGTGCATTTTTTCGATCATTTCACGCTGGCGCTGCGTGGCTTTTTCCGTTTCCTCGGCCGTCTTGCGCACCACTTCGTCAGCGAAGGCCACGGCCGTGCGGCTCGTTTCGGGCAGGTGGTTCTCTGCCGTGCGGTTCATCTCGACATTGGCGCTGGCGACGAGATTGCCGAGCTGCTGCTGGTATTGGTGCAGCTTGTTGCTGCTTGGCTGCAACTGGCCAGCGGCCAGCGACATGAACTCGCCCGTGTCGCGTGCCCCCAGCAGTTGCTGGCTGGCGTTGCTCCACTCCTGCAGCAAGTCTTGCGCCAGCCGCAGATGCAGCTCGCTCAATTGCTGCGCCGTATCGAACATCTTGCGCGATAGTTCCGTGGCGAAATTGCACTGGGCCTCGAGATGGGACTTCAGGGCGGGGCTGAGACTGGGGAAAATACTGTTTGTGAACATGTTCTACCTCAATGAAAAACTGATCCAGAAAACATCCGGTGCACCGGATGCGGCGTATGGTGAAACAAGCAAAGGGATAGACGCCGGATGGCGTGCCAGGTTCCACGCCAGGTACCGGTTTGGCGCGAGAATGGGGCCCTGCAGGCGGAAAAACGCGATGACTTTGCGCCAGATCAAACGAACGTCAATCAGCTTGGCGCCACCGGCAGCCATGTTGCTTGTGCGGAAAATGCAGGTTTACAGGCCCGGCCGTGCGACAATAGCCGGCTCGCGGCAGCGCAGCCGATGGCCGGCGCGCGTGGCTGAGCCGAGCATAGCCCTAAATTTTTGCCTTATTCCGCGACCATGACGCATCCCGAATACATCCTGACCCTGTCCTGCCTGGACCAGCGCGGCATCGTGCACCGCGTCTCCGGCTTCCTGGCCGAACACGGCTGCAACATCCTCGATTCCGCCCAGTTCGGCGACCAGGAATCCCAGCTGTTCTTCATGCGCGTGCATTTCGCGCTGGAAGACGGCGCCGTCAGCGACGCCCAGTTGCGCAGCGACTTTGCCGACTTGTCGCAAGTCATGCAGCTCAATGGCCAGTTCCATGGCCAATTGCACGATGCGCGCGTCAAGCCGCGCGTCATGCTGATGGTGTCGAAGATCGGCCATTGCCTCAACGATTTGCTGTTCCGCTACAAGAGCGGCTTGCTGAACGTGGAAATCCCCGCCATCGTGTCGAACCACATGGAGTTCTACCAGCTGGCGGCCAGCTACAATATTCCCTTCCACCACCTGCCGCTGGCCACCGGCGCGCCGGAAGCGGCCAAGCTGGCGCAGGAAGCGAAGATCATCGAGCTGATGGACACGCACAAGATCGACCTGGTGGTGCTGGCGCGCTACATGCAGATCCTGTCGCCCGGCCTGTGCCAGGCGCTCGACGGCCGCGCCATCAATATCCACCATTCCTTCCTGCCCAGCTTCAAGGGCGCCAAGCCGTATGCGCAGGCGCATCACCGCGGCGTCAAGCTGATCGGCGCGACGGCGCATTTCGTCACGGGCGACCTGGACGAAGGCCCGATCATCGAGCAGGACGTCGAGCGCGTCGACCATGCGATGGATGCGGAAACCCTGACGGCCATCGGCCGCGACGTCGAGTGCGTGGTGCTGGCGCGCGCCGTGAAATGGTTCGTCGAGCACCGCATCCTGAAAAATGGCGACAAGACGGTGGTTTTCCGCTGATACCGACTTCACTATTCACTTTACCGAGACAGAAACACGATGGCCCTCAAAGCAACAATTTTCAAAGCCGATCTGCAGATCGCCGACATGGACCGCAATTACTACCAGGATCACGCGCTGACCCTGGCGCGCCACCCGTCCGAGACGGACGAGCGCATGATGGTGCGCCTGCTGGCGTTCGCCATCCACGCCGACGAGGCGCTGACCTTCACCAAGGGCCTGTTCGATACGGAAGAGCCCGACCTGTGGCAGAAGGACTTGACGGGCGCCATCCAGCTGTGGATCGAAGTGGGCCAGCCGGACGAAAAACGCATCCTGAAGGCCTGCGGCCGTTCGGAGCAGGTCATCGTCTACAGCTATGGCGCAACCAGCCACATCTGGTGGAAGCAGATCGCCAATAAATTGGAACGGGCGAAGAACTTGACCGTGATCAACCTGCCATCCGAGGCGGCGCAAGACATGAGCAAGCTGGCGCAACGCACCATGCAGCTGCAATGCACGATCCAGGATGGCCAGATCTGGCTGACGGACAGCGTCAACACGGTCCTGATCGACCGCGAACCGGTGAAGCCGGCACGCTGATGTTGGCTGTCTGAAACGCAAAAAGCCCGGATCGTTCCGGGCTTTGTTTTTTTAATCATCACGACACCTGGCAAAAACCGTAGCGAGCGGATGTGAGTTGTGGCTGAGAAGCGGAGCTGTGCGAATGCACAGTGAGCATCGCAGGCCGCAAATCGCGACGCGCAGTAGGTTTTGACAGGTGTCCTCAGTTAGGCGCGCTGCCGAGGTGCTTGATGCTGCTCGAACGCTGCATGCTGCGGCTGATGCGCGGGTCGCCGTAGTAGCTGACTTCGCCCGAGCCGCCGATGCTGATGGTCAAGTCATCCTTGGCCCACACTTGCGCCTCGCCCGAGCCGCCGATGCTTACCTGGACCTCGCGCGCGGCCAGGCGGCCTGCCTGGATATTGCCCGAGCCGCCGATCGAGGCCGTCAGCTGCTCCGTCTTGCCGCTGGCCTTGAAGTTGCCGCTGCCGCCGATGGCGATGGACACCTGGCGGCTGTCGAGGTCGCGCGCGTTGATGGAGCCGGAGCCGCCCACGTCGAAGCGCAGATTGTCGGCGCGCAAGCCCGTTGCCGTGATGTTGCCCGAGCCGCCCACGCTGACGCGCTCCACTTGGCGCGCCTGGATGACGATGGTCAGGCTGCTCTGGCGGAAGTTGGCGTTGCGCTTGGCGGGGCGGATGCGCAGGGTGCCGTTTTCCACGGCCGTGTCGATCAGCGGCAGGATATTGTCGTCGGCTTCGATGGTGACGCTGTCCGTGTTGCCGATGCGCAATTCGACCGTGCCCGGCACGTTCAGCGCCACGGCATGGAAACTGCCCACTTCGCGCGTCTGCTTTTGCAGCTTGCCGCTGCCCTGGATGCTGTTGCCGGAAATCCAGTCGAGCGGCGAGGCCAGCGCCGGCGCGGCCGGGATGGCCAGCGCGCAGGCGGCCAGCAGCAGGGCGGCCGCGGTGCTGGCGTGGCGGCGGTGGAAAAGTGGCTGTGTCATTCTTGCTCCCTGTTTTGAATTGGACTGCATGCATGGTATGCCAGCTGGCCGCGCCTGCGTAGCGCGCTGCGACAGACTGCGCCGGCAGCGGCATGGAATGCAGGAGGATGCGACAGGATGGCATGAGGTATCATGCGGGTATTGGACATACGACGAGCGGCACGCGCCGCTCACACTACTGGAATTACATGCTGATCATCACCATCAAACAGGGCAAGGAAAAGAGCTTGCTGGGCCAATCGTGGATTTACGCGTCCGCGATTGAAAAAGTCGAAGGCAAGCCGCAGGAAAAAATGAAGCCCGGCTCGACGGCCATCGTGCAAAGCTCGTCGAAGCAGTTCATCGCCCGCGCCGCCTACAATTCGAAGTCGCAGATCCGCGCGCGCATCTGGAGCTTCAAGGAAGACGAACCGGTCGACCACGCGCTGATCAAGCGCAGGGTCAAGGCCGCCATCGAGAAAAAACTGCCAGCCATCAAGAAGGCGGGCGACAACCAGCTTTTGACCCTGATCAAGGGCGAGGACGAGGGCTTGCCCGGCCTGGTGGTGCAGCTGTTTGGCGGCGTGCAAGGCTATCTGATCTGCGAATTCAACGCCGGCGGCGTCGACGCGTGGAAAGTGGCCATCGTGCAATCGCTGATGGCTTCCACAGGCTGCGTCAACGTGTATGAGCGCTGCGACGACCTGATGCGCAAGGGCGAAGGCTTGCCCCTGATCGACGGCGCCCTGGCCGGCGAGGAGCCGCCCGATGAAGTCATGCTGACGGACAACGGCGTGCGCTATGCGCTGGACCTCAAGACGGGGCACAAGAGCAAGTTCCGCTGAGAACGGCTGTTTGACTTGAAAAACCGGCGCGAGCCGGTTTTTTTATTGGATTACGCAATAAAAACACTGGTGGGGACGTCGAATCGTTGTGCCAAGGCCTTGATTTGCCGCACATTCAGCTCCCGCTTGCCGTTGAGCACTTCAGAGACGACGCCTTGTGTACCGACTTCCGGTACGTCGGACTGTGTCAGTGCATGTTGTTCCATCAACTGGCGCAGCGTGGCCGCAGGCGAAACAGGGGCCGCTGGGAAATGCTCCTGATCGTAATCGGCTATCAACCGGCCGATGCTGTCAACCAGCCCCGCCAACGGGTGTTTTTCATCGGCCGCCCCCGCGTCCAATAGCTGATGCAATACGCTGACAGCTTGTTCATAAGCGGGCACATCAGGAATCGCCTGCAGGGGGACCAGCTTGGACAAGGCCTGATAGTGGACAGTGATTTCTGTAATCATCTCACGATGCATCAAGGATTCCATGCGTCGTACTCCTTATGCGTCAACACTTCCCGGATGAACAGCAATTGGCGATTGAAGTGAATCGCCGCAATGATCCGGTACTTGTTACCGCCAATATTAAAAACATAGTAATCGCCGACACGATCGGTGGCGTTAAATATCGACTTCAGCACGGCGAAATTGGCAAACGAACGCGATTCGATAATCTTGCGCCATGCCTGCATGGGGTCGCCCGCCAGGGGGTGTTTCCTGGCGAAATCCATCAAAGCCTTGTTGGCGACGATGCGCATATGCCGAAGCGATGCCGTGACGAAGTGATACCGTGATCACAGATTATCTCAATTTGAGATAATCGTCAAACGGCATTACTCCAGCGGCACGCTGCGGTATTTATTCACCTCTAAAGCGCTCACCGCCGGCGCATCATTGCCCCACGACGCGCGCAGATACGTGACCACGGCCGCCACTTCGGCATCATCCATGACGGGGCCGAACGGCGGCATGCCGTAGGGGCGCGGGTTGCCGGTGGTTCCGGGCGCGAAGCCGCCGTTCAGCACGAGGCGGATGGCGTTCACGGCCGAGACCGTCGTCAGCGCGCGGTTGCCGGCCAGCGGCGGGTAGCCGGGCGGCACGCCCTTGCCGTCGGCCTGGTGGCAGCTTGCGCATTGGGCCTCATACAGTTTTGCGCCCAGCGCCAGTTGCTGCCGGGCTTGCTCCGACGTGTCGCGCGGCGCCCGTTGTGCGGGCTGCGCCGGGCCGGGCAGGCTTTTCAGGTACACGGCCATCGCCTGCACGTCGGCGCCGCTCATGTGCTGCAGGCTTTGCCGCACCACCTCGGCCATGGGGCCGAAGACGGTGGCGCGCGGCGAGACGCCCGTTTGCAGCAATTCCACGATGTGCGCCGTGTCCCAGTCGCCCAGGCCCGCTTCCGCGTCCGACGTCAGCGACGGCGCATACCAGCCCAGCACGGGGATCAGGCCGCCCGACAGGCCGTCGTCGCTGCCGCCCAGGGTGGTGCGGCTGCTATGGCAGGCGCTGCAGTGGCCCAGGCCCTGCACCAGGTAGGCGCCCCGGTTCCATTCCATGCTTTTGCCCGTCAGCGGCTGGTACACGCCAGGCTTGAAATACAAGGCGCGCCAGGCGGCCAGCGCGATCTGCTGGTTGTAGGGAAAGCGCAGCGCGTGCGGCGCATTCGCCTGCCGGTGCGGCGGCACGCTCTGGAAATATGCATACAGGGCGTCGCTGTCTTCGCGCTGCACCTTGGTGTAATTGGTGTAGGGAAAGGCCGGATACAGCAGGCGGCCGTCCTTCGACTTGCCATTGTGGATGGCGCGCCAGAAATCGTCGGCCGTCCAGCTGCCGATACCCGTTTCCCTGTCCGCCGTGATGTTGGGCGAGAGCACCTTGCCGAACGGCGTCTGCAAGGCCCGTCCGCCCGCGTACGGCACGCCGCCGCGCGTCGTGTGGCAGGCCATGCAGTCGCCCGCCTTGGCCAGGTAGGCGCCGCGCGCGACCAGCTGTTCCTGGCTCAGGGTGCTGGCAACGGCGGGCGGGCCGATGTCGTCGTCCGGGTACAGCAGGAATTTGGCGCTGCCGCCGGCGATCAGTACCAGGCCGGCCGCGATCATCCATTTTTTCATGGCGCCACCTGCGCGCCGGAGCCTGGCACGCCGCCGCAATGCAGCGGCAAGGGCAGGGCGATGCCGCTGGCGGGGCGCGCGTCGGCGCTGGCCACCTGCGTGCCCAGCCAGGCCGAGACGGCGCCCACGTCCGCGTCGGACAGGCGCTGCGCCACTTGCGCCATGCAGTCGGGCGCGTGGGCGCGGCGGATGCCGTTCTTCCAGGCGCCCAGCTGGGCGTTGATATAGTCGCGCGGCAAGCCCAGCAAGCCGGGGATGGCGGGCGCCACGCCGGCCAGCTTCTCGCCATGGCAGGCGATGCAGGCGGGAATCTTCTTGCCGGCGTCGCCCTGCAGCACCAGCTGCTTGCCGCGTTCCAGGGCCGCCGTGCCGGCGCCGCTGGGCTGGGCCGGCGGCGGGGCAGGGTGCTGCGCCGCAAAATACTCGGCGATTTCGCGCAGGTAATCGTCCGGCAAATGCTCGACCATGTAATTCATCAGCGGATACTGGCGCCGTCCCTCGCGAAAGTTCAGCAGCTGGTTGTACAGATAGCCGGCCGGTTTGCCGGCGATGCGGGGAAAGAAGGCGTCGTGGCGTTCCTTCGGCGCATGACAGGCCGTGCACGCCTTGATGCGCTGCTCCAGGCTGTCGTGGCTGGCGGAAACGGTGGCCGGCGCGGCCAGCGCCATGCCGGGCCAGGCGATAGTCAGGGCCAGCAGCACGGGCGGGGAATGCAGTAGCATGGAAAGTTGCATGGGAAAGTAACCTGTCTCGACGGTCGATATGGCGTGCCGGTGTTGCTGCCCGGATGTTGTTACCCTAGCATATACCCGGTGCTGTCACTGTGACAGGATCAGTTGTGCAAAAAAACTACGGATCAGTTTGAGGAGCAGGGTTGAAACGATATGAGGAATTGGCGGAAGAAGTCGCCGCCATGATAGCCATGCAGCTGTTGCTGCCTGGCGATAAATTGCCGTCCGTGCGGCAGCAGCATGCGCGCAGGGGCGTGAGCCCGTCGACGGTGTTCCAGGCGTATTATTTGCTCGAAGCGCGCGGCATGATCGTCTCGCGCCCCCGCTCCGGCTATTACGTGGCGCCGCAGCGCGCCGCGCTGGCCCCCGAGCCGGACAGTTCCCACCCGCTCGACGCCAGCACCACCGTCGACGTCAGCGACCTCGTGTTCGAGGTGCTGGGCGCTGTCGGCGCGCGCGATATCGTGCCGTTCGGTTCGGCCTTTCCCAGCCCGCATCTGTTCCCGATGGAACGGCTGGCGCGGGCCGTCTCGGCCAGCATGCGCCGCCTCGACCCGTGGAGCACCGTCACGGATTTGTCCTTGGGCAATGCCGAGCTGCGCCGCCAGATCGCCCTGCGCTACCAGCTTGACGGCGTGCCCGTTTCCAGCGACGACATCGTCATCACGAATGGCGCGCTGGAAGCGCTGAACCTGTGCCTGCAAGCCGTCACGCGGCCCGGCGACACGGTGCTGATCGAGTCGCCCAGCTTCTATGCCTGCCTGCAGGCGCTGCAGCGGCTGGAACTCAAGGCGGTGGAAATCGCCACCAGCCCCCGTGACGGCGTCGACCTGGCCGCGCTGGAAGAGTTGCTGCAGCGCCACCAGCCCAAGGCGTGCTGGCTGATGACGAGTTTCCAGAACCCGCTGGGCAGCCTGATGCCGCCGGAAAAGAAGCGCGCGCTGGTGGACTTGCTGGCGCGCCATGGCGTGCCGCTGATCGAGGATGACGTGTATGGCGAGTTGTATTTCGGCAAGCAGCGCCCGGGCTTGACGAAAAGCCACGACAGCGCGGGCCTCGTCATGCATTGCAGTTCGTTTTCCAAGACCCTGGCGCCCGGTTTCCGGCTGGGCTGGGCCGTGGCGGGCCGCTACGCGCGCCAGGTCGAGCGCCTGAAGCTGACCACCAGCCTGTCGGCGCCGATCCCGTTGCAGATGGCCTTGGCCGACTACCTGGCGCAGGGCGGCTACGACCGCCATTTGCGCCAGCTGCGCTTGACCCTGGCAGCGCAGCAAAACACCATGCTGCAAGCGATTGCCGTGCATTTTCCGCCCGGCACGCGGGTGACGCGGCCGCAGGGCGGCTATTTCGTCTGGGTCGAGATGCCGGCGGGCATCGACGCGCTGGCCCTGCACCGCAGCGCGCTGGCGGCCGGCATCAGCATCGCGCCCGGCCCCATCTTTTCCGCCACGCGCGCGTTTCGCCACTGCATCCGCCTCAATTACGGCCACCCGTGGAGCCCGCAGCTGGAAGCGGCCATCGCCACCCTGGGGCGGCTGGCGCTGGCGGCGGCATGAAAAAAAGTCCCTTGCGGCAGCAAGTGTTTCATTCCAAAAAGAAATATTACTGTTATATTGATGTATCTATAACTAATGATGGGAATGATAATGGATAACACGCAGCCGGAAGTGGGTCGTACGCAAGATACGACGATCGCCATCCTGTCCCATATTGGCGGCCTGTTCACCAGCTGGGTGGCGCCGCTGATCATTTACTTGATCAAGAAGGACGATGCGGACAAGTTCTCGGCCGAGAATGCCCGCGAAGCGCTCAATTTCCAGATCACCCTGATCCTCTGGTACATCGTCTGCTTCATCCTGACTTTCGTCATCATCGGCATTTTCATGTTCTGGCTGGTGGCGCTGGGCAATCTGGTGTTTTCTATTATTGCCGCCGTCAAGGCCAGCAATGGCGTCGTCTACCGCTATCCGCTGACCTGGCGTCCCGTCAAATAAGCTGGCGCCGGCCGCCGGGTTTTATCCCGGGCGGCCGGGCAGTATCAGGAATGATGCAAAGTCGGGCGCCACCGCGGTGGCAGCCCCTGTTTCGTGCGACCACAGCACGACCACCGGCTCGCCCGTGGGTCCCGTTTGCGCATAATCAAAACAATAGTAATCGCCCGTGCCAAACTGGGCAAAGGGCAGCAGGGCGCTGGCATCGTTGCCGTTCGCGCCCGTATTCTCCAGCCATTCCTGCCAGCTCGTGCGGTAATGGCGTTCTATCGATTCCCACGTCTTGCGCGCATTGGCCGCGTCGTATACGGGAAACACGCTCAAGGCGCCCAGCGCGCGGCCATTGTTGATCAATAACCATTGCGCGTAGGACGCGGGCAGCGATCGCCCCAGCGCCTGTTCGGCGGCGGCGATCGCGGCGGGCGTGGTGCCGATGGACTTGTCCTTGCTCATGTGGCTGGAAGGTGTGCCGCCTCAGGCGGCGACCGGCGGCGGGACGGGCGGCGTGCTGGCGCGCGGGGCCTTTTGCGGCGCCACCTTGCCGCCGTCGGCGATCCAGCGGCGGTACACGCGCAGGGCCACTTGCGCATCGTCGGCCGCGTACAGGATCTGCTTTTCCGTCAGGCGCGAGGTGGCCCAGTTGGTGGTGGAGATCTTTTTCGATTTCTGCAGGTGCAGGCCGAAGAACTTGGCCACGGCCGTCTTCGCGCCCAGGTCGTTGCGCTGGCCGCCGCGCAGGGCGACGGACAGGTCGAGCACCTGGGCCGGCGCGATGCCGAGCTTGTTGCGCAGGCGCTTGACGTCGTCGGACAGGCCAAAACCCACCTTCAGGGTGGTGGTCGATTCGAGGATGGCTTTCAGTTCGGCCAGGGCCGGCGCCGGCGTGCTGCCTACCTGGAACAGGTAGGCGATGTCGTCGGTGGCCAGCTGGATCAGATGCGGTCCCGTGGAGGACTCGCCCTTGACGAACGTCGGCTTCGATTCCGTATCGAAGCCGATGGCGTCCGCTGCCAGCAGGGCAGCCATGGCTGCTTTTGCATCATCGCTGGTGCGTACCAGCCTGACGTGGTCGAGGGCAATGCCTTGATAGGGGGGCAGTGGCGGTGCGGCAGCTGTGTCCATGAAACCGGATCAGCCTTTGCGCGAGAATTTCGCGGTCAGCTGATTCAGTTTTTCCAGGCGCAAGCGGTTCGCTTCTTCGGCGGCGGCCGCGTCGCGCTCGGCTTTCTTGCGCTCGGCTTCCTTCTTGAAGCGCTGCTGCAAGACTTGCGTGGCGTGGTCGCGGTGCGTTTGCGTCACTTCCGCGCCGGCCGTGCCGTCGAGGTCGTAGCGGATCTTGGCTTTTTCCATCACGCGCAGGTAGCGCAGCGAACCCGTGTGGATGCCCAGCGCCGTGCGCATCAGCTTGCGGTCCAGGTCCGGCAGGCGTGCCAGGATCTGCTTGTCGATACCGATCGACAAGGGCAGGCAATCGCGGAATGGCGGGAATTGCTCCTGGAACTGCTTCAGCAGGGCGCGCGCGGTCAGGCCGGCAGGCGCCGGCGTAGTTGCCGCTGCGGCCGGTGCCGCCGCTGGGGCTGCATCGACTGGCGTGTCAGGAGTGGTGGCTTGCTGGTCTGGCGTGGAGCTGGTCATCGACATCATTGGTTGGGCTATAAAAGGGGAGCATAGCACGCGCCACAGGCAAGTGCATTGTCTTTTTTGGCAACTTGCGCTGTAACAAGCGGGTCCGCCCTACAGCGGACGCAGCGCGAAATGCGGGAAATGTGTATAATGTCGGCTTGCGCTGATGACTGGACCCCGTATTTGACGGTCTGGCTCAGGTGTGCAGGGGATAGGAGCAGTGCGGTGCAGGGCCATCATTATTGATATTTTTGATATCAGATATTTTGCTTATCAATTATCCAGATAACTGGCCTTCGTGCATAATCTTGCTCTCCGCTGTGTCTTCACTGAACAACAATAGATTCAAGCCCGTTCTGGTACGGGCTTTTTTTCATTCCGCAATGTACATCGCTTATTTATCTGACCCGGCTTCGGCCCCGCCGCCGCTGGATGCGCGGGCTTTGAACGTCCCGATAGACAGGCGCCGCTGCCCTTGACGGCAGCCGCAACAATACGCTCCATCGAGTCCGGTTTCGCAGGCTTAGGTGGAATCATTCACTTCGCGCCGACACCATCTGGTCTCGCATTAAGAGATATCTCATGAAGAATACGCCAAAAACTTTAACGTTGTCCGCCAAGGCGCCACGCCCAGCCGCGGCACCACTTGCCGTACCCAAAACGACTTTATCTTACTTCATCGATAATGCGCAAGCGAATCCGGAAGCCACCGTCACGACGGCGCCCACCGTCGTCACCGTGGTGAAGAAAAGCCGCTCGCGCCTGGCCGCCGTGCCGCCGGCCGAGCCGGCAGCCGAAGCGCCAGCGGCGGCTGTCGAAGCCGTTGCCGAAGTGGCCGAGGTGGCCGACGCCGCACCGGTCAAGACGCCGAGCGTGAAGATTGCCCCCGGCGCCAAGGCCCCGGCCGCGCCGCGCAAGGTCAGCGAAAGCGCCGCCACGAACAAAGTGGTGACGGCAGCCCGTTCGAAAGTCGTGCGCGCCAAGCCTGAAGCGGCGCCCGTGACCATCATCACCGGCGCGCAAGTGGTCAGCAAGACCACGGACGCCGATGCCCTGGCCGCCATCGATACCTCGAATTACTTCTTGCCGACCGTCAAGGTACCGGGCCGCCGCGGCCGCAAGCCGAGCGAATTCACGCCGGAAAACGATGAAGTGGCAGCACTCAACGCCGTCGAGCGCGCCGAACTGAAGGCCGTCTCGAAAGCGCGCGACCGCAAGGCCAAGGGCGGCCTGGCCGACGCACTGGGCGATCCGGAAGCCTCGGCAGCGGACCTGGAACGCCGCCGCAAGCAGATCACGGGCTTGATCAACATGGGCAAGGAACGCGGTTTCCTCACCTATGCCGAGATCAATGACCAATTGCCGGAAAACATCATCGATCCGGAAGCCATCGAAGGCATCATCGCCACCTTCAACGACATGGGCATCGCCGTCTACGAGCGCGCCCCTGACGCGGAAAGCCTGTTGTTGACTGACAACGTCGCCACCGTCACCAGCGACGATGAAGTGGAAGCGGCTGCCGCGACCGCCCTGTCGACCGTCGACTCCGACTTCGGCCGCACCACCGACCCCGTGCGCATGTACATGCGTGAAATGGGCGCCGTGGCGCTGCTGACGCGCGAAGGCGAGATCGAGATCGCCAAGCGCATCGAAGGCGGCCTGAAGGACATGATCCAGGCCATTTCCGCCTGCCCCACCACCATCGGCGAAATCGTCGCCCTGTCGCAAAAAATCGCGCGCGACGAAATCAAGGTCGATGAAGTGGTCGACGGCTTTGTCGATCTGAACGAAAGCAATGCCCCGGCGCCGGCCGCTGCCGCCGCCCCCGCCGCTGCCAGCGACGAGGACGAAGAGGAAGAGGAAGCCGAGGAAGAAGACGGCGACGCCAATGGCGGCGCGGCCGGTTTCTCCAGCGAGCAATTGGCCCAGCTGAAAAAGAATGCGTTGGAGAAATTCAACGTCATCTCGACGCAGTACGACAAGATGCGCAAGGCGCCCGAGGGTTACAACTCGAAAGCCTACATCAAGGCGCAGGAAGCCATTTCGCAGGAATTGCTGGGCATCCGCTTCACGGCCAAGGTCGTGGAAAAGCTGTGCGACACCCTGCGCGGCCAGATGGAAGAAGTGCGCCATATCGAGCGCGCCGTGCTGGAACTGTGCGTGAACAAATGCGGCATGCCGCGCGCCCACTTCATCAAGGTGTTCCCAGGCAATGAATGCGACCTGGAATGGGTCGACCGCGAAGTCGACTGCAAGTATCCGTACAGCGCCATCCTCAGCCGCAACGTGCCTGCCGTCAAGGAACTGCAAAAGAAGATGATCGACCTGCAAGCGCGCGTGGCCCTGCCGCTGGCGGACTTGCGCAAGATCAACAAGCAGATGGCGGCCGGCGAAAAGCGCGCGCGTCACGCGAAACGCGAAATGACGGTCGCCAACTTGCGTCTGGTCATTTCGATCGCCAAGAAATACATCAACCGCGGTCTGCAATTCCTCGACTTGATCCAGGAAGGCAACATCGGCTTGCTGAAGGCGGTCGATAAATTCGAATACCGCCGCGGCTACAAGTTCTCGACCTACGCCACCTGGTGGATCCGCCAGGCGATCACGCGTTCGATCGCCGACATGGCCCGCACCATCCGCGTGCCGGTGCACATGATCGAAACGATCAACAAGATGAACCGCATCTCGCGCCAGATCATGCAGGAAACGGGCAGCGAGCCGGACTTGGCGACCCTGGCCGTCAAGATGGAAATGCCGGAAAACAAGGTGCGCGAAATCATGAAGATCGCGAAAGAGCCGATTTCCATGGAAACGCCGATGGGCGAAGATGGCGATTCGCAACTGGGCGACTTCATCGAAGACAACACGACGTTGGCGCCGCTGGACGCCGCGCTGCACGCCTCGATGCGCAACGTTATCAAGGAAGTGCTCGATTCCCTGACGCCGCGCGAAGCGAAAGTGCTGCGCATGCGTTACGGCGTGGAAATGTCGAACGACCACACGCTGGAAGAAGTGGGCAAGCAGTTCGACGTGACGCGCGAGCGCATCCGCCAGATCGAAGCGAAAGCCATGAGCAAGCTGCGCCAGCCTTCGCGTTCGGACAAGCTGAAGACTTTCCTGACACAGAACTAAGCTGTCAGCAGGCAATAAAAAAAAGAGGCGCAAGCCTCTTTTTTTTCGTCCGTAGCTGTATTGATTTACAGCAAATGCCGGCGCTGTCCCAGCAGGCCGGCGCGCAAGTGCCGGCGCGCGCGGAACGCGGCCGCGCCGCAGGCGGCGGCGATGACGGTCAGGAAGAACCAGTCCAGCGGGTTGCGGCGCGGCGGCGCCGGCGACGCTTGCGACGGCACGGCGAAGGCCTGGAATTTATGCCCCGTGTAGATGGCGCCCACCACCAGGCCGGCGTCCGTGATCTTGTTGGTCAGGTACAGGCCGTCGTCGCGGCGGCGTACCGTCATCACGCCTTCCTTGTAGACAAAGGTCATCGGTTCAAAGCCGTTGATGTTGACGCTGCCGACGACGTGTCCGGCCGCGTTGACGGCCGTGGCGTAGCTGTCGCCCTGGCCGATCATGGCGCCCAGGTCGAGCATGCGCTTGCCGTCCCAGGCAAACGCGTGCCAGCGGCGCTTCTCCGTTTCCGAGGCGCCCACGATCAGGCCCGCGTCGTTGATGGCGGTGGCCGAGCTGATGCGCCCGCCGGGCAGGGTGCCGATTTCCTGCATGCCCGCGCCTGGCCGGTAGACGAAGGCGCGGCGGTAGCCATCGCCGCGCTGCGCCGTGCCCACCACCACGCCATGGCTGTTCAGGCCGCTGGCATAGCTGCTGGCCCCGCCCAGCGTGCCCAGGTCTTGCAGGCTGTGGTCGGCTTTCGTCACGAAGGCGTGGAAATCGCCGCCGCTGGTATCGGCATAGCCGGCCACCTGGCCGTCGCGCGTGATGGCCGTGGCATAGCTGCTGGTGCCGCCCAGGGTGCCCAGGTCGCGCATGCCGCCCGCCGCGTCGTAGCGGAAGGCGTGCCAGGCGCCGGCTGGCGTCTGCGCCGACCCCACCACCACGCCATGCATATTAATGGCCTTGGTAAAACCTTCATCGCCGCCCAGGGTGCCCAGCTCGCGGATGCGGCCATGCTGGTACGTCACGGCGCGGCGCCGTCCTTCCTCTTCCATGATGATGCCGGCCACCAGGCCTGCCGGGTTCAGGTCGGATGCGATGCTGCCATTGCCATCCTTTTCCCCAAAGCCCCGTTCGGCATAAATGGTGGCGCTGGCGATGGGGACGGCAGCCAGCAGGAACAGGCCGAGCAGTGGAGCGGAGAGGCGGGCGAACCGTAGCGGCATGATAGTTTCCTCAGGGAAAAAACTTACTATACTTTTGTTTGCTAAAAATGCATACCTAATTTGCTACTGTTTTTGGTAATTTTTGTGTTTTGGCATGACGGGCATGGCGTGCCTGCCGGCGTGAGGCAGGTAGATGACCAGCGCCGTGCCCCGGCCCGCCTGGCTGTCGATGCGCAGTTCGCCGCCCAGCGCGTGGACACGTTCGCGTATGCTTTTCAGGCCGAAGGCGGCTCGCTTGCCGTCGTCGCCCGGCTGCATGCCGATGCCGTTGTCGCTGATGCGCAGCACGATGGAATCCGCGTCTTGCTCCAGCGCAACTTCCACTTCGCTGGCCTGGGCATGGCGCACGATGTTCGACAGCGATTCCTGCAGCACGCGGAAGATGGCCGATGTCTGGCGCTGATCGAGGCCCAGGTCCGCTGCCTCGCTGTCGAGCGTGAGCCGGTAGCGGATGGTGCCGCGGCTCTCCATCTGGCGGATCAGCCATTCGGCGGCGGGGCCCAGTCCCAGCTCCAGGGTACTTGGATGCAAGTCATTGATGATGGTGCGCACGGAGCGGATGGTGGCGTCGATGGTGTCGAGCACGCGCTGCGCGTGGCGGTGTAGGCGCGGGTGGGCCTTGGCCGTGCGCGCGTGCAGCAGCGACACATCGATGCGCAGCACCATCAGGTTCTGGCCCAGGTCGTCGTGAATGTCGAGCGCGATGCGCCGGCGTTCCTCTTCCTTGATGGTTTGCTGGTGGTCGCTCAGTTCGCGCAGCTGGGCCAGGGTGCGCTCCAGGTTTTCCTCGTTGCGCTTGCTGTCGGTGATGTCGATGGCCATGGCGATGATCATCTGCGGCCGGCCCTGGGCGTCAAACACGGGTTTCTTGTGCGTCTGCACCAGGCGATTTTCCCGCAATTGCGCGTTCCATATCAGTTCTTCGCGTATCACCACCTTGCGGCTGGCAAACGCTTCCTGGTCCGCCGCGTGGAAGCCCACGTTCTGGTCGCTGGGAAAGTGATGCAAGTCGCGCCCTTCGGCGATGTCCTCCTGGCGCACTCCCCATTGCTGTTCGCAGGCCTGGTTCATCAGCACGATGCGCGAATCGGCGTCTTTCAGGAACAGCGACAGGGGCATCATGGAAATGATGTCCTGCAGCCGTTCTTCGCTGCGCGCCAGGGCCGCTTCCGTTTGCGCGCGCATGGCGATTTCCGCGGAGAGCTGGAGATTGACGTCGAGCAGCTGGGCCGTGCGCAGGGCCACGCGGCTTTCCAGTTCCGCATGGGCGACGCTCAACGCGTGTTCGGCACGCTTGTGTTCGGTGATGTCGCTGGCCAGCACGAGCGCGCCCGTCAGCGTGCCCTGCTGGTCGTACAGGCGGCGGCCGCTGATCATGGCCCAGCGTTCCGAGCCGTCGCTGTGCCGGTAACGCAGTTCTCCCATGCAGCTATCCGTGGCTGTCTGGCGCAGCGGACACAGGCGCAGCAAGGTTGCCTCGTCGTGGAATTCCTCCATGGAATGGTTCAGCAGCAGCTCGGAGGGGAGGCCCAGCATGTCGCACAGGCGCTGGTTGACGTGCAGGATGCGGCCGTGCGCGTCCGTTTGCCACATGCCGTCCTGCGCCGCTTCGCTCAGTTCGCGGTAGCGCATGGTGCTGGCGTCGAGCAGCTTGCGCGTGCTGGCCAGGTGGGCGCGCAGCGTGCGCAGCAGCCACATCGCCGTGCCAGCGACGGCCGCCAGCAGCAGCGACAGCCAGATATGCTCCCAGAAGTCGAGTTCCTGCCAGGCCACACCGGCCAGCCAGCCCAGCATGATCAGGGTGAGGGCGGCACATGCCGTACTCAGCGTTTCAATCGACCATTTGCTCATCCGCGTTCCTGGCGTCATGGTTGGCCGCTGCGGTGCGCATGGCGCCGGAGTGGGAAAAGTATCCGACGCTAGTGTAATACCAAATGTTGTTTTCTTGAGAATATTTTTCCATCAGGAAAGCAAAAGGGCCGGCCCTTGCGGTGCCGGCCCCTGCATGCCGATGGCGGCCGGGCCTGGTCAGCCCGTATTGCGCAGGCCGGCTGCCACGCCGTTGATCGACAGCTGGATGCCGCGGTGCACGCGTTCATCGATGCGGCTTTCCGCCGACAGGGCGCGGTTGCGCTTGATCAATTCCACTTGCAAGTGGTTCAGCGGGTCGAGGTAGGCGAAGCGGTTCTGGATCGAGCGGGCCAGCAGCGGATTGCCCGCCAGGCGCTCGGTGTTGCCGGTGATCAGCTCCAGGCAGCGCAGGGTGGTGCCATGCTCGTCCGTGATGCGCTTGTAGATGCGTTCGCGCAAATCCTGGTCCGCCACCAGTTCCGCATAGCGCGACGCAATCGCCAGGTCCGTCTTGGCCAGCACCATGTCCATGTTCGACAGCAGGGTGGCAAAGAAGGGCCATTCGGCGTACATGGCGCGCAGGGTGGGGATCCTGTCATCCTTCGACGCTGGCTCGCCAGCGTTGATCCAGGCCTCGATGGCGCTGCCGAAACCGAACCAGCCCGGCAGCAGCAAGCGGCACTGGCCCCAGGAAAAGCCCCAGGGAATGGCGCGCAAGTCTTCGATGCGCTGGTTGGCCTTGCGCGAGGCGGGACGGGAACCGAGGTTCAGCTCGGCGATTTCCGCAATCGGCGTAGCCGAGAAGAAATACTCCGTGAAGCCCGGCGTTTCATACACGAGGTGGCGGTAGGCGTGATAGGCGAGGTCCGACAGCTGCGCCATCACGGCTTCGAACTGTGCCAGCTCGCTTGCATGGGCCGGGTTGGCGGCCTGCGGCGCCAGGCTCGCTTCCAGGGTGGCGGCGACCAGCAATTCCAGGTTGCGCCGGCCGATTTCCGCATTGGAAAACTTCGAGGCGATGATTTCGCCTTGCTCCGTCAGGCGGATCTGGCCGTTGACGGTGCCCGGCGGCTGGGCCAGGATGGCTTCGTAGCTGGGTCCGCCGCCACGGCCCACCGTGCCGCCGCGGCCGTGGAACAGGCGCAGCTTGACGCCGGCCTTCTGGAAGTCGGACACCAGCGCCAGTTCCGCCTTGTACAGTTCCCAGTTGGAGGTCAGGAAACCGCCATCCTTGTTCGAATCGGAATAGCCGAGCATGACTTCCTGCAACTGTCCCTGCTTGGCGATCAATTGTTTGACCAAAGGCAAGGCCATGAGCTGGCTCATGATGCCGGCCGCGCGCTGCAGGTCGGGGATCGTCTCGAACAGGGGGATGACCATCAGCTCGCATGTGCTGTCGCCGTCGCCTCCCGCTTTCCAGTCGGTGCGCAGCAAGCCTGTTTCCTTTTGCAGCAGCAACACTTCCAGCAGGTCGGAGACGGTTTCCGTGTGCGAAATGATGTAGTTGCGGATGGCCCGCGCGCCGTAGCGCTGGCGGATGTCGCGCGCCGCGCGCAGGATGGCCAGCTCGGAATCCGTTTCCGTGGCGTAGCTGATGTAGGGCGAGTACAGCAAACGCGGCTGCGCCAGTTCGCTCAGCAGCAGCGCCTGCTTGTCTTCCTCGGACAGGCCCGCGTAATCGGCGGCCACGCCGCTTTTGGCGAACAGGTCGGCCAGCACGCGCTCGTGCACGTCGGACGTCTGGCGCATGTCCAGCGACGCGAGGTGGAAGCCGAAGATGTCGGCCGCGCGCGCCAGCGTGGCCAGGCGCGGGCGCACGAGGGCCGCGCCATGGTGCGCTTCGAGCGAGGCGACGATGGTGCGCAAGTCGGCGACAAAGGCCGCCGCGTCAGGGTACGCGGCGGCCGCGCCCACTTCCTTGCGCAGGATATTCGTGGCGCCCAGGGCGCGGGCCGTGGCGGCCAGGCGCGCATAGATGCCGATCAGGGCGCGGCGGTACGGTTCGTCGCTGCGGTGCGGCGAGGCGTCCGGCGACTGGTCGGCCAGCGCCTGCAGTTCCGCGCTCACGCCCACCATCAGGGTCGAGACGGACAGTTCCGCGCCCAAGGTGTGCACTTCATCCAGGTAAAAGTCGAGGATGGTGGTGGCGTGGCGCGCCAGCGCATGCTGCATGGTGCCTGCGTTGACGTTCGGGTTGCCGTCGCGGTCGCCGCCGATCCAGCTGCCCATCTGCACGTAGGCGGCGCTGATCGGTTCGATGGTGCCGTTGCCGTTCGGGTACTCGGCGGCGATATCGTCCTCGATATCGTCATACAGACCCGGCAGTTCGCGCAGGAAGGTGATGCGGTAGTAGGACAGGGCGTTTTCGATTTCGTCGGCCACCGTCAGCTTCGAGTAGCGCAGCATGCGCGTCTGCCACAGGGTGGCCACGCGCGAGCGCAGCAGCTGCATGTTGGCGTGCCGTTCTTTCGGCGTCTGCGGCAGGTCGCGCTCGGCCAGCAGGCGGGCGATGTCGTGCTCGGCGTCGAGGATGCTCTTGCGCTGCACTTCCGTCGGGTGGGCCGTCAGCACGGGGGCGATCAGCGCGTCCTGGAAGAAGGTGTCGACGGTCTTGCGGGGCACGCCGGCGGCGCGCAGTTTTTTCAGCGCGAAGCTGACGCTGCCCTTTTGCGCCGGCGAACCGGCCAGCAAATGGGCGCGGCGGCGGCGGATGTGGTGCTGATCTTCCGCAATGTTGGCCAGGTGCGAAAAGTAGGAAAACGCGCGCACGACGGAAATCGTCTGTTCGCGGCTCAGTTCCTTGAGCATGGCGTCGAGTTCCAGCGCGGCGCCCGCGTCCGCTTCGCGGCGGAAGCGCACGGACGTCTGGCGTATGGTTTCCACCACATTGAAGACGGCGTCGCCTTCCTGTTCGCGCAGCACGTCGCCCAGCAGGCGGCCCAGCAGGCGGATATCTTCTTTCAGCGGCGCGTCCTTGTCGGAACCGGCCGCCGGGACTATTTCTGGTGCTACTGCGTCATTGAGCATAATAAAGAACCAAAGTAAGTGTAAAAGCAAGGGAATGAGGATCGCACCGGGCGTTTGGCCGCAGAGGGGAGGGGGCGCATGATAAAATTTGTGGTCTTCAACATGGACGCTAGCCTGACTTGGCCTTCTAGGCTAAGGGATAACGATTATAGCGAGGCCGGGCGCCATTCCGATACAAATTGATATCGGACGGGCGAATTGGCAACGACAACGACAGCCACAGCGAAAGAACTTGTTTTGAAAGCATCCGAATTGACCCCGAACGAATTGAATATTCCTGCCCGCCTGGTGATCGCCACGCGCGAGAGCCGTCTTGCCATGTGGCAAGCTGAACACGTGCGTGCGCGCCTGGCCGCCCTGTATCCGCAGTGTAGCGTTGAAATTCTCGGCATGACCACACGCGGCGACCAGATTCTGGACCGCGCCCTGTCCAAGGTAGGCGGCAAGGGCCTGTTCGTCAAGGAACTGGAAGTGGCGATGGAAGAGGGCCGTGCCGACCTGGCCGTGCATTCGCTGAAAGACGTGCCGATGGAGTTGCCGGAAGGCTTTGCCCTGGCCGCCATCCTCGAGCGCGAAGACCCGCGCGACGCGTTCGTGTCCAACGATTACGCCAGCCTGGCCGAGCTGCCGCACGGCGCCGTCGTCGGCACCAGCAGCCTGCGCCGCCAGTCGCTGATCGCCGCGCGCTATCCGCACCTGACGATTCTGCCCCTGCGCGGCAACCTCGATACGCGTTTGGGCAAACTGGACCGTGGCGATTACGCCGCCATCATCCTGGCCGCCGCCGGCCTGAAGCGCCTGGGGCTCGCATCGCGCATCCGCGCCGTGCTGGCGCCGGAAGACAGCCTGCCGGCCGCCGGCCAGGGCGCCATGGCCATCGAAATCCGCAGCGGACGGCTTGACGGCGCCGACCTGGTGCGCCTGCTGGCGCCGCTGAACCATATTGATACGGCGCAAGCCGTCACGGCCGAGCGCAAGGTGTCGAAGATTTTCGGCGGCAGCTGCCAGATTCCGCTGGCCGCCTTCGCCACCGTCGATGGCGAACAGATGCGCCTGCGCGCCATGGTCGCCACGCCGGACGGCGCGCGCATGGCCAGCGCCGACGTCAGTGGCCCGGCCGGCGCGCCCGAACTGCTGGGCGAGCAGGTGGCCGAACTGCTGCGCGGCCAGGACGCCGCCGGCATCCTCGCCTCCTGCGCCGTCACCCCGGACAACCATGAAGGCCTGGCGCCGCATGCCTGACAGCGTGGTGATCACGCGGCCCGCGGCGCAAGCGGGGCCGCTGGCCGCCCGGATCGCGGCGCTGGGCTGGCCCGTGACCCTGCTGCCGCTGCTGGAAATCCACGCGCTCGATGGCGCAGATGAATGTGCGCAGCTGCGAGCCGTGCTGGCGCGCCTGGCCGAGTACGACCTGGTGGCCTTCGTCTCGCCCAACGCCATCGATTGCGTCTTTGCGCACCTGTCCGCCTGGCCGCCAGGCGTGCCGCTGGCCGTGGTGGGCGAGGGCAGCCGCCTGGCCTTGGCTGCACATGGCGTCACGGACGCCACCGCCAGCATCACCAGTCCGTTAGACACGGCGCGCAGCGATTCCGAACACCTGTTGCTGGCGCTGGACTTGCCGGCCCTGTGCGGCAAGCGCGTGCTGATCGTGCGCGGCGATGGCGGGCGCGATTACCTGGCCGACGGCTTGCGCGCGGCAGGCGCCGAAGTCGAGTTCGTTACGGCTTACCGGCGCCAGGTGCCAAGACTGACGCCGGCCTTGCGGGCGACCCTGGAAAAGCTGTTGCAGCATAATAATGACTGGATCATCACCAGCTCGGAAGCGCTGCGCGGTTTGCTGGCGCTGCTGGGCGAAATGGGCGATGAAAAGACGGCTGTTGCAAAAATGCAACAGCAGCATCTGATCGTGCCGCACGCCCGCATTGCACAAACGGCGGCGGCCCTGGGTTTTGCCCGTGTCACCCTGACAGGATCAGGCGACGCAGGAGTGCTCGCCGCGTTACAATCACGACCATGAACGAAATGCCTACACTCTCCGAACCGAATGCAACGCCTGGCAGCGCCGTGAAGACGGCGCCGCAGGCGGCCGACCAACCTGCCGGCCGCGCGCCGACCCTGCTGGAGCAGCTGCAAAAGCCCATGAGCATCGCCGTCATCGTGCTGGCCGTGCTGCTGGCGGCGCAAAGCTGGTCGACCAGCAAGCAGATCCGCAACCTGCGCGAAGAAGTGGCCAAGCGCCTGCAAAAGGGCGATGTCAGCAATGCCGAAACGGGCGTGCTGGCGCGCAACGTGCAAGAAGGCACGAAAGAGCTGCAGATCAAGGTGGGCGCGCTGGAAAACCGCCAGAGCGAAACCCAGAGCCAGCAGCTTGCGCTGGAACAACTGTACAACGACTTGTCGAAGAACCGCGACGAGTGGGCGCTGACGGAAATCGAGCAAGTGCTGTCGACGGCCAGCCAGCAGCTGCAACTGGCCGGCAACGTGCCGGGCGCGCTGATCGCGCTGCAAAACGCGGACCGCAGCCTGTCGCGCTCCGACAAGCCGCAATTCATCACCATCCGCCGCGCCATCGGGCGCGACATGGAAAAACTCAAGGCCCTGCCCAGCGTCGATTCGACGGGCGTGGCCCTGCGCCTCGACGCCGTGATCGCCCAGATCGACGCCCTGCCGATGCTGTCCGACGAAACGCCGGCCTTGCCGGCCGCGCCGGAAAAACCGGGCAAGGCCAAGGCCGTGCGCGATGCCAGCGGCAAGCTGGTGGGGCCGCCGGCGCCGGAACCGCTGCTGCAAAAAGTGCGCGACGGCTTCAATACCTGGAGCGGCGACATGTGGGCCGACGTGCGCCAGCTGATCCGTATCCGCAGAGTCGATACGCCGGAAGCGCTGATGCTGTCGCCGACGCAGTCGTATTTCTTGCGCGAAAACGTCAAGCTGCGCCTGCTGAATGCCCGCATGGCCTTGTTGTCGCGCAATGAAACGGCTTTCCGCAACGACTTGATCGCCGCCCAGGATGCGCTGGCCAAGTATTTCGACACCCGCGCGAAGGGCACGCAGACGGCGCAAGCCTTGCTGCGCCAGGTGCAGGGCAGCAACCTAGCCATCGAAATGCCAACCTTGTCCGACAGCCTGACGGCTGTGCGCAACTACAAAGCGAAGTCCTGAGCCCATGCGTCTATTTCTCTGGTTACTCGCCCTGATGGCCGCGGCGATCGGTATCGCCGTGACGGCCCGTTTCAATCCCGGCAACGTGGTGCTGTTCTATCCGCCGTACCGCATCGATTTGTCGCTGAACTTCTTCCTGCTGCTGCAGGTCGTGCTGTTCGTGCTGCTGTACCTGCTGGTGCGCGCCGTGCGCGCCACCGTGCGCATGCCGGCGCAAGTGGCGGCCTACCGCCAGCGTAAGCGTGAGCGCGACGGCAACAAGGGCTTGCGCGAAGCCTTGAAAGCCCTGTTCGAAGGCCGTTTCGGCCATGCGGAAAAAGCTGCCCTGCGCGCCGCCGAGCTGGACGAAAACGCGGGCCTGGCCGCGCTGATCGGCGCGCGCGCCGCGCACCGCATGCGCCAGTCCGAGCGCCGCGACAGCTGGCTGGCCCGCGTCGAAGGCGACGCCAGCCTGAAGACGGCGCGTTTGATGACGGTGACGGAATTGCTGGTCGACGACCACCAGCCGGAAGCGGCCCTGGCCGCCGTGCGCGAACTCAATGCCAGCGGCACGCGCCATATCCACGCGCTGCAATGGTCGCTGAAAGCCGAGCAGCAGGCGAAGAACTGGCCGGAAGTGCTGCGCCTCGTGCGTTCGCTCGACAAGCACCGCGCCCTGCATCCGGCCCTGTCGTCGCGCCTGCGCGAGCTGGCCTACGACCATTTGCTGTCCGACCCGTCGCACGATGCCGAATCGCTGATGCGCGTGTGGTCCACCGTGCCGAGCGCGGACCGGGTCAAGCCGTATATCGCCTGCCGCGCCGCCACGGCCCTGAATGCGCGCGGCCTGCATGACGAAGCTCGCCTCGTGTGCGAAGAGTCGCTGGCCGCCGACTGGGACGAGCGCGTCGTGCGCGCCTACCGCGAAGCGGCGGCGCCCGCCGGCACGCCGGCCCTGCTGCTGCAGATCGAGCATTGCGAGCAATGGATGAAGCAGCGTCCGCTGGACGCGGAACTGGCGCTGACCCTGGGTACCCTGTGCCTCAAGCAAAAACTGTGGGGCAAGGCCCAGCGCCACCTGGAGCAGGCTTTGTCCGACGCGAACGAGCCGCAGATGGTGCGCGACGCCCACCTGAAGCTGGCGCAGATGCACGATGCCTTGCAGCAGACGGAACAGGCTGCAGCCCATTACCGGCAGTGCGCGCTGGCCACCATCCTGTAATCTGTTTCTCCAGACGTAAAAAAGCCGTTCAGTGCAGACTGAACGGCTTTTTTTATGCGCGCACTCCAGGATGGAGTGCGTTGCTAATTACTTCTTCGGTACCGCCGTGCCTTCGGGCAAGGCATACGCGACCAGGGTATCGCTCATCTTCGTGCCCAGCGAACCGTGGCCGCCGGCCATGACGACGACGAACTGGCGTCCCGACTTGTTCGACACATAACTCATCGGCGTAGCCTGGCCGCCGGCTGGCAAACGGGCTTTCCAGATGACCTTGCCGTTGCTGACGTCGTAGCCGCGGATGTAGTAGTCGAGCGTGCTGCTGAGGAAGGTCACGCCGCCACCCGTGGTGACCATGCCGCCCAGGCTGGGCACGCCCAGTGGCAAGGGAATCGGCACGGGACCGCTGTCGCGCGTGGTGCCGTTCTTGTGCATCCACACTTTTTTCATGGTGCGCAGGTCGACGGCGGCCACATAGCCCCACGGCGGTGCCTGGCATGGGAAGCCCAGCGGCGACAGGAAGGCCTTGATTTCCACGGCGAACGGGACGCCCGTCTGTGGCTGCAAGCCCATTTCGCCGCCCGTGCCGCCCTTGGCCGTCGTTTCGGCGCGTGGCACGAGTTTTTCCAGGAAGCCCATGTAGTCAGGGTTGACAATCAGCAACTGGCGTACGGGGTCGATGGCCGCGCCGCCCCATTCGAAGATGCCGAGCGGGCCCGGCGAGATGACGGCGCCCTTGCCGGCCGTTTGCGGCGTGAACGGGCCTTCATAGCGGCGTTCCTTGAAGATGATGCGGCAGGCGAGCTGGTCGAATGGCGTCGTGCCCCACATGTCCGCTTCGCTGATATTGCGTTCAGGCAAGAAGGTCAGGGCCGAGAACGGCTGCGTGGGCGACAGGGTGTCGCCGGCGGCAGGATTGCTCGTCGGTACGGGTTTTTCCGGCGCCGGCACGACCAGGCTGCCGTCGCGGCGGTCGATCACGTAGATGTCGCCCCGTTTCGTCGTGGCGACCACGGAGGGGACCTTGCCTTTCGGCGTGTCGATGTCGACCAGGCTAGGCTGGCCGCCGATATCCATGTCCCAGATATCGTGGTGCACGGTCTGGTAGACCCAGCGCACTTTACCCGTTGCCAGGTCCAGCGCGACGATGGCGCTGTTGAATTTCTCGCCATTCTTGTTGCGGTTGCCGCCCCAGGTATCGGGGGTTTCATTGCCCATCGGAATGTAGACCATGCCCAGCTTTTCATCGATGCTGGCCACGCCCCACGAGTTGGGCGAGTTGTTGGTGTAGTTCTTGCCTTCAGGGAAGGGCTGCGTATCTTCCGGCGTGGCCGGGTCCCAGTTCCACATCAGCTTGCCGGTGACGGGATCGTAGCCGCGGATCACGCCCGACGGCTCTTCCGTCGAATGGTTGTCCGTCACGCTGGCGGCGATCACGGCCATTTTCTGCGAGACGGCCGGCGGCGAGGTGGGCATCAGGAAACCGCGCTTGATCATGGCCATGTTTTTATACAGGTTGACGACGCCGTTGTTGCCAAAGCTCTTGCACGATTCGCCCGTATCGGCATTGACGGCGATCATGGTGCCGTCCATGGTCGGCGCCAGGATGCGGCGCGGGCATTCCATGCCGGCCGCTTCAGGGGCCGGGTTGTTCTTGGCGCGGCCCGCGTTGACGTCCCAGTAGGCGACGCCGCGGCAGATCATGTGCTGGTAGCTGGCCGCGTCGCGGTTGATCTTCGGATCGTGGCGCCAGATTTCCTTGCCCGTGTCCGGATTCAGGGCGATGACGATATTGTGCGGCGTGCACAGGTACAGCATGTCATTGACCTTCAGCGGCGTGACTTCGTTGGCGATCTCGCCCGGGTCGTTCGGTCCCTTGAAGTCGCCCGTGTGGTAGGTCCAGGCTTCTTTCAGGCCGGAAATATTCGCCGGCGTGATCTGCGCGGCCGGGGCGTAGCGGTCGCCATAGCCGGAGCGGCCATACGCGGACCAGTCGTTGTGCTCGACGCCGGGCGCCAGGTCGCCTGTGGCGGTGGCGGCCATGTTTTCGGCCGGCACGTCGCCATGCAGGTCATGGTAGTCCTGGAACAGGGCGATGACGCCGGCGATAACGGTCAGCGCTACGGCGGCGCCGAGGGCCGTCTTGCCCAATTGCCCCTGTTTCGCTGCGGCAGGTGGCGCCAGGCGGCGGCTGACGAAGGGCAGCAGCAGCCAGACGGCGGCGGCAAACCAGATGTCGAGGCGCGGCAACAATTGCCACCAGTCAAATTTCACTTCGATCACGGACCAGATCAGGGTGGCGAGCAGCAACAGCGCCATGAATGGTTGCGCGCTGCGCTTGCCCTGGAACACCAGCACGCCGGCAACGAGCATGCCTATGCCGGCCAGCAAGTAGTACCAGGAGCCGCCGAGCGTGGCCAGCCAGATGCCGCCGCCCAGCAGGGCGAGGCCAAACAGAATGAAAATAACGCCGGTGACCTTTAATAAAGGCCCGGGCCGGAAGGAGGGAATCATCATATTCCTTTTTGCAAGGATTTATCGGTGGCGCGTTGAAAGCGCCATATTGAATTCAGGGAAGGCGTCGATTGCAGAATATACAAAGTTTGGAATCACCGGAATGTTATAGTTTATCAGAATTGATGATTGTCTTCTGGTCGCGCCATTTTTTGGCGAGGGCGCCATTTGAATCAAATCAATCCTTCAAATAAGAGCAAATATTATGCTGGATGAGGCAAGTGCGGGGCTGGCAGGGCGCCTGCAGGGCGGAGAACGGGGCATGTTGAGTCGGCTGCGTCATCATGCCGATATATTGCGGGATAAATGATTATCAAATTGTTGTCATAAGTGACTGCATAAAATGCAATGCCGGTTATCATCGCCATGTCGCTGGCATGGTGATATTGAAATGAAAATATGCAGATATTCAATGTATTAACTCCTGGCTCACCGTACTAATGCTTAAGTGTTTCTACTTATTATTTTCGGTGATCTGTTTATTCTCTCGGCACTAACAGTGGCGTGCCTGCTGGCCAGGCACGCCACTGTTGCTGGCAGGACGCGCAAAACGCCGGCGGGCCGCTGCTGCATCGCACAAGCTGCCTGTACTTCGCTATAATTGCGCGGTTAAAACACCATCCGCTAATGAGGAACCCCATGAGTTTGAATAACGTCTCTTCCGGCCGCGACCTGCCGAACGATTTCAACGTCGTCATCGAAATCCCGATGAATGCCGATCCGATCAAGTACGAAGTCGACAAGGAAAGCGGCGCGATCTTCGTCGATCGCTTCATGGGTACCGCCATGCATTACCCGTGCAACTACGGCTACGTGCCGAACACCCTGTCGCCGGACGGCGACCCGGTTGACGTGCTGGTCATCACCCCGTTCCCGCTGATCCCGGGCGTGGTCGTGCGCTGCCGTCCTATCGGCGTGCTGAAAATGACGGACGAGTCGGGCGAAGACGCGAAAGTGCTGGCCGTGCCAGTCGACAAGGTCCTGTCGATCTACAGCCACTGGCAAAAGCCGGAAGACTTGAACGAACTGCGTTTGCGCCAGATCCAGCATTTCTTTGAGCACTACAAGGATCTGGAAAAAGGCAAATGGGTCAAGATCGACGGCTGGTATGGCCCTGAAGTGGCCAAGGAAGAAATCCTGGGCGGCGTCGCCGCCTACAAGGCAGATGCCGCAAAAGCCTAACAGCATCAGTTAAAAAACGCTCCCCGCCAGTCATGGCCGGGAGCGTTTTTTTATGCGCGAAACGGGCTGTGCTCGTTCAATTCATCGAGGTAGGCGTCGATGCCGCCCCGTTCGCGCTCGAGGAAGCGCTGCACGGCGTCGGCAAAGGCCGGGTGGGCCAGCCAGTGGGCGGACCAGGTCTTTTGCGGCAGGAAGCCGCGCGCCATCTTGTGCTCGCCCTGGGCGCCCCCTTCGAAGGTGGCGATGCCGTTGGCGATGCAAAACTCCAGCGGCTGGTAGTAGGCCGTCTCGAAGTGCAGGCAGGGCACGTGCTCGAGCGCGCCCCAGTAGCGGCCATATAAAGTGTCGGCCGTGTGGATCACCAGCGAGGCGGCAATGGCCCGGCCTTCGCGCTCGGCGATCACCAATAAAATGTTTTGCGGCATGCTGGCACCGATGCGCCGGAAGAAGTCCAGGCTCAGATAGGGCGAGGAACGGTGTTCCGCATAGGTATTGCTGTAGCAGCGGTGGAACAGTATCCAGTCAGCATCTGTCGCCTCCACCCCGCGCACCTGGCGCATGGTCACGCCCGCTTCCCTTACCTTGCGCCGCTCGGCGCGGATATTCTTGCGCTTCTTGTGTTCCAGGGTGGCGAGGAATTGCTCGAAATCCGTGTAGCCGGGATTGAGCCAGTGAAACTGCACGCCGCTACGCATCAGGTAGCCAGCCTGCGCCAGCTGGCGCGCCTCGCTTTCCGGCGGGAACAGGATGTGGCAGGACGACACGTCGGCCGCTTGCTGCTGCGCCTGCAAAAAGGCCAGCAGGGCGGCGCGCGCCTCGCCATCGCGGGCCAGCAGGCGCGTGCCGCTGACGGGCGTAAAGGGAATGGCGGACAGCAGTTTCGGGTAATATTCGAGGCCATGCTGCTGATAGGCGTCGGCCCAGGCCCAGTCGAACACATATTCGCCGTACGAGTGCATTTTCAGGTACAGGGGCAGGGCGGCGGCCAGCACATCGCCTTGCCACAGCACCAGGTAATTCGGCTGCCAGCCCGTGTCCGCGCTGGCGCAGCCGGACTCGTGCAGCGCATGCAAAAAGGCGTAGGAGAGGAAGGGAGTGGCCTCCGCCTTGGCGTCCGCCTGGCTGGCCAGCAGTTCGGACCAGGCCGCTTCGCCAATTTCAGCCAGAGTAGAGACGATAGCCGTGCGATAATTCATTGTTCTAGTGTGCATTCATCACTCTCGGGGCGCCGCCGTCGGCCTGCGCGCCCCTGTCCTGTTCTTGTTTAATAAAATTAATAAAACGAAATTTCCACCATCATGACAGTCAAAGTCGCAATTGCTCAAATGAATAGTACGGTCGGCGATCTGGCCGGCAACCGTGCCAAGATCTTCGACCTTTCCCGCCGCGCCTTTGAAGCGGGCGCCGATATCGTGCTCACGCCGGAACTGTCGCTGGTCGGCTATCCACCCGAGGACCTGTTGCTGCGCAATGCATTCTACGCAAAAACGCAGGAAGCGTTTGCGGGGCTGGCGGCCGACCTGGCTCAGTTCAAGGATTTGCACGTGGTGGTGGGCGTGCCGCTGCAGGACGAGAAGGGCGTGCGCCACAATGCCGCCTCCGTGCTGGTCAATGGCGAAGTGCTGGGCACCTACCGCAAGCACGACTTGCCGAACACCACCGTGTTCGATGAAAAACGTTACTTCACGTCGTCGGACCAGGCTTTCGTGTTTGGCGTGAAGGGCGTGCGTTTCGGCATCAATATCTGCGAAGACACGTGGTTCGGGCACGCACCGATGCGCGCCCGCGCCGCCGGCGCGCAAGTGCTGCTGGTGCCGAACGGCTCGCCCTACCACATGAACAAGCAGCATCTGCGCTATGAAACCATGCGCCAGAACGTCAGCGCGCAAGGCATGGCCCTGGTCTACGCCAACCTGGTCGGCGGCCAGGATGAGCTGATTTTCGACGGCGACTCGTTCGTCATGGATGCGGCCGGTACCATTTGCGCCCAGCTGCGCCATTTCGAGGAAGACTTGCAACTGGTCGAGTTCGACGGCGCCACGCCCGTGCCGCAGCCGCTGGCCACGCCGCTGACGACCGAGGCGCAGGTGTACCAGGCGCTGGTGCTGGGCGTGCGCGACTATATCGGCAAGAATGGTTTCCCTGGCGTGCTGATCGGCATGTCGGGCGGCGTCGATTCCGCCCTGACCCTGGCCATCGCCGTCGATGCGCTGGGCGCCGACAAGGTCCGCGCCGTGATGATGCCGTCGCAATTTACGGCCGATATCTCGTGGATCGATTCACGCGACATGGTAAAACGCCTGAATGTGCGCTACGATGAAATTCCGATCAAGCAAACCTTCGATGCCTTCCGCGCCACCCTGGCGGACGAGTTCGCCAGGGTGGCGGAAGACGCGACGGAAGAAAACATCCAGGCGCGCATCCGCGGCACCCTGCTGATGGCCTTGTCGAACAAGCATGGCAGTATCGTCTTGACGACGGGCAACAAGAGCGAGATGGCGGTTGGTTATTGCACCCTGTACGGCGACATGGCGGGCGGCTTTGCCGTGATCAAGGATATCGCCAAGACGCTCGTGTACCGCCTGTGTGCCTGGCGCAACAGCGTGTCGGACGTGATTCCCGAGCGTATCCTGACGCGCGGACCGTCGGCCGAGCTGCGCGCCGACCAGCTGGACCAGGATTCCCTGCCGCCGTATGACGTACTCGACGGCATCATGCAGCTGTACATGGAAGAAAACCGGCCGATCGCCGAGATTATCGAGGCTGGCTACCCGCCGGCCGATGTGGCCCGGGTCACGCGCCTGATCAAGATCAATGAATACAAGCGGCGCCAGTCGCCGGTGGGCATCCGCGTCACGCACCGTGGCTTCGGCCGCGACTGGCGCTACCCGATTACGTCGAAATTTTACGAATAAGCAGCCATCTGTCCACAATCCAACAATTTTAAGGAGTAGCCATGAAACAGATTACCGCCATCATCAAACCATTCAAGCTCGACGAAGTACGCGAGGCCCTGGCCGATGTGAACGTGACGGGCTTGACCGTGACGGAAGTGAAGGGCTTTGGCCGCCAGAAGGGTCATACCGAGCTGTACCGTGGCGCCGAGTACGTGGTCGACTTCTTGCCGAAAGTCAAAGTCGAAGTGGTGGTGGACGACAGCGTGTCGGAACTGGTGGTCGACGCCATCATCAAGGCGGCCCGCACGGGCAAGATCGGCGACGGCAAGATCTTCGTGCGCGACGTGGAGCAAGTCATCCGCATCCGCACGGGTGAGACGGGCCCTGACGCGGTGTAAGTGTTTCAGCTGGGGCCGCTGACTTTCACCGCCCCAGCCGCATGTCGAATTTCCAGCAGATCAGGCGCAGGATCGTGATGCCGCTGGCGCTGGTCCACAGCGCAAAGTCGTGCTCGGCGCCGAAGTGCATCTGCAGCAGGTAGGCCCAGCAGCCGAAGAAGGCGCAGATCGCATACGGTTTGCCGTCGCGAAACACCATCGGTACTTCGTTGCAGACGATGTCGCGCATCACGCCGCCGAAAATCCCCGTAATCACCCCCATCATCGACGCGATGAAGATCGGCATGCCGGCGCGCATCGCTTCGGCCACGCCCGCGATGGCGAACATGCCCAGGCCGATGGCGTCGGCGATGACGATCAGGCGTTCCGAGACGATCTGGCGCAAATGCTGGATCAGGGGCGCGGCCGTCAGGGCCAGCACGAAGATCAGGATCGCGTATTCCTGGTGCGAGACCCAGAACAGGGGCCGCTTGTCGAGCAGGATGTCGCGCAAGGTCCCCCCGCCGAATGCCGTGATGAAGGCCACGACGAACACGCCGACCAGATCCATGCGCTTGCGGCGCGCTTCGATGAAGCCGGAAAACGCGCCCACCAGGATGGCGATGACCTCAATGATCTTGATCAGCGAGCCAGGCGGCAGTTGGGGTGGCATCATGGGTGGAGCGCGTGCACGAGACGCTAAGCAGGAAATAATTGTCACAGGTTAACATGACACGGCCCCGAATGGTGACAAACGGGGCCGTGCGCAGGGTGTAACTTGTTACTGAATTGTAATTTCTTGCTATCTATCCTAGCGAATGGGCTGCAGGGCTGCCGAGAGCAGCACGACGAGGGCGCCATCGCCCCCTTCCGAGCGGCGCGCCTGGCAAAAGGCGATGACTTCCTCCTTTTGCACGAGCCAGCTGTGCACCATCGATTTCAAGACCGGTTCCTGGCCTTTCGAGCCGAAACCCTTGCCGTGGATCACGCGCACGCAGCGCAGCTTGCGCCGCGTCGCCTGGTTCAAAAAGGCGCCGATGCCGTCGCGCGCCTCGTCGCGGCGCAAGCCGTGCAAGTCCAGCTCATCCTGAATGGGCCAGTGGCCCTTGCGCATCTTTTTCACGACGTCCGGTCCCACGCCGGGGCGGGCGTAGTTCAGGGCCGGATCGTTTTCCAGATAATGGTCGACCTCGAACAAGTCCGACAGCGATTCGCGCAGCACGGCCGCATCGTCCTCTTCCGGCGTGAGCTTGCGCGCCGGCTGCGGGGCACCTGCCGCGCCCGTCTTGGGCAGGCTGGGCACGTAGCGGTCCGACTCGGGCAGGCGCTTGACGCCGCCGATGCTGGCCTTGAACAGATTGCTTTCCACGGCCTGCACCTTGGCCTGCTGCGCGCGCTCAGCCGCGGCTTGCGCGCGCGCATCCGCCTGCTCCTTGAGCTGCTTGCTGACCGCTTTCAGGTCGGCAAAGTCTTTCATCGACGCCATGCGACGCTTACTCCTGGCCTTCCAGGTAGCGCTGGGCGTCCAGTGCTGCCATGCAACCCGTACCGGCGCTGGTGATGGCCTGGCGGTAGATATGGTCTTGCACGTCGCCGGCGGCGAACACGCCAGGCGCGCTGGTGGCGGTGGCCATGCCTTCCAGGCCCGTCTTGGTCTTGATGTAGCCGTTGTGCATTTCCAGCTGGCCTTCGAAGATGCCCGTGTTCGGCTTGTGGCCGATGGCGATGAACACGCCATGCACGCTCAATGCTTCGACCTTGCCGTCGATGGTCGATTTGATGTTCAGGCCCGTCACGCCGCCTTCGTTGCCCGTCACTTCGTCCAGAGTGTGGTTATATTTCAACACGATCTTGCCTTCGGCAACCTTGGCGTTCAGGCGGTCGATCAAGATCGCTTCCGCGCGGAACTTGTCGCGGCGGTGGATCAGCGTGACTTTATTGGCGATGTTCGACAGGTACAGCGCTTCCTCGACGGCCGTATTGCCGCCGCCGACGACGGCCACTTCCTGGTTGCGGTAGAAGAAACCATCGCAGGTGGCGCAGGCGGACACGCCCTTGCCCATGAATTCCGCTTCCGACGGCAGGCCCAGGTATTGCGCGGATGCGCCCGTGGCGATGATCAGCGTATCGCACGTGTATTCGTGGCTGTCGCCCTTCAGGCGGATCGGTTTTCCATTGAGGAAAGTGGTGTGGATGTGGTCAAACACGATTTCCGTATTGAAACGCTCGGCATGCTGCAGCAAGCGCTGCATCAGGTCCGGACCTTGCACGCCCATGGGGTCGCCTGGCCAGTTTTCCACGTCGGTGGTGGTCATCAGCTGGCCGCCTTGTTCCACGCCGGTGACCAGCATCGGGTTCAGGTTGGCGCGGGCGGCGTAGACGGCGGCACTGTAGCCGGCTGGGCCGGAGCCGAGGATCAAAACGCGGGCGTGTTTGGTAGTGGTCATAATGAGGCTTCTCTATGAGTGGGGTCTATCCGAATTGGGGGCATACGCGCGAAGAACAAGGGCGTATTGCGCTTGCGCAAGCAATCCACGATTATAGACCAAGCCGCCTGTAGCGACGAATCGTGGGGCCGTCCGGGGCATATATGGCTTAGAATACTTCCTTATTATGGGAAATTCCCTTTCAGAAACATTTTTCACCTTGCAGCGCTTCCCAGAATGACTAAACCAGCCCAGGCCAATCAAAATAGCTACACCCGAAAACCGGTCGAACGCCGGCCCTTGCCCAACCGGCTGGTACGGCTGCTGTCCGAGGCGCGCTGGTTCGCGCTGGCCGCGTTTGCCCTGTATTTCGTGCTGATACTGGCCAGCTTCAACAAGCTCGACCCTGGCTGGTCGCATGCCACCAATGTCGACAAGGTCGCCAACCTGGGCGGCAAGCTCGGTGCGACCTTTTCCGATCTGCTGCTGTATATCTTCGGCTTTTCCGCCTGGTGGTGGTGCGTCTGGCTGCTGCGCACCGTGTGGAATGGCTATCGCCGCCTGAGTAAGCGCTTCCTGCTGGAAGAAGAGGACGTGGAGCGCGAGCACCATGTCGAGATGCTGATCCGCATCGTCGGCTTCTCCATCATGCTGATCGGCAGCATGGGCCTGGAATACCTGCGCATGGCGAAGAGCCTGCACGTGCAGCTGCCGCGCGACCCGGGCGGCGTGCTGGGCCAGCTGGTGGGGCACTCGGCCCACGTGGCTTTCGGTTTCACGGGCGCCACCTTGTTGCTGTTGCTGCTGTTCGGCCTGGGCTTTTCCCTGTTCTTTCATGTTTCTTGGCTGCAAGTGGCTGAACGCATCGGCGGCGCCATCGAAGACGCGTTTAATTGGTTCGTGCTGCGCTACCAGGACCGCGAAGACCGCCGCCAGGGCGAAGTGGCTGCCGTGCGCCGCGACGAAGTGGTGGTCATCGAACGGGCCAAGCACGTGGAAAAGCACGTGGCCGCGCCGCCCGTCAAGATCGAGCCGCAGGTGGTGACCGTGGTGAAATCCGAGCGCGTGGAAAAGGAACGCCAGGCCCACCTGTTCGAGGGCCTCGGCGATGGCAAGCTGCCGCCGCTGTCGCTGCTCGACGAAGCGCCGCCCGTGGTGGAAACGGTGTCCGTGGAAACCCTGGAATTTACGAGCCGCCTGATCGAAAAGAAATTGTCGGACTTTGGCGTGGATGCCAAGGTAGTGGCCGCTTACCCCGGCCCCGTCGTGACGCGCTATGAAATCGAGCCGGCCACGGGCGTCAAGGGCAGCCAGATCGTGGGCCTGGCGCGCGACCTGGCCCGTTCGCTGTCGCTGACGTCGATTCGTGTCGTGGAAACCATTCCCGGCAAGAATTACATGGCCTTGGAATTGCCTAATAGTAAACGCCAGATCGTGCGCCTGACGGAAATCCTCGGCTCCAAGGTCTACAACGATGGCGTGTCCAGCCTGACGATTGCGCTGGGCAAGGATATCGCCGGCAAGCCCGTCGTGGCCGATCTCGCCAAGATGCCCCACTTGCTGGTGGCCGGCACCACCGGTTCCGGTAAATCTGTGGGCATCAATGCGACGATTTTGTCACTGCTGTACAAATCCGACCCGCTCGACGTGCGGCTGATCCTGATCGATCCGAAGATGCTGGAAATGTCCGTCTACGAAGGCATTCCGCACTTGCTGGCGCCCGTCGTGACCGACATGCGCCAGGCCGGCCACGCGCTGAATTGGGCCGTGAACGAGATGGAACGCCGCTACAAGCTGATGAGCAAGATGGGCGTGCGTAACCTGGCCGGCTACAACGCGAAGATTGCCGACGCGAAAAAGCGTGAAGAACACATCCCGAATCCGTTCAGCCTGACGCCGGATTCGCCGGAACCGCTGGAAAAACTGCCGACCATCGTCATCATCATCGACGAACTGGCCGACTTGATGATGGTGGTGGGCAAAAAAGTCGAGGAATTGATCGCGCGTATCGCGCAAAAGGCGCGCGCCGCCGGCTTGCACTTGATTCTGGCCACGCAGCGCCCATCTGTAGACGTGATCACGGGGCTGATCAAGGCGAATATTCCGACGCGTATCGCCTTCCAGGTCTCGTCGAAGATCGATTCGCGCACCATTCTGGACCAGATGGGCGCGGAAACCCTGCTGGGCATGGGCGACATGCTGTACATGCCGCCCGGCACCGGCTTGCCGATGCGCGTGCACGGCGCGTTTGTTTCCGATGAGGAAGTCCACCGCGTTGTCAGCCATCTGAAGCTGCAGGGCGAACCGAATTACATCGAGGGCATCCTCGAAGGCGGCACCCTGGAAGGCGACGGCGCCGAAGGCGGCGCGCCGGGCGAGGGCGGCGGCGAGGCCGATGCCCTGTACGACCAGGCGGTGGCGGTGGTGCTGAAAAACCGCCGCGCCTCGATTTCGCTGGTGCAGCGTCATTTGCGCATCGGCTACAACCGCGCCGCCCGTCTGCTCGAGCAGATGGAGCAGAGCGGGGTAGTCTCAACCATGCAATCCAATGGCAACCGGGAAATCCTGGTGCCGGCGGCGAGTAGTGAACAAGGGTAACGGAATGAAGAATACGACTTTCGCAGCAAAAATGATCATCGGCGCGGCCAGCGTCGCCTGCAGCCTGCTGTTCGCGGCCAGCGCCTCGGCCAGCGCCCTGGAGCAGTTCAAGAGCTTTGCCGCCGGCACCAAGTCGGCCAAGGGCGAGTTCGTGCAGCGCCAGGTCAAGAAGGCGGACGCCAGCGGCAAGGCGAAAGTGTCCACGCCAGCCAGCGGCACCTTCGAGTTCGCCCGCCCGGGCAAGTTCATCTGGACCTACCTGAAGCCGTACGAGCAGCTGCTGCAAGCGGACGGCGACAAGCTGTATATCTACGACAAGGACTTGAGCCAGGTGACGGTCAAGAAACTGGGCGACGCGCTCGGCTCCTCGCCGGCCGCCATCTTGTTTGGCAGCAACGACCTGGAAAAGAACTTCACCCTGGCCGAAGCGGGCACGCGCGATGGCCTGGAATGGCTGAAAGCGACGCCGAAGGCCAAGGACACGACCTTTGACGAAATCAGCATCGGCTTGCGCAACGGCGTGCCCGAAGCGATGGAGTTGCGCGATTCGTTCGGGCAGACCTCGGTGCTGGCGTTCAAGAATTTCCAGAAGAATCCCGCGCTGGCCGCGAACCATTTCAAATTCGTGATGCCAAAAGGCGCGGACGTCATTAATAACTGATTGTTGACGTCTTGCTGTTGACCGGCCTCGCAGCGATGCGGGGCCTTTGCATTCTTACCCGGTACATACTATGGCGGATCTTTTTTCCACCGCACCGCGCCAGCCGCTGGCCGAAGCCTTGCGGCCTGCTACCCTCAACGAAGTCATCGGCCAGACGCATCTGCTGGGCGCGGGCAAGCCGCTGCGCCTGGCGTTCGAGGCGGGCAAGGCCCATTCGATGATCCTGTGGGGGCCACCCGGCGTGGGCAAGACCACGCTGGCGCGTTTGATGGCGAACGCGTTCGACAGCGAATTCATCGCCCTGTCGGCCGTGTTTGCCGGCGTGAAAGATATCCGCGCGGCCATGGACCAGGCCCGCCACAGCCTGGACCAGTTCGGCAAGCACACTTTATTGTTCGTCGATGAGATCCACCGGTTTAATAAATCGCAACAGGATGCCTTGCTGCCCTTCGTCGAATCGGGCCTGGTGACGTTCATCGGCGCGACGACGGAAAATCCCAGTTTCGAAGTCAACTCGGCGCTGCTGTCGCGCGCGCAAGTGTATGTATTGAAATCGCTCAACGAAGACGAGATGAAGCAGCTGCTGGCCAAGGCGCAGTCGACGGCGCTGACGCACCTGAGCTTCGACGAAGCGGCGGCCGATACCCTGATCGGCTACGCGGATGGCGATGCGCGCCGCTTTTTGAACTTGCTGGAGCAGGCCGAAACGGCCGCCAGCTCGACGGGCACGACCAACATCGACGCGGCCTTCGTCGACAATGCGCTGACCCTCAATTCGCGCCGCTTCGACAAGGGCGGCGATAATTTCTATGACCAGATTTCGGCCCTGCACAAGTCCGTGCGCGGTTCCAATCCCGATGCAGCGCTGTACTGGTTTTGCCGCATGATCGACGGCGGCGCCGACCCGCGCTATCTGTCGCGGCGCATCGTGCGCATGGCCTGGGAAGATATCGGCCTGGCCGATCCCCGCGCCTTGACGATGGTCAATGATGCGGCGGAAACGTATGAACGCCTCGGTTCGCCAGAAGGCGAGCTGGCGCTGGGCCAGGCCGTGATTTACCTGGCGATTGCCGCGAAAAGCAATGCCGGCTACAACGCTTTTAATACCGCCATGGCGTTCGTCAAGAAAGACAAGTCGAAGGAAGTGCCGGTGCACTTGCGCAATGCGCCGACGAAACTGATGAAGGAACTCGGCTACGGCCACGCCTACCGCTATGCGCACGACGAGCCCGATGCCTACGCGGCCGGCGAAACGTATTTTCCGGACGGCATGGCGGAACCGGGCTGGTACCAGCCCGTGCCGCGCGGGCTGGAAAGCAAGATTGCCGACAAGCTGGCCTGGCTGCGCGAGCTGGACAGGAAAGCAGGAAAACCGGCCGGCAAGGGCTGAGGCTACAGGCCCAGCAAGCTGAAACCGTCGTCCTGCGGTACGTAGCCCACCAGCTGGCGCGTCGCGTCGATGGATAGCCGTTTATAACGGTTGTCCGACACCCCATGCACGACGTGGTAGCCGGCCGGCACGTCCGCCGTGATGCAGCAGGCCAGCAGCTGCACCACGTCGCGTTCGCTGATGAAGGCGGCGATGTCGCGCGCGCTGTGCTGTTGACCTGGCGCAAAGCGGGCCACGTTGGCGATGCGCACGGCGATCGCCGTCATGCCATGCTGGTGCGCGAAGGCCGACGCCACGCCTTCGCCGAAGGCCTTGCTGGCACCATACATGTTCGCCGGTCGCGCCGGCATGCTTTCCTGCACTTGCACGTCCAGCGGATAGCCTTCGATGGCTTGCGCGCTGCTGGCGAATACCACTCTTTTCACTCCCTGCGCCTGTGCCGCGCGGAAGATGTTGTGCGTGCCGATGATGTTCGGCTGCAGCAATTGCGTGTCGAAGTCGGCGCTGGCGTGCGGCACGCCGGCCAGGTGCAGAACCACGTCGGTATCCATGCAGGCGGCCAGGCAGGCGGCATGGTCGCTGACATCGAGCTGAATGGATGGGCAGGGCGCCGATGCCAGCCCGTCCGTGTGCAGGTCGGCCAGGCGCAGGGAGAATTCCCCGTGCCGGCGCTTCCAGAAAGCGGTGCCGATGATGCCGGCGGCGCCCGTGACGAGGACGCGCAAAGGTTGTTGAATCATGTATTCCTTGTATTGAGTGGGTGTGGCAATGCCTGGCTCAGCCAGCGCAGCAGGGCGGGGCGCGGTGCGGCCGTCCCATGCACGCGGATGCGTCCGCTACCCACGGCTTCGACCAGTACCAGGCCGTCATTCGGTATCGTGTAGCGTTCGCCGCTGCGCAGCACGCAATCCTCGAACTGGGCGTAGGCCGTGATCCAGGCCGTGCCGGACAGGCATTCGATGACCCTGGCGCGCGCTTTTTCCAGGCGCAAGGGCCGTTCGCTGCGTAATTCATGGTCGGTTTGCATGGCATCGCTCCTGTTGTGCTGACAGGAACAGCTTAGGCGCCTTGCGTGAACCATGACAGATGCAGGAAATCGAAATTGTCATGCATACAGTGTGCTTCGTCGTACACTGTGCTTGTCAAAAAAACGGGCAACTGTATCTGTGCGTGCCGCGCGCGCCAGCCGCATACTGAAGGGATGAACATGAGCGCGCATTTGAATCTGTACGAGCACCTGGCCAACGAGCTGGGCGCCCTGATCGACGCGCGCGTGTTCGCGCCCGGCGACCGCCTGCCGTCGATCCGCCACCTGGCGCAGCAAAAGCGCATTTCCGTCAGCACCGTGATGCAAGCCTTGCGCCTGATGGAAGACCGGGGGCAGGTCGATGCGCGGCCCCAGTCCGGCTATTTCGTGCGCCACCGCGCGCCGCGCCGGCCCTGCAGTGCCGACGCGCAGCATTTGAAGGAGCCGGCCTTTGTCGGCATCAACAACCTGTTGATGCGCGTGCTGAAGGAAAACGAGGCGCCCGCTATCGTGCAGCTGGGCACGGCCTGGCCGCCCGACGAGATATTGCCCATCAAGCGCATGCAGCGCACCATCAGCGCGGTGGCGCGGCGCGAGCCGGCTTTATTGAGCAAGGTCAGTTGCTACGACGTCAGCGAAGGCAATTTTTTGCGCCAGGTCACGCGCCGCGCGCTGGATTGGGGCAAGCTGGACCCGCACGAGATCGTCGTGACGAATTCCTGCACGGAAGCGATCAGCCTGTGCCTGCGCGCCGTCGCCAAACCGGGCGACACCATCGCCATCGAGTCGGCCACGTATTTCGTGCTGCTGCAGATGATCGAAAGCCTGGGCATGAAGGCGCTGGAGATTCCCACCGACCCGAAGACGGGGCCGTCGCTCGATGCGCTCGAGCTGGCCTTGCGCGCCGGCCTCGTGCAGGCGTGCCTGTTCGTGCCGAACGCGAATAATCCGCTCGGCTGCGTCATGCCGGAAGCGAACAAGAAGCGGCTGGCGGGGCTGCTGTCGGAATTCAATATTCCGCTGGTGGAAGACGACGTGTATGGCGACCTGTGCTTTGCGCCGCAGCGCCCGTGGCCCGTGAAAGCCTACGATACGAGCGGCAACGTTTTATTGTGTTCCTCGTTTTCCAAGGCCATCACGCCCGCCGCCCGCGTGGGTTATGTGCTGGCCGGGCGTTTCGCGCAGGAAGTGGCCCTGCTGAAAACCGTGTCGAGCGGCGCCACCAGCCATTTCTTCCAGGCCGTGCTGGCCGACTTTTTGGAGGGCAGCAGCTACGACCAGCAGCTGCGCAAGATGCGTCGCACCCTGGTGCAGCGCATCGCCCGCATGTCCGACGCCGTGGCGGCCAGCTTTCCGCTTGAGTGCATGCTGTCCGAGCCGCAGGGCGGTTTCGTGCTGTGGGTGCAGATGCCGCCGCAAGTCGATGCGCTGGCCCTGCATGGCCAGGCCATTGCGGACGGCGTGGCATATATGCCGGGCCAGCTGTTCTCGGCTTCGGGCAAGTTCGGCAATTATCTGCGCCTCAATTGCGGCAATGCGTGGACGCCGCGCATCGAGCAGGCCATCGGCCGCCTGGGCCGCCTGGTGCATGACGCCTTGTAACTATTCTTTGCGTTTCAGTCCCCGTTTTTCACCGTTCGCTCCCTGTTTTTCGCCGCTGGTCGCAAGCCGGTGGCCTTGTTTGCCGCCGTTGGCTAAAGTACCACCATACCAGCAGCAGTCAACGAAACAAATTAACCAGGAGTCACATCATGAACGTACTGAAAAACATGGAAATCACCTTTGTCGCCGCCGCCATCATCGCCATTGGCGCCAGCTTCGCCACCGCCGGCGCGAATACCCTGGAAGTGAGCGCCAGCAACACCGTGATCGCCCAGGCCGCCGACAGCAGCATGCCCGTCGTCACCGTCAGCGCCCGCCGCCTGACGGCCGCCGAAAAAGCCGCTTTCATTTAAGTCTCCGCCGTAAAGCGGGCGCGAGTGCCCGGCCATGCCGCCATGACGATGGCAGAGCGTGTGCAAAACTCATAAAGAACTGAACGGGTCTTGGTACAATGAGTGCTTTCGATACATCGGCACCGCCATCCACCCATGATAGATATCCAACTTCTCCGTAAAGACATCGCAAACGTCGCAGAACGCCTGGCGACGCGCAAATTCCAGCTCGACGTGGCAGGTTTTACCGCCCTCGAAGCCGAACGCAAGGCGATCCAGACGCGCACCGAAGAGCTGCAGGGCAAGCGCAATGCGCTGTCCAAGCAAATCGGCATGTTGAAAGGCAAGGGGGAAGACACCTCGGCCGTGATGGCGCAAGTAGCCGGCCTGGGCGATGAACTGAAAGCCGATGAAGCGGCCCTGACCCTGGTGCAAGCCAAGCTGAGCGAATTCATCATGGCCGTGCCGAACCTGCCGCACGAATCGGCGCCGGTAGGCACGGACGAGTCGGGCAACGTGGAAGTGCGCAAGGTCGGCACGCCGCGCACCTTCGATTTCGAAGTCAAGGATCACGTCGATGTGGGCGCCCCGCTGGGCCTCGATTTCGAAGTGGCTACCAAGCTGACCGGTTCGCGCTTCTCCGTCATGAAGGGCGGCATCGCCCGCCTGCACCGCGCACTGGCGCAATTCATGCTCAACACGCACGTGGACGAGCACGGCTACACGGAATGCTATACGCCATACATGGTCAACGCCGATTCGCTGCGCGGCACGGGCCAGCTGCCGAAATTCGAAGCCGATCTGTTCTCGGTGAAAAAAGGCGGCGTGGAAGGCGAGGGCGAGACCTTCTACCTGATTCCGACCTCGGAAGTGTCGCTGACCAACATCGCGCGCGATGAAATCCTTGCGCTCGATCAATTGCCCCTGAAAATGACGGCCCACACGCCATGCTTCCGTTCGGAAGCGGGCAGCTACGGCCGCGACACGCGCGGCATGATCCGCCAGCACCAGTTCGACAAGGTGGAAATGGTGCAAGTGGTGCACCCGGACACCTCGTACCAGGTGCTGGAAGAGATGGTGGGCCACGCGGAAACGATCTTGCAAAGCCTGGGCCTGCCATACCGCGTGATGTCGCTGTGCACGGGCGACATGGGCTTTACGGCCAGCAAGACCTTCGACCTGGAAGTATGGCTGCCGGCGCAAAACACCTACCGCGAAATCTCGTCCCTGTCGAACACGGAAGCCTTCCAGGCTCGCCGCATGCAGGCACGTTTCCGCAACGCCGCCGGCAAGCCGGAACTGGCGCACACCCTGAACGGCTCCGGCCTGGCAGTGGGCCGCACCTTGGTCGCGGTGCTGGAAAACTACCAGCAAGCGGACGGCAGCGTCGAAATCCCGCCAGTGCTGCGCCCGTACATGGGCGGCCTGACGCATCTGAAGGCGTAAAAAAGACCAGGCAGCTTGCTGCAATGGAAGGCTTAAAATAGTCCTTCCATTTTCTCAGGCGGCTGCTATAATCTTGCCTTCTCGCAGCAATGCGGGAAAAGACCGCAGCAAATGGAGAGGTGGCAGAGTGGTCGAATGTACTTGACTCGAAATCAAGCGTACGTTAAATCGTACCGTGGGTTCGAATCCCACCCTCTCCGCCAGAACAAATAGAGAAAGCTCCCGCAAGGGAGCTTTTTTTATTTGTGGCGGCGAAGAGGAGCAAGGCGCCTGCGCGCCTTGCGTGTGGAATTCGAAGCCCCGCGCATATTTGCGCGGGGCTCTCCGAATCGCCAAATTGTTTTTCGGGTTGGCGTCCAGCCATCAGTTGCAAATCACCAATAAACCCCTACCCAACCCAACAACACCCATGCTAAAATAGCGCCTCGTTCAAACAGGCATGCCAGTTTGAACGAATAGACCGCAGTAAACGGAGAGGTGGCAGAGTGGTCGAATGTACTTGACTCGAAATCAAGCGTACGTTAAATCGTACCGTGGGTTCGAATCCCACC
>NZ_JBXAKW010000007.1:82641-123072 GCF_058798815.1 Janthinobacterium sp. GW822-FHT07A03 | reverse complement strand
ACCCTCTCCGCCAGAATACATAAGAGAAGCTCCCCGCAAGGGAGCTTTTTTTATTTGCGCAACGCCAAAAAATCGTCAGCGTCTCAATGCAGGTAGAAAAACCGCCCAAAGCGCGCAGCGCAAGGCGTTTTTTCCTCCATTCAGGCCTTGAAATTCAGCGCCCCACTAACGTAACGCAAGCTAGTGCACCAGCCGCGCCACCGCAAATACTACAGCTGACGTAGCAATCATCGTCCCCACGCACCATAAAATCATGGCCAATCTGGCCGCAGCCACATCGCTTTTGGTCGCGTAATCGGCATGCTCCATTTTCATATCCGCCGTATCCCGCTCCTGTGTGTCGCCCCATCCGCTCATGACAGTATCCTCCTCATTACCCACTTCATGCTCCGCGCTTCTTTCAGCGCTGTCAACCCGTGTCCCGAGGGTATCGTGCACGGTCCGGCTATTGCGCTGTTGCATATCTGGCTTCGACACCCCCCGCCACCTTGACCCCGCTCAGCCTATGTTAATCTACCCCCTCCCATCCCGACCCCACCCATAAAAGCAATGAGCCGATTCTGGAGCAACATCGTCAGCGAGCTGACCCCCTACGTCCCCGGCGAGCAGCCGAAACTGCCCGACCTGGTGAAACTCAACACCAACGAAAACCCCTACGGCCCGTCGCCGCAGGTGCTGGCCGCGCTGCGCGAAGCGGCCAACGACAGCCTGCGCCTGTATCCCGATCCCACGGCCAGCGAACTGAAGCAAACCCTGGCCGACTACCACGGCCTCAGCAGCGACCAAGTGTTCGTCGGCAACGGTTCCGACGAAGTGCTGGCGCTGGCCTTCATGGCCTTGCTCAAGCACGATGCGCCGCTGCTGTTCCCGGACATCAGCTACAGTTTCTATCCCGTGTATTGCAAGCTGTACGGCATCGATTACCGTACCGTGCCGCTCGACGACACCATGCGCATCCGCCCCGAAGACTACCGGGGGCCGTGCGGCGCCATCATCTTCCCGAATCCCAACGCGCCCACGGGTGTGGACTTGCCGCTGGCCGGCGTGGAAACCCTGCTGCGCGAGCATCCCGACGCCGTGGTCGTGGTCGATGAAGCGTATGTGGATTTCGGCGGCGAGAGCGCCGTGGCCCTGGTCGGGCGCTATCCGAACTTGCTGGTGGTGCAGACTTTCTCGAAGTCGCGTTCGCTGGCTGGCTTGCGCGTCGGCTGCGCCTTTGGCCATGCGGATTTGATCGAGGCGCTGGAGCGCGTGAAGAACAGTTTCAACTCGTATCCGCTGGATAGGCTGGCGCTGGCCGGCGCGGTAGCGTCGCTGCACGACGAAGCGTATTTCCAGCAGACGCGCCAGGCCGTGATCGCCAGCCGCGAACAGCTGGCGGCGGACCTGGCGGCGCTGGGCTTCGAAGTGCTGCCATCCGTGGCCAATTTCATCTTCGCCCGCCACCCGCAGCATGATGCGGCGCAACTGGCGGCTGGCTTGCGCGCCAAGTCGGTGATCGTGCGCCATTTCAATGCACCGCGCATCAGCCAGTATTTGCGCATCAGCATCGGCAACCCGGCTGAGTGCGCGGCGTTGATGGCGGCTTTGCGCGCAGTGCTGTGACGCCATGCTGACCTTCGTCCCTGCCAGCATCGCCGATGGCGAGGCGCTGGCCAGCCTGCGCGTGGCCGCCATGCGCGAAAGTCTGGAGCGCATCGGCCGCTATGACCCACAGCGGGCGCGCCAGCGTTTCCTGTCCACCTACGACCCCGATTGCACCTGGCAGTTGCGCCTTGGCGGCGCGCTGGCCGGCTTCTATGTGTTGCGCCCGCAAGCGGATTATTTGCTGCTCGACCACCTCTACCTGGCGCCGGAATGCCAGCGGCAAGGCATGGGCGCGGCCGTGCTGGCGCGCGTGTTTGCCGAGGCCGATGCGGCCCGCAAGAGCGTGCGCGTGGGCGCCTTGCGCGGCAGCGAGGCGAACCGCTTCTATATGCGTCACGGCTTCGTGCCGGATGGCGAGGAAGAGTTCGACCTGTATTATCGGCGCGCTCCCGCGCCTTGATGCTGCCGGCGGCGACTGTTTGTGCAACAATAATCGGATTCATTCATCGACAGGACGGACAATATGGCAAAAGTGGCATTCATCGGTTTGGGCGTCATGGGTTTCCCCATGGCAGGTCACCTGGCGGCGGGCGGGCACGACGTCACCGTGTACAACCGCAACCCGGCCCGCGCGGCCGCCTGGCTGGAGCAATACAAGGGCAGCAGCGCCGCCACGCCGGCCACCGCCGCTGCGGGTGCCGAGTTCGTCTTCACCTGCATCGGCAACGATAACGATCTGTATCAAGTGATCCTGGAAGAGGGCGGCTTGCTGTCCGCCATGACGCCGGGCAGCGTCCTGATCGACCATACGACGGCGTCGGCCGAAGCGGCGCGCACCATCCACGCGGCGGCGAAGGAGAAGGGCGTGTTCTTCCTCGACGCGCCCGTGTCCGGCGGCCAGGCGGGGGCGGAAAACGGCAAGCTGACCGTGATGGTGGGCGGCGATGCGGAAGCGTATGCACGGGCCGAGCCCGTCATCGCCCTGTTCTCGCGCGCCGTCACCTATATGGGCGCTTCCGGTTCCGGCCAGCTCACAAAAATGGTCAACCAGATCTGCATCGCCGGCCTGGTGCAAGCCTTGAGCGAGGGCATTGCCTTTGCGGAAAACGCGGGTCTCGATGCGGCGCTGGTGGTCGACGTGATTTCCAAGGGCGCGGCGCAGTCGTGGCAGCTGGAAAACCGGGGCAAGACCATGATCGAGCGCAAGTTCGACTTCGGTTTCGCCGTCGACCTGATGCGCAAGGACCTGGGCATCTGCCTCGCCGAAGCCAAGCGCAACGGGAGCGACTTGCCCGTGACGACCTTGACGGACCAGTTCTATGGCGAAGTGCAGCAGGCGGGCGGCAACCGTTACGACACCTCCAGCCTGATTACCCGCCTGAACAAAAAGTAACTTTTTAACTCTTAAGTAAAGAGCGGCGCGTCCCTGTCCAGGGCCGCGCCGCTTGTCGTTTACGGTGCCGGCATCATTAAAACGTCAGTTTCCGGAACATCTGGTTTCGATTTTCATGGAAAAGCATGGACTTCGCTAGCTCATCGTGTATTATTAAAAAACGAGATGAAATGTCCCAATTTTTAAAACATTATGAGCGGACCAGCATGAAAACTAACTCCTCAGCGATAACACGCGTTGTCGACAAGAACATCCCCTACCTGTCTTCCGCCATCGCCATCTGGCGGCCCCGCGCCGTGCTGCGCAGCTGGCCCGGCGTGGCCATCGCGCTGGTGATCGCCCTGTCGGCCACCTTTATTTCCAGCAATTACGGCGGCCCCCAGCTGCTGTATGCGCTGTTCTTCGGCCTGGCCTTCCACTTCCTCGCGTCCGACCCCACCTGCAAGCCCGGCATCGAGTTTTGCAGCAAGGTGCTGCTGCGCACGGGCGTGGCCTTGCTGGGCGCGCGCATCACCTTCAATCAGATCGCCTCGGTCGGCGTGACGCCGTTGCTGATCGTCGTCGGCGGGCTGATCGCCACCCTGGGTTTCGGCTACCTGCTGGCCAAATGGCTGAAACGCCCGATCACGGAAGGCATTTTGTCGGGCGGCTCCGTGGCCATCTGCGGCGCCTCGGCCGCGCTGGCCATCTCGGCCGTGCTGCCGCAAACCAAGGAAAACGAAAAATTCACCCTGCTGACGGTGGTGGGCGTGACGTCGCTGTCGACCCTGGCAATGATCGTCTACCCGCTGCTGGTCAAGCTGCTGGGTTTTGACCCCACGGAAGCGGGCGTGTTCATCGGCGGCACCATCCATGACGTGGCGCAAGTGGTGGGCGCCGGCTATCTGGTCAGCAACCATACGGGCGACGTCGCCACCTTCGTGAAACTGACGCGCGTCGCCTGCCTCGTGCCCGTCGTGCTGGGCCTGTCGATCATGTTCAAGCGCAAGGACGGCAAGAGCGAAGTCGATGCGCCGCCGCTGGTGCCGTTCTTCCTGATCGGCTTTGTCTGGCTCGTCATTACCAACAGCCTGGGCCTGATCCCGCATGAGGTAAATGGCTGGATCAACAATGCCTCGCGCGCCTGCCTCGTCATCGCCATCGCCGCCCTGGGCGTGAAAACCTCGTTCCAGTCGCTGGCCTCGCTGGGCTGGCGTCCCGTGATCATGCTGGTGATGGAAACGGTGTGGATCGCCGCCTTCGTCGCCATCGCCGTGCTGCTGACGCGTTAAACGGAACGGCCCCGCCATGAAGATCCTCGTTCTCGGCGCCGGCGTGGTCGGCACGGCATCGGCCTGGTATTTGCGCCAGGCGGGCCACGACGTGCGCGTGTTCGAGCGCCAGGCGGGCGCCGCGCAGGAAACCAGTTTTGCCAACGGCGGGCAGATTTCCGTCTCGCACGCGGAACCGTGGGCGAATCCCGCCACCCTGCGCAAGGTCGTGAGCTGGCTGGGCAAGGACGACGCGCCGCTGCTGTTCCGTCCCCGCCTCGATCCGCTGCAATGGCAGTGGGCGCTGCATTATCTGCGCGAATGTTTGCCGTCCAGGGTGTCACGCAACATGCGCCAGATCGTCGCCCTGGCCGAGTACAGCCGCCAGAGCCTGCAAGCCTTGCGCCGCGAGACGGGCATTGCCTACGACCACCTCGAGCGGGGCATCCTGCATTTCTATACGGACCAGCAGGAGTTTGATAAATCGCAAGCGGGCGCCGCGCTCTTGCGCGAGCTGGGCTGCCCGCGCAATACGGTCAGCGCCGATGAAGTGATCCGGCTGGAACCAGCCTTGGCCCATGCCCGCCAGCAGATCGTCGGCGGCGACTTCACGGCCAGCGACGAATCGGGCGACGTGCACCTGTTTACCACGGCCCTGGCTGCGCGCGCGGCGGCGGCCGGCGTGGATTTCCAGTACGGCACCACGGTGACGCGGCTGCTGGCGGACGGCGAGCGCATCACGGGCGTGGAATGCATCGATGCGCAAGGCCGCCACCGCATCGAGCATGCGGATGCCGTGGTGGTGGCCATGGGCAGTTTTTCCGCACCGCTGCTGCAGCCGCTGGGCATCCGCCTGATGTTGTATCCGGGCAAGGGTTACTCCGCCACGTATCCGATTCTTGATTCCGCCGCCGCACCCAGCGTGTCGCTGACGGACGATGGCCACAAGCTGGTGTTTTCGCGCCTGGGCGAGCGCCTGCGCGTGGCGGGCACGTGCGAGCTGAACGGCTACACGCGGGAACTCAACCCCGTGCGCTGCGCCGCCATCACGCGCCGTGTGCAGGCGCTGTTTCCCCACGCCTGCGATTACGGCGACCCCGTCTACTGGGCCGGCTTGCGCCCCCTGACGCCCTCGAACGTGCCGTATATCGGTACGACGCGCTACCGCCAGCTCTATCTCAACACGGGCCACGGCACCCTGGGCTGGACCATGGGCTGCGGCGCGGGCAGGGCGCTGGCCGACCTCGTGTCGGGGTGGCGGCCGGAAGTCGATTTTGCGTTTTGCGGCGAAGCCCCCCGGCAAGAGGCCGCGTTGGTTCAACTTAGGAGAGCACCACGATGAGAGACGACGCCACCCCCCGCCAGCCAACCGGCAGCCTGACCCTGGCCGGCACCACCTACCAGTCGCGCCTGCTGGTGGGCACCGGCAAGTACAAGGATTTCGAGGAAACGCGCCTCGCCATCGAAGAGAGCGGCGCCGAAATCGTCACCGTGACCATCCGCAGGGTGAATATCGGCCAGGAAAAGGGCGAGCCGAACCTGCTCGACTTCATTCCGCCGTCGAAATACACGATCCTGCCCAACACGGGCGGCTGCTACAACGCGCGCGACGCCGTCTATACCCTGCAGCTGGCGCGCGAGCTGCTGGGCGGCCACCAGTTGTGCAAGCTGGAAGTGCTGGGCGATGAAAAGACCCTGTTCCCGAACATGCCGGAAACGTTAAAGGCGGCGGAACAGCTGGTGCGCGACGGCTTCCAGGTGATGGTGTATTGCAGCGACGACCCCATCCAGGCGCGCATGCTGGAAGACATCGGCTGCATCGCCGTCATGCCGCTGGCGTCATTGATCGGCTCGGGCATGGGCATTCTCAATCCATGGAACTTGTCGCTGATCATCGAGCAAGCCCGCGTGCCCGTGCTGGTCGATGCCGGTGTCGGCACGGCGTCGGACGCGGCCATCGCCATGGAACTCGGTTGCGACGGCATCCTGATGAATACCGCCATCGCGGCGGCGCGCGAGCCGATACGCATGGCGCGCGCCATGAAACTGGCAGTGCAGGGCGGACGCGAGGCCTATCTGGCCGGGCGCATGCCCCGGAGAGCGGGCGTCATGAGCGCATCGCCCTCGTCGCCGATGGCCGGGCTGATCGCCTGAGTGGCCGCATTGACCGCAGTTTGCAGCACCGTAGTTGATATCGTTTCAAGCGTTTATAAAAACCACAATACCTGGAGATGACATGAAACACACACTCGTAGCGGCAGCCATCCTGGCTTCCTTCGCCGCCGGCAGCGCCGGCGCCCAGTCGTCCGTCACCGTGTACGGCTTGCTCGATGCGGGCCTGACGTCCGAACACGGCGGCGCGGACGGTTCCGTCACCAAGCTGGCCACCGGCGTGCAGTCGGGCAGCCGCATTGGCTTCAAGGGCACGGAAGACCTGGGCAATAATTTAAAAGCCAACTTCCTGCTGGAAAATGGCCTTGACGTGGACACGGGCGCCAACCGCCAGGGCGCCCTGTTCGGGCGCAAGGCCTACGTGGGCCTGTCGGGCGGCTTCGGCGCCGTGAACCTGGGCTTGCAGCACAATCCTCTCTTCACCGCGCTGGACAATATCGACCCCTTCGAGACGGGCATGACGGGCGCCTCGATCAACCTGATGAGCGTGGCCAGCCTGCGCACGAAAAACTCCATCATGTATGAAACGCCGAAGGTGAACGGCTTGTCGGCCGCCATCATGTATGGTCTGGGCGAAAAGCCGGACAGCAACACCCTGGGCCGCACCATCGACTTTTCCATCGATTACGCCAACGGCCCGCTCGTGCTGACCCTGGCCCACGACAACCGCAAGGATACGCCGCTGAACACGGCGAAAGTCACCTTGCTGGGCGGCACCTACGACTTCGGTCCCGCCAAGCTGCACGCCGCGTATGAAACGGACAAGGACGACGCGGGCACGGATTTCCGCGACTACATGCTGGGCGTGTCGGCCCCCGCGGGCGCGGCCGGCAGCGTGATGGTGTCGTACATCCGCAAGGATGACCGCACGAATGCGCGCCGCGGCGGGCGCCAGCTGGCCATCGGCTACACGTATGCCTTGTCGAAACGCACGAATCTGTACACCTCGTACGGGCGCATCAGCAACGATGGCGCGGGCACCAACTTCGTCGGCGACGCATCGAGCGGCGGCAGCGTGCCCTTGCCAGGGCATAACTCGAGCGCCTTCACGGCCGGCATGCGCCTGAAGTTCTAAGCGCGACGGCGCAGCGAGGGATGGCGGCTTGTCTGTTGCGGATAAGCCGCCATTGTTGTTTCAGGAATGGGCCTATGTCACGGATTCCGGATTCAGGAATGAAACAGTCCGATTTTTGATGAATTTTCATTGACAGCGCATTTCGCAACCGTTAAATTGAACACGTATTTAAAATATCGGAACAAAATATACCGATTTTTCATAAAACCGTAAGGAGACTGAGCCATGACCGATTTGTCCGACCAAAAAGCCGCCGCAGCCGCGATACCTGTGGGCCCGCAAAAGATGACGCCTTCCGAAGCGTTCGTGGAAACCCTGGCCGCCAATGGCGTGACCGACATGTTCGGCATCATGGGCTCGGCCTTCATGGACCCGATGGACATTTTTGCGCCGGCCGGCATCCGGCTGATCCCCGTCGTGCACGAGCAGGGCGCCGGCCACATGGCCGACGGCTATGCCCGCGTCTCGGGCCGCCACGGCGTCGTCATCGGCCAGAATGGCCCCGGCATCAGCAATTGCGTCACGGCCATTGCCGCCGCCTACTGGGCGCACACCCCGGTCGTCATCATCACGCCGGAGACGGGCACGATGAGCATGGGCCTGGGCGGTTTCCAGGAAGCGAACCAGTTGCCGATGTTCGAGGAATTTACGAAATATCAAGGCCACGTCACCAATCCCGCCCGCATGGCGGAGTTCACGGGCCGCTGCTTCGACCGCGCCATGTCGGAAATGGGACCGACGCAATTGAACATCCCGCGCGATTACTTCTATGGCGAAATCAAGGCCGAGATCCCGAAACCGAACCGCCTGGACCGCGGCGCCGGCGGCGAGCAAAGCCTGAACGATGCGGCGGAGCTCTTGGCCAAGGCCAAGTTCCCCGTGATCATCTCGGGCGGCGGCGTCGTCATGGGCGAAGCGATCGAAGAATGCAAGGCCCTGGCCGAGCGCCTCGGTGCGCCCGTCGTGAACAGCTACCTGCACAACGACTCGTTTCCCGCCAGCCACCCGCTGTGGTGCGGCCCGCTGGGCTATCAAGGTTCCAAGGCGGCGATGAAACTGATCGCCCAGGCCGACGTTGTCGTCGCCCTCGGTTCGCGCCTGGGACCGTTCGGCACCTTGCCGCAGCACGGCATGGATTACTGGCCGAAGAACGCCAAGATCATCCAGATCGACGCCGACAACAAGATGCTGGGCCTGGTGAAAAAGATTTCGGTGGGTATCTGCGGCGACGCCAAGGCGGCCGCCAAGGCGATTATTGCCCGCCTGGACGGCAAGACGCTGGACTGCGACGCCACGCGCGACGCGCGCTACGCCACCGTGCAAGCGGAAAAGGCCGCGTGGGAAGAGGAATTGACGAACTGGACGCACGAAAAGGATGCGTACAGCCTGGACATGATCGAAGAGCAAAAGAAAGAGCCAGGCAACTACCTGCACCCGCGCCAGGTCTTGCGCGAGCTGGAAAAAGCCATGCCGGAAGACGTGATGGTGTCGACCGACATCGGCAACATCAACTCGGTGGCAAATAGTTACTTGCGCTTTGAAAAGCCGCGCAGCTTCTTTGCGGCGATGAGCTTTGGCAACTGCGGCTACGCGTTTCCGACCATCATCGGCGCGAAAGTGGCGGCGCCGCACCGTCCGGCCGTGTCGTATGCGGGCGACGGCGCCTGGGGCATGAGCCTGATGGAAACGATGACTTGCGTGCGCCACAACATTCCCGTGACGGCCGTGGTGTTCCACAACCGCCAGTGGGGCGCGGAAAAGAAGAACCAGGTGGATTTCTACAACCGCCGTTTCGTCGCCGGCGAGCTCGACAACCAGAGCTTCGCAGAAATTGCGCGGGCCATGGGCGCCGAAGGCATCACGGTCGACAAGCTGGAAGACGTGGGTCCGGCACTGAAGAAGGCGATCGACATGCAGATGAATGAAGGCAAGACGACCATCATTGAAATCATGTGCACGCGCGAGCTGGGCGATCCGTTCCGCCGCGACGCGCTGAGCAAGCCGATCCGTCACCTGGACAAGTACAAAGACTACGTGTAATCAGTCAGCCCGATCCTTGTATGACCCCGGCATCGCGCCGGGTTTTATGTGCCGGAGCCATTGCTTCATGCTTCCATGGTTCCGGCACTTTTTTTACCGAATTGGAGTCGCCATGAAAGCCCTGCACCGCATCATCGAGCAAGCCCGCGCCGTGCCGAAAAACATCGTGTTGTGCGAGGGCGACGATGCGCGCGTGCTGCAGGCGGCCGCGCGTGCGGCTGCCGAAGGCCTGGCGCACATTACCCTCGTCGGCAAGCCGGCCGCCATCCTGGCGCTGGCGCACGAGCACGGGCTGGATCTCGATGCCGTGCGCCTGGTCGATCCGGCAACGTCCGACGAGTCGGAACACTATGCCCAGCAATTGTTTGTGCTGCGTCAAGCCAAGGGCATGACGGTGGAGCAGGCGCGCGTCGCCGTGCAAGACCCGCTGTGCTACGCCAACCTGATGGTGCGCCTGGGCGACGCCGACGGCTGCGTGGCGGGGGCCGTGCACACGACGGCCGATGTGGTGCGCAGCGCCATCCAGATCATCGGCATCGACCCGGCCTTCAAGCTCGTGTCGAGCTTTTTCCTGATGATGCTGTGCGAACCGTTTCACAGCCTCAAAGGCGGTTTTATCTTTTCCGACTGCGCCCTCGTCGTTGACCCGAAGGCCGAGGAATTGGCCGACATCGCCATGGCCGCCGCCGACAGCGCGCAAGCCTTGCTGATGGAAGAACCGAGGGTCGCCATGCTGTCGTTTTCCACCAGCGGCAGCGCCCACCACGCGGCCGTCGACAAGGTGCATGCGGCCACGGACCGGGTCAAGGCCCAGCGTCCGCTGTTGGCCATCGATGGCGACGTGCAGCTGGACGCGGCCATCGTGGCCGAAATTTCCCAGAGAAAAGTCAAGGATTCCGTCGTCAACGGCCGCGCCAACGTGCTGGTGTTCCCGAACCTGGACGCGGGCAATATCGGCTACAAGCTGGCCGAGCGCATGGGCGGCGCCGTCGCCATCGGCCCCTTGCTGCAAGGCTTGAACAAGCCGGCCAACGATCTGTCGCGCGGCTGCAGCGCCGACGACGTCTACAACGTCATTGCCGTGACGGCCGTGCAGGCCCAGGGTGGGCGCTGAGTTGTTCAGCCTGCCCGTGCTGGCGCTGCTGGGCGTGGTGGCGGCCGGCACGTATTTCCAGACCGTCACGGGCTTTGGCCTGGGCATGATCGTCATGGGCGTGGCCAGCGGCCTCGGCCTGGCGCCCGTGCCCGCGCTGGCGGCCCTCGTCAGTTTGTTGTCCCTGGCCAATTGCCTCGTGGCCTTGCCGGGCGCCTTGCACCACCTGGACTGGCGCGCCATCCGCGCCGCCAGCATCGGCTTGCTGCCGGCCATGGCGACCGGCGTGTTGCTGTTGGGATATCTGGACCAGGCATATGCGCCCGTGCTGAAACTGCTGCTGGGCGCGGCCATCGTGTATGGCGGCGTCAGCATCCTGCTGCAGGCGCCGCCGGGACCGGGCGCGGCGGACAAGCGCAGTTTCTTCATCAGCGGCGTGTGCGGCGGCCTGTTCTCGGGCCTGTTTTCGCTGGCCGGCCCGCCCCTCGTGTACCAGTTTTACCGTCAGGAAATGAGCTTGACCACCATCCGCTACAGCCTGATCTTTTTGTTCGCCATCAGCGCGGGCGGACGCTCGCTGATGGCGGGCAGCCAGGGCCAGCTCGATGCGAAAGTGTTACTGCTGTGCATGCTGGCCCTGCCCGTCGGCGTGCTGGCCACCATGGCGGGCAAGCGCTACCCGCCGCCGATCGCCCAGCGCGGCATGCGCCGCATCGCGTTTGCCGTGCTGACCGCCATCGGCCTCTCGCTGATGGCGGCGGCCGTGCCGCAATTGCTGCACTAAGCCTTGAACGTCAATAAAGGTTTCAAGCGCGCCACCGACTGCAGCAAGCCCGCTTCCTCCTGCGCGGCGATGACGGGACCGATCTTCTTATACGCCATCGGCGCTTCCTCGACGCGGCGTTCCTCGCGCAGGGTCACGCACTGGAACGCCATCTCGCCGCCGCCCACGGTGGGGCGGATGGCGCGCATGGCTTGCCTGCGGATGCTGCGCCCCGCGCCGTGCGAGCACGACCACAGCCAGTCGGGATTGCCCATCCCCGTTGCCACGTAAGAATAATCGCCCATGGAGCCGGGGATCAGCGCCAGGTCGCCTTCGCGCGCGGGCGTGGCGCCCTTGCGGTGGATGTTCATGCCATGCTCGCGCAGGATGACGTTGTGCGGCACGTCCACCACCAGGCGCGATTGATCCTGCGCAAACACTTGCGACAGGCTGTCGCGCACCAGTTCGGCCAATACCATGCGGTTGACCCAGGCGTAGCGCGAGGCCACGCCCATGGCGTCCATGTATTCGCCGGCCAGTTCGCCCGTCAAGCCGTACAGGCCCGACTGCGGGTGGCGCACGCCTTTCGGCCACGCTTCCCTGGCGCGGTCCATCCAGCGGCTGCCCACAAAAAAACCCACGTCGCGGCTGCCGCTATGGATCATGACGACCACTTCGCCCGGTACCAGCCCGTGCCGGTACGCGGCGTGGCGGTCCATGACCGTATCGACCAGCTGGATTTCCACGAAATGGTTGCCCGATCCCGTCGTGCCCAGGCTGGGATCGCGTATCACTTCGCGCGTGCCGACCAGCGCTGCGGGCGCATGGCGCAAGCCGCCGCCCAGTTTGCGCAGGGCGATGCAAGCGTCGAGCTCGCGCAGCAAACGCTCCTTGTCGACGCGGGGCCACAAACCATCGTCATGCAGGCTGTCGATGAACGCTGCCGGTCCCACGTCGAACAGGGCGGCAAACGCCTTCGAGCGCAGGGGCACGTTGCGGCCGTCTTCCAGCAACACATGCTTGAGCTTGCCGAGCAGCTGCGGCTTGCGTGCCTCGAACTGGGCCAGAGTCAGGCCCGTCGTGATCAGGCGCATGCCGCAGGCGATGTCCGTGCCGGGGATGGCGGGGATCACCATGTCGGGGCTGGTGGCGACGATGCTGCCGACGGGCGCGATGCTGCCAGGGTGGAAGTCGGGCGTGGCGCACGCCTTGCACACATGGCCATCCTGGCCGGGCACGGCGACGGCGGCAAATTCCATCAGCTGGCGCACGGCTTTTTCCTCGAGGGGAAAGTTATGGGGCAGCAGCACGGACGCCTGCGCGTGCGGATTGCTGAGTGTATAAATGCCGTCGGCATAGGCGACGGCGATGCCCTGGCGGCGCAGGGCTTTTTGTAATCTGGATAGGGGAAACACGATTCTGCTCCGGAAATAACGAATGCACGGCCCTTTTGCAAGGGCCATGTTTGTTTTCCACGCAGCAGCGACAGGAAGTGCCGCCAGCTTAGCAAATTTTGCGGGGATTGCAAAGCCAGGGATGCGCACGATAGGAAGAGCCACTTGCAAAATAATCAAACTGCCTTTATATTCGCGGTTCTTTCTCGAACCTCTTCCTTATTGGAGCCAAAAGTGCCTCGCTTCTTCGCCATCACCTGCTAACGCTGACGAAATGCTCTCTGCAGCATCGTTCGGCGCGTTGACGCCCCCGATTGCTGCGGCACTGTTTTTGCTCCCTCCGCACACGTATCCAGGACCACCGTCCTGATCGTCCACGCCCGAACACGTCGTCAGCACCCCTGACCCTGTATGGACACGCCCCGGTGAACGCGGCGTGGGACGCTATGTTTCTACAATCTTTGCCTTTATTTAAATACCCGCGCACGCCGCACCTGGAAGGCTCGCGCCTGCAGGACGGCGACGACGGTTCCGACCAGATGCCCCTGAAAAAGCTGGCCGGCCAGTACGTCGTCATCGAGGAAAAAATCGATGGCGCCAACTCCGCCGTGTCGTTCAGCGATGCGGGCGAGGTGCTGCTGCAGTCGCGCGGCCACTACCTGGCGGGCGGCGGCAGCGAACGCCAGTTCAACCTGTTGAAACCGTGGGCGCATGCGCACGAACACGCCTTGCTGGGCTTGCTGGAAGACCAGTTTGTGCTGTTTGGCGAATGGTCTTACAGCAAGCATTCCGTGTTTTACGACCGCTTGCCCCATTATTTCAACGAGTTCGACGTGTACTGCCGCCGCACGCAGATGTTTTTGTCGACGGCGCGCCGCCACGCCATGCTGGCCGGCTCGCCCGTGCTGTCCGTTCCCGTGCTGTACGCGGGCACCATGCCCGCGTCGCCGAAACAGCTGTGGCAGCTGCTGCGCCATTCGCTGGCCAAGTCCCGCCTGTGGCGCGACGCCTTTGAAAACGTGGTGGCGCGCGAACGCCTGCCGCTGGACCTGTGCTGGAAGCAGACGGACAAGTCCGACCACGCGGAAGGCTTATACCTGAAAGTGGAAGACGACGAGCAAGTGCTGGCCCGCTACAAGCTGGTGCGGCATGACTTTACGCAAACCATCCTCGACAGCGGCTCGCACCACAGCACGCGGCCATTGATCCCGAACCAGCTGGCCGACGGCGTCGACCTGTATGCGCCGCAGCCGCTCGTCACGTGGGAAAGCCTGGGCTTGCATACCTGCCAGTCGCCCGACGAACTGGCAGCATTCTCAAGGAGTACACAATGATGAACTGGAAAACCCTGCAGCAACTGGTGCCCACAGCGGGCCAGTCGCCCGACTTCAGCGCCTGCCTGGCCGCTTTCCCGCAGCTGGAACTGGCAAAGACGACGCCGCAAAACCCCGTGTATCACGCGGAAGGCGATGTGTGGACGCATACGATGATGGTGGTGGAATCCCTGTTGGGCATGCTTGAGTACCAGCAAGCCACGCGGGCGGAACAGGAAATCGTGTTCCTGGCCGCCTTGCTGCACGACGTGGCCAAGTGCAGCACCACGGTGATCGACCCGGTAACGGGCGCCATCGGCCAGCCCGGCCACTCGCGCAAGGGCGCGCTCGATGCGCGCATCGCCTTGTGGGACTATGACGTGCCGTTTGCCGTGCGCGAGGAAATCTGCCGTTTGATTAACGTACATCAAGTGCCGTTCTTTGCGCTGGAGCAATCGCGGCGCGGCGTGACGCCGGAATTTACCGTGCGCGAACTGTCGTGGCAGGTCGATATCCGCCTGCTGGCCATGCTGGCCGAGGCCGATATCCGCGGCCGCATCTGCCCCGACCCGCAGCGCATCCTCGACGCCATCGAGCTGTTCCGGGAACTGGCGCGCGAGGAGGGCTGCTATGGCCAGCGCAGGGTCTTCGTCGACGACCACACGCGCGTCAAATACTTTCGCGGCGCCGAGGCGCATCCCGATTATTCCCTGTTCCAGGAGCCGGGTTCGCACGTGATCGTCATGTCGGGCTTGCCCGCTTCGGGCAAGAATACCTGGGTGGACAAGCACCATCCGCGCCTGCCCGTCGTGTCGTTTGACGATGCGCGGACGGCCTTGGGCTTGAAGCACGGCAAGAACGAGGGGCAGGTGGGCGACTATGCGGAAGAGCGGGCGCGCGAACTGCTGCGCAAGCACGAACCGTTCGTGTGGAACGCCACGCATCTGTCCAAGCTGATGCGCGAGAAGACGCTCAACCTGCTGTACAAATACCATGCGCAGGTGGAGCTCGTGTACCTGGAGCAGCCACGCAAGGAGCTGCTGCGGCGCAACGGCCAGCGCGATACTTCGCTCAGCAACAAGAAACTGCAATCGATGCTGTGGAACTGGGAAATCCCGCTGCCGATGGAAGCGCATGCCGTGCGTTACTGCGTCGATTGAGGCGCCCGCCAATGTGTCGCGCTGCGTTCGTCCCGTTTTGCGATAGTTGCATCAGCAATCAAAATGTTAATGATTATTTTTAAAATTGCAACAAACTGAGTATATTGCGACTCTTTCATTTATTACAATGAATTGTCTGGTTAGCTGAATGGCCGGGCTGTGGCGCGAGGGACCTCCCTCGCGCTTCCTGCGTGAATCACTGCGTGATCCACTCTTCCTCATTGAATGAACAGGAGTCATCGATGCAAAAATCTCTCATCGCACTGGCCGCAGCCGCCGTGCTAGGCCTTGGCGCCGCATCTTCCGCGCAGGCGGCCACCCAGACCATCAGCTTCAGCGCCGACCGCGCCCTGGGCGCCACCAATTGGTCAGATACCCTGGGGCTGGGCAAGTTCGACAGCAGCCTGGGCACCTTGACGTCGATCAAATTCCATCTGGAAGGGGGCGTGCAGGGCAGCGGCAGGGCGGAAAGCCTGGATGCGGGCGCTTCCGACGTGACCCTGAGCCTGGCCTCGCTGCTGACCTTGTACCGTCCCGACAATTCCACCCTGCTGGTGGCCAATCCGCTGTTCACGCAGACATTCGCCCTGAGCGCCTTTGATGGCAGCATCGATTTCGCGGGGACTTCGGGCGCGGACACGGGGCCCCGCTCGAGCACGGGGTCGAATAGCTACACGAGCGCCAGCGCCAGCGACTTTGCCCTGTTTTCCTCGGCGGGCGGCGGTTTGATTTACCTGGGCTTGAATGCCATCGGTTCCTCGACGGGCAGCGGCGCGGGTAATTTGCTGACGCAGTTCCAGACGGCCGCTTCCGGCCGCGTGGCAGTGACGTATGAATACGTCAGCGCCGTGCCGGAACCGGAAACCTATGTGATGCTGCTGACGGGGCTGGCGCTGGCCGGCGTGATGATGCGGCGCCGCAAGCCCCGCGCCTGATCAGCGCCGGCTGCGCCCGGCAACCAGCTGGGCGATCTCGCTGAACAGTTCATTGTTCAGCGAGGCGGGCAGGGTGGTGGCCAGGCTGCGGCTGTAGTAAGCGCCCAGGTCCAGGCCCAGGCCCAGTCCGCAGATTTCCACGGCGCCCTGCGCTTCGCGGCGCGCCACCACCTGTTTCAGATGTTGCGCCAGGTAAAACTCGTCGTTGGCCAGATTCGTGGCTGTATCCATCGGGCAACCGTCTGACACGACGAGCAGGATGCGCCGCCGCTCCGGGCGCGCCAGCATGCGCGTGCAGGCCCAATCCACGGCTTCGCCATCGACGCCTTCGCGGTACAGGTCCGCCTTCAGCAGGGCGGCGATGTCGGGCCGCGCGCGGCGCCAGTTCGTCTCGCCATCCTTGAACACCATGTGCACGAGTTCGTTCAAGCGGCCCGGATGGGCGGGCGAGCGGGCGCGCATCCAGTCGCGCTTGACTCTTCCTCCGTTCCAGGCGCCCGTCGTAAAGCCCAGCAATTCCGTCGTGATGCCCGCCTGGTCCAGCGCGCGCAGCAATATGTCCAGCAGCACGGCCACGGATTCCGCATGCGTCTTCATGGAGCCGGAGCAATCGACGAGAAAGGTGACCAGGCAATCGGCCTGGGGCAGGAATTGTTCCTTGCGGAACAGCCTGCGCTCGGACGGCGAGCTGATCAGCTGCGCCAGGCGCCGGCCGTCGATATAACCCTCTTCCTCGCCGAACGACCAGCCGTCGCGTTGGGGCACGGCCAGCAATTGCGTGAAGCGCCGCGCCAGGCGGGCCGTGTTGATGCCCAGGCTGGCGATGCGTGCATCCATGCGTTCGCGGTACTCGAGCAGCAGGGCGCGGCGCACGAGCTCGCCGGCCTTGTCTTCGCGGTCATATGCCGTGCAGTAAGCCTTGTAGCCGCCAGTGCCCTCGCTGAAGGCGCGGCTGTCGCCCAGCGGGGCGGCATCGGGCAGATGGTCATTGTCGCTGTCGAAATCGAGCAGCAGCTTGAAGGCGGCCTGCGCCTTCGCGTCGCCCCCGTCGTCCTCGCTGCCGTCGCGCGCCGCTTGCGCCTCTTTCAGCATGGCGTCGACGGCATGGGCGATGGCCAGCGCATGGCGCGCAAAGGCAAGCTGGTCGGCGCGGTGGCGGCGCAAGCCCGCCAGGTCGCCGCTCAGTTGCGACGACAGGGACCAGCGCGTGGCTTCAATAAAATCTTCCGTCTTTTCCAGCACGGGCTTGGCCGTCAGGCGCGACCAGCACATCTGGAACACGGTGTACAAGAGCAAGCCCGACGCGCCTTCGGCCAGGCCGGAATCGTAGAACGCATGCGACCAGGCAGTAAAACGGTGGCGCAGGTTGGCGATGACGCCGGTATGTTGATCTGGCGCAAGCGTTTCCACCCGTAACTGTTCCAGCAGCTCGAAGACGAGCCGCGCCACGGGCTCGGGCGGGCACAGCGACTTGTGCAGGGCCGCATCCGTGTGCAGCAAACGCAGGGCCACGCTGTCGGCCGTGCCGCGCAGCGAGGGCAAATCCTGCAGCGCCGCATCGGGCTGCAGATGGGCCGCGTGGATGGGCAGGGGACGGTGGCCGTCGTGCAGGCGCCGTCCGCGGTAGCGGATCGCCGCCTGTCCGCTGAGTGCACGGATGGCGCCCGCGCACAGCTCATCCGTTTCCTGCTGTTCGCGCGTGTAGGCGGCAGGAACGATGGCTTCGGCGTTCATGCCTGGCTCGCCAGCAATTCCTCGTTGAAACAGCGCTGGTAATACTCGGCCACCATGGGCCGCTCGGCCTCGTCGCATTTGTTGAGGAAGGACAGGCGGAAAGCCAGCGCCGGGTCGCGGAAGATCTGGCAATTCTCCGCCCAGGTGATTACCGTGCGCGGCGACATCAGGCAAGCCAGGTCGCCCGCCGCATAGCCGTGGCGCGTGAGGCTGGCCACGGCCACCATGCTGCTTGCCAGCTGGCGGCCCGCTTCGTCATTCATGGCGGGGACACGCGCCAGCACGATGTCCGTTTCTTCGTCCTGCGGCAAATAGTTCAATGTGGCAACGATGTTCCAGCGGTCGATCTGCGCGTGATTGAGCACTTGGGTGCCGTGGTACATGCCGTTCAGGTTGCCCAGGCCCACCGTGTTCGAGGTGGCGAACAGGCGGAAGTGGGGATGGGGCGTGATGACCCGGTTCTGGTCGAGCAAAGTAAACTTGCCGTCGCGCTCGAGGATGCGCTGGATGACGAACATCACGTCGGGGCGGCCCGCGTCGTACTCGTCGAAGATCAGGGCCACGGGGCGTTGCAAGGACCAGGGCACGATGCCTTCCTGGAATTCCGTCACCTGCTGCTGTTCGCGCAGCACGATGGCATCCTTGCCGACCAGGTCCAGGCGGCTGATGTGGCCATCGAGGTTGACGCGCACGCAGGGCCAGTTCAGGCGCGCCGCCACCTGCTCGATATGCGTGGACTTGCCCGTGCCGTGCAAGCCTTGCACCATCACGCGGCGGTTGTGCGTGAAGCCGGCCAAAATCGCCAGGGTCACGTCCTTGTTGAAGCGGTAGGCGGGATCGATGTCGGGCACGTGCGGATCGCGTTCCATGAAGACGGGCACGAGCAGGTCGCTGTCGATGTGGAACAGGCTGCGCACGGACTGCAAGGTTTGCGCTGCGGCGGCGGGGGGATGTTGGCGTGAATCTGGCACCTTGTTCTCCTGGTCAAGCCGCAGCATGGGTGCCGCAGCGGTTATGAATTACCTGTCTGCAATGCGTCGTCATCCCCGCCCGTCGTCGGCATGGTTTCCGATTCGATGGCGGCCAGGGCTTGCGCGGCGCGTTGCAATGCTGGCAAGAAATGTAAAGCCTTGTCGTGCGTCAAACGGATGATGGGCGCCTGGATCGCCACGGCCAGGTTCGAGCGGCCGTTCGGGTTCGGCACCAGCACGGCCACGCACAACAGGCCGGGCAGGAATTCCTCGTCGTCCAGCGCATAGCCGTTGCGGCGCACCAGTTCCAGTTCGCGTTCCAGCTTGACGGGGTCCGTTTCCGTCTTGTCCGTAAAGCGCGTCAATTCCATGTGGCCCAGCAGGCGGCGCCGTTGAACGGGCGTCATTTGCGCCAGGAACAGCTTGCCGCTGGACGAGCAGTGGGCCGGCACCCGCGAACCGGGATGCAGGTAGAAGCGCAGCGGGGCCGCCGTTTCCACCCGGTCCAGGTACACCACTTCGCTGCCGCTGAAGGCCGTCAGGTTGCAGCTTTCGCCCACTTCTTCGACCAGCTGGCGCAAGACCATGCGGCGGGCGCCATGGAAGGTGTTGTTAATCAAGAGGTTAGACGCCAGGCGGCGCAGGCGCACGCCCGTGCTGTAGTGGCGGCCGTCGCTTTCGCGCTGCAGCACGCCCACGCTTTCCAGCTGCTGCAGCATGCGGTGCAAAGTGGGCTTCGGCAGCCCCGTTTCTTCCACCAGCGCTTGCAGCGACAGCAACTGGTCTTTCTCGGCAATCACTTCCAGCAAGGCAAACAAACGCATCGTGGGCGTGTCGCCTTCCAGTTTTTCGGGCTCAAGTTTTGGGGATGAAATCATGTCCATGGTGGCCTCGGTTGGGTATCTGAGTGTTACATCAGCTTATTTCATTTTCGAACTCAAATTGTACCGTTTCCTCGAAATTCTGTTTGACTTTTGATTGCCGAACGCTTAAATTGAATTGTATATCAAATTTCGGAACAAAATATACCGTTTTTTGATAAATAATTTGATAAATACGCTGCAGTTCATTACCACAGACCAGGAGACACCCATGAATGACATGACCGAGCAAAAAGCCGCCGCCGCAGCGGCCACCCCCACCGGGCCGCAAAAGATGACGCCGTCCGAAGCGTTCGTGGAAACCCTGGCCGCCAATGGCGTGACCGACATGTTCGGCATCATGGGCTCGGCCTTCATGGACCCGATGGACATCTTCGCCCCGGCCGGCATCCGCCTGATCCCCGTCGTGCACGAGCAGGGCGCCGGCCACATGGCTGACGGCTATGCCCGCGTCTCGGGCCGCCACGGCGTGGTCATCGGCCAGAATGGCCCCGGCATCAGCAATTGCGTCACGGCGATTGCCGCCGCCTACTGGGCGCACACGCCCGTCGTCATCATCACGCCGGAGACGGGCACGATGAGCATGGGCCTGGGCGGCTTCCAGGAAGCGAACCAGCTGCCGATGTTCGAGGAATTTACGAAATATCAAGGCCACGTCACCAATCCCGCCCGCATGGCGGAGTTCACGGGCCGCTGCTTCGACCGCGCCATGTCGGAAATGGGACCGACGCAATTGAACATCCCGCGCGATTACTTCTATGGCGAAATCAAGGCCGAGATCCCGAAACCGAACCGCCTGGACCGCGGCGCCGGCGGCGAGCAAAGCCTGAACGATGCGGCGGAGCTCTTGGCCAAGGCCAAGTTCCCCGTGATCATCTCGGGCGGCGGCGTCGTCATGGGCGAAGCGATCGAAGAATGCAAGGCCCTGGCCGAGCGCCTCGGTGCGCCCGTCGTGAACAGCTACCTGCACAACGACTCGTTTCCCGCCAGCCACCCGCTGTGGTGCGGCCCGCTGGGCTATCAAGGTTCCAAGGCGGCGATGAAACTGATCGCCCAGGCCGACGTCGTCGTCGCTTTAGGCTCGCGCCTGGGACCGTTCGGCACCCTGCCGCAGCACGGCATGGATTACTGGCCGAAGAACGCCAAGATCATCCAGATCGATGCCGACAACAAGATGCTCGGTTTGGTGAAAAAGATTTCGGTGGGCATCTGCGGCGACGCCAAGGCGGCCGCCAAGGCGATTCTTGCCCGCCTGGATGGCAAGACGCTGGACTGCGACGCCACGCGCGACGCGCGCTACGCCACCGTGCAAGCGGAAAAGGCCGCGTGGGAAGAGGAATTGACGAACTGGACCCATGAAAAAGATGCGTACAGCCTGGACATGATCGAAGAGCAGAAGAAAGAGCCAGGCAATTATCTGCACCCGCGCCAGGTCTTGCGCGAACTGGAAAAAGCCATGCCGGAAGACGTGATGGTGTCGACCGACATCGGCAACATCAATTCGGTGGCAAATAGTTACTTGCGCTTCGAAAAGCCGCGCAGCTTCTTTGCGGCGATGAGCTTTGGCAACTGCGGCTATGCCTTCCCGACGATTATCGGCGCCAAGGTTGCCGCGCCGCACCGTCCGGCCGTATCGTATGCGGGCGACGGCGCCTGGGGCATGAGCCTGATGGAAACGATGACCTGCGTGCGCCACAACATTCCCGTGACGGCCGTGGTGTTCCACAACCGCCAGTGGGGCGCGGAAAAGAAGAACCAGGTAGATTTCTACAACCGCCGCTTCGTGGCCGGCGAGCTCGACAACCAGAGCTTCGCAGAAATTGCGCGGGCCATGGGCGCCGAAGGCATCACGGTCGACAAGCTGGAAGACGTGGGTCCGGCACTGAAGAAGGCGATCGACATGCAGATGAATGAAGGCAAGACGACCATCATTGAAATCATGTGCACGCGCGAGCTGGGCGATCCGTTCCGCCGCGATGCGCTGAGCAAGCCGATCCGTCATCTGGACAAGTACAAAGATTACGTATAAGTAAGCCGGCCTGTGAGGATCTGGCCTGTGACCAAATTCTCACGGATTGTCACGGAAACATCATAATTTCATTAAAGAATACAAGGCGTCCCGTTTTTTGGATTATTTGATTTGACAAGGCCATGCTTAAGGCTTAAATTCAATAAAAGACAAAAAACGGAACGTATCGTATCAAAAACGATTTACGGAGACCACCATGAACCACCCTGTACCGCACACCGACGCCGTCACCATCGACTTCCTGCAAGCGTTCGGCGATGCCTGGAACCGCCACGATATCGAGGCCCTGATGGCCGCCATGGCCGACGACTGCGAATTCCACGCCGTGGCCGGCCCTGACTTGCTGGGCAAGAGTTTTGTCGGCCGCGACGCCGTGCGCGCCGGTTTCGAGCTGGCCTGGCAAACCTTTCCCGATGCCGCCTGGCTGAACCCCGTGCACTTCGTCAGCGGCCAGCGCGGCGTGACGGAATCGACCTTTGCCGGCACCAAGGCGGACGGTACGCGCATCGAAGCGCGCATGGTCGACATCTTCACTTTCCGCGACGGCAAGATCGCCGTGAAGAACGCCTTCCGCAAGGATCGCCCACCCGTCGTCAAAGCTTAAGCCAGTACGTTCACCGGGAATGATCATGAACAAACCTGTCGACACCCCATCTGACGTACTGGGCAACAGCACCGCCGCCCGCACGCCCTACGATCCCGCCTTCGATCCGCTGCTGGCCCAGCGCCCCGGCCACGGCAATGCCTACGCGCCCACCTACTGGATCGGCACGGCCGGCGAGCCGCCTGCCGACGACGGCCCCATCACGCATGACATCGACGTCGACGTGGCCATCATCGGCTCGGGTTTTACCGGTCTCTCCTGCGCCATCTTCCTGGCCCAGGAACACGGCATCAAGGCTACCGTGCTGGAAGCGAACCGGGTCAGCTGGGGCTGCAGCACGCGCAACGGCGGCCAGGCGCAATGCACGACGGGCCGCCTGAAGCGCTCGCAGTGGATCGCCCGTTACGGCATGGACACGGCCCTCAAATTGCACGCGGAAGTGTGCGACGCGATGCAGACATTCAAGAAGATCACGGCCGACATCGATTGCGACCCGCAGCCGGGCGGCCACCTGTACATCGCCCACAAGGCGAAAGCCATGCCCGCGCTGGAAAAAGAAGCCAAGGTCATGCGCGAGATCTTCAAGTACGACGCGCGCATCCTCGATGCCGACACCGTCAAGCGCGAATTCGTCGACGACAAGGAAGCGGCCGGCGCGCTGCACGAGCCGGAAGGCATCGGCATCCACGCGGGCAAGCTGGCCTTCGGCTACCTGCGCAAGGCGCGCGCGCTGGGCGCCAAGGTGCACCCGTCCAGCCCCGTGATGGGCTGGGAAACGCGCAACGGCGTGCATTATCTGCAAACGCCGGGCGGCGTGGTGCGTGCCCGCTCCGTGGCCGTGGCCACGGGCGGCTATACCTCGCCCCACCTGCATCCGCAAGTGAAGAACCGTTTGCTGCCGATTCTGTCGAATTCGCTCGTCACGCGCCCGTTGACCGCGGCGGAAATCGAGGCGTGCAACTTCCGCACCCACCAGGTGATCACGGATACGCGCATCCTGCGCCACTATTACCGTTTGATGCCGGACAACCGCGTGCAGATCGGCAGCCGCAGCGCCATCACGGGCGCCGACGCGCCGGACGACAAGTACAAACAGTTTTTGATCAACGATCTGCACCGCAAGTTCCCCGCGCTGACCGGTATTCCCATCGATTACTCGTGGTGGGGCTGGGTCGACGTCAGCCACGACATGATGCCGCGCATCGTGCAGCCGGACCCCAAGCAATCGATCTTCTATTCGCTCGGTTACGGCGGTAACGGCGTCATGTATTCGGCGCAGGCGGGCCGGCGCATGGCCGAGCGCATCGCGGGCAAGGCCAGCGACACGGGCTTGCCGATCTTTAATTCGAAATTGCCGTATCCCAACATGATGGAACTGGTCGAGTCGCAAGCGTTCGCCCCGTTCCGCCGCCTGGGCCAGCGCTTCCTGTACCGCTGGTATCACTTGAAGGATGAAGTGTTTTAAATCGCAGCAGCCGTACTAAGCCGCCGTATGGTTGACAAAGAGCAACCAGCGGCGCCATCCGCAAGGATGAGATTGCCCGAACGTTCACACATAACAATAACTTGGAGTGAGACATGAACACAAATACGAGCAAAACGGTTTTTTCAACGATGCGCCGCGCCGTCCTCGGCACCCTGGTGCTGGGCGTGGCGGTCGCTTCAAGCGGCACGGCTTTCGCGCAAGGCAAGGAAGTGACGATTGCCTACCAGGAAATCAACGGTCCCTTCCTGGTAGCGATCGCCAGCGGCGAAGTGGAAAAGACCACCGGCTATAAGATCAACTGGCGCAAGTTCGATTCGGGCGCCAAGGTGGCCACCGGCATGGCGTCCGGCGACGTGCAGATCGGCGTCATCGGTTCGAGCCCATTGACGGCGGCCGTCAGCCGCGGCGTCGACCTGCAGCTGTTCTGGATCATCGACGACATCAACGAAGCCGAAGCGATGGTGGCCCGCAATGGCGCCGGCATCAGCAAGCCGACGGACTTGCGCGGCAAGAAGATCGCCGTGCCGTTTGTTTCCACCACACACTTCCACACCATGTTCGCGCTGGAAACGTGGGGCATCAAGCCCACGGAAGTGAAATTGCTCAACATGCAGCCGAACCAGATCGCCGCCGCCTGGGAACGGGGCGACATCGACGCGGCCTTCGTGTGGGACCCGGCCTTGAGCAAACTCAAGCAAAACGGCAAGGTGCTGGTCACCTCCGGCGAATTGAGCAAGAAGGGCAAGGCCACGTTTGACGGCATGGCCGTCGAGCGCGCCTGGGGCGAAGCGAACGCCGACTTCATGGCCAAGTTCGTCAAGGTGATGGCCGCTGCCGACGCCGACTACCGCGCCAATCCGAAGGCGTGGACCATCGATTCCCCGCAAGTCAAAGCCAACGTCAGGCATTCGGGCGCGGCTGCCAAGGACGTGGCCGCTTCCGTGGCCCTGTACGCCTACCCATCGCTGCAGGAACAGGCGTCGCCGGCCTGGCTCGGTGGCGGCGCGAAGGGCGGCGTGGCGCAAGCCTTGCTGGCCACGGCGCAATTTTTGAAGGGCGAAGGCAAGATCGATACGCTGGCCCCTGACTACGCCAAATATGTGACACCCAAGTATGCACAGGCCGCCGGCCTGCTGAAGTAAACGTTGTGCGATGGCGCGCCTGCGGGCGCGCTGACTGAACAGAGTGCGTTGAACAGAACTGTGGGGACACGATGGAAAATCTGTACGTCAAGGATGTCAGCGTGATTTATCCGGGCAAGACGGCCGGTGAACGCGTACATGCCTTAAATAATATCAATCTCACCATCAATAGCGGCGACTTCGTCGTCGCGCTCGGTGCTTCCGGTTGCGGCAAGACAACCTTGCTGAGCCTGATGGCGGGCTTTATCGCCCCGTCCAAGGGTGAAATTATGCTCGGGGACAATAAAGTGGAAGGGCCGGGCGCCGACCGTGGCGTCGTGTTCCAGAAGCATGCCTTGCTGCCATGGCTGAACGTGATGGAAAACGTGGAATTCGGCCTGAAGCTGCAAGGCGTGCCGAAAGCCGTGCGGCGCGAACAGGCGGCCAAGAACCTGGCGCTCGTCGGCTTGAAGGACTTTCACGACAATATGATTTATCAGTTGTCGGGCGGCATGCAGCAAAGGGTGGGCATCGCCCGCGCCCTGACCAGCAATCCCGCCATGCTGCTGATGGATGAACCGATGGCGGCGCTCGACGCGCTGACGCGCGAAACCATCCAGGAATTGCTGCTCGATATCTGGGCCAAGTCCAGCACCATGTTCTTCTTCATTACCCACAGCGTCGACGAGGCGCTGTTCCTGGCGAACCGGCTGATCGTCATGTCGCCCCGTCCGGGCCGCATCACGCACACGTATGAACTCGATTTCAACAAGCGTTTCCTCGAATGCCGCGATGCGCGCGCCGTGAAATCGAGCCCGGACTTCATCAAGATGCGCGAAACCGTGCTCAACATCATTTATGGCGACGAGCGCGCCGTCAATAAAGAGCTGGAGGTGTCCCATGCATAGCCCATCCGTCGTGGGATTTCCTCCCACCACCGCCAAGCGCGCCGGCTTTTTTGGCCGCCTGTTCGCTCCCCGCTGCGCCATGCCCGGCGAAGCGTTCGGCGCGCCGGGGCAGGGCAATTCCAGCCGCATCGCCACCGTCACCGTCATCGCCGTGCTCTTGCTGTGGTTTGGCGTGACGGCCAGCGGCCTCGTGAAACCGCTGTTCCTGCCGTCGCCGCAAGCTGTCTATGAAAAATTCATCATGGCGGCCACCACCGGTTTCGGCGGCGCAACCCTGTGGGAACACACGGTGGCCAGCCTGGTGCGCGTGTTCGGCGCGTTTGGCCTGGCTTGCCTGTTCGCCATTCCCGTCGGCGTGATGATGGGCGTCAACCGCGTGGCGCGCGGCATCTTCGATCCCTTGATCGAGTTCTACCGGCCGCTGCCGCCGCTTGCTTACTTGCCACTGGTCATCATCTGGTTCGGCATCGGCGAGTTTTCGAAGGTCTACCTGATCTTCCTGGCCATCTTCGCGCCGATGGCCATCGCGGCCCGCGCCGGCGTCAGCTCCGTGTCGCTGGAGCAAATCCACGCCGCGTACTCGATGGGCGCCACCCGCTTCCAGGTCATCGTGCACGTGATCCTGCGCGCGGCGATTCCGGAAATCCTCACCGGCATGCGCATCGGTATCGGCGTGGGCTGGACCACCCTGGTGGCGGGCGAAATGGTGGCGGCCACGCGCGGCCTCGGCTACATGGTGCTGAGCGCCTCCGAGTTCCTCGCCAGCGATGTGGTGATCATGGGCATTATCGTGATCGGCTTCTTCGCTTTCCTGTTTGATTTGATGATGCGCTACCTCGAACGTACCCTCGTGCCATGGAAGGGCAAGGTGTAAGACGTTCCCGGGAGTGGCGCTAATGCCACAAGTGTTGCCGCCGCTCCCATTTTTTAAGCAGCAATAACTCAGCCATACCCCGTACGTATCCTCCAGCGCGCTTGCCCCTTGGGCGCCGCGCCGGGCCGCTGCATTTCCAGATTGACTTATGGCATGCAGCCAACCAGACTGATTTGATGATGTATCGATGCTGCTTGACGGTGTTGCCCAAATAAAACAAAGCCGCGCGGCAAGAACCAGCCGCAGCAGGCCAGGGCGCACCGAGCTTCAGATATTGACAACACATGACAATCGCCGTAGCGAGCGGCAGTGAGTTGTGGCTGAGAAGCGGAGCTGTGCGGATGCACAGTGAGCATCGGAGGCCGCAAATCGCGACGCGCAGTAGGCGTTGTCAGGTGTTTTAACAGGAGACAAACATGATTAGCGACAACCACAACAACACGGGCTTGCAGCACTCGCTGAAGCAACGCCACATGAGCATGATCGCCATCGGCGGCGTGATCGGCGCCGGCCTTTTCGTTGGCAGCGGCGTCATCGCCAAGGCTGCCGGCCCGGCCGCCATCCTATCCTTCCTGCTCACGGGCGGCCTGGTCGTCCTGATCATGCGCATGCTGGGCGAGCTGGCCTCGTCCCTGCCCGTGGTCGGCTCCTTTTACGAATACGCGCGCCTGGCCTTCGACGACAAGCCGAAGGTATCGAAATTCCTCGGCTTCATGAGCGGCTGGATGTACTGGTATTTCTGGGTCGTCGTCGTCGCCCTGGAAGCCATCGCCGGCGCCAAGCTGGTCAATTTCTGGCTGCCCGACGTGCCGTCGTGGGCCATCAGCCTGGTCTTGCTCGTGTCGATGACGGTGCTCAATTTGTTCTCCGTCAAGGCGTTTGGCGAATTCGAATTCTGGTTCGCCTCGATCAAGGTGGTCGCCATCGTCGTCTTCCTGTTTGTCGGCGCCCTGTTCATCACGGGCAGCTTGCCTAACAGCATCCCGACCCTGGGCTTTTTGACCAGCCATGGCGGCTTCATGCCGCACGGCTGGGGCCCCGTACTGAGCGGCGCCGTGGCCGCCACGGCCTTTTATTCGGGCGCCGAGATCGTCACCATCGCCGCGGCCGAAACGTCGGACCCGGCCAAGGCCATCGCCCGTGCCACCAATTCCGTCGTCATGCGCGTGCTGATGTTTTATGTCGGTTCCATGTTCGTCGTCGTCTGCATCGTGCCCTGGGATTCGCCGGCCATCGCCACGCCCTTCGTCAGCGCCCTGACCGTCATGAACATTCCGTACGCGGCGCACATCATGAACGCCATCATCCTGACGGCCGTGCTGTCGGCGCTGAACTCCAGCCTGTACGCCTCGTCGCGCATGATCTTTGCACTGACGCGCCGCGGCGATGCGCCCACGGGCCTGGTCAAGCTGAGCAAGAACGGCGTGCCCATTCGCGCCATCCTGTTCAGCACCTTGTTCGCCTATTTCGCCATTGCTGTCTCGTATGTGTCGGCCGACCTGGTCTTCCCCTTCATCGTCAACTCCTACGGCATCCTGATCCTGTTCGTCTACCTGCTGATTGCGATATCTCAATTGCGCCTGCGCCGCCGCCTGGAACGCGAATGCCCGGAACGCATCAAGGTGCGCATGTGGCTGTTTCCCTACCTGACGTATTTCACCATCATCGCCATGCTGGTGATTCTCGGTGCCATGAGCGTGTCGTCCGATACGGAGCAGCGCGTGTCGTTCTGGTTCGGCCTGTTGAGCGTGGTCATCATGAGCGTCATGTACTACATCAAGAAACTGGTCAACGATGACCGCAATGGCGGCGAAGCGGCCGACACCAAAGTGGAGCTCAAACATGTCTGATACGACCTTGTTGCCTGCAGGCCGGCGCCGCTTCCTGCGCACGACGGCCGCCCTGGGCGCCGCCGCCGTGGCGGGCCCTGGGTCAGCCTTGGCTGCCTCCGTCACCTTGCCCTTTGAAAATGGCGAGCGCGAACTGGTGGCCTTCCCGCAAAAGCGCCCGCTGATCCTGCTGACCAGCAGACCGCCCCAGCTGGAAACGCCGTTCAGCGTGTTCAATGAAGGCGCGATTACCCCCAACGACGCATTCTTCGTGCGCTACCACTGGAGCGGCTTGCCTACCAGCATTGATGGCGGCAGCTACCGTTTGCGCATCGCCGGCCTCGTCAAGACGCCGCTGGAACTGTCGCTGGCCGAACTCAAACAGCTGGCCGACCCCGTCGACGTCGTGGCCGTGACCCAATGTTCGGGCAACAGCCGCGGCTTCTTCGCCCCGCGCGCCAACGGCGGGCAGCTGGGCAATGGCGCCATGGGCAACGCCCGCTGGACGGGCATCCCCCTGAAAACCGTGCTGGAAAAGGCCGGCATCGCTGCCAGTGCCGTGCAAGTGGCCTTCAATGGCCTGGAAACGCCGCCCGTGGGCGACGGTCCCGACTTCCAGAAAGCCTTGTCCGTCGAGCACATCATGGCCGGCGACGTCCTGCTGGCCTGGGCCATGAATGGCGAGGACATTCCTTTCCTGAACGGTTACCCGCTGCGCCTGATCGTGCCCGGCTATTACGGCACTTACTGGGTCAAGCACCTGAGCGATATCACCGTGCTGGACAAGCCCTTCGACGGTTTCTGGATGAGCACGGGTTACCGCATCCCCGACAACGGTTCCGGCTTCATCGAGCCGGGTACGCCGGTGGGCAAGACGACGCCGATCAGCCGCCTGAACGTGCGCTCTTTCATTACCAGCGTGCAAGATGGCGCGCAAGTGAAGGCGGGGCGCGACCTGGCCTTGCGCGGCATCGCCTTCGATGGCGGGCAGGGCATCAGCGAGGTGACGGTATCGGCAGACGGCGGCCAGACGTGGCAGGAAGCAACGCTGGGCAAGGACCTGGGGCGTTTCTCGTTCCGCGAGTGGACCATGGTCATGAAGGCGCCGCGCAAGGGCAAGCACGTGCTGATGGTGCGCGCCGTCAACCGCATCGGCCAGAGCCAGCCGATGAAAGCCCTGTGGAATCCCATGGGTTATATGCGCAACGTGGTGGAAACCACGCGCATCGACGCAGTGTGAGGAGAACCAGATGCTGATCAAAACACTCGCCACCGCCGTGGCCCTGGCGCTTGCCGGCAGCGCGGGCGCGCTGGAAATCCATTTGCCGCCGGAAACGGCCACCTACAAACCCAGCGAATTGCCCGGCTACCAGCTGGTGCAGCGCAACTGCATGACCTGCCACGCGGCCCAGTATGCGTCGACCCAGCCGCCCGCTTCGCCGCGCGCGTACTGGGAAGCGACCGTCAAGAAGATGAAAAAGCCGTTCGGCGCCCAGTTTGACGACGCGGACGTGCCGGCCATGGTCGACTACCTGGTGAAAACCTATGGCGCGGAGCGGAGCGCCGCGGCGCCTGCCGCCGCAGTAAAGCCCGCCGCAGCCGCTGTCCCGGCCGCCGGCGGCAAGGATGTCAAAACCTTGCTGGCGGCAAATGGCTGCATGGCATGCCACGCCCTCGACCAGAAGGTGGTCGGCCCCGGCTTTGCGGAAGTGGCGGCCCGATACAAGGGCAAGGATAGTGTCGCCGCCGTGGCGGCCAACATCCGCAATGGCGGTGCCGGCAAATGGGGCCCCGTGCCCATGCCGCCATTCAGCCAGCTCAGCGTAGCCGATGCCGCGACCCTGGCGAAATACGTGCTGAACCGGTAGCGCACTTCACCTTCTCTTCCTACCCGCAGCAGCTCGCATGCCGGCCCCGTGCCCGGCATGCGAGCTGGCTGTCCCGCCTGTTTTTTCAGTCATTTCTGCTATCGATATTGATTCATTTGAAATTCATTTTTGCAAGAATGTGACATGCTCGCGCGGCGCAAGAAATTGTGTCACAGAAAGAGAATCAATATGTGTAAAACAATAACATTGTTTTATCTTGCGACAATATCAATCATTCATCATTGAAACAACTATTTGGGCAGTGAAAAGTAGCATGTCGATAGTAAGGTTCAGGGAATTTTGTTGCATGAAGACAACGAATTTCTTAGTGGAAAGATGCATTTTCAGGCGACTTTACGGATTTTGCTGACGCGCGTGTTTTGGCTGCACCAATGTAGTGAATCAGTCCCCCAGACAGGTATTTTCTCGTCTCATCACGCGCTAAAATGGATCAATGTTGCTGTTGAGAATTTTATTTTTTAGTTGCCATTGTATTTAACATTGCTATCAAAAGAATATTGCTCCCAGCTCTTGTATTCCCCGTCAGTGCCGCCGGAAGCGGCGTGCCTGGCGCGGGCGCGCCGCCTGAAAGGATGACCTTGAACACCAAATTACTTCCATTGACCTTGCTGGCGCTGATCCAGACCGCCTGGGCCGTCGATCCTCCGGGCGCAGGCAGCCAGCTGCAGCAGATTCCCGCCGCGCCCCAGCTGCCGAAAGCGCCGCCAGCCATCCGCGTACAGCAGGGCAATGTGCCGGCCACGACGGTGGGCGATACCACGCGCATCAGCGTGCAGCGCCTGCAGATCACGGCGCCGCCCGTCTTTGCCGAGAGCGAACTGGTCGCCGCCACGGGTTTTGTCCCGGGCAGCGAGCTGACCCTGGGCGAATTGCGCGCCATGGCGTCAAAAATTGCCAGCTATTACCAGAACCGCGGCTATTTCCTCGCGCAGGCCTATCTGCCGGCGCAAGACATCCACGATGGCATCGTCGCCATCAACGTGCTGCCGGGTCAATATGGCCAGGTGCAGCTGCGCAACCAGAGCAATCTGTCCGACGGTCTGGCCGGCACGCTATTGGCGGGCCTGGACGGACAGGTGATTTCCACGGCGCCGCTGGAACGGCGCCTGCTGCTGCTGTCGGACTTGCCGGGCGTGCAAGTCAGCTCGACCCTGGCGCCCGGTGCCTCGCTGGGCGCGTCCGACCTGATCGTCGACGTGCAGCCCGGTTCGCGTTTCAACGGCAGCATCGACCTGGACAACCAGGGCAACCGCTACACTGGCCGCAACCGCATCGGCGCCACCCTGAACATCAATGAACTGGCCGGCATCGGCGACGTGGCCACCGTGCGCGCCTTCACCTCGGCCGACGGCTTGAACTATGGCCGCCTGGCCTATCAGGGACAGGCAGGCTTGCTGCGCCTGGGCGGCGCCTACACGTATATGGATTACAAGCTGGGCAAGGAATTTGCCGTGCTCGACGCCAAGGGAACGGCGAAGATCGCCAGCGCGTATGGCAGTTATCCGCTGATCCGCTCGCGCAGCAACAATCTGTATGCGCAAGTGAGCTACGACGACAAGAAATTCCAGGACAGGACGGAATCGACGGGCACCGTCAACGACAAGACGGCCAAGGTGTGGATGCTGAACCTGAATGGCGACGGCAAGGACGGCTGGGGCGGCGGTGGCGCGAGCACGTATTCGCTGACCTACACCACGGGCAAGATCGATATCGAGACGCCGCTCGCCTTGCTGATCGACCAGCTGACGGTGAAGAGCAACGGCCACTTCAACAAGCTTGCCTTCAACGCGGCGCGCGTGCAGAGCCTGGGCGGCGAAACGAGCTTGTTCGGCGTGATCAGCGGCCAGGCGGCATCGAAAAACCTCGATGTCTCCGAAAAGATGGGCATCGGCGGCGTGAGCGGCGTGCGCGCCTATCCGGGCGGCGAGGCGTATGGCGATCAGGGCTACGTGCTGAATCTGGAATTGCGCCAGAACATCACGGCGTTCACGGCGTTTCCCGGCCAGCTGCAAGTGCTGGCCTTTGCCGACACGGGCAGCGTCAAGCTGAACCGCGATGCCTGGAGCGCCGGCGAGAACCGCCGCACCCTGAGCGGCGCCGGCGTGGGCGTGACGTGGACGGGCGCCAATGCGCTCGTGCTGAAGGCGTATTACGCGCACAAGCTGGGCAATGCCAAGGCGACTTCCGCACCCGATGCGGCAGGCCGTTTCTGGCTGCAAGCCATTAAATACTTCTAATTAAGACAAGTTAATACAATCAGGACACTGCCATGAACCGCATCTACCGCTCCATCTGGAACCAGGCCACCGGCGCCTACGCCGCCGTTTCCGAAAACGTCAAATCCGCCGGCAAGCGCTCGATGCCAGGCAGCAGCGGGGGCGGGGCGCATTTTGCCTTGACCAGCATGGCGGCGGCGCTGATGCTCGGTTATGGCTCGCTGGCCCTGGCGGGGCCGGCGGGCGGCACGGTGGTGGCGGGGCAGGCGGCGATCAACGGCGCGCCCGGTGCCACGGTGATCCAGCAGGGCAGCCAGAACGCCGTCATCAACTGGGCCAGTTTCAATATCGGCAAGGGCGAGTCGGTGCAGTTCCAGCAGCCCAACAGCAATGCGGTGGCCCTGAACCGCGTGCTGGGCAGCGACGGCACGACCATCCTGGGCAATCTGTCGGCCAATGGCAAGGTGTTCATCGTCAACCCGAATGGCGTGCTGTTCGGCCAGGGCGCGTCCGTGAACACGGCGGGCCTGGTGGCGTCCACCCTGGACATCTCGAATAGCGATTTCATGTCGGGCAAGTATCAGTTTTCCGGCAATGGCAGCGGTAAAGTCTTGAACCAGGGCAGCATCAGCGCGCCGGGCGGCTATGTGGCCTTGCTGGGCGCCAACGTCTCGAACGAAGGCACGATCCAGGCGCGCCTGGGTTCGGTAGCGCTGGCGGCGGGCCGCGCCATCACGCTGGACGTGGCCGGTGACGGCTTGCTGAACGTGGCGGTTGACCAGGGCGCCGTGGGCGCGCTGGTCAACAATGGCGGGATGATCAAGGCTGACGGCGGCAGCGTGGTCCTGACGGCGCAGGCGGCGGGCGACCTGCTGAAAACCGTGGTCAACAACACGGGCGTCATCGAGGCGCACACGATCGACACGCGCGGCGGCACGATCAAGTTGCTGGGCGACATGCAAAGCGGCACGGTGAACGCGGCCGGCACCCTGGACGCCAGCGCGCCCGCCAGCGGCAAGGGCGGCTTTATCGACACCTCGGCCGCGCACGTCAAGATCGACGATGCGCTGAAGGTGACGACGGCGTCGGCCAAGGGCCTGTCGGGCACCTGGCTGATCGACCCGACCGACTTCAATATCGCCGTCTCCGGCGGCGACATGACGGGCGCCTTCCTGAGCAACTCCTTGAAGTCGGGCAATGTGCAGATCCAGAGCGTGTCCGGCGGCAGTGGCACGCAAGGCAACATCAACGTCAACGATAACATCAACTGGACGGCCAACAAGCTGACCCTGACGGCACAGAACAACATCAACATCAACAAGGCCATGCGCGGCGGGGGCACGGCCAGCCTGGCGCTCGAATATGGCCAGAGTGGGCTCGCCGCCGGCAACTTGTCCACGTACAACGTCAAGGCCGAAGTGGACTTGCCATCGGGTAATAATTTCAGCACCAAGCTGGGCAGCAATGGCAGCGTCGTCGTGTATCAGGTCATCAACAGCCTGGGCGCCTTCAACAGCACTACCGGCAGCGACGTGCAGGGCATGAAGGCTAATTTGTCCGGCAACTATGTCTTGGGCAGCAATATCGACGCCAGTATCACGGGCAGCTGGGACGGCGGCCAGGGGTTTGTGCCGATCGGCAGCGCCGGGACGCCGTTTACCGGCAAGTTTGACGGCCTGGGCCATGAACTGTATGGCTTGACCGTCAACCGTGCCGAGACGCCGGCTGCGATGTTCGGCAATATTGGCCTCGCCGGCAGCGTGCGCAACTTGAGCTTGAGCAATGTCAACATCACGGGTTCGCAAGCCGTGTTCGGCGCCAGCTACACGGATATTGGCGCACTGGCTGGCTACAATGCGGGCACGATCAGCAACGTGAGCAGCAGCGGCGCCGTGCACGGCGCCGGTTACATCAATATGGGCGGACTGGTGGGCACCAATGCGGGCACGGTCAGCAACAGCCGTGCCGCAGGGACGGTCGCCGCGACGAATATCTCGGTTGGCTATGGATACGGCGCCGCCGCAGGCCTGGTCGGCGTGAATGCCGGCGGTGGTTTGATCAAGAGCAGTTCGAGTTCGGCCGCTACCAGCTCGAGCAGTTATTTTGCCGGCGGCCTGGCCGTGTACAACCGCGGCACGATCAGCGACAGCTACGCCACGGGCGCCGTCAGCGTCGGCAGCGCGGGCGGCAGCTATGGCGGCGGCCTGGCGGCCATCAACACGGCCGGTGGCACGGTGACGAACAGCTATGCGACGGGCAACGTGACGGGGACCTCGGGCCTTGGTGGCTTGCTGGGCCGGGTAGAAAGCGGCGCGGTAACGAACAGCTATGCCACCGGCAACGTGACGGGCAGCGGCAATAACATCGGTGGCCTGGTCGGGGTGTCCTCTGGCCCGATAAGCAACAGCTATGCCACCGGCAATGTGACGGGCAACTCCACCGTGGGCGGCGTGGTGGGCTACAACATCGGTGTTGCCCTCACCAATGTATATTATTCGGGCAAGCTCACGACGACCGGCGTCAATAACGGTGCCATTGTCGGCGATCACAATGGTGGTTCCATCGTCAATGCCTATTTCAACAACACGCTGAATCCGGCGGCAACGGCCGTTGGCGTAGTCAGCAATGGCGCAAGCACCGTGGCCCAGGGCTTGAGTGCGGCGCAGATGTTGCAAGGTAGTAATTTTACGGGGTTTAATTTCACGAGCACCGCCGGTGCGACGGGCAACAACTGGGTCATCGCCAGCGGCGATGGCTCGCTCAATGGCGCCAGCGCCGGCACGCGCCCCATGCTGGCGTCGGAGTGGTCGAACACCATCAATTCCACGCACCAGCTGCAATTGATGGCGATGAACAAGGCCGCCAGCTACACGCTGGGCAGCAGCTTCAGCGCGGCCGGCACGGCGGCGAACGGCAACGATGTGTGGGGCAGCACGGGCTTCATCCCCGTCGGCACGGCAGCTTCGGCCTTCACGGGCAGCCTCGACGGCACCGGCCATATCATTTCCAGCCTGAACATCGCCAAGGCGGGCGTGAACAACGTGGGCCTGTTCGGCGCCATCGGCAGCGGGGGCGTGGTGGCGAATGTGGGCCTGTCCGGCGGCAGCGTGGCGGGCGGCACGAATGTGGGCGCTCTGGCCGGCAGCAATGCCGGCACCATCAGCGGCAGCTTTGCCACCAGCGGCGTGACGAGCACCTCCGCCGGCGGCGGCCTGGTGGGCAGCAATACGGGCACGGTGGTGGACAGCTATGCGAGCGGCGCCGTGAGCGGCACCAGTACCATCGGCGGCCTGGTGGGCAGCAATGGCGGCAGCGTCGCCAACAGTTACGCGAACGGCAGCGTGAGCGGCTCCAGCAATGTGGGCGGCCTGGCGGGCGCCAATACGGGCAGCGTCACGGGCAGCTATTGGGACACGGCGGCCAGCGGCCAGGCGGCTAGTGCCGGTGGCACGGGCATGACGACGGCGCAGCTGAAAAACCTGTCGAATTACACGGGCGCGGGCTGGGAACTGGCGCAGATGTGGGTGGTCTACGATGGCCAGAGCGCGCCTTTCCTGCGTTCGTTCATGAAGCAGATCGCCGTGCGCGTTTCCTACGACAGCAAGGTGTATGACGGCGTGGCCTACGCTGGCGGCAGCAATAGCGTCACCTACTCGAACACGGTGGATGGCGCCAACCTGCTGGGCACGCCCGTGTATGCGGGCAATGCCTCAGGCGCCGTCAATGCGGGCACGTATGGCGTGTCGGCCAGCGGCCTGTACTCGTCGGGCGGCCAGTCCGGCTATGCGGTCAGCTATATCGATGGCGGCCTGGTGATCACGCGCAAGTCCGTCACCCTGAGCGGTGCGGCGGTGGCCGGCAAGGTCTACGACGGCACCACCGTGGCCTCCATCACGGGCACGCTGATCGGCGTGCTGGCCGGCGACCTGGCCAATGTAAGCTCGGCCGTGAGCGGCACGTATGCCAGCAAGAATGCGGGCAACGGCATCGCCGTGACGACCAACGCCACCCTGGGCGGCAGCGCCGGCGGCAACTATGCGCTCGTGCCGGTGAATGGCTTGACGGGCAATATCAGCAAGGCCACCATCAGCGGCGTGAGCGGTATTGTTGCTGGAAATAAAGTGTATGACGGCACCGCCACTGCCAGCCTGAACACGGCAGGCGCCACGTTTGCCGGCATGGTGGGCGGCGACAGCCTGAGCGTGTCGGCCGCCAGCGGCAGCTTTGCCGACAAGAATGCCGCGACGGGCAAGACCGTCAGCATCAGCGGTATCGTTCTGGGCGGCACGGACGCGGGCAATTACAACCTGACCGGTACCACGGCCAGCAGCAGCGCCGATATCAGCAAGGCGACCATCACCGGCGTGGCCGGCATCGTGGCTAGCAACAAGGTGTACGACGGGACGACGGCCGCCAGCCTGAACACGGCAGGGGCATCGTTTACGGGCATGGTAGGCGGCGACAGCCTGAGCGTATCGGGCGCCAGCGGCAGCTTTGCCGACAAGAACGCGGGCAATGGCAAGACCGTCAACATCAGCGGCATCGTTCTGGGCGGCACGGACGCGGGCAACTACAACCTGAGCAGCAGCACCGGCAGCGGCACCGGCAATATCAGCAAGGCCACCATCAGCGGCGTGAACGGTATTGTTGCTGGAAATAAAGTGTATGACGGCAGCGTGGCCGCCAGCCTGAACACGGCAGGTGCCACCTTTGCCGGCATGGTGGGCGGCGACAGCCTGAGCGTGTCGGGCGCCAGCGGCAGCTTTGCCGACAAGAATGCGGGCATTGGCAAGACCGTCAATATCAGCGGCATCGCGCTGGGCGGCACGGACGCGGGCAACTACAACCTGAGCAGCAGCACGGCCAGCGGCAGCGCCAATATCACTGCCAAGGCACTGACGCTGACGGGCTTGAGCGGCAACAATAAAGTCTACGACGGCACCGCCAATGCGAACCTGAGCGGCGGCGCCTTGAATGGCCTGGTCAATTCGGAAACCCTGGCCTTCAGCGTGCAGGGCGCCAGCTACAGCGACAAGAACGCGGGCACGGGCAAGGCCATTATGATCGGCGGCGTGACCTTGAGCGATGGCAGCGGCCTGGCCGGCAACTACACGGTGAGTGCCCCTGGCGGCATGACTGGCGATATCGCGAAGGCAACGATTTCCAGCATTAGCGGTTTGAGCGCCCTGGACAAGATTTATAACGGCAACCTCAACGCCAGCCTCAGCCCTGCCTTGGCCGTGATCAATGGCAAGATTGCCGGCGACGATGTGCAGTTGTTCAGCGCGAGCGGCGCGTTCACGGATAAAAACGTGGGGAGCAACAAGGCCGTCAATATTACCAATATCTCCTTGTCCGGCAGCGACCTGGGAAATTACAACTTTACCAATAATTCGGCCACTGCCACGGCCAATATCACGCCCAAGGCCGTCACGCTCTCCGGTGTGACTGCCGGCAATAAAGTCTACGATGGCACGACGGCAGCAGTCTTGTCTGGTGGCAACTTGAGCGGCATGGTCGCGGGTGAAACGCTGAGCTTCATCGGCGGCGTCGGCACCTTCAGCGACAAGAACGCCGGTACGGGCAAGGTGGTCACGATCAGCGGCACGACCTTGCAGAATGGCACTGGCCTGGCCAGCAACTACACCTTCACCAGTCCGGGTAACGTGACTGCCGACATCAGCAAGGCCAGCATCAGCGGCGTGTCGAACGTGGGCGTCAACAACAAGACCTACGATGGCTCGGACACGGCCACGCTGACTGGCACGGCCACCTTCAATGGCATCATCGGCGCCGACAGCCTGAATGTCGCCGGCAATGGCGTGTTCAGCGACAAGAATGCGGGCACGGGCAAGACAGTGGCTGTCAGCGGCATCACCCTGGGCGGCGCGGATGCGGGCAACTACAATCTGCTCGGCACGACGTCCAGCGGCGTGGCCGATATCGCCAAGGCCAGCATCAGCAGCGTGTCGAACGTGGGCGTCAACAACAAGACCTATGATGGCCAGAGAACGGCCACCCTGAATGGCGCGGCGACCTTCACCGGCATCTTCGGCGACGACAGCTTGAGTGTCGCAGGCTCTGGTTTGTTCAGCGACAAGAACGCGGGCACGGGCAAGACCGTCAATGTCAGCGGCCTGACCCTGGGTGGCGCGGACGCGGGCAACTATACGCTGGCCAGCACGATATCCAGCGGCGTGGCCGATATCGCCAAGGCCAGCATCAGCGGCGTGTCGAACGTGGGCGTCAACAACAAGACCTATGATGGCCAGAAAACGGCCACCCTGAATGGCACGGCCACCTTCACCGGCATCTTCGGCGATGACAGCTTGACGGTAGCGGGTAATGGCACATTCAGCGACAAGAATGCGGGCACGGGCAAGACCGTCGATGTCGGCGGCATCACCCTGGGCGGCGCGGATGCGGGCAACTATACGCTGGCCAGCACGGTATCCAGCGGCGTGGCCGACATCGCCAGGGCCAGCATCGGCAGCGTGTCGAACGTGGGCGTGGATAACAAGATCTACGATGGATCGAGGACGGCTACCCTGACGGGGACGGCGACCTTCAACGGCATCATCGGTGACGACAGCTTGAGTGTCGCAGGCTCTGGTTTGTTCAGCGACAAGAACGCGGGCACGGGCAAGGTCGTGTCGGTCAGCGGCCTCACCCTGGCTGGCGCGGATGCGGGCAACTACATCCTGGGCAGCACGAACTCCAGCGGCACGGCCAGCATCACGCCCAAAGCCCTGACGGTGACGGGCCAGGTGGCGGGCAACAAGGTCTACGACGGCAATGCGGTGGCGCAACTGACGGGCGGCAGTCTGAGCGGCCTGGTGGGCAACGAAACCCTGGCCATCGGCGGCCAGACGGCGGCCTTCAGCGACAAGAATGTGGCTAATGCCAAAACCGTGACGGTCAGCGGCACGACCTTGCTCGACGGTTCCGGCTCGGCCAGCAACTACACGGTGGCCAATCCGACGGGCTTGACGGCCAGCATCACGCCGAAAGCCCTGACGGTGACGGGTCAGGTAGCGGGCAACAAGGTCTACGACGGCAATGCGGTGGCGCAACTGACGGGCGGCAGCCTGAGCGGCTTGGTGGGCGACGAAACCCTGGCCATCGGCGGCCAAGTGGCGGCGTTTGCCGACAAGAATGCAGGCAATGCCAAAACCGTGACGGTCAGCGGCACGACCTTGCTGGACGGTTCCGGTTCGGCCAGCAATTACACGGTCAGCAATCCGACGGGCTTGACGGCCAGCATCACGCCGAAAGCCCTGACGGTGACGGGCCAGGTGGCGGGCAACAAGGTCTACGATGGCAATGCCGTAGCGCAACTGATCGGCGGCAGCCTGGCCGGTTTGGTGGGCGACGAAACCCTGGCCATCGGCGGCCAAGTGGCGGCGTTTGCCGACAAGAATGCGGGCACTGCCAAAACCGTGACGGTCAGCGGCACAACCTTGCTGGACGGCACTGGTTCGGCCAGCAACTACACGGTGGCCAATCCGACCGGCTTGACGGCCAGCATCACGCCGAAAGCCCTGACGGTGACGGGCCAGGTGGCGGGCAACAAGGTCTACGACGGCAATGCGGTGGCGCAACTGAGCGGCGGCAGCCTGAGTGGCCTGGTGGGTGATGAAACCCTGGCCATCGGCGGCCAAGTGGCGGCGTTTGCCGACAAGAATGCGGGCACTGCCAAAACCGTGACGGTCAG